>RQYD01000019.1 GCA_003858485.1 Clostridiales bacterium COT073_COT-073
AGAGCCTTCAGCGATCTATATTTACAGTTTTTTAAGGGGCATTTGTCTCTTTTTTTATTGGCAAACTTTTTCATAAATCACTTGACACTACCTGTGTAAATCGCTGATATGGTAAATTAGAGTAAACAATGGAGCGAAATAAAATATATTATTCTATTATATTCTTAATAATACGTAAAATTTCAGTAATAAAAGGCCAGAATGTTGAAAAATCAAACATGCCAGACCAACCTACACCATTAGGATAATTCATTAAGTTAATTGCCCAGACACTGCCAAAGGTTTGAATAATACCAAGTAAAACACAGCAAACCACTACTGCCTTTACACCACCACGTTTATTGGCAACGACACCAATTGGACCACCGGAAAAAAATAATGGAACAAATCCGGGCAGAACCATTATCGGGCTTTGAAATACAGCTAGAAGAAGAATAGCAATAACTGTGCCGGCAGTACAGAAGATAAATCCCAAAGTGGCGGCATTTGGAGAAAAAGCAAGAAGCGCAGCTACATCTATGGCTGGAACAGCATTCGGCACAACTTTGTCTTGGATCCCTTTGAATGATTCCGTTAATTCTGCACACATCATGCGAACACCAGTTAAAAGGATAATCATATTCATAGAAAAGTTAATTCCTACCATAAATACATAAATGAAAGGATTTTTACCACCGGAGATCTCTTTAATTCCTTCGGTTCCTAATGGGATCATAAATGCTCCAACGAAAACCCACATAATAATACAAACGGATATTACATTATTGTTAAAAATATTGAGCCAGCCCGGAAGCTTTAAATTTTCGGCATCTTGTTCCTTTTTGCCAAAGAAAGGGGCAAGTTTATCAAAAAACCAGATTCCCATTTGCTGATTATGACCAATGGTAAAACCAGCTCCATCTGTTACATTGTCAACCGCTTTAATAGCCATAGTGGAAGAATAGGCCCAATACGTACCAACCAAAATTCCGGAAATGATTACCGCGGGTAAATCGGAGATTAAAAGAGTTGACAGTACAAGCCATAGAATACTTTGTGAGTGAGCAGTTCCGGCATTACCGGTTAAAAATACTCCTTTTGCTTTAGTATATTTTCCGAAATAAACAAGAATTAAGTTTACTAAGAATGCAATAATAAAAACATAGCCCATTAAGGCGAATTTGTTTCCCAGGGCCTCTTGAGTGGTAGACTTCATAGCATAAGAATCCATAATATAGCCTTGAATTCCTGTATGCTTGCTAACTGCTTCGGCAATAGGACGAAAAGTACTGGTAAACTGAGATCCGCCAAATAATACCATTCTAATACCGACCATAGCACTGATAGTACCAACCAGAACTTTGGTAGGCTTTTCCTTTTTTAAAATATAACCAATGCCAATTAAAAGACCTATAAGTATGACAGGTTCAGTAAGGAATTGCTTTACTAAAAAATCGACCACCGGCTTCATAGATAACCTCCTTTAAAAATCCTTTATATTTGTTAAACTTATCATAAATATTTCAATCAAAAATGTCAATAAAAAACATAAAAATAACTCAAACAATCATAAAGTAATGATTGTTTGAGCTAAAAAAGATTGAAAATTACATACAATCTGAACTGGAGATTAGGAAACCGTTTAATATTTTAGCTGCATTTGTACTGTTATCAGGTAACCGATTGGTGATCAGTGTATAATTGTTATAGTTTTCTTTTTCCAGCACATATAGAGAAGAACGATTATACTTTGTATTATCAGCAAGAATATAGCTTTGTTTACTATTCTTAAGGCAGATTTTCTTGATCTCATGTTCGTACTCATCAGCTGATAAAGGGGCTAAATTTTCATTTAAGCCATAAGTTCCCAAGAAGACTTTATCAAATTGATATTTTTCTAGCATTTCAATAGTTTGACGGCCAACTAAAGATGAAGAAAAACTTTTATAAAAACCACAGAGTAAGAAGGCATTGATTTTTTTTGAATGCAGGGACTCCAGTTGGGGAATACCATTTGTAACAACCATAATGTCAGTGGCTGTTAAATAGTCAATCATAGTTAAAGTTGTAGTGCCGGAACCAATAAAAATTAATTCGTGACTGTTGACCAAGCTGGCAGCAATTTCACCAATCACTCTTTTTTCTTTTGAGAGGATTCCTTCCACAATGTTACGCTGATTAATTGGATGGTTGGGATTTCTCTTAGCTCCACCCCAAAATCGAATAATTTGCCCGGCTTGTTCTAATGAATCAAGATCACGGCGAACAGTTGCTTCAGATATTTGGAGGTAGGAAGTTAATTCCTGATAAGTTGCTTGCTGGTTCATGTCCAGCAACATAAGAATTTTGTTGTGACGTTCCGTTTTTTTCATAGGATTCCTTTCGGGCATTATTGAGAAAATTAGTTGACAGTAGGCTTTATGGACTTTTTAAAAAGCATGGTAAATTTAAAGTGAATTTTCTCAATCATAATTCAATCATATCGAGATTATTTTAGCGTGATTTAAAAAAACTGTCAAGTAAAAATATCACAACCGATACATCAGCAACAGAATGATGGTATTAGCGGATGATATTTACATAAAAAAACAAAATAAAAAGCAATTGACCATATTTGTGAATCGTCAATTGCTTTAACAGCGATAGTGGGAATCGAACCCACATCTTATGAGTCAGAGTCATACATGTTAGCCTTTACACCATATCGCAACAATAAAAATCTTACGAGCATTAATTATACACCAATTTAAATCAGTTGTAAATAGTTTTTATGTTTTTTTAATTTATACCACCTAACATATTTTATCACCACAGTGTGGACAATAAATATTTTCGTCTATATTAATTCTTATATCTAAAGATTGATTGCAATTTGGACATTTATATAATCTCATTCGGTAATTAACGAAATAATCATAATAACAATTCCAATATACCTACTTTCCAATCTGCTCTTTTTGCAATAGGCTTTCGTTTTCTGTCTTGTCGGTCTTATTACCGGAGTCGCAATTCCATTCCTTAAAATAAAACAAATGCTTAATGCTAAAAAACAAAATTTTTTTCATAAATGCCTTTTTTGTTTTTTATTGACAAATAAATTACTCAGGCTTTCCCACATTTTTTGGAACAGTCTTAAAGTCAGGTAGCAAATAGAAATCCGGCAATAAAATAAAACGAGCGGTAGGTTAGGCCGCTCGTTTTATATCCCTTGGTTAGAGGGGGAAGATTAGTATAATCTTCAAAGGTTAATAAGGTAAGGCTATTTAAGGAGGCTATCTGACACTATAAGTGCCATTTAGCATTAAATGTATTGTATTCATTGATAATGAAAATCAACATCATTTATGAAACTAATTATATCAAAGAAAGTCAAAAAGTCAACAGGTAAAATTCAACAAATTTAAATGAGAATTACTATCATTTAATGGTTAAATTTTAGATTATAAAAATATATAGAGCCAAAAAATATCAGTCAATTTCAAAGATAACACAATATAGTATAAAACCGCTACCAAGGGATAAGAGATGGTGAGCGGTTTTTGAGGATCTTTGCTTTCGTTCTTTTGTCAAAGAAGGAAAATGGTTTGCAAGACAGGAAATTTGAGTGGATTTTTCTTATGTTTGCTGTTACTTGCCGGCAGGCATCGCCTTTTCAGGAATTCTTTGATAAATTTTCAGGGCATCCATTTTTTGATACATTGTTGGACGGTAAAGATTATCCAGCGGAGCGCCCAATGTTACCAAAATGTAGGCATTTCCATTTTTTTCAGCAATAGTTGCCCAGCATAAACCAGCTTTAGAAGTAGTGCCGGACTTTCCGCCTAAAATACGAAAACCATGTTCTTCATGTTCACCAATATTTTTTAAAACTGTGCTGTGTAATTTTATGCCCTTGGGGTGAGAGCGGGTTGGTGAAGTAACAAAAGCAGGTGTGGTGACGATCTGATAAAAGGTTGGGTTTTTTAAGGCACTTTCCAGTAATAACCCAATATCTTTGGCAGTAGTGTACTGACCATTGGCATCGAGCCCTTCCACTGTTTTAAAAACGGTATTTTGCATTCCCAGTTGAGCTGCTTTTTGGTTCATCCAGTCAATAAAGACGGATTCCCGGCCTGCCAGACGAATAGCTAAAGTCCCGGCTGCTTCAGCACCTGAAGATAATAAAGTAGCATATAATAGATCCTCATAAGTAACCGATTCATTTGCATAAAAACCGGCAATATTTGCGCCGGAGCGAATCATTCTTTGCCGAAAAGAAGAAGAAACGGAAACTTTTGCCTTTAAATCAGGAATATGTTCAATTGCCACATAAACTGTCATTAGTTTGGTCAGTGAAGCCGGCGGAAGCTGGATATTTTCATTAAAAGCAAAAACTGTATTTTTATGGCTGTTATTAAATAAATAAATAGCTTTACTATAGTAGTCAAGGTTTAAATCATTTAAAGTTTCGCGCAGTCGTTTGGAATTGATTACCCGTTTTTCTTTTACAAATAAACGACTTAAAAGATCAGCAGTTTGGCTGCGCGTGAAAGAAAGCTCGGGCACAAAAACGGAGAATTCTTGATTGGATAATAGACCCCGGGCGAAAGCCTGGCCAATTTCTGCAGTGCAGGGATGAAACCGCAGGCTAAAAGCATTTTCGATATAGTCTTCTAAATCAACTGATGAATCGACTGTTTCCCCAAGTTTACTTTCGGCCAATTTATTGATAATAAGTACAGCCTGCCAACGCTGAACCGGATGGCTGTAATCTGCCGGATTATGTGAAAACAACGGAATATCACAGGCAGCAGCCTGTAAAAGTGTCTGAAGATCATCAGCAAAGCCCCAATTTACCAAATTTTCGATGGTAATTGCTTGACCGCTGGTCACCATTGATTTTAAGCCTGTACTTTCAATGGTGGCAATATTTATTGGGGACAGGTTGTTTTCAGCAGAATATGTAGTCAACCATTGCAGAGACAGCTTTAAAAATTCCATTAAACTAACTTCTTGCATGGGCCGAAGATGATTGTCCGCAGTCGGTTGTAAATTTGCTTTGCTGACCAGCAGAGCCAAAGCCTCTTGATTTGATAAAAATCTCAGGGTTTGACTGTCGGCAAAGTCATTTAATTCGGGCTGCAGGAAAGGCAATGCAGGGATTTCGTCCTTTTTGTCTAAGGATGCAGTCAAGGTAGTTTCCAACACAACTGGTGTTTCCGAAAGCGGAAGCTGCTTGCCGTTTTCAGCAAAGCTGGTAGTAGTAATATATAAAACCCCCAAACAAGAGAGAAATAAGATCATAGAAATTGATAATCGAGTATAATTTTGACGTTTCATAATGGACTCCTTAAATAACTATTATTCATTATATCGGGAGAAAGCAATTTTTCTGTAAGTATAACACAGGTATAAACCCAATTATCCTGTGTTTAAGCCTAAAACACCCCATTTTTAATTTCATTGTAATCGAAAACCCAGCAACATGCAAGCAAAAATCAGCAAAAATTGTCAAAAAAGGGAAAAGAAATATTTTTTGAGAGAAAATTCGGGTAAATAGAAAGCAAATAATTGACAGACAAAAGAATTGGAGATAAAATAGAAGTAGAGATAAAAAAAGAATAAAAATGACATTTTTGGTCGTTCGGAAAGAGTGAAAATTTTGTGGTGTCTCTGCCGGCGGGCGAATGGAAGGATGTGAATATGGAAATATTAACCGTTCACCAAAAAGGAAAATCACAAATTAAGTCGAAAAATCGCTTGAAAATTTTTAGCTTGATTTTAAGGAGTGGAGGAATTTCCCGAATCGAGTTAGGAAAAAGTTTGCATTTATCTCCGGCTTCGGTAACCAGAGCAGTCGAAGAACTGGTTCAGGCGGGCTTGGTATATGAAGAGAAAAAGGAAATTACTTTTGTTGGCCGCAGACCAGTGTTATTAAATGTTCGTAAAAATAGCTGCTATAGTATGGGTATTAATATTAGTCGCCGTAGTTTAAGCCTGTGCATTCAAAATTTACAGGATGAAGTCATCTATGAAGTAAAAGGCAATATTTGGGAGGTGGAGTCGGCGGAGGACCTGTTGCGGGTACTGCATCAATTTATTAATGAAGCTATTGCCAAAAGCGGGATTTCAACTGAAAAATACATTAGTGTGGGCATTGCGATCAGAGGTGTGGTCAATCGCCAAAAGGGAACGGTAATTTACTCACAGAAAACTCAGGAAGTTATTCCGATTGTTGATTCGGTTAAGAAAATTTTTGAATGTGCTGTTTTTCTGGAAAACAATGTTGATATGGATTTAAAATATGTTTACGCCAGAGCATTTCCATATACGGATGAATTAGTTTATGTGTTTGTCGATGAAAGCGTCGGTGGAGGAATGATTAGTGGCCGGCAAATGATCCGTGGTGAAAGTAATATGGCAGCCAGATTTGCCCATTTACTGGTTGAGCCGGAAGGTAGAATTTGCAGCTGTGGACAGAAAGGACATTTGGAATCTTATATGGCCCGTTCGGTTATGGAAGAAGAGTATCGTAAACGCAGCGGCCAAAAAGAAGTCAGTTTAAATTATATTTGTGCGCAGGCTCAAGCAGGAGAGAAAATTGCTATGGCTGTACTGAAAGAAGGATTGGAGAAATTAGCAATTGCCCTTTCGCAGGTGGTGGTTTTATTTAATCCGGGGGTGATTGTGCTGTGTGGGGATATTTTTGAACAATACCCACAAAGTGTTGATTTTCTAAGGAAATCAGTAGAAACATTGATTTCCATCCCTGAACTGCTTCATTTTAACTGGCGGGTGAGAATTCAAAAAGAGATCAAACCTGAACAAAATATGGCCAAGTTGGCTCTGGAATATTTGCTGGAACAATAATAAAAGGCATATGTTTCTTTGCTTCTGTCTCAGGAAGCAGAAAACATATGCCTTTATGATTATTGGCCAAACATATGAAAAACTTAACTTATATATTCATGAATACTGCCTTTGGCTGATTTTTTTGAATGATACATAGCTGAGTCAGCCTTGCGTTTTAATTCATCATAAGAATCCTTATTTGAATAAGTATAGCCACAGGAAGCGCTCATTTGATAAAAATGCCCATTTGTTAAACGGATCGAAGCCTGATTCAGCCTTTGGTGAGTGATATTAATATCATTTACCATGCTTTCTTTGCTGTCATAGTCAAACAGGAAAGCAAAAAATTCATCCCCGGATACCCGGGCGACAAAGGATTTATCCGGATTTAGCTGGCTGAGGATTTCACCGGCAGTGCAAAGATATAAATCGCCCATTTCATGACCATAGGTATCATTCAGCGTTTTTAAAAAGTCTAAATCCCACATTGCCATTCCAACTGCTTGACCGGGATGGTCATTTAAATAATCAATTGCCTTTTGAGTAAAAGAGAAACGATTAAGCAATGAAGTCAGCACGTCATGGTCTCTTTCTTTTTTTATTTGTTCTTGCTCTAACACATAGCTGGTGTAATCTAAAAATACCCGGGTCCGGCCATGTTCCATTTCACGCGATTTTACGCAGATATACTTTTGCTGCTGACTGTCAAAATAAATGTCGGTTTGTAGGGCATTGCCGTTTGTCTGACTGCAATAAGAAGAATATAGTTTGAAATTTTGATAAAGTTTTCTTTCCAGCTCAGCAAATTCTTCCTCAGAAAATTTTAAGACATAATCCTCTGAAAAATCGGTACCCAGTAAAGCCCGGAAAGTACCAAAACCATGAGTGATTTTATCAATTTTATCCGTATAGAAAGTCACTAAATTGATCTCACTGGCAATCATGGTATCAGTAATCATTTGGTGAAAGTCTTCCAGATTTTTGTTTTGTGAGGAAATGGTAGAGGTTAAAATGTCAATTTCAGTAATACCGGTATCAGGCAGACATTTATCCGATTGCGCGAAATCATTGTGCTTAATAGCCGAAGTTAAAACGGAAATCGGCGATACCACCTGTTTGGTGATGAACAATGAAATGATAACACTGAATAAAATAAATAAAATTACTAAAAACAGGAAGGTTCGGCGTAGCAAAATGGAATCGTGCATGACTACATTATTTGGCGATAAAGTTAAATAATAGAAGCTAACGGTTGAAAAAGGTACAATTTCGGCTGAAGAATTAATCAGCCGATTGGCTGAGCAAAAATAGCGCTGGTTGTGGATGGTTGATTCGAAGCTATATTTGGCGGAGTTGCTAAGGCCGGTCAATACAGGGGCTATCACCTCGTCGAGAGCCTGACGTTCAACCATTGGCATATTATAAGTTACTTCAGAAATGATCTCATATCCTTTGGTGACCCGATCATAATGAATCAATAAACCTTGATGCGGAAAATTTTCAGGAAAAGCAGAATTTTCCATAATATCGGCAAAGCGGGAGGTAAAAATTTCGACTGCTAAAATACCATATTGTACTTTTTTATAATTTAAGGGAATGGCATAAAAAAGGGATTCTGTTTGATCGTCCATTTTTAAAACGAAACTCCAGTTACCATGTTCAAATAAATCATAAGAATTAGGATCTTGATTTAACTCTTCAATTTGCTTTAAGAATTTTCGGAAGTCGGGATTTTCATCACGGAAGTTATAAGAGAATTTGGTAAATGTGGGCATTACATCAGTTGAGAAATCAGGATTGGCTTTAGCAGCCAAGGTGCTGAGTTTGTTTGGGTCTACCCGAAAATGTAAACTGTCCCGTTTGTCAGGGGTTTCAAATAATTCTAAGTAAACTCCATCAATATGCAGAGCTGTGCTTTCCTGGACTAAATTGGTGATTATATGATTTTGAATCATTAATGGATATCCAAATTCCAAAGCTTGCAAATATTCTTTTTTTAAGGCGGAAACGGATTTAGAAAAAACAGATAAATCAGAAAAATGCAGCCACATTTCGTTGTCCATTTGCTTGGAGTCGATGGAAGCATTTTGCAGGAAAAATCCCCGTGATTGCTCAACTACACTGTCAAAGAGACCAAGCTGAAAAACAAAAAGCCAAAAAATAAATATTTGAAATAAGACCATTAATAAGATCGGATAGAGAATTTTCTGTCCGAGAGGGGCCTTTTTACTTGTTTTATTCATGTATATCCTCGCTTCTGAGTAATCTATTGGCTCCCATATTCGGGAAAGAAGGAAAAGCAATTCCATTCAGTAGTTGATAGTGTTATCAAAATTCGAGTGCTTCTAAGACTAATAAATTTTATATCGGCAATAATGTGAAAAAGATAATCGGTGGATCAGGAAATAATTGTTGGGCTTTTTCTGAGTGGAAGCACTTGAAAAATATGGGATTTCCTATTATAATACAAAAAAGAAATCCCCTCGAGGAAAGGATAAAAGAATGAAACAAGAGAATATTAGAAATTTTTCGATTATTGCACATATTGACCATGGTAAGTCAACTTTAGCTGACCGGATTATTCAAAAGACCGGACTTTTGACAGACAGGGAAATGAAAGCTCAAATTTTGGATACCATGGATTTGGAGCGGGAACGCGGAATTACCATCAAATCGCAGGCTGTGCGACTGGTATACAAAGCTAAGAATGGACAAGAGTATATTTTTAATTTGATCGATACTCCTGGTCATGTAGACTTTAACTATGAAGTATCACGCTCGCTGGCGGCATGTGAGGGCGCGATTCTGGTGGTTGATGCAGCTCAGGGAATTGAAGCGCAAACCTTATCAAATGTATATTTGGCGTTGGAACATAATCTGGAAATTGTGCCGGTTATTAATAAGATTGATTTACCAAGTGCTGAGCCGCAGAGGGTAATTCAGGAAGTTGAGGATATTATTGGAATTGAAGCAGCTGATGCACCGCAAATCAGCGCCAAAGAAGGATTAAATATTGAAGATGTTTTGGAGCAGGTAGTGGCTAAGGTACCGGCACCGTCCGGTGATGTGAATGCACCGCTGCAAGCCCTGATTTTTGATTCGCTGTATGACAGCTACCGGGGAGTAATCGTCTTTTGCCGGATTTTTAACGGCCGGGTAAAACAGGGCGACACCGTCCGCTTTATGGCAAGCGGCAAAGAATTTGAAGTGGTGGAAGTTGGATTTTTTGCACCGGGACAATTTATCAGCGGTGAGGAATTAACTGCCGGCAGCGTAGGTTATATTACGGCCAGTATTAAGAATTTGAAAGATACCAAGGTGGGAGATACTTTTACTAATTCAGCCAATCCTTGTGCAGAAGCGCTTCCGGGATATAAAGAAGTATTGCCCATGGTATATTGTGGCATTTACCCGGCCGATGGAGCAAAATATCCGGATCTGCGGGATGCACTGGATAAGCTCCAATTAAATGATGCTTCACTGATTTTTGAACCGGAAACCTCGGTGGCACTGGGGTTTGGTTTTCGCTGTGGCTTTCTTGGTCTCCTTCATCTGGAAATTATTCAGGAGCGACTGGAGCGCGAGTTTAATCTGGACTTGGTGACGACTGCCCCATCGGTAATTTATCATATTTATAAGACGAATGGTGAAAAGATTGATTTGTCAAATCCGACCGAGCTGCCGGATCCATCAATGATTGCCCGAATGGAGGAACCAATTGTCAAGGCTGAGATTTTATCACCCAAAGAATATGTGGGCAGTATTATGGAGCTTTGTCAGGAACGGCGGGGCGTGTATCAGCATATGGAATATATTGAAGAAAACAGAGCCCAGCTTACTTATGAATTGCCGCTGAATGAGATTATTTATGATTTTTTTGATGCCTTAAAATCCAGGACCAGAGGATATGCCTCTCTGGATTATGAGTTAATCGGCTATCAACCATCGAATCTGGTGAAATTGGATATTATGATTAACCGGGAAGTCGTGGATGCACTCAGCTTTATTGTACATAGCGAAAAAGCCTATGACCGGGGAAGAAAGATCGCCGAAAAACTGAAAGAGGAGATCCCCAGACATTTATTTGAAATTCCGATCCAGGCGGCCATTGGCAATAAGGTAATTGCCCGGGAAACCGTTAAAGCTTTACGTAAAGATGTACTGGCCAAATGTTATGGCGGTGATATTTCACGGAAACGTAAGCTCCTAGAGAAACAAAAAGAGGGTAAAAAGAGAATGCGCCAGGTTGGCAGTGTAGAGATCCCACAACAGGCATTTATGAGTGTCCTGAAGCTGGATGAGAAATAGAAAAACAAAAAGAGGATACCTTAAACATAATTTTAGAAAGAAGGGAATCAAAATGGGAGTAACTAAAGAATTAGTAATAAAATTGGAACAGGAATATGATAAAAATCCGGCCAACTATGTCATTGAAGCAGCGATTGCCAAAGTTGGACTGTCTGAAGCGGCAACTAATCAAGATAGTATCCGTCGGCATGATTTTCAGTTTTCTGATAAAACTTTACGCGGCCAGATGACTAATCAAAAAGCAAGTGGTCGCTGCTGGATTTTTGCAGCCCTCAATGCCGCCCGGGTTGCGGCCATGAAAAAACATAATATTGAGAGCCTGGAATTTTCACAGACTTATATTTTTTTCTGGGATAAACTGGAGCGCTCGAATTACTTTTTAGAAAGCATCATAGAAACGGTACAGGAGGAGCTGACTTCACGTTTGCTGGCCCATTTACTGGCTACCCCGATTCAGGATGGCGGACAATGGGACATGGTGGCCGGTTTATTTGAAAAATATGGAATTGTGCCTAAAGAAGCCATGCCGGATACTTTTCATTCAACCGCCAGTGCGGATTTAAATAAATTATTAAATAGTTATTTGCGCTATTTTGCCTTGGAAATCAGAAAAGCGGCAGCCAATGGAGCAACGACTGCTGAACTGAAAGATTTAAAAGAAAAGCAGCTGTCAACGGTGTATAATCTTTTGGTGAAGGCTTTTGGTAAACCGCCGGTCAAAGTTAGATATGAGTTCGAAAATAAAGAAAAAGAATTTTGCCGTTTGCCGGAAATGACTCCGCAAGATTTTTTTGCAGAAATGGTTGGCTGGAAGTTGGAGGATAAAATCAGTGTAATCAATGCGCCGACTGAGGATAAACCTTATGGCAGAGCTTATACTGTTAAATTCCTGGGCTCAATCAAGGGCTTGCGTCCGATCTGCTATGTTAATACACCAATTGAAGTATTAAAATCGGCTGCGATTGCGGCCATCAAAGATGGTGAACCGGTTTGGTTTGGCTGTGATATGGGCCAGCAAATTGGTCGTGATAATGGCTTAATGGACCATGAGTTATATCGTTTTGAAACAGTAGTGGGAACGATGCTGCCATGGACAAAGGGAGAACGCTTAACTCATGGTGAAAGCTGCCTGACCCATGCGATGGTTTTTACCGGAGTCAATCTTGATGATGAGGGCAACCCAATAAATTGGCAGGTCGAAAATTCATGGGGGAAAGAGCGTGGTCAAGAAGGAGTTTTTTCAATGAGTGATCAGTGGTTCAGCGAATTTGTCTATCAGATCATGATTGACAAGAAATATGTGGATGCCAAATGGCTGGAGGCACTGACCCAGCCTGTTATTGAACTGGAACCATGGGACCCGATTGGCACCTTGGCATAAAGACTTAAAGTGGCTCTGGAATTGAGATTGATATCCCTTATCAATTAGTTAAAATGTTGACAATCTTAAAAAACTGTGCTATATTAAATCCAGGTTAAATCTTTTTTGAATTTTCTGAATTGCCCGAAGCGGAAATGATGGAGAATTTAAGAAATGGAGTTGGTTACTCCCAGGCAGGAAAGGTTAATGAAAATTATGCCGGATCAGGCATAAAGGATTGAAGGAGGTTTATTATGGCCAGTTTAAAAGGTACAAAAACAGCAGAAAATTTGTTAAAGGCATTTGCCGGTGAATCACAAGCCCGGAATCGCTATACTTATTATGCGGGTATTGCCAAAAAGGAAGGATTTATACAAATTTCCAATATTTTTACAGAAACTGCTAATAATGAGAAAGAACATGCCGAAGTATTCTATAAGCATTTAGCAAATGATTTCAAAGATGAGATGATTGAAATCAATGGTGCATGTTATCCGATTGCATTGGGCAATACCTTGGAGAATTTGATTTCGGCGGCTAACGGTGAACAGGAAGAATGGACCGAGCTTTATCCGGAGTTTGCCAAAGTTGCGGAAGAGGAAGGATTTAAGGCTGTGGCTGCATCTTTCCGCTTGATTGCTGAAATTGAAAAGCATCATGAAGAAAGATATCGCAAATTGGCAGATAATGTGGAAAAGCAGCAAGTGTTCACCAAAACTGAAGAAAAAATGTGGATTTGCAGCAATTGTGGGTATATTACCACAGGTACTTCCGCTCCCAAAATTTGTCCGGCTTGTAAACATGCGCAAGAATATTTTGAGCTTTTCGTAGAGGAATTCTAAGCACAAATCATTCCTTGTTACCGATGTAAGTAGGGCAAAATAGTGAGGCGCTATCGGCGATACCGGATTATCATATTTGGATGGAATAAAGACTAGTAATTAAAAGGGAATTTCTTAATTAAATGTAGAGAAGTCAATTCGATACAGACAATAATAGAAATTCCTTTTTTATGTGTTTTTTTTAAAGATTTTTGCACGAAAAACTCAAAGTGTCAGGTTTTGAGGGTGAAAAACATGGGCGCTTCACTGTCAGACAATTGATTTTGCTAAACAAAGTCCATGTTCACAGGGCAATCGGCTTACGGAGTGTCGGGGAACTACAATGAGTGATTTAGTATAAGCACTTATTTGGATGGAAGTAACAATTGATAAAGGATAAATTTCAAGCAAATGGATAAAATAAGGAGGAATGAAATATGTTAGGGATTGGATCAGGCAATAAAGATATTCAGGCATTAAACCAAATTGTACGCGAGAATTTAAAGGGCAATTATCCGCCGGAACCGCATTTTGCTAATACAAAGCAACAGGAAATTTATAATTTATTCAAAATCAATGCAGGACTGCAAACTCAGAATAATGGCTTACTGCTTGAACTGATCAAGGGCATTTCCGGATTAAGCAATCTGGAAGTAAAAATTATTTATATTGCCAACCAATTGGCGGAAGTGGCTTCTAAATTGGCAGATTCCAATTTGGCCAATATGTCAGTGGTGGAGGAAACTTCAGCCGGAGTTACAGAAATTGGCGAAGTGGTAGAAAAAAGTGCTGAAATTATGGAACAGGTAATCGGTAAATCAGAACGTCTGCTCAGCATTAGTCAAGAAAATAAGAAAAATGTCAATCAAATTATTAATATTAAACAGGTCGTATCCCAGAATTCCTCCGATATGGGACAAAAAATCGGAGTCTTAAAGCAGACGGCTGATGATGTGGATCAGATCGTCAAAGGGGTACAGGCAATTGCCGAGCAAACGAACCTCCTGGCTTTAAATGCCAGTATTGAGGCTGCCAGAGCCGGTGAGCAGGGAAGAGGCTTTGCGGTTGTAGCTGAAGAAATCAGAAAACTGGCAGAAAGCACACAGGGGAAATTAAAAGAAATGCAGGCATTTACTACCACTATTCGCAATGCCAGTGATGAAGGAATTGTCAGTGTCGAGCAAACGATCTCCTCAATTCAGGACATGGAAGAAAACATTGAAAGTATTCAGCAGACAGTGGAACTGAATGTAGAACATGCCGAATTTACTTTAGATAATATCAAACATTTGTCAGAATTGATTGTCAATCTTAACCGGGCTACTCAGGAGATCACAGCCGCTATTAATACAGTGGCCGAAGAAACAGAGGCCATCAGTCACCAGTCGGTACTTTTGTCGGAGCGAGCTCAGGAGGCCAAAGGCTATGCCGGCAATATTTCGGAGATGGACGATACCATTTCGGCGACAGCTCATTATTTGGTGGAGGTGCAAAATCAGGGAATTGCCCCGCTGACCAATCAAACTTTTATTGATATTGTCAGAAACGCTCTGGATTCGCATGATATTTGGTTAAATACACTGGAAGAAGTGGTTAACAGTGGTGAGATTCGCCCGATTCAGGCTAATGGCAATAAATGTGCATTTGGACATTTTTATCGCTCTTTAAAAATTGAGGCTAAAGAAATTAAAAAGGATTGGGATGACATTGATGATGTCCATATGCGTCTGCATGCCAAGGCCTATGCGATTGAAGAAGCGTTGCGTGAAGGCGATACCGGTGGTGCTCAAAATGAGCTGGCAAAAGCCAAAGAACTCTCCCGTGATATAATGGCACGCTTAGAGAAGATTTTGGGTAAAGTCAAAGACATGGAAAAGCAGGGGATTCGGGTATTTCCAACTCCGGAATTGGGGTAGAAAATAGAAAATAAGAAAAAAGCCATCTGTCGGTGCTCTTGACAGATGGTTTTTTTGCGGGAAATTTCATATGATATTAAAGCCGCTGAGGAATGGTGCAAATTATTTTATATATCTTGATATCTGTGACAAAATTGGGAATAATTTTGGGGCAAACACTACTTTATATTCTCTCACTTCCTTGTAGTTTTTTGTATTTTAAGAATTTATGGTCAGAAGCCAGCGAAAAATGCAGACACCAGACAGGAACAGAAATGGATAAAATCCTTAGAATGGATGGCATAAAAGGGAAACTATGGCCTGATATCTATATAGTACCAAAAAAGATTTGCTCACTTATGAAACAAAGGAAATAGTGTGAAGACGGCACAGCATTTGAAATATGTTTGAAAATTTAGTATACTGGAAAAGATAAGAAAGAACTCAATTTTCCCACATTCCCCGGAACAGTCTTTTTTGGCATGTGCTACACAGCAAGTTGCGAAAGCAGGTGCAACCGCAAGCCACCTTACGAAGTAAGTGGCGAAAGGCGGGTTCCTACCCGGACAGAAAAGCCGTGGAGGTATGTCCGACCGCAATCTGGTGCCGCCAGCTTAAAAAAAGGGGGGGCCATTTCACCAGTCCTCAAAAGACGGCGAAAAAGTTGAGCAATGGAAAGGAAAGCGTATGTATATAGCAATTTGTGATGACAGTGCAATCATCAGGCAGGAGATGGAGCAAATACTTTGGCGCTATCAGACCCAGACAAATAGGGAAGTAACCTACCACTGCTTTGCTTCGGGGGAGGAATTGCAGGCAAAGATAGAGGAAGTTGGCGGCGTTGACCTTATTTTACTGGATATTGAAATGAATCAAGTCAGTGGTGTAGAGCTTGGCAGATGGCTACGGGATGAGAAAAAGGATCATTTGACAGAAATTGTCTATATTTCCGGCAAAGAGGGATATGAAATGCAACTGTTTGAGGTGCATCCGCTGCATTTTTTGCGAAAGCCGGTCCAATATGAGAAATTGGCTAAAGTGCTGGATATTGCTTATGAGCGATTACTCAGCGGTAATAAAAAGTTTTGCTATAAGATCGGTAATGATATTTGTTATGCTGTAATTAAGGATATTTTATATTTTGAAAGCAATGGCAAAAAGATTAAGATGATGACCAGACAAGGGATGGTTGAGTTTGCAGACACATTAGCCCGGATTGAAACGGAGCTGGCCGACTACTCTTTTCTACAGCCGCATCGGGCATATCTGGTGAATTATTATGCAATAGAGAAAATCCGGGGCTGCAATATCCGCCTGCATGGCATAGAAACATCAATTCCCATTAGTCGTCTGCGGAGAGCAGATTTTAGCCGGAAGATTATGAATATAGAAAAAGAATTATAATTACTCAATTTTCTTACGTTGCTTGGAATAGACTTTTTTAGTGTGTTAAATGGGTGGGAATGAAAGCCAGGTAGCATACTGAGCAGAAGGACAGAGTACTTCAACCGAATGTGTAACCGCAAGCAACTTTACAAAGTAAGTTGCGAATGGGAAGTATTGCGTAGTAAATAGCGAAAACGGAGGGAGCCATGTGTCACTCCTGGAGCGGGATAGAGCCAAAAAAGATGGTGGAAAAATTGAGCCGCTACTTAGGGAAGGGAAATAAACGACGGTAGAAAGGGGGAAACCAATGGATTTATACCATATGCTGTATCTGGTGGCCGAGTTTTTTATGACCATCCTGCTGTATTTGACCATGCATCTCTTTTTTGAGGAGCAGAGAACAAGCAGGATTGTAGAATTGATTTCCTATATCGCTTATTATGGGCTGTCGGTATTTTTCTTTTTGTGGTTTCGGATTCCGATTGTATTGATGATAAGCAGTTTGATTTTGATGTTCCTTATTTCGTTGAATTATATTGCATATTTAGGAAAACGAATGATATTTACGGGCTTGACGAGTATGATTTTTTTATTGGCAGAATTGCTTGGGACAAGTGCTTTTGGGAGATTGGGCTTCTCTTTGTTTCGATATTATGAGAGGAAGTCGGAGGCTTCCCTCGTGCTCTATGTGGTGATTAGTTTGATTCTTGTACTGATTATTCGGCAAAGAAGAAATCTAAAAAAAAATATCAAAGTACCACTATTTTACTGGGTTGCTACCGGCAGCAGCATTGCCGGATTGCTTTATGGGATTTTGTTGATTCTTGAAAAAAATATGTTTTCAGAAGTGGAAATGTCGGTTTTAACTTTGATTGCACTGGGTGTTTGCTTTATGTTTGTGGTAATGTATGATGTGCTTTATGGTTCGTTTTTAATGGAAAATGAGAAACGACTGGCGGAGCAGGAGCGGGCCTTTTATCAAAAGCAGGCAGAACTGATGCAGGAGGCAGTTATGCAGCAGAAGATTTTGCGGCATGACCTGAAAAATCATTTAGTGACTTTGCAGGCGCTTAGCCAGGAAACGGATGACCTGGCAGTAGCGGATTATGTGACAAGCCTGCTGGGTAGCATCAATTGGCAGAGAGAAATATTTACCGGCAATTCCGGACTGGACAGCATCCTTAATTTTAAACTTTCCGGCTTACGGGAACAGGGAATAGAGCCGGTACTGGATATTCAAGTGCCACAGGATATGAAACTGCTAATGACGGATATGACCATTATTTTGGGGAATTTACTGGACAATGCCCTGCAAGCGGTTGCGGAATGTGAAAAGGAAAGGTATTTAAGGATCAAAATTCATTATGGCAAACAGGGTTTGCTTATCAACATTATTAATTCCTATCAGGGCGCGAGAAAGCAAAGAGGCGGGGGATTTCAAACCACCAAAGCGGAAAAAGCAGATCATGGCCTGGGCTTAAAAAGTGTCCGCCAGGTCGTAGAGCGGGCAGGTGGAAGTATGGAGCTGACAGCAAGGGATGGCCGTTTTGAAGCAACAATTATATATCCACTGACATAGGCAAAAGGAGCGATTGCATTTTAAGATTTTCATATAAGATATAATCCTGGTGATTAACCACCATATCTTGGGTAAAATCTATAGTTTGCAATAGCCCTTTTTTTATATTTTTCCCAATTTGACATTTCATACCCCTGAAAGCTACATCTCGTGCCAAAGGGCTTTACAAGAGCAGGGAAAAGAGTAAAATGGAAATAGTAACAATAATTGCCACTTAAAATCGGGAGGAAGAAGATGATGATACAAGTATGCCCATTTTGTGGAAAGACTTTAGAAGAGGGAACTTTTCGAAGCAGAGGAGGGAATTATTACCTGCCGGCAGGCGAGAGTGTTCCGATTTTGTATTTTGAACATGCAATGAAGCGTAAAAGAGCAATACAGTTTCCACCAGACTTCTTATCCTTGGAACGACAATGGCCGCATGCATATATATGCCGCTGTTGTAAAATAATGATAATACCATATGAAGATTAAAATGCATTGGTTTTGACATTCCCTGCATTCCCATTTCACTGTGAATAATTTTCAGGAGGTGACATATATGCAGAAACGCACTTTTACCGGCCTGTTAGCGCTTTTATTGGGGCTGATATTTGTGGCTATTTTTGCTTACCACAACAGTTACAGGATTGCCCTTAGCCGTGCAGGGTTTTCTGAAGATTCGATCACTTATGTTGATACAGGCATTGACGATAATGGCAATGAATATAGAGTTGTGTTTCAGTATGAAAACATGATAAAATTTTTACGTTTGACTAAAGATAAGTATGGAATATGGAAGGTGACGGAAGTGTGTGTCCCGAATTCAAAAGCGCAATATATTGCCATGGGCTGGATGCGAATGGCGGGCATTAGACGCTATGATGTGAAGGGTGAATCAGACATTGAATTTGAGATGCATATGATGTACGGAGGAAATACTGCGACAAAGCAGATTGAGATTCCGGCAGAGATTTTACCTTCTAATGTTTCGGTCAATGTATTTCAGGCTGAAACGGCATATGTGCTCCATTTTGTTACCTATGGAAAACCCGGGACTCTTAACCAGATCGATATTCCTCACCTTTTGGAGCAAACAGGCTGTATCCGGTGATAGTGCAATAACTGTATACTATTTTTCAGATGTTTTTCCAATTTGACATTTCATACCCCTGAAAGCTACATCTCGTGCTAAAGGGCTTTACAAGAGCAGGGAAAAGAGTAAAATGGAAGTAGTAACAGTAATTGCCGCTTAAAGGCAGGAGGTTGTTTATGAAAAAAACAATTATTTTTATAGTATTTATGCTGATAACTTTGGTGAGTTGTCAAAAAACAGAGGACACATCCCCAAAAACAGAGGAACTTTCAAAGGAAGAAAAGATCGGGTTCGGTGCTAGTATCAGTAATGGGAAAAATTCTTATAGTTTGAGTTTGGAAGACTCCTACCAGCTGCAATATGAACTGTTAAATGCTCATGAGGTCATTGTCGATTTGGAGAAAGCAAAACAGGTAGATGAGAATAAGAATTTTACAATTTATTTATTCCCCAAAGAGAGCCAACCGGGCAATACCGCAAAAACCTATGTTGTATGGGCAGAGCAGGAACGATATTATGTTGTGAATTTGAATATCCTTTCCGATACTGTTTTTGTCCTCCATCCCTATTATTCACCGACCATCAAGGGGATATTGGAGAAAAATAACTAAACAAACGCTCTTTGCCTGCTGAGGACAAAGAGCGTTTTCAAGCAAAAGAGTATTCTGATACTGACAATAATTGTGTTTTGCAGTGAGGAATTTTACAAAATCAAGAAAAGGAATATAGCAAAAATAAGCAGATTTTAGATCCGAAAAGAAAAACAAATGAAACAATGGTTTATTTATCTCTCTACATTGCTGATAGCGATTTATCTGATTTGGGGAATTACTACTTTTCGGCAGCAATTGCAGTATTTCAGTTATCCTTCTGTTTATGTTCAGGGAACCAAAGAGGGCAGTGCAGTTGTGGACAGAGAGGTATTAACACAAAATCTCAGTCAATTGGCTGAAAAAAATGATAGTATCATTGCCAGACGAATTGTAGAGCCAAATAAAGAGGGGAAAGTTCATTTTACTTATGAAGCCTATGGGTGTGGTGAATTACCGGAGGGGCTTATTGTAGCTGAGTCTGAAACAGCAAAAGCAAGCGACCCGGCAGGCAGCTATTTAATTGTAAAAGGGGAGTTATCTGCCAAGACAGTGGCCGATTTTTTGAATAAACAGGGTTATGAAGCAAGGAAAGGCGGGCAGTACTCTGTCCTGGGAATGCTTTTCTTTCTTATTTCTGGCAGCTATATGTTTTTGGCAATTTTGATGTTTATTTTGACTTTTGCGGCATTAACGCTGATTACCAGAATTAAAGAATTAAGATATGCAGGTGTTCGGCGGATGGATGGTGAAAAATTATCTTCTATTATCATTCGAGCGGTCTGGGCGGATAGCAAAAATTGTTTGATGGCAATGGGAGCCCTGGCACTTGTCGGTAGTGGTGGATTACTATATTTTCGCATTTGGTATGTAAAGTTTTATTTTTTGTTGTGGCTGGGATTATTTGTTTACCAATTAAGTTTGTTGGGAATTTCAGGACTACTTGTTTTGGTGTATATCATCGGATTAAAAAGAATGAGTCTGGTAAGCATTATAAAAGGGAAACTCCCCTTAAAGAGTCTGGTGGGAATTCTCCTGACGGGTCAGCTGTTGGCACTTGTGTTTGTGGGATTTTTGGCAGAGAAAAGCGTTATTTATTATCAATTGCTGCAAGCGCAGCGCAGTGCTGAAAAGGATTGGGAGAAACAACAGGATTGGGTCAATATTTCTTTTAATGAAGCAGCCTTTCAGGCCACGCAAAAGCAGCAGGATATCCGGGACAAGATGTGGTATGCATTTATTAAAGAAGAGGTGGAAGAGAATCAGGCACTACTGGTAAAGCATAATTTAATAAATATCATTGGTGCAACGGATAAGGAAAAGCTGACCGATTATTTCCCGGGCGGAAATACGATTTATGTTACACCAAACTATTTGGAATATCAAAAAATAAGGATTAGTCCGGAAACCAGGGAGCGACTTAATCATTTAAAAGAAGGTGAATTTGGGCTTTTACTGCCGGAAAAATTAAAAGAACAGACAGATTATTATAAAGCAATGTATACAGATGATATAATGAAATACAGGAAAGGCTCTGCTGAAGATGGGATTATTCCGGCACCGGCATCAGCGATTGTTGATTATACGGAAGGAGAGCAATCGTATTTTATTTATAATAATACTTCTATTTCGGCGCAACAATATGTAAAGGAACCAATCATTGTCGTGGTAACACCTGTTTCTATGGGACAAACAATTGAAGCACGTCGCTTTTGGACGGGAATGCTCTATTTGCCATATTTATTTTTGAAGAATTATGATAATACAATCGCATTACTTAAAAAGCACAACACTTATGTCTGGGTTTCTTATATTAAAGACAGTGCCGGCCTTTATTACAAGCAATTTGACAGGATTCGTACAGAAGTGATGGCATCACTGGCGGCATGCATATTGGGAATAGTAACTTCTGTGTTATTGTTTCGGACTATGAATTTGCTTTATTTTGAGCAGTTTCGGCGGGAAATTTTTATCAAACGTATTTCCGGGATGAAATTCGGAGAGATTCATTTGAAATACTTTATGTGCCAATTGCTGATATTGTTAATTGGCTTTATAATGATGGCAGCTATTTCCCGCAACCGGGCAGTTGCTTTGACCATACTGTTTTTATTCATAGGAAATGCATTTATCCTGGCATACCGGCAAATGCAGGCAGAAAATAAAACCGCAGTGACTGTTCTGAAAGGAAAATAAGATGATAAAAATTGAGGGATTAACCAAGAAATTTAATGACAGAACTATTTTTTCCAACTTAAATCTGGTTTTTGAGAAGGGCAAGGTCTATGCTTTGATTGGTGCCAGTGGTAGCGGAAAGACAACTTTACTGAATATGATTGCAAAGCTGGAGAGTTATCAGGGAACGATTCAATATGAAGATAAACCATTGGAATCCATAAAGCCGCAAAAATATTTTCGGGATTATATGGGATATTTATTTCAAAACTTTGGTTTGCTGGATAGTCAGACCATTGGTGAGAATCTGGATTTGGGGCTGATTGGGAAAAAGCTAAGCAAAGCGGAGAGAATAAAAAAGCAAAAGCAAGTGATGGATCAGGTCAACTTGGATTATCTGGATTTAAACCAAAAGATTTATGCCTTATCCGGCGGAGAAGCCCAGCGGGTAGCACTGGCCAAGGCAATCCTGAAAAATCCACCGCTGATTTTGGCAGATGAGCCTACTGCTGCCCTTGATCCCAAAACATCAGAAGAAATCATGGAGATTTTACTGTCTATGAAAAATGAGGAGCGAATTATTATTCTGGCAACACATAACTCCATGATCTGGAATATGGCAGATGAGGTGGTGGATATCTCAAAACTATGTTGATTGCTGACATTGTCCACTGGGACTATTCCCCTGCATTCCCATTTCACTGTGAATAATTTTCAGGAGGTGGCATATATGCAGAAACGCACTTTTACCGGCCTGTTAGCGCTTTTATTGGGGCTGATATTTGTGGCTGTTTTTGCTTACCACAACAGTTACAGGATTGCCCTTAGCCGGGCAGGGTTTTCTGAAGATTCAATCACTTATGTTGATACAGGCATTGACGATAATGGCAATGAATAAAAAGCCGGGACTCTTAACCAGATTGATATCCTTCACCTTTTGGAACAAATAGGCTGTATCCAGTTATAATGCGGGTTTTATGAAAAATGATTGTTCCGCCAAACCGAAAGAGATACCTTATTTTTTGTTTTTTGCATTTTTCAGATAACGAACCTGCCTTTGTCTAATTTTTTTGACCTGCCTTAAAAAACAGAAAAAATAGGGAACTCAAAAAGACTTTAGATTGGTCAAACCGGAAAATATGGAGTATAATTGCTTTATAGGGAGGGAATTGTTATGCAGCCAAACCTATGATAAGTATAGCAAAGAAGCGGATAGCCGGGAGAAACGTTTAGAAGCCTTGAAGCAAACGATTAAAATAAACCAGCCAAGCAAATGGCTGGTTTATCATTTATCCCCAAACTTCATGATGTGATTTGGTTTTTCCGGCTTGCAGTTCAGCCACGCCCTCTTCTAAAGCCAGGAGGTCGTCATCTGTCAGAAAATCGTCAGTTTCTTTATTGATCATAAAGGAGATAAAATCAATAATGCTTTGATAGGTTTGCTCTGGTGCATAGTCTAATAATTGCATGATTTCTTCTTTTTTACTCATAAACGATACCTCATTTTTTATAAACTTGTCCTCTGGGTTCTATTTTTACAATTAAAAGCACATCATCTACTATAGTATATAAAATACGGTATTCATTTACCCGTAGACGAAAACAATTGTCCATGCCCTTTAGTTTTTTCACATCACCATCAGGAAGTTTATTAATAGACAGGCGGTCGTCATCTGTCAGAAAATCGTGAACTACCGGCCGGAAGCTTTAAACTCGGTCCAGGTATTGTTATACAGTTCCATCGCCTCTTTCAGGTCAACAAAGACTTCGGATTCTCCTCTTTGCATGGACTCAAAAGGCAACGCACCCAGCAGTTTCTGCTTTTCCGGTGGTAAGAGCTTATAGGCTTCCCGGTTTGGTGTATTGTAGAAAACAACTTCCATATTTTTAGCCGCCACTTCTGCCCGTAGCATGAAGTCAATAAATTGGTGGGCTTCGTCTTTATGTTCGGAAGTAGTCGGAATCACCATGCCATCAAAAATCAAATTGGTACCTTCTTTGGGAACAACATAATCAAAGTTTTCCGACTGCTCCATGACCACATAGGCTTCGCCTGACCAAATCAGGGCGTAATCGCCTTCACCCTGGAGCATCATATCTTTGACATTATCCCCGGCATAGGCTACTACCAGCGGCCGCTGTTTGATTAAAAGTTGTTTGGCATCAGCCAGTTCCTTGGGGTCAGTGGTGTTCATCGAATAACCCAGGACCTTCAAAGCCACCATTAGAGTGGTACGTGGTACATCCATCATAATGATTTTATCTGCATTTTTTTCATCCCATAAAACGCTCCAGCTGTCAACCGGAGTGGTGACATTTTGTTTATTATAAAGAATGCCGGTCGAGCTCCAGAAATAGGGGATGGAATATTTCATTTCCGGGTCATAGCTTAACTGGGTAAATTCCGGAAAGAGATTCTTTAAATTCGGTAATTTTGAATGATCCAGCGGTGCTAACCGATTTTCTCGAATCATTCGTTCGATCATATAGTCGCTGGGAATTACAATATCATAGGAATTCCCGCTGGTGGTAAATTTGGTCCACATATCTTCATTGCTGGCAAACATATCATAAATGATGCGAATACCGGTTTCGGCCTCAAAGTCATTCAGCAGATCTTCATTGATATAATCTCCCCAGTTAAAGATAGTCAGTGTTTTTTGCTCTTCGGCGCAACTACTGAAAGTTAAGCAAAAAAGCAAAGTAAGGGTAATGAAACTCCATTTTTTAAAATGCGACATAAAACCTCCGCAGCATTATTGGGCGATTTTAAATTCCGTCCAAATTTGATTGTATTTGTGAATAAACTCCTGCGGGTCTTTAAATATTTCCGAGTTCTTTTGCAGCTCCTCGAATGGAAAACGACCCAAAATTTCCTTGCTGTCATCATCTAACAGCTCATAAGTGGCCATGTTTGGAGTGCCATAAAAAATATAATCGGTATTTTTCTTACCAACATCGCCGCGTAGTAAGAAATTAATAAATTGATAGGCTTCTTCTTTATGGGGCGCATTTTTGGCAATAACAATATTGTCAAACCAGTAGTTGGTACCTTCTTTTGGAACAATATAAGCAAAATCATCAGACTCCTGCATAATTGCATAAGCTTCCCCGGACCAACATACCGCCATAGCAGCTTCACCCTGTTTCATCAGATCCTTGACATTATCGCCGACATAAGCCAATACCAATGGCTTTTGTTTGATCAGTAAGGCTTTGGCTTCTTCCAGTTCGGCTTCATTTTTGGTATTCATTGAGTAACCAAGCAATTTTAAAGCCACCATTAAGCTGTCACGCTGTGAATCCATCATCAGAATTTGCTGGGCATATTTCTCATCCCATAAAACGCTCCAACTGTCAATTACCTCATCCACCATGTTCTTATTGTAAATAATACCAACTGAGCCCCAAAAATAGGGAACCGAATATTGATAACCCGGGTCAAACTCCAAATTGGAAAAAGCCGGATCAATGTTTTTAATATTTGGTAGTTTCGACAGCTCCAGTTCGGCAATCCGATCCTCGCGAATCATTTTCTCGATAATATATTCGGATGGGAAAATGACATCATAATCTGTATTACCTTGGGTAAATTTAGCCCACATATCTTCATTGGTTGCAAACATATCATAGACAACCTTAATGCCGGTTTCCTTTTCAAAATCATCCAATAATTCTTCGTTGATATAATCTCCCCAGTTATAAACATTTACTACCTTTTGCGAACGACCGCAGCCAGAAAAAACCATGGTGATTAAAGTAAGTGCCATAATAAAAGCAAAGATTTTTTTCAATTTATTCCTCCTAAACATAGATTTTGTTTTGCCATGCGAAAAATCAATTTCCGCGCGGTGGTATCGAAAGGATTTCGGAAAGCACCGCGCGGAAATTGATTTTCCTGCTTGAACAAGCAGGGCAATGAGCGTGCTCAATGCCGCCAGGCAAAAGAAAATCTATGAGCCCCCCTCATACGTTTCCCGAAGGGAAACGTATGGAGGAAGAACTTTCCGCGCGGTGGTATCGAAAGGATTTCGGAAAGCACCGCGCGGGAATTGATTTTCCTGCTTGAACAAGCAGGGCAATGAGCGAGCTCAATGCCGCCAGGCAAAAGAAAATCTATGAGCCCCCCCTCATACGTTTCCCGAAGGGAAACGTATGGAGGAAGAACTTTCCGCGCGGTGGTATCGAAAGGATTTCGTAGGCCACCTTATGGCAAAATATAAAATAATATCCTTAACTCTTCTTTTAGCTCATCAGTTGTTCCTTTTCGTCGGAATACTTATTTACCAAAAGCAGAAGAATTAACACTGCTACAAACATCAAAGTTGATAAAGCATTGATGCTTGGTTTAATACCGCGTCGGGCCATAGTGTAGATTTGGATCGACAAATTGGTGACACCGACCCCGGCGGTAAAGTAACTGATGACAAAATCATCAATTGACATGGTAAAGGCCATAATTGCTCCGGTGATGATACCCGGTTTAATTTCCGGTAAGACCACTTTGCGGAAAGCGTAAAATGGCGTTGCTCCTAAATCCATGGCAGCGTTGATGGTATCATCCGGCATTTGTGATAATTTTGGCAATACCGATAAGATCACATAAGGTACATTAAAAGCAATATGGGCAATTAACATAGTGGTAAAACCGAGCTTAAAGCGAAGGACCGCCAAAGCTGAAAACAATGCCATCAAGGAAATACCGGTTACAATATCCGGATTAAGCAGCGGAATATTGTTGATGGTCAGTAAAATTTTTTGTGGACGCCGGCGCATATGATGAATCCCGTAAGCAGTAATGGTTCCAAAAACAGTGGCAATTCCCGAGGACAATACAGCACACAGTAAAGTATAATAAAGAGCTTTCATAATGCTTTTATCCCGAAACAGTTCCGAATACCAGCGTAAGGAAAAGCCGCTCCAGGCAGCTGTTGATTTTGAGCTGTTAAAGGAAAAAATGATCAATACCAAAATGGGAGCATACAAAAAGAAGAATATTAAAAAAGTATAAAGTCTGGCTAAATGCTTTTTCATTATTTTGTACCTCCTTCATATTTCCGGTCAATCCGGTGCAATAAGGTCATAAACATCAAAATCAGTAGCATTAAAATTACAGAAATAGCTGAGCCAAAACTCCAGTTATTTACTTTCATAAATTGCTCTTGTACCAGGTTGCCGATCAAAACACTTTGACCGCCGCCTAAAAGATCAGAAATAACAAAGGTACTGACTGCCGGCATAAAGACCATGGTCACACCGGAGATAACTCCCGGCAGTGATAAAGGAAAAATGACTTTACGAAAAGTTCGCCAGGGGGTGCAGCCAAGGTCATAGGCAGCTTCGATCAGGCTCTTATCCATTTTCACCAGGACAGTATAAATGGGTAGTACCATAAAAGGCAGAAAGTTATAGACCATACCCAGCAAAACCGCATTATTATTATATAAAAGCTCCATTTGAACATGGAAAAGAGATAAGAGCTGGTTAATAAAGCCATTTTTTCCTAAAATTGCCATCCAGGCATAAGTTCTGAGCAAAAAGTTCATCCACATAGGGAGAATAAAAAGCAGCAACACAGTTTGTGAATGCTTCATTTTAGAAATAATCATCGCCATGGGATAGCCTAAAATCAGGCAGATCACCGTGGCAATCCCCGCCAGATAAACAGAGTTTAAAAAAACTTTCAAATAGAGCGGATTAAATAAATTAACATAGTTGGCCAAAGAAAAAACCAATTCACCGGTTTGACTATTTTTTACAGTCAGGCTGTAATAACCAATTAACAGCAGCGGCAGCAGAATAAATAAGAATGTCCAAATCACATAAGGAAACGCGCTGTACTTTTTCATTTCCCACTAGGCCTCCTTTTTCATAATATGGATCAGATCCGGAGCAATGTAAAGACCGACCTGTTTGCCTTCTTCATGAGGGATCGTGCTTTGGATCAGCCACTCACGCTCGTTTTCAATCACGATCATTTCATAATGGACACCTTTAAAGACAGTCGAATCGACCACTCCATGAAGCTGGGCTCTGACATCGGCAGTGATCTCAATATCCTCCGGCCGAACGACCACATCAATAGCTTCATCCCTGGCAAAACCGGTGTCAATACATGGGAAAATGGTACCGGCAAACTCAACCACCTTATCCTCTTTAAAAATTCCGCTAACAATATTACTTTCACCAATAAAATCAGCTACAAAAGCGTTTTCCGGTTCGTTGTAAATATCGGTTGGTGAACCGACTTGCTGGATTTTTCCCTTGTTCATGATAATGATCTTATCTGACATGGTCAATGCTTCTTCCTGGTCATGGGTGACATAAATAAAGGTAATACCCAAATCTTGCTGCATATACTTTAATTCCAGCTGCATTTCTTTCCGCAATTTTAAATCCAGTGCCCCCAGTGGCTCATCCAGTAATAAAATTTGCGGTTCATTGACCAGCGCCCGGGCAATGGCGATCCGCTGCTGCTGGCCGCCACTCAGGGAGTTGACCCGTCTTTTTTCAAAGCCTTCCAAATTGACCAAGCTAAGCATTTTGCTGACTCGCTTGTCGATCTCCGATTTGGGCATTTTTTTAATATGCAGGCCAAAGGCTATATTATCATAAATTGACATATGCGGAAAAAGAGCATATCTTTGGAAAACTGTATTGATTGGCCTTTCATATGGCGGCAGGCTGACAATACTCTTGCCACTCAATAAAATATCACCCGAAGTCGGTGTTTCGAATCCACCAATCATCCGCAGGGTAGTGGTTTTACCACAGCCACTGGGCCCTAAAATTGTTAAGAATTCCTTGGATTTTACCCAAAAATCAATATTATCGACAACACGACTGCCGTCGTATTCTTTTACCAAATGGATCCCTTCGATCAAGCGATTACTCATATTTTTCTCCTTATATCCTATCACTTTGAGGTGGATGGCGATATCAGGCATTTGCCTGTCTGAATTATTTTTGCTTCCTGAACAGCGATTGATGCTATAGTCATTGCTATATTTTTCTGTAAAAATGAGAACTGTTTTTTTCGCTTAAAAACAAGGCGGTGTAGATACCAAAAGCAGGCTAGCCGGTCGGGTTGAGGTGTTTTGCAGGGAATGATAAACATTGGCCTGATAATAAAAGCTATTTCCTTTTTTTACTTTATATACCTGTTTCCCTAAATTAAGCTGAACATTGCCGGATAAGACATAGCCAAAAATCTGTCCTTGGGTGGGAGAAAACTCCATAAATTTTCCGTTTGGCTCCAGATTTAAAAGAATTGGTTCCATCTCATTTTTTTGGGCATTGGGAATAATCCAATCAACTTGATAACCCAGTTCTTTATCGGTTTTTTGAAAAAAATCATCCTTACTAAAGAGGACTTTTTCTTCTTTTTTTTCTGAAAAAAATTCGGCCAAATTGGTGCCAAGACTTTCCAAAATATCATTTAAGCTGTCCAAGGAAGGAGAGGTTAAATCTCTTTCCAGTTGAGAAATAAAGCCTTTGGATAGTTCGCAGCGGTCGGCCAGTTCTTCTTGAGTCAAATTATTTTCCAGACGCAGTTGTTTGATACTTTCTCCGATTTGCATAATGACTGCCTTTCTTGGTATTATCAATAGGAACTTAGATAAATTGCCATAAGCCTGTTCAATTTCCGATATCGCCTTAAGGAAGGCTAAATATTTAATGTTGGAAGGCTTAAAGCGATAGCACGATACATCTCATTTTGTGTTCGCTGTGATTAAACTTAAAGTATAGTTTTGCTATTTGAAGTGATATATTAAGTTTAAAATATAGCTTTACTATTTCGCTTTATATTAAACTTTAAATATACTATTGCTAAACACGAAGATTATTATATCAGAATAAGGTAGAATGTCAATAGCAAAAATGATGAATTTTTCTCTTTTACAAGGACATTTCTTATGCTATACTAAAAGAGACATTTTATATGATGTTTTAAATAGGAAGAAACTCGTATCAGGAATAAATGGAGGAGAAATGAAAAAAATATTAATTGCAACTGATTTTACAGAAACAGAAAGACAACAAGTAGAAGTGATCGCTGCCGGTCATCAGGTTATTTATAAATCCAATTTGGAAGTAACACCGGCCGATATGAAAGAAGTAAATATTGTAATGGGCAATTTGTCGCTTCGCCATTTTGCGGATGTACCTGATTTAGAATGGATACAGCTGCAAACGGCCGGAACGGATGGTTACCTGAAACCGGGAGTATTGCCGGCCGGAGTGCTCTTAACCAATGTAACCGGTGCATTTGGGGAATCGATTGCCGAATATGTAATAGGAGCGGCTTTGGCCTTAAAAAATCATTTTCATACCTATTTTTATCATCAGACCATCAAGCATTGGCAAAAGATACCGGTTAGTAATCTTAAAGGCTCAACAGTGGTGATTTTAGGCTTGGGTGATATTGGCCGGGAGACAGCCAAGCGGATGAAGGCAATGGGAGCCTATGTAGTGGCGGTCAAGCGGCGGAAAAGCGAAAAACCGGAGTATGTGGATGAACTTCATTATGAGGCGGATCTGGATATGGTGCTTCCACGGGCAGATGTTTTTGTGTTGACAATTCCCATGTATGAGGCGGTGCATCACATCATTGACCGGACAAGAATTGGTCTGCTTAAAGAAAGCGCCATTTTGATTAATGTGGCCAGGGGGAAATTGATCGATCAGCCGGCTCTGATAGAAGCCTTAGAGCAAAATAAAATTGCCGGGGCCGCGCTTGATGTATTTGAGCAGGAACCATTACCAGCAGAAAACCCATTATGGGAAATGAAAAATATTATACTGACTCCGCACAATTCAGGCGGATTTTCATCACCAATGGCTAGGAGGAAGATTGGTGAAATTATGATTGGCAATTTGGAGCGGTATTTAAAAGGTGAATTACCGATTAATATTATTGATAAGGAAACCGGATATTGCTTGTAATTGATTGATACTTGACCGAAAATTATTTTTTTCGGATTTTCACATAACTTTCACAAAGACGGGAAGCTTAAAAGCGATAAAAGGGTTGACTAGCTTGTTAAAAATCTTTATAATAAGGATAGGTTTATTTCCCAAGCGGAGATAGATTTGAAAAGGAAATAACCGCTATGGCGGAAAATAAGAAATGGAGGAATATAAAATGGCATTACAGTTTACAGATGCAAATTTTGAACAGGAAGTTTTGAAATCGGATGTGCCGGTTTTAGTTGATTTTTATGCGGATTGGTGTGGACCTTGCAAAATGATGAGTCCGGTTATTGATGAATTGGCTGGTGAATTTGCCGGCAAAGTAAAAATTGGCAAATTAAATGTAGATGAAAGTGGAGAAACCGCTAAAGCATATCGGGTAATGAGTATTCCGACCATGATCGTGTTTGTTGGTGGTCAACCGGTAGACAGTGTTATGGGAGCAGTACCAAAGCAAAAACTAGTGGAAAAGTTAAATGGAGTATTATAAGATCTCCGGATACTGAATATGGATGAAAAACAGCTGAAAACAAAGCTGTTTGATTCAGTACATCAATGAATATAAACCGACATTCCCAGGAAACTTTTCCTGGGAGGAGTCGGTTTTTGCGGCCATAAAAGGAATTGAGCAAATATTTGATCAGGCGATGCCGCAAAATCAATCCGGCAATGGGAGGAAGTTATGAAAACAATTGGTTATTATGTTTCGGATACCGGCTTTGGACATATTACCCGGTCATTGGCTTTAATTGAGCAAATATTAGAGGAAAGTGATTATCATATTTATTTGGTGAGTGGAAAAACCCAGATCGAGTATGCAAAAATATATTTAATTCCGTATGAAGACAGGGTTACTTATCAAATTACCCAAACAGAAGCAAGGACTGTTTATTTTGAGAATACATTGACTACCGATATTAAGACAACTGAAAAAAACGTAGAGAAATTTATCCATAAACTGCCGGATTTGCTTGATAAAGAATTGGAAACCTTGGAAGATCTGTCGCTATCAGCAGTGGTAACAGATTTATCAGTATTGGGAATAGAAGTTGCCAAAGCCCTGGATATTAAAGTGATCGGTTTGTCGAATTATACCTGGTATCACCGTTATCAAAAAAAAGGCCTGAAAGAGGAGTATATTCGTTATTATTTAAATGCATATAATGATTTGGATATTTTTTATCAATTGGCGATGGCTGATGAAATGCCGGGCTTAACTTGTCCGATGGCTGAGGGCGGTTACTTAATGCGAAAAGTCAATTACTTGGCTTCGGTGGATTTGAAGAAAATGTATTGGCCAACCATGTATTTGTCGATTGGGCAGATCGCTCATAAAAAAGATATGATCATTAATTTTCAATCCGGCCATGTATTTGCCGCCGGTTCTATCGCAGCCAGTGGTGATGCACATGTGATTAATTTGCCGAATAAAATCAGTCACAGTCAGGATTATTTAATGGCCAGTTCTTTGGCCTTGGTAAAACCGGGTTGGGCAACAGTGATGGAATGCTTGATTTTAGGAAAACCATTTGGCATTATTGTATCAGATGATAATGAGGATGAGGAATTAATTGAGAAATTAAAAGCCATGAATTGCTGTTTCTCATTGCATGAGGATGCGCTTAATTATTTGGATGTTAAGAAATTAAACATTAAGGCAATTAATACCAAACGGGTGAAGGTGCCGGATAATACAGCAGAAACTGCCAAAAAGATATTGAAATTTATAAAATCATCTAAAACAAAGGCATAGGAATTAAAAATGGAATACATTTTGGGGAAACCACAGTCACAAAAGAGTATGGTTTTAAGGGAAATGGCTTTGCAGGTAGCAGCCAAAAGCCCATTTAGCCGGATTTGGTACTTGGTGCCGGAACAATATACTTTGCAGACGCAGCGGGAATTGATTCGCCAAAACAATTATCAGGGACTTCTAAATTTAGAAGTCCTTAGTTTTAACCGTTTGGTTTATCGATTGCAAAATGAGCTGCAAACGGCAGGGAAAGTAGCGTTAAAAGGAAGTGGGAAAGCAGCTTTGATCTATCGAATTTTGTGTCAACAGTCGGAACGATTTCCGGTTTTGGCTAAAAAGCGCAACAGCCTTGCCTTTATCCAAAATTTGGCAACAATGATAACCGAGTGTTATCAATACCGAATGTCGCCGGAAATTTTAAAGAGCATGGCTGATGAATTAAGCGGAGAGCTGATTCGGGATAAAACCAAGGACTTAGCCGAGTTATTGGCAGTTTATCAGGATATTGTCAAGACGGAGTATTTTATGATCGAAGCGGCCTTAGCTGAAGTATCGGAAGCATTAAAAAAGATGGATTTATCAGATACGGAAATTTTTGTCGATGGCTTTTATGGTTTTGTACCAATGCAGATTGAAATTTTATCAACTTTGATTGAACAGGCTAAAGATGTGCATATTGCCTTTCCTTACGCAAGACGCTCAGAGAAGTCATTGGGCTTGGAGGACTTACGCTATCCATCTGAGCTGTATTTTGATGTTAAAAATTCAATCAGCAAACTGCGGGCCACCTATCCACCTGAAAAAGAGAGAATTACTATTATTGATCAGCCTTTAAATCGAGTTTCACCGGAGATTTTTAAAATTGAGGATGAGTTGTTTCAATTGCCGAAGCAACCGGCAACCAGTGAGTGCCAGCATATTCACATGGCTGAGGCGGGAACGGCTGAAGAAGAATTGCGCTATATCGCCGAAGAAATTTTGACATATATTTATGAAAAGGGATATCGTTTTAGTGATATTGCTGTTTTAGCCGGCAATTTAGAGGAGTATGCGGCTAAAGTAGAGCGAATTTTTACAGAATATCGTTTGGTTTATTTTTTGGATCGCAAGCAAAAAATCCGCAATCATCCTTTGCTTTTATTTGTGGAATCAGCATTGCTGGCAGTTAGGAGTAACTTCCGATATGAAGAAGTGATGCCGCATTTAAAGAATATTTATATTTATCCTGATGTCACAGATCCTTTGGTGAAAGCAGGGCTGGAGGATGAGATCAGCGTTCTTGATATTTATGCTTTGGAGCATGGACTGCAAGGCAGGCGCAGTTATGCAGAGATTGAAAATAAGTCAGAGGAATTAAATCAGATTTTTGAAGACTTGTTTTGTTTAAGCCATGAATTAAAGCGAAAAAGTAGTTTTTCTGCTAAATTAGAGGCTTTGCAGGTATATTTGAATAGACGGGCAGTATTTGCCAATTTGCAAAAACAAGTGGTCGAATTTGAGGAAAAATCAGATTGGGTCAGAGTTTCCGAATATCGCCAGGTTTCAGAAAAACTTCAGCAATATTTTGCCGAAATGAAAGAGTTTATGGAACTGGGATTAACAGAAGCAAACACCAACAGCCATCGGCCGGCAAAGGAGCCGGAGCCAAAAGCAAATGAGCCGGCAAAGGAGACAGAGCCGGAGCCAAAAGCAAATGAGCCGGCAGCCAGGGCGGAGCCGGAGCAAAAAGCAAATGAACCGGTAGCTAAGGCGGAGCCGGAAACGGAGCAAAAACTTTTAAAATCGGAAGAGATTAGTGTCGAGGAATTTATTTCGATCTTACTAAGCGGAATGCAGGAATTGGAGTATGCGGCTGCGCCGCCGGTGCCTGATCAAATTGTGGTCGGCAACCTGGAACATACCAGACTTTCCAAAACCAAAATTATTTTTGCGATTGGTCTTAGTGAGGGGAATGTACCGAGTATTCAAGCCGACAGCGGATTTTTTTCCGATTGGGAAAGGCAGTCACTGAAAAGTATTGGCGGAACCAAGGTTAGTTTGGCCGAAGATCGAAAAACCAGTATTTTCAAAGCTCAGCTCACTATTTTCATGGGACTTTTAAATGCAACCGAACATTTATATTTTAGTTATGCCCGAAGTAGTGCAGACGGCAAAAACCTAAGACCGGCTAATTTGTTTTATCAGATTTGCCGGATGTTTCCCCAAAACCCGGTTCGGAATTTAAGTACCTGGTGGAAGGAACATCAGCGGGTGACTTATCCGTTACCAACCCTGTACAGCTTTATGAAACAATTGCAGGCAGGCGGAAACAATTCTGATTTTTTGCCAATATATCAAAGTTTATATAATTCTGAAGTGGCGGAGGCAATGGAGCGTTTGCTTGAACCGGCTTTTATGGCGAATGAAGAAATGGATGCAGAATTAGCGGGCAGATTGTATCAAAATCAAAGACGAATGAGTATTTCCAGGCTGGAGAGTTATAGTGCCTGTCCGTTTTTACATTTTATTCGCTATGGTATTAAGGCCAGGGAAATTGTTCCTTATCAGGCAGCAAGGGTAGATATGGGAGTGTTTTTGCATAAGGTGATGGAAGTGGTGTTTTCCTTATGCCGAAATCAGAAGAAACAAATTTTTGAATTAACGGAGGAAGAATATCATCAGGTTTTGCAGACTGCAGTTAAAGAAGGATTAGCAAGTGATAAGCGCAGCATTTTTGAAGGCAATGCCCGCAATCGTTTTTTGGCTGAACGCTTAACAGATATTGCCGATCGGGCAGTCAGGACAGTGCAAAAGCAATTACAGCAAGGGGAAATGTCAGTTTATCAGGAAGAAATTCGTTTTCGCCGGGAAAATATGGCGAATCTTCGTTTTTTTACTGAAGATGGTGAGGAATTTTATTTGGAGGGAGTGATTGACCGAATGGACACTTCCCGGGAAGGAGACATCATTTATTTTTCGATTTTGGATTATAAGACCAGCGAGCATAATTTAGACTATACTGAGATTTTCTATGGACTTCAGCTTCAGCTTTTGATTTATTTAAAAGCGGGCCAGCAGTATTTGCAAAGTGCCGATCAAAGAGTAATAGCCAAACCGGTCAGCGCAGCTTATTTCCATATGAAAAACCCAATGTTTGGACAGACAGAAGTAACGGGGGAAAGTATTCCGAAGGAGGAGGACTTTTTAAAGGAAATGCGTTTAAAAGGGGTGTTTGTGGCAGAAACTTTGCCCAAAATGGACAAAGCCCTGGCAGAGGGGAATCAATCATTGGTCATGAATATCCGCCTGAAAAATGATGGTACACCTTATAGTAATGCAATGGTGCTTCCGGCTGCGGAACTTAGTGAATTAGAAGACTTTGCCAAGCAAAAAGCGGAACAAATTGCCGATGATATTTGGCAGGGAGGAGCAGAAATCAAGCCATACTATTATGGGAAACGCACACCTTGCACTTACTGCCAATATGCCGGTATTTGCAAGGTGGATCTGAAAGAGAATCCCTATCGCTATTTGCGTAAAAAAGAAAAAGCCGATGTTTTGGGAAAAGTGGCAGACAAGAAAAAATAAGTTAATAACTCAACTTTCCCACGTTCCTTGGAATAGCCTTCGTTTTGATAGCTCCCTATAAGAATCCTCTGACCAAATCTTGTAAACTGTCGCGGCGGCGGATTAGAATATCCCGGCCGTCAGTTGTGATCAGTACTTCTGCCGGACGCAGGCGGTTATTGTAGTTTGAGGCCATGCAGTAACCATAGGCACCGGCATCCAAAACTGCCAAAATATCACCGGTTTGGGCAGTCGGCAAAAGCCGGTTTTCAGCTAATATATCACCGCTTTCACAAATATTGCCAACGACCTGATAAGTAGTCAGCTCTTTGGCATTATTTTTATCCAGGAATTCGCCAGTTTGAGGACGATAAAGCTCCAGGTCATGATAACTGCCGTAGAGAATTGGGCGCTGCAAAATATTAAAGCCTAAGTCTGTTCCCAGATAATGCATACCGAAATTAGATTTGACAGCAGTAACGCTGCCCAGCAAAATTCCACACTCGGCCACCAGATAGCGACCTGGTTCAATTTTAAAGGTTAATTCACGGCCGCATTCGGTGGCATAATCAATAAATATCTGATGAATTTGATGGCCGAGGGCTTTTAGGTCCAAACGGGACTGTTTGTCCTGTTTTTGATAAGGGATACCAAAGCCGCCACCAAAATCAATAAATTCCAAATCGGTAAACTGACGCGCAACCGCCAGAGCCGCCTGCATTCCTTGTAAATATTCGCTTCCTTCTAAAAAGAGGGAGCCAATATGCTGATTGATACCAATCAGCTTTAATTGATATTTTTCTAAAATAGCTTTGACTTCGGGAATGGCAGCAGGGTCTACGCCAAATTTGGTGTTTTTTCCGCCGGTGATAACTTTAGCATTGTGCCCGGCTCCGACCATCGGATTAAAACGAATACAAATCTTTCCGCCGCAGTTTAGCTTACCATATTGCTCCAGCTGGGATAAGGAATCAACACTGATTAAAATATTCCGGTCAATGGCAAAGCGCATTTCTTCCGGGCTGACATTATTACTGATAAAAAGAATTTCCTGCGGCTCAAATCCAGCCATTTCTTCCACATAGATCTCACCGGGACTCATGGCATCGGCACAAAAACCTTCTTCGCGAATGATACGAAGCAGAGTTAAATTGCCATTGGCTTTAACAGAATAATTGGCTTGAAATTTGGGGTAGTTACTGATGGCTTTAATTTCCCGGCAGCGTTTCCGCAAGATTGCTTCATTATAGACATAAAGCGGACTGCCGTATTTTTGAATTAATTCAGCCGGATTGGTTTGGCCGAAAAAATAAGTGGATTCGGTATAACTTTTGGACATAATTTCTCCTTATCCTGCCTTTTTAACATCGGATATGATCATAAGTTGTGATCTGATGTATTATAAAGGAAGGAATTTTTAAAAAAAATAGGTTAATATAGGTTGAAAACCTTTATTAATAAGGGTTACACTGGTTTCATATTATTCTCAATCAGCTTGATTTCATAAATTAAACTCTCGCGGATAATCGAAACGAAAGTTGGATTTTTAGAATATAGTGCCTGCTCAGGTGAACCAGCTAAAATTTCGGCGGTATCGACAATTAATTTAATAGAATGATCATCGGCAGCAGCTTTATAGTAAATAACCGGTAAGTCGGCATCTTCCTGCTCGGTTAGCAGCACAACTTTTAGTCCGCGCCGGTAAGCATGGGCTAATTCTTTTTTCAGAGCCTTAACAATTGTGGCAGAGGCTGAAAGATATAGACGCAGTTTAGCATTATCAATCATCCATGCCATTTTCAGTAAAACCGAATCCTGGCCTTGCAAGGTAAAATAAGGTTCCTTTTGGCAGGGGGTTTGATTTAAATTTTGGTCAATAAACCGGAAAATATTTTCTTGTTTTTTTCGTAAATTTTGCAAAAGCTCAGCTTTGGGCATGGCAATATAACGCACAGGCTCTCCTTGGGCGATCAGGGCAAATCCTTTATCGGCCAGTGAGGATAAAGAAGCATATACATTTGATCTCGATATGCCGGTAGCTTTGGCAGCTTCATAGCCGGTCATACCATCCGATTGGCAAAGCTCTAAAAAGAGCAAAGATTCTTGGTTGGTCAAACCTAATTCTCGTAAAGCATCTGTTAAATTCATAAAATTTCTCCTTAGTAGTGCCGGATGATACTACTATAATAGAAAAGGCCGAAGATGTCAATCAAAACAATAGGAGAGTATTTTTGTCAGATCAAACAGCAAAGGAGCAGCCGCATTGCAGCCACTCCTGAGTTTTTTGAGTGAATCAGAGTAATTTAATTGTCAACCGTCTTTGGTTCTGCTTTTAAAAAGCAGAGCATGGTTGAGGCCAGGCCAATAGCCAAAATAATATGACCAATGCCGGCTAAGCCGGAAATAGCCGCTTTTGGAATTTTTCCATAATAAGCTCCGGTTACTTCAATGATACCATGCAGCCATAAAAAGACAACAGTTACCAGCAAACCCGAATTCCAGATAAAAACTGCCCTTTTCAGCTGCTTGAGGGAAAGCAGTGTTTGTCTTTGAACAGCTAATAAATATACGATCAATAAACAGATAAAGCCAAGCACCAAAACATGGACATGGATCTTGCCCAAAAAAGTATTGTCGGTATAGCCAAAGAGTTTGGTGAATTCACGGTAAAAGACACCACCGCTAAGTCCTAGAATCAAATTGACATAGGCCATTTTCAAAATTGTTTTTAAATGAAATTCCCGAATAAAGTGACGATAGCCGGTCAGGATCATCATTACATAAGCAACTGTTTTAGGCATCATCAGTGAGCCTAAAGCGGGAATAAAGCGGGCTGCTAAAACGACCGGTGCATAAAACAGAAAACTTAAAGAAATCCATAAAGCCATACCCTTCATGCCTGGCTTATCTTTCTCGCGGTAAGACCACCAAATCAGTAAAATTCCTAAGGCAGCAAAAGGAATGTTACGTAGGAGAGACCAGGTATAATTGCCCGGCATTTGTCCCCATTGATTTTGCGGCAGGATAGATAATAAAATGCGAACCCCGACCAAAAGATAGACCAGGTATGCTTTGGTCTTGCATTGGTCACCGGTTTGCCGACGATAATAGTAATAGTAAAGCAAATAAAATAAAGTCATAGTTACTGAAGTAATGGCTTCTCCCCAGGATAAAGCAGCCCCATATACTACAAAGCCATTGTTGTGCCAATGAGAGATCACTCGGGGAATCAGATGAAAAGCATCACCAAAACCAAGTAAAACTGCCATTGCTCCAAATAATTTAGCACTTCGTTCTTTTTGGAGTAATAAGCGGATACCTAATCCAACCACACAAACCAAATAAAATAGGTCAAACATTGATTCAAATAAAGCCATAATTATTTCCTTTCATAATTTTTGTAATCACTGGGTATCAGCGATTTTAGAAGAGCTTTTAGAATTGCAAAATTCAATTTTTACATAAGCCGTTTTTTAACCAGGTCATTTGCAGGCGATAATGCTTTAAAAAAATATCAGCGGTCCATTTTTCTACGAAAAGTCGGCGAATCAGTTCATGTACGATTGCCTTTAAATATAAAATCAATTCTGGTATGAAGGCTGGATTATCCAGGTTCAGCCGTTCTGTATTAAGTTGGGGGAAGTTGACTCCTTCTAAAGCTTTGGTTTTTCCGCAGAAGATTTTCCATTTTTCATCTAAAACCGGAGTCCAAAATAAATAGCGATTGCGATACAAGGCATAGCGTTCCGGTTTGAACAGCTCTTCAGCTAATGTCTGACCATATAGCTCCAGGGCTGAAAATAATTCCGGCTGTCTGGTCAGAATTTGAGAAAAGAGCTCATGGGTTTCAAAAGTTTCCTGTTTTAAAATAGTAAAGTAGCATTCTTCAATATCTTCAAAATACTGATAAAAGCTGCCGCGGGCAATACCCAATGTTTCAACAATGCTGGATACTTTGGCCTGGCCAATTGGATTTTGCTCAAATTCTTTTTTACAGACATCAATGATTTGCTGCCGTTTTTCCTCCGACAAATGGTAAAAGGTTGGTTTTGCCATAGTTTCTTCCTTTCTCTTGTGTGATCCGAGTGATCTTTCTATTCTTTTTGTCCTGACCAGCATTACATGGCGGTCTTCTTTTGATATCCAAATTTTTTTCTATAAAATTTTCAAAGCCGTTCATGTTTGGCCTGAATTTTTATTTGCAGAGGGAGTGACACGGTGTCATAATGATATTATAGTGACACCGTGTCACTTTGTCAAGATAAAAAATGGATAAAAAAACAATTTTTGAATTAGCCTATTTGTCAAAATAAAAGCAGATATTTCAAAAATTGTTTTTCGTCATTGCTTTATCGCAAGTTATTTGAAAGGCTTTGGCTGGTAGCCGGTATTTCTGTTACAGGATAAGGCTTGCACCAAATAACTTGTCAAAACATATGTTTATTTGCCTTTGATCCAAAGTTTATGGAAAAAGAGCATGTACTTCCAGCGTGGCATTGTCATAATTTTTAGGATGACACCGGAACAATGGTAATTTCTTTTGCAACATGATTGATCACTTCACAGCCATTTTCGGTGACAATGACCAAATCTTCGATCCGAACCCCGAAGTTGCCCTCCAGATAGATACCCGGTTCGATTGAGAAAACCATGCCCGGCTGTACCGGCCAGTCGTAGGCGGCTGAAACATCACCATATTCATGAGTATCTATGCCGATAAAGTGTCCCAGACGATGAGTAAATTCCTTGTCATGTCCGCCATCCCGAATAACGGAGCGGGCAGCTTCGTCAATCTCACATAAGCGGGCACCCACGTGGATAAAGGCTTCAGCATTTTGATTAGCCTGCCTTACCAGTTCATAGACCCTTCTTTGCTCAGCTGTCGGTTCAGCTGTAAAAAAGGTCCGGGTCATATCCGAGCAATAATCATCTTTTTTACAGCCAATATCCAGCAGCACCATATCACCGGCTGTTAGAGGGCGGTTGCTGTTTTCGTGGTGTGGATCGGCTGCATTTTCACCAAAGGCAACGATTGGCGGAAAACTAATATCATCGGCACCCAGTGCCTGATAGGTATCTAAAATAATTTTTTCCAATTCTTTTTCGGTCATGCCAAGGCGCAAAGAATTTTTAGCAATTTCCATGGTTTGATCATTGAGCTGAGAGGCTATTCGTAATTTTTGCAGTTCATCTTCCGTTTTGATCGCCCGGACCATATCAACACAGGGAGAGCCGTTGAGATAGGCAGAAGCGGCCCGGCGTTCCATCAGACCAATTAAAAAGCCGGCAAATAAATGTTTATCAATACCCAGTGGCAGGTGGGGATCGGTTTCTCTGGCGACCATTCCCAGATAGTCATCGGCATCGGAAAAGCCAATTATGCCAACACCGGTCGGAGTTACCGGAAACAGACGGTGCAGAAAAAGTAATGGTTCTTTTTCAGGGGAGGTAAACAGCAAAAGGACCATAAAACGCTCACCAGGTTCGATTCGGGTACCAATCAGATACTGAATCGAAGAAGGCTCACTGACGAGAAGTTGGGTCAAATTTTGCTCTTTCATTTTTGACAAAACATTTTGAAGTCGTTGTTGATACATGATTATTCTCCTTTGTGAAAGTGTCAAAAGTTTACATTTCATTTTAAAGAAACTGAAGATGACAATAGCCTAAAATACTGGTTATGTGTAAGATGATGGCAAATCAAAATATGAAAATTTTTCAGGCAAAATCAGGTTAATTGAAACTTCCCGCCATCACCATATTCCCATTCGCCGCCACCGGCGCCAAGTTCAAAATGAAGTTTGGCAATTCCCAGATCGATCAGGGCAAAATCATGTTTTTTGGTCAGTTCAGCGTGAACACTACCATTGTCATAGTGAAAAAGAAAGGGTTTTAAATTTAAAGCCGATGGAGCAAAAGCAACCGCTTCCATGCCTTTTAAAAACCAGTCCGGAGTGTTACCGGAACTTTTCATTCTGGGGTTTTTAAAGGCAGCCTTTCGGTGAGATTTATTTCCGATCAGGCGCTCTTTAAGAGATAATTTATTCTCACAATAACCAATGGCAATCACACAGTTCAATATTTCATTTTCTGCATATAAAGCAGCGGCATTTTTTTTATCATAGCTACCGCCGACCCAGCAAGTGGATAAACCCATAGCGGTCGCTTCCAAAACCAGCAATTCCCCATATCGACCGATTTTTTCCTTGTAGTTCGGATCGTTTTTAGAGCCGACCAGGGCAATATAGTTTTTTACACCGGATAACAGTCCGTAGCTTTTGCGAAAGCCGCCAAATAATTCTTCACCCTTTTCCAAAATCAATTGGATCTTTAAACCGGATGATTCATTATATTTGCAGATGGCAGCTTCCAGCGCCTGAACCTCTGTGCTTTGGATGGGACGATTAATATATTTTCGGCGGGAACACCGCTGATAAATAGCAGATAGATAAGATTCGGTATTCATAAGATTTCCTTTCCGGATGCTATGGCAAAAATAATTTTTATTTTATTATACAAAGCGAATCCGGAAAAAGCAAGTAGGAGGTTTTTAGCCTTGATTTTACTCGCACTTCGCTGTCTTGACAGTAGTTGGAGGTGGCTATATAATAAGGGAAAAGAGAGCTTTTGGGGGATGCCAAAGACTGAAAAAATAAAAAGGATGTGTGATTTTGGCATGAAGGAAATGAAACAAATACTAATTGTGGAAGATGATATTGAGCTTAATAAAGGACTATGCAAGGCGCTGGAAGCAGAAGACAGAAAACTGATTGCCTGTACGGATTTAAAAACAGCCGGAGAGCAGGTTTTGTTTGGTGGGATAGATTTAATTTTATTAGACATTAATTTGCCGGATGGGAATGGAATGGGTTTCTTGGCGGAAATAAAGAAAAATTTTCCAGGAATTTCCGTAGTTTTGCTAACGGCCAATGATACGGACATAGATATTGTAAATGGTCTGGAAAGTGGTGCGGATGATTATATTACTAAGCCCTTCTCATTATCGGTACTACGGGCCAGAGTAAATACACAACTTAGAAAGAAAACCGGTGAGGAAGCCAAGATTATTAAAACCGGCAGGTTTTCCTTTGATTTTACCAATCAGAAGTTTTGGACAGGAGAGGGTCTGACTGAGCTTAGCAAAACAGAGCAAAAGCTCCTGTATATCATGGTTTCCAATCAAGGGAATATTTTGACAAGAGAGCGACTAATAGAATATGTTTGGAATCGGTCTGACTTTATTGACGAAAATTCATTATCCGTAGCCGTGAAAAGGCTAAGGGATAAATTAAAGGCAGTTGATACTATCCAAACGATCTATGGGATTGGCTATCGTTGGGAGAAATTATGAATTATTTTATTGTTATGGCAATGATTATTTTGTTCCTGATTGTGGTTTTGGTTTATAAAGAGCGACAACAACGCAAAATTCTTTACCATCTTAATAAGATGATTGCCGATGCAAGGGCCGGAGAATTTTTGGAAAAACATTTCGATGAGAGTATTTTGTCAAAAATTGAAATTAAATTTGCTGATTACTTAAAAGCCACAGCGGTTTCAGAGAAAAAACTGGCTGTTGAAAAAGAGAAAATAAAGACATTGATTTCCGATATTTCTCATCAAACCAAAACACCAATTGCCAATTTATGCTTGTATACGGAACTATTGAAAGAGGAAAAATTAACCGGCCAAGCTGCGGAAAATGTGGAAGCGATTTATGTTCAAACAGAGAAGTTAAGCTTTTTGATCCATGCGCTGATTAAACTTTCACGACTGGAAAATGGAATTATTAAGCCACTTCCTCAAAGAAGAGCAGTATCAGATATGATTGACCGGTTAAGCAGCCAGTTTCGGCTTGCCGCAGAACAAAAAGGACTGCAGCTGATAGTCAATGGGCAAGACTGCATGGCGGTTTATGACTTGAAGTGGACAGCAGAAGCACTCGGGAATATTATAGACAATGCGGTTAAATATACCGATAGCGGACAAATCGTCATATCGACGGTTGCCTATGACTTATTTGTCAGAATCGACATTGCCGATACAGGGCTTGGGATTGGAGAAGCAGAAAGAGAGAAAATTTTTTCCAGATTTTATCGCTCAAGGCAAGCACAGGAAAAACCCGGACTGGGTATCGGTCTATATTTGTCCAGAGAAATTATTGCCGGGCAGGGAGGATATATTAAAGTGTCTTCTAATGGCAAAACAGGCTCCGTATTTTCTGTTTTTCTGCCAAAAGGATAAATCTTACAAAAATGGAAGAATTTTTATTTTTATGGAAAGAATGTCGAAAGATTTCTTTGCGATAATCTGTATGTGGCAAAACTGCTGCATACAGATTTTTTTGGAGGTGGATCATGGCAATACTGCAAACAATTGATTTAAAGAAAATTTATGGAAGTGGTGAAAATGAAGTAAAGGCGCTAAATGGGATTCATTTGCAAGTGGAAAAGGGCGAATTTGTTTCGATTGTAGGAACATCGGGCAGTGGCAAGTCGACCCTGCTTCACTTAATGGGCGGACTGGATACTCCGACAGCCGGCAAAGTAATCGTCGATGGCAAAGATATTGGCACTTTGACCGAAGAAGAGTTGACGATTTTCCGGCGAAGAAAAATAGGTTTTGTCTTTCAGTCTTATAATTTGGTACCGGTACTTAATGTATTTGAAAATATTGTTTTGCCGATAGAACTGGATCAGGAAGAAATTAATCGGGATTTTATCATGGAAATTGTGGAAAGTTTGGGCTTAGAGGATAAACTGGAATCTCTGCCCAGTCAGCTTTCCGGCGGACAACAGCAGCGAGTTGCAATTGCTCGGGCTTTGGCCACCAGACCGGCATTTATTTTAGCAGATGAGCCGACCGGTAATTTGGACTCGAAAACCAGTCAGGATGTGCTTGGCTTATTAAAACTGATGGCTCAAAAATTTACGCAAACCATTGTTATGATCACGCATAATGAAGAATTGGCACAGCTATCAGACAGAATCATACATATCGAAGACGGAAAGATCATGAACATAAAAGGAGGGGCGGAGCATGAAGATAAATAATAAAGGCTTGATGAATCGGCTCAGCCAAAAGATTTTAAACACTTCCAAAACCCGGAACTATGTTGCGATACTGGCGATTATCATGACAACCTTATTATTTACTGCGATGTTTACCATTGTGTTTTCCTTAAATTCCAGTTATCAAACCTATACCTTCCGGCAAATTGGCGGCTATGCCCATGGAACCTTTAAAAATGTAACGGCTGTGCAAAAAGAAAAACTACTTCATCATCCGAAAATTACGGCAGCGGGGGAAAGAATTTTAGTTGGATTATTAATGCAGGGAGGCTTTAGCAAGGTACCGGCAGAAATTAGCTATATGGATGAGAATTGTGCAAAATGGAGTTATATTTCTCCAACTGTCGGTAGACTGCCGATTGCCGGAAATGAGATAGCAATGGACCTTGCGGCTCTGGAAACATTGGGGATAGAGGCGAAAATTGGAGAAAAGATTTATCTGACCTATGAAGTCAATCAAAAAGTGCAAAATGGTGCGGAAATAACCGATGAATTTGTCCTGGTTGGTTTTTGGGACTGGGATAGCCTTCTGCCGGTGCATGTTATCCATGTATCTGAAAAATATGCAGAGCAATTGGCAAAAGAACAGGTTAAAAAAGGACTGGAACCATTTCCGGTGGATTTAAATATTATGTTTTCCTCTTCTTTTCATATAAGAGAAAATATGGAGAAAGTGAAAACAGAGGTGGAGCCGGACTTCAGTCAAAACAATGACGATAAAATGCAAATCGGTGTTAATTGGGGATATACCACTTCACAAATAAGCAATCAGGCGGATATAGGTGCATTGGCGGCAATGACTTTATTTTTGGGAATGGTGATTGCGACCGGTTATTTGATTATTGCCAATATTTTTCAAATATCGGTTTCAACCGATATTCGCTTATATGGACTGCTAAAAACCATTGGCTTTACCGGAAAACAGTTACGGAAAATTATTTTTCGTCAGGCAGTTTTTCTATGTGGATACGGGATTCCGATTGGCAGCTTGTTGGGATATGGCTTGGGCAGTGTGGCAACGCCATATATTTTAGAGCGCATGAATATCCATGCAGTCGCTTTGACTGTCAGCAGTTCTTATTGGATATTTATATTGTCCGGCCTTTTTTCCGGGGCGACTGTATTCCTTTCCTGCTTAAAACCGGCGCGGCTGGCCGGCAGGGTATCGCCGGTAGAAGCGGTTAAATATGTGGAAAAAGTAAGCTTCTCCAGGAAAACGCAAAAAACCAAAGGGGGAGATATCAGGCAGATGGCACTGGCCAATATTGCCCGAAACAGGAAAAAGGGGATACCAGTCATGATTTCACTAACTTTGTCCTTGATCCTATTTAATGCTTTGTTTATATTTGTTACTGGCTTTGACATGGAAAAATATTTGGAAAAGAAAAGCAGTGCGGATTTTATTGTCGCTCACCCCGGCTATTTCCATTACCGGGGTGGTGTGGGAAGTGCTATTTCAGAAGGGAAGATAAAGTCTATACAAAGCCGGGTGGAACAAACGATTTCCGGTTCAGGTTATCAGGCATCTGTTTTTGAGGAAAGAATATGGATCACCGAAAAACAATGGCTGGCACTGACTGCCTCTTTGTCCGAAGGGCGAAGGCAAGAACTTTTAAGAGAGCAAAAGCAAAAAGGAGAATTGGTTTCGGCCGGGATATTGATAGAAGGTCTTGATGAGCCGCTTTGGGATAAAGTCAAGGTTATAGCGGGAGATTTGAGACAGCTTAAAACAGATTCTACGATTGCGCTGGTGCTGAGTACGGATGATTATGGAAATCCGATCATACCGGAAAACTATCCGGCAGTTGGTGATCAGGTTGCAGTGGATTATGTTCGGGAAGCCTACTTTACAGATAGCCGGACAGGAGAGCCGGCAAGTGAAGACACAGCCGAAGAATGGCTGGAGTATAAGGAGATTAAGGTCAATACGGTAGATTATGAAGTTGCTGCCTATATTACCATTCCCTATGCCATGGGCTTTCGTTATTCGATGGCCGGTTATCAGGCGATGCTGCCGGTGGACAGACTGGAGCGTGACAGCGGAAGCGAAGCGCTGCCACTTTTTTATTTATTTGATACTCCCGATTCGGAGGCGGAAGTCGATGCGGAAGACTATTTGAAAAGGCTGGCGGAAAATGACCCGGATATTATGTATGAAAGCAAAAATAAGATTCGGAAAGAATTTCATCAATTTAAGGACATGTTTCTGCTGCTGGGCAGTTTGCTTTGCGGTATTATCGGTTTTATTGGGATCTTAAATTATTTCAATGTAATTCTCACTTCGTGCTTCAATCGAAAGCGTGAATTTGCAGTTTTACAGGCAATCGGAATGACTGAGAAACAATTGAAAAAGCTATTGTTATATGAAAGCGGCGTTTATATTGTTTCTGCCTGTGCCCTATCGATTGTCTTTTGGGTGCTGCTGTATCAGCCGATGAATCAGCTTCTGGAGAAAGTATTTTGGTTTTTTAAAAGCGGTTTTACCCTTACGCCAATCCTGATTACTGCACCGATTCTTGCTTTTACCGGTTGGATTGTTCCGTTCTTCCTGTTCCGCTATATTAGAAAAATAAGCATTGTCAGTAGGATTCAAACTGCTAACTACTAGAGAATATCTAGTAGTTTTTTGTGTTGAGCTTTCTTGCCATTTCCAGATGCGCATGGACTGCTAGCGGTTCCAAATCTAAAATGGAATTTGCCAATATAGGTTTCTTTTAATCCTATTATATGGAGCGTGGAAAAGTTGTTTGGGGAATGATTTCAGAGAACAATTAAGCAAGAAAAAATTATGAAATATTTATGTTTTGTTTTGGAAAATATTATGAAATTCCTCTAATAGAGGACGATTTTTGCTTAGGGTTTTGTTATAGTAAGAGATGGTAAGAGAAGACAATTTTTACTGGAAAATTTTCCATATATCTATTATAATGAAAGGAGAGTATATGAGTAAAAAGAAAGCAGAGGGTTATCTCCCAAATATCAAGCCCAAGCCGGAAATTTCGCAGATTCATGATAAGTTTTTTAAGGCTAATATGAGTAAACATGAAGTGATAACTGATTTTTTGCAGTCATATTTACCGGAACAGGTGCAAAAATACATTGATTTTTTTTCGATTACTCAACTGGAACCGAGAAATATCAGCAGAAAGTTGAAACTTCAAGAAGCGGACTTGTTATTTCGCTTAATGATAAATGGCAGTCCTTGCTACTTGTTGTTATTAATGGAGCATAAAAGCTATCAAGACCGACATACCCCAATCCAGATTTTGCGCTATATCATTGAGATTTGGGAAAAAGAATGGCAGGAGAAAAAGAAAATTTCTCCGATTCTGCCACTGGTTTTTTATCAGGGGACAAAGAAATGGAAATATCCGCAGTTAAAGACCTACTTACCGATTGATTTTCCGAAAGAAATGCAAATTTATTTACCTCTTTATGAAGCGTTATTTTATGATTTTTCATTGGAGGAAAATGCAGAACTAAAAGGGCATAAGATTGAACTGGAATTATTTTTGCGGATTATCCGCATTATTTATCAGCAGGACAGGCAGGTATTCCAGCGCGAGATTATCGAGATTTTCAGAGACATCAGTCACTTTCATCCGGAGCAAATGATTGAATATATGGAGAGAACGATAAGTTATTTTAGTATTGTTCGCTCAGAGATAGAGGATGAGGAATTATTAAAATTGGCACAGAAGGCAGGAGGTGAAAAGGTGATGGAAACAATTTGGGATAGAATGGAACAACGTATGGAGCAACGTATTGCGCAACGTGTTGAAGCGCGATGGCGAAAGATTGGCCAACAGGAGGGAAGACAAGAAGGAATACAAGAAGGAATACAAGAAGGAAGACAAGAAGGAAGACGCGAGGGAAGACAGGAAGAAAAATTGTCGTTGGCCAGGAAAATGAAAGAAAACCATTTCACCATAGAGCAAATTATATATTACACGGAATTAACAGAAGAAGAGATTTTAGCATTGTAGTTCAGATAAGGTTGTGAATAAGCGGCAACAAATACAGAGTTTAGCATGATAGTTCAAATGACGTTACGAATAAACGAAGGAATCAAAAGGTCGATGGCTGGGATTACTTCGTTTTTATTATGCAATTTGAAAAAAGTGTGAAGCGCCGGAAAATGAATATGTCAACTTCGTTGTCGCATTCATTTTCCTTGCGCGCTTCAAGTGAAAGGCTATTGGAAAGTTTATCCACCGTCAGACGCTGCCACTTCGTGTCAGCCGTACCTTCGGTACTACCTGTCTGACGGTGAAGCGCCGGAAAATGAATATGTCAACTTCGTTGTCGCATTCATTTTCCTTGCGCGCTTCAAAAAAAGAAAGACAAATTGGGGAATAAGAAGTATAATAACTTTAATGTGAAAAGTGTTCGATCACTCACCATATATTCTGTGAGATTTTCCTGTTGGGATGCTTTGCGTTTCTGCACAAGCAGACAGCCTGATTTGTGGTTGCATTATATTTTACGGAAGATGGCTTGTGTGGTCTACACCGGCAAAGACTGTTTCACAAAACATAAGGAAAAAATTTTTAAGAGCAAGAAAACAAAAACGGTTAGAAAGGCAGACGGATGGATTTATTTGATTATATGAAAACAAGGACTTTGGAAAAGGAGTCGCCTTTAGCAGTGCGAATGCGACCTAAAACCATTGATGACGTGGTGGGGCAGGAGCATATATTAGGAAAGGACAAGCTCCTTTATCGTGCGATCAAGGCGGATCGGATCAGCTCCATTCTTTTTTATGGGCCGCCGGGAACCGGCAAGACAACGCTTGCCATGGTTATTGCCGGCAGTACGCGATCGGATTTTCAACAGCTGAATGCTACGATTGCCGGGAAAAAAGACATTATGGAAGTGGTTGACATGGCCAAAAATAATTTGGCTCTGACCGGCAGACGGACGATTTTATTTATTGATGAGATTCACCGCTTTAACAAAGCTCAGCAGGATGCGCTGCTGCCTTATGTCGAAGATGGTACAGTCATTTTGATTGGCGCAACTACCGAGAACCCTTATTTTGAAGTAAATAAAGCTTTGGTTTCACGCTCTCAGATTTTTTTGCTGGAAAAGCTGAAAAAAGAAGATATTAAAACATTGCTGCTTAGAGCAGTACAAACTGATGTTATATTATTAGAAAAAAAGGTGCAGATAACCGAAGAAGCGGCCGGATTTTTAGCAGAAATGTCGGATGGTGATGCCCGGACAGCACTAAATGCCTTGGAATTGGGTGTGATTACTACGGATGCGGATAAAAATGAGGAAATTCTGATTGATCTGGCAGTGGCGGAGGAATGCATCCAAAGACGAGCCATTCGCTATGATAAGGATGGCGATGAACATTATGATATTATTTCGGCATTTATTAAGTCGATGCGTGGATCAGATGCCGATGCGGCCATCTATTATTTGGCCAGAATGCTATATGCCGGAGAGGACCCTAAATTTATCATTCGGCGGGTGATCATTTGCGCGGCCGAAGATGTTGGCAATGCTGATCCAAGAGCACTGGAAATAGCGGTGGCTGCGGCCAGAGCTGTTGAGTTTGTAGGTATGCCGGAAGCCCAAATTATTTTAAGCCAGGCAGTCAGCTATATTGCCACCGCCCCTAAAAGCAATGCCGCTTATGTGGCAATCGGAAAAGCCATGCAAGACGTGAAAGAAATTACGATCTCCACGATTCCGGTTTATTTAAAAGATGCCCACTATCCGGGAGCCAAAGAGCTGGGACATGAAGGCTATCATTATGCCCATAACTATCCGGATCATTATGTCAGGCAACAATATCTGCCGGATGAGCTGGTGGGCAAGACCTATTATGAACCGACCAAACAAGGCTATGAAAGAAAAATAAATGAATGGATGAGCTATTTAAAAAGAGGAGAAAAGAATGATCCGACCGGCCAATAATCAAGATTTGAGTGAAATTCTGGTAATTTATCAGGCAGCCAGAGAGCAGATGAAAAGCCAGGGAAATCCGACTCAGTGGGGAGCAAGTTATCCGAGTGAAGAACTGTTAAAAGAAGATATGCAAAAGCAGCAATTATATGTGATGGAGGATGAGAATGGCCTTTATGGTGTCTTTGTTTTTGCTGTTGGTATAGATTCGACTTATTTGAAAATCGAAGGCAGTTGGCACTTAGACAAAGAGTATGGGGTCATTCACCGAGTTGCTGGGAAAAAAGGGAAGAATGGAATTTTAACAGAGTGCTTGACTTTTTGTGAAACGAAAATTAACTATTTGCGGGTCGATACGCATAAGGATAACACGAAAATGAGGTATTTAATTGAGAAGCAAGGCTTTAGCTATTGCGGCATTATTTATGTAGAGGATGGCAGTCCGCGTTTGGCCTATGACAGGATAAAATGATCAACTTTCGGCGCTGTCTTTAATCCTTTGGCCTTTTTTTGGTCAGCTCTTCAATTTCTTTTCGATATTCTTTTTCTTTTTTGTGGAAACGCAGTAAAAAATAGAGAATTACGCCCAGCACAAAAGAAAGTCCCAAAAGAGCGAGAGTCATTTCCGGAGTACTGAAAATGGCTGAAAAAATAACGGATACATTTAATAAAATAAATAAAACAGTTAAAATTAAATACAGAATTTGTTTTTTATTCATAATACTCCTTGTAAAAATGAAAAGACATTCTGGCATCCGGGTAAAAAATTTAGCCAGAACAAATTTAGTGTTTGCCTTAGCCTGGTAAAACAGGTATAATGAAAAGAAATTATTTGGTAATGATATCATTAACTGGTGTAGTTTTAAAGGCAAATATAAGTTCAACAGCAGATGCTTTTATTGTATAGGATATAAACCAAAAAAGCAAGGAAAACAAAGGAGAAAATAAGAGATGCATGAATTAGAGCAATTGCAAAATCCGGAACGACTGGTCCTTTTTGCGGTGACGGAAAAAGGTGAAGTAAAAAAAGCCGAAGATTCTTTGGTCGAGCTGGCGGAACTGGCAGAAACCGCCGGTGGAGAAGTGGTCGGCACAATGATCCAGCCGCTGGAAGCAAAGAATAAAAAGACCTATATCGGCAAGGGCAAGGTCGAGGAATTAAAAGAATTAATTCATGAAACCAATGCTCAGGCAGCAATTGCTGATGATGAACTTTCTCCCAGTCAAATCCGGAATTTAGAAGAAGAATTGGGGATTAAGGTGTTGGATCGGGCACTGTTGATTCTCGATATTTTTGCCCAAAGAGCAACTACCAGAGAAGGCATTTTACAGGTAGAAGTGGCGCAGCTGGCAGATGGATTAACCCGGCTGATCGGGGAAGGACATGCCCTTTCCCGTCAAGGTGGTGGGATTGGTACCAGAGGCGCCGGTGAAAAAAAGCTGGAAACAGACCGGCGGCATATTCGATCCCGTCTTAATACCTTGTGCAAAGAACTAAAAGAGTTGGAAGGGCAAAGAGATATGAATCGGGAAATCCGCAAAAAACAGGGTTTTCCTTTGATCGCAATTGTGGGTTATACCAATGCTGGCAAATCTTCGCTTTTAAATAAGCTGACCGAGGCAGATGTTTTGGCGGAAGATAAGTTATTTGCGACGCTTGATATTACCACCCGGAAATTGTCATTAGAAAGCAAGCAAACTGTAATGCTGACAGATACGGTTGGTTTTATCCGTAAACTTCCGCATCATTTGGTTGAGGCTTTTCGCTCAACTCTGGAAGAAGCGGTGGTGGCTGATTTAATTATTCATGTGGTGGATGGGGCGAATCCTTTTGAAGAGAAGCACCGTCAGGTCGTTTATGAAACATTGGCGCAAATTGGCGCTGATAAGATTCCGGTGCTGACCGTCTTTAATAAAAAAGATATTTGGCCGGAGAACACGATTTTAAGAGATGATATGGCAGAAGCAACGGTGTATGCTTCCGTTAAAACCGGTGAGGGATTGGCTGAGCTGCTGGCTAAAATAGAAGAAATTATCCGTCGGCTGAAACCATATATCTGTACCACCATCTCCTATGCGGACGGCCAAAAAATTGATTTTATCCGGCGCTATGGGCAAGTAGTTGTGGAAGAATACCGGGAGGATGGAATATATATTGAAGCCTATCTTGAAGAAGCGTATATTCAGAAGTTAGATTTAAAAAGAGAGTAGTAGGACCGGAAGGCAGAATGAGTTGAGAAGGAGGTGTAGCTGGCGAATGTTTTGGGATCATGTATCAGGAGTTTATGACTTTTTTGTTGGATGTCGGCTTAAAGAGCTGAATCGTCAAATCGGAAAAGCGGCCGCATCTTTTTTGGAGCCGGATGACAAGGTGCTGGAGTGTGCCTGCGGGACTGGCCTTATCAGCTTATTTCTGGCCAGGAAATGTCGTGATTTAACTGCTACTGATTTTTCAGAAGGGATGCTTAAACAGGCACGAAAAAAATGTCGTTTTGTAAATATGACAATTGAGCAAGCCGATATCACTAAATTAAACTATGAAGATCATTCTTTTGACAAAGTGGTGGCCGGAAATGTCATTCATTTGCTGGAGCAGCCGCAGGCTGCATTGCAGGAGTTAGAGAGGGTCTGTAGGATTGACGGAAAAATCATTATTCCTACTTATGTTGGAAAATCCAGGAAGAGCGGCAAAAATGTGCTGCTATCGTTTTTAAATCTTTTTGGAGCAGGCTTCCAGCAACAAATTTATTATCGGGATTATCCGGCGTTTTTTCGGCGTTTGGGTTATAAAAATGCACGCTTTTATTTGATCAAAGGACTAATGTGGTGTGCGATTGCAGTTATTCCGGTGACCAAAGAGAACAAGGATAATAAGGATAATAAGGAGTTTTCTGCGTGAATTGGCCGGACAGGATGATAGCAGCAAAATGGCAGTGAATGACCGGGCGTGAGGGCCTTATGACAGGAAAAGGAAATTTGCGGCGGGCATTTCTTGATGATTTAGGATCGGCTATTGGTGGGTGAAATGACATTCATCCGGATGAGCTTCCTTTAAGAATTGTTATATTATGGAGAGGAGTAAAAATGAGTAAAGCAGATAAGATATTTATTTCAATGTGCCGGGATATTATTGACAATGGTTTTTCTTCAGTCGGGCAAATTGTTCGTCCGCGCTGGCAAGATGGAACTCCGGCTCATACGGTTAAGCAGTTTGCGGTAGTTAATCGCTATCAATTGGCTGAGGAATTTCCGATTCTAACTCTGCGTCCAACCGGATTTAAGAGTGCAATTGATGAAATATTATGGATCTGGCAAAAAAAATCGAATAATATTCATGATTTGAACAGTAAAATCTGGGATAGCTGGGCTGATGAGAATGGCAGTATTGGCAAGGCATATGGTTATCAACTTGGAGTTAAACATAAGTATCAGGAGGGAATGTTTGATCAGGTAGATCGGGTGTTATTTGATTTAAAACATAATCCATATTCCCGGAGAATTATGACCAATCTCTATGTACATCAGGACTTATCGGAAATGAATTTATATCCCTGTGCTTATAGTATGACTTTTAATGTAACGGATGGCCGTTTAAATGGAATTTTAAACCAACGTTCCAATGATGTACTGGTGGCCAACAACTGGAATGTAGTGCAATACTCAGTATTGCTGCATATGCTGGCACAGGTATCCGGTCTGGAAGTGGGCGAATTCGTACATGTGATTGCCGACGCCCATATTTATGACCGGCATATTCCGTTAGTAGAAGAAATGCTGAAGCGTCCGACTTTTCCGGCGCCAGCTTTTCAAATGAATCCGGATATCAAAAATTTCTATGACTTTACAGTTGAGGATTTCAAATTAGAAAATTATCAGAAAAATGAACAAATTAAAAATATTCCGGTAGCAGTATAGGGAATTGTTCAACTGTCTATTTTGACCGGAAATTTTCAAGTATGAGGGCCAATAGACTTAAAACCTGGGGAGAGTTGAGCTATTAACAAAGAAATCAAGACTGACAAGACTTTGGGAGAAAAACATGAATTTTATCGTGGCAGTTGATTTGGATTATGGGATTGCCAAAAATGGCGGTCTGCTGGCTCGATTACCGGGAGATCTGCGTTTTTTTAAGCAAAAAACTTTGGGGAATGTGGTAGTGATGGGTAGAAAAACTTTGGAAAGTTTGCCTGGGCAAAAACCTTTAGCAGAAAGAGAGAATCTTGTATTAACGAAAGATAAAAATTATCACTGTCCGGGGGCAACGGTATTGCATTCCAGAGAAGAAGTTTTAAAGTGGATAAAAGATCATAATATTTCGCAGGAAAAAGTGTTTATATCCGGTGGGGCTGAGATTTATCAATTATTTATGCCGGATTGTTGTACCGGTTATGTGACTGAGATCAAGCATCATTTGGCAGCGGATCGCTTTATTGAAAAAATAAATCAAAGTTCACAATGGATAGAAACGGGCAGAAGCCAAATGCAGCAGGAAAATGGATATGGCTACGAATGGGTAACATATCAAAGAAAACACAGGATTTGACCGGAAGGAGCTTAAAGCGATGTACCATGTATATAGAACCTATGGTGATGGCCCGCATAAAAAGCTGGAGAAATTGCCAAAAATTGAGAAAGGAACATGGGTCAATGTGATTGCTCCCAGTTTAGAGGAGATCACTGAAATAGAAAGCACATTGGGGATTCCCGATGATTATTTAAGAGCTGCTCTGGACGAAGAAGAAAGCGTGCGTTTGGATTCGGAGGATGGAACTGTACTTTTGGTCATTGATATGCCTTATGAAAATTTTGATGCCAATGAAAAATATCGGGGTACGCACTCAACTTTGCCAATGGGTATTATTTTGGGAGATGACTATATTGTAACCGTTTCACTGAATGAGAGTTTAGTTTTACAGGACTTTATTTCCGGTAAGGTCAAGGACTTCAGCATTAACAAGAAAACCAGATTTTTATATCAAATTTTATATCGGACTTCAACTTTATATTTGCGGTATTTAAGGCAAATAGACAGGATCACCACTCAGGTGGAAAAAGAGCTGCATAAAAGTTATCGCAATAGTGAGCTTATTCAGTTAGTGGGTATTGAAAAATCGCTGGTTTATTTTTCCACTTCTTTAAAAAGTAATGAGTTGGTATTAGAAAAATTATTTCGGCAAAAGCCAATGAAAACATATCCGGAAGATGAGGAATTATTGGAAGATGTCATTATTGAAAATCGCCAGGCAATGGAAATGGCGAATCTTTATAATAATATTTTAGGCGGTACAATTGATGCTTTTTCTTCGGTTATTTCCAATAACCTGAATATTGTCATGAAGTGGCTGGCGGCAATTACCATTGTATTTTCAGTGCCAACCATTATGTCCGGACTATGGGGCATGAATGTGCCGGTACCATTTCAGGAAAACCCATATGGATTTTTGATTGTATCATTGGTGACAATTGGGGTAACCGGGATTGTGGCTTTGTATTTATATAAAAAAGATATGTTTTAGAGTGATGATCAGAGCAATGATATAAGTCATGTATTTGCACAGCCAGATACTGCTGATCAGGAGGGAAAGGTGTGTCAGAAAAAGAATTATTTTCCGTTAAACAGCTGCAATTTTTAATTATTCCCCTGATTTTGGAGCAAATTCTGGGTGTAACAGTTGGTCTGGCGGATTCGATCATGGTGTCCAGTGCCGGTGAAGCTGCCATGTCAGGAGTGGCTTTGGTGGATGCAATCAATATTTTATTGGTCAACACTTTTGCCGCTTTGGCCACTGGCGGAGCGGTGGTGGCTGCGCATAGACTGGGTGAAAAGAAAGAAAAAGAAGCAGTCAAAACGGCAAACCAGCTGTTGTTTATTGTAGTTGGTGTGGCGCTGGTGATAATGCTGATGGCGTTGGTGGGCAATCGCTTTATTTTAAGAATTGTCTATCGAAATTTGGAAACAGATGTTATGGAAAAGGCGGTTATTTATTTTTATATAATTGCTTTGTCTTTTCCATTTTTAGGTATTTACAATTCATGTGCCGCTCTTTGTCGGGCAATGGGTAATTCCAAAGTAACTATGCTGGTATCTTTGGTGATGAATATCATTAATATTGCCGGAAATGCAGTCATGATTTATGGTTTAAAAACGGGGGTTTTTGGGGCAGCGGTGTCCACTTTATTGGCGCGGATAGTTGGGGCGTCCATTATGTTGGCCGTTTTAGTTGATAAACAAAAACCTATTCATTTTGACCGGACAGAGTGGCAAGGAGTTTCCCGGAAAGTCATTCGCAAAATTTGTCAAGTTGGAATGCCGATTGGCCTGGATGGTTTTATTTTTCAAATTGGCAAGATCCTGGTACAAGGTATTGTGGCAGGATTGGGTACGGCTGCTATTTCGGCCAATTCAATTGTTGGCATGGTTGGCGGAATTGCCACTATTCCGGCCAGTGCAGTGGGAATGTCAATGGTTACAGTGGTTGGCCAAACCATTGGTGCCGGCCGGCCGGAAGAAGCAAAGCGTTATGTCAGAAAGTTGATTATGGCTGCTTATATGGGGATGGCGATTGTCAATGTTCCACTTTTCTTTTTTGCCGGAAAGGTGGTGGGTCTTTACTCGGTCAGCCAGTATACGGCACAAATTGCCACGGAGGTTATTATTTTTCATTCGGTAATTGCAGTTACTTTGTGGCCTCTTAGCTTTGCATTGCCCAATGCTATTCGTGCTACTTATGATGCCGCTTTTACGATGGTTGTGTCTGTCAGCTCAATGTGGATTTTCCGTATTGGTTTTAGCTATTTATTCTGTAAGATATGGGATATGGGGGTAATGGGGGTATGGATGTCAATGGGAATTGATTGGCTGTTTCGCTCCATTATGTTTGTTTGGCGGGTAAAAAGTGGAAAATGGCTGAAAAAAGTAGGCATGGCTTAAAATTGGAAATGATGGAAAGAGATGAATACCGGCCACCAAGGATCAGACTTAAAATCTGACCTTTGGTGGTCGGTATTTTTATAGAAAAATTAGATTAACATTACAAAAACATTAGAAAAACATAAAAAAATATTGACAAAATCCGTTTCAGAGATGATACTAAATAAGAAATGCCTGGCTTATTAATCGGTAAAATTTTGTTGATTTTGTTATTTGATGAAAGCTGCTTTTTGTCTGATAAAGGTGGATTTGCTGATCTTATAATTATGGCAGGTTCAAAGTTGATAGCCAAGTTGAAAAATGATTGAGCAGAAGGAGATGAAAATGAGGAAGAATTTCTGGAACAGGATTTTACCTTTGGGAATGGTACTTATATTATGCTTGAGTATGGTAATTTTTGATGTCCGGGCAGGCTTTAATGAGGCAGATTTGGAAATTATTTGGCTTGATCCGGAAATTCAGGAGATTGGAAGGTTTACGGAAAATGGGTTGGCTGGATTTAAAAAGAAAGGAAAAGTTGGTTATTTAAATACTCGAGGAGAAATTATTGTGCCGGCTCAATTTGATGTTGGTCATCCATTTACAGAACATAATTTGGCGGCGGTTGGAAAATCAACAAGCTCCGGTACTTTATTGGGATTTATCAATCAGACTGGAGAAGTAGTGGTTCCCTTAAAATATGAATGGGTCAATGATTTTTTAGATGAGATCACAGCGGTGTTAGAGCCGAATTCAAACCAACTGCTTAGCTTTTTAGGAAATAAAGGCGAGGCCTACTTTATCAATCAAAAAGGAGAAAAGTTAATGGCAATTGATGCCAATAGCTATAGCGGCTTTGGTTCTGGATATTCCTGGCGGATTAATCGGGATGGAGAAACCCAAATTATCAATAAGAATTTTCAGGTGGTCAGGACCTTGTCCAAGAAGTATCAGGGCGGAGAAGTAAGCTCGATGTTTTTAAAAGATGGTTTTGCGGTGATCAAGGCCTCTACCGGTAAGGGCGTGATCGATACGCAGGGCCGGGAAGTGATCCCCTGTCGCTATGAGGAAATTTATTATGCCAATAGTCGGCTCTTTTTTAGCGGCTTTATTACCGCCAAAAAAGATGGAAAAATTATGCTGGTCGATAAAAATGGACAAGAATACAGTACATATGATCATTACTCCAGATATAAGGAAGGCCTGTGTGCAGTGACCAAGGGGAATAAATCCGGATTTATTGATTTGAATGGTGATGAAGCCATTGCCTGCCAGTATGAGAAAGTGTGGGATTTTGGCGAAGGTTTGGCCGGCTTTCAAGCCGGTGGGCAAAAGGATTCAGCTAAAATTGGATTTATAAATAAAAGCGGACAAACCGTGATCGATCCGGCATTTGAGAACGTGGGTGTCTTTTACCAGGGAATTGTGCCGGTGAAGAAGGATGGCCGCTGGGGTCTGCTGAAGCATCCGCTGAAAAGTTTCCGCCCCGTTAATTTAGCAGTGGAAAGTGTGGTCCGCCAAACTTTGGGAAAATTGACCGGAGAATTGACAGAGCAGGACTGGCTAAAGATCACACATTTGGATTTTAGTGGAATGGATTTAAGTGATGTCAGGGGAATTGAGAAGGCTAAAAATTTAAAAGAAATTAATTTAAGCTTTGCCAGCCTGGCTGATGTGACCGGATTAGAAGAATTGCCTGATTTAAAGACTCTTATTTTAAAAAACAGTAAGTTATCCAAACTGCAATTGGCTGAAATAAGGCTTCAACTGCCGAAAGTGGTATTTCAGATTACGCAGGTTGAGATTACAGAGGCGGCCGTAAAAAACTGGGATACTGAGCAAAATACCGAGGCTTTGATCGCCAGTGCCCAATCCATCATTGAAAAGGCAGGAAAAAAAGAAGTGATTGCTACTGGTAATACCTATGTCATTGATAAAAACTTGACGGATGAATCGGCCCGTAAGGCAGAAGCAGTCAAGGAGCAACTTTATGCCAAGGCCGGGCAAGATAATAAAGAATTGGGCAAAAGTTTGGACACTACTATTAAGCTTAGCCTGAAAAAAACAGAACCACAAATGACAATTAAAGTGGCAGAAAATGTGAAAGAATTAAAGCAGGTCGATAAATTAATTGTTGAGCTGGAAGAGGCGATCAGCTTGGAACTGAGTGCGGAGCAGTTAGCTCAGGAGATGAGTGGTTCCGGCCTGGAAATTGCTGTTGAAGAAGTAAAAAGCAGCAGTCATCAAATCAGGCAGGTGTCGGATGGAGAATTTACCTATTTAAATACGGTAACCGCCGATGGTTTTGGTGGCAGCGGTGAAAGCATCAAGAGCTACCGGATCAAAATGAAGAAAAAGAATGCTGAGGCCAAGGTCGGCTTATCATTGAAAAGCCCGGACAGCCCATATACTGCGATTTTCCGCAAAACGGCAACGGGCGAAGAAGTGATCGGCGGCAAATATGATGCCAAAACCAGGAAGCTGAGTGTGAAAATTGGCGAAGACGGTGAGTACTATGTGAAGCAGAATGAGAAAAATTTTGCCGATATTGAGCAATTGCCAAAAACGCAAAAGGAAATGATTAAGGTTCTGGCCTCTAAAGGAGTGCTTAAGGGGGATGAAAAAGGACAGTTTAACCCCAAGGCCGGGATCAGCCGGAGTGAGCTGCTGACCATATTGGTGCGCTTATCCTATGTCTATGATGATACGGCGGTCAGTAATTTCCTGGATGTAAAAGCCGGCAGCTGGTACTATCCCTTTGTATCTTCGGGCCAAAAAATCGGGGTGATTAACGGCTATCCGGATAATACCTTTAAACCGGCAAATCCGGTAGGTGCAGCTGAGATGGCCAAAATGAATATGATGATGCTGGTCTATAAAAAAGGATATCATTTCCCCAAAGATGAGTATCTATATCTTAACAAAATTGCTAAGGGCAGTAATATTCCGGTCTGGGCCATGGGCTATATCGCTATGGCTGAGCGGGAAGGAATGCTGTTAAAAACCGGCAGTGGTCTTTATGACGGCACCAAAATGATGAGTCGTGAAGAAGCGGCGGAAATGCTGTACCGGCTATGGGAAAAAATGTAGAGCAGAAACGGCTACCGGTTTTGCAAAGCAAAATCAGCGCTCCTCTGGTAATCGGTAATGCCGATTGCCGGAGGTCAATACCTGAGTGTTTTAATTGCCACCCACCACTTTTAAATTATCAAAATATATTGACTCAGCCAATAAAAGCCAGTACAATACTAAACAGAATGTAATCTCAGAAAGTAGGAAATAGTATGAAGAAGAAATATGTTTTGCTGATACTGGTAATTGGACTGGCTCTTTCATTGATTTATGCGCGTTATAACTATCGGATGATTCTTTATTATATCACGCCGGATATTACGCTCAATGCTGATGAAGTAAAATTACCGGTGCTTGTATATCATCATTTTTCGGAAGAAAAAAAGAATCAAAGTGCATTGGTAGTTGGACGTGAGAATTTTAGACGGCAGATCAAATATCTGAAAGATAATGGCTATCATGCTATTTCAATAAGGGAATTGGTTGATTTTGTAGAAAAAGAAGTGCCGTTGCCGGAAAAGCCGGTGCTAATTACCATTGATGATGGCTATGAAAGCAACTATACCATTGCCTTTGAAGTTTTAAAAGAATTTAACACTAAGGCCACCATTTTTATGATTGGCCATGCCGTTGGCTCCACCAGTTATAAGGAAACCGGAGCACCGCTTGATCCCTATATTACTTTAGAGCAAGGCAGGGAGATGATCGCTTCCGGTTTGGTTTCCATTCAAAGCCATAGTATGGATATGCATCAGATAGCAGATTATGAAAAATATCTGAATAATGATAAAATCAGAATTTCTGCCACCAAAAAGGACTTTGATACGGATGACAGTTATCTTGAATATTTTAATCAGGATACGGCTCGCTCTAAACAGCAGATTACTCAGGACTTTGGTGAGGATTGGCTGGCTTATTCTTATCCGCTGGGGCATTATGATGATTTGACCGAAGAATTATTAAGTCAAAGTGGAATTAAAGTCACCATGTCAGTTGATAAAGGCATGAATGTCATTCAAATGAAAAATCCCAAAACCCTGCGCACCTTAAAGCGTTTTTTGGTATCAGATAAGACAAGTGATCAAACTCTTAGCTATATGCTGCGGGCGGCCGGTCGCAGGAAAAATGACTAAGCTAAAATAATAAAAATAATAGGTTCTGTTTGCCCGTATCGCTAGCAAGCTAGAGTATGTGCAGACAGAACCTATTTTAAGTTTAGTTTTCAAGCTAGATTAAATACTGAATTTGGTTATAGGAATAAGTTAGAGTATGGGCAAGCATAGAATATTATCCAGACAGATTAGTAAATTCATTTTTAACCCTAAAAATATTTTAAAAAATTGAAAAATTGCAAATTAATAGTTTAAAGTATCATGTGAAAACCCTTTGTTTTAAAGGGTTTTTCTAATTGTCGAAAGTTTTTTGAAAAAATTTGAAAAAAGTGTTGACAAGGGGAAATAACTTTGCTATAATCATCTTCGTTGCTCAGCAAGATTGCTTGAAAGAGCGAAGCAGGGCAGGGCGTAAAAACGC
>RQYD01000020.1 GCA_003858485.1 Clostridiales bacterium COT073_COT-073
TCCTCGTGGACAATTTGTGCAGCAAATTGTCAGAGGACTTTGGCGAACGATTTATTGCGAAGCATTTGTTCTGACGGTGGAACCCCTTTGACAAATCAACATTTATCAGGGTATTTCCACTATCAAAATAAATGTTCAACTCTTTTAGCTGAATAAATTATATTATGGCTTTGCTATATTTATTGGATAATCACAGACATTATATTTAAAACAATTGTAGAGGAGAAAAATCATGTGTAAATGTAAAAAATGTTGTAGAAAAACTTTTGGTTTTATCGGTAAACTCCTTCTTTTTGCCGGAATTTTGGCAGCATTTTATAAACTGCCAAGTCTGCTGGCTGATAAGTGGTTTTACTATAATGTTAACCATCGTGATTACAAGCAAAATTTGGAGGATTAGATATGAACTGGGAAAGTGAAATTAATATTTTTGATAAATTGGAGGAAAGCTATAAAGAGGAGATCAAGAAAATGGGACATGCCAATTTAATCATTGCCGGCAAAACCGGTGTCGGTAAAAGTACATTGATTAATTCCGCTTTTCGGGAAAATCTTGCCACTACCGGAATCGGTAAGCCCGTTACTGCCGAAATGAAACTTTATGAAAAAGAAAATCTGCCGCTTCGCCTTTACGACACCGTAGGACTGGAGCTGGATGCCGAAACACAAGCCCGGACCATCTCCGATATCACTGCCTTATGCCAACAAAAATTACGCAGTGGCAACCAAGATGAAATTATTCATGGCATGTGGTATTGTGTTCAATCCAACAGCAATCGGCTGGAATCGGCAGAAATCAATTTTATTGAAGAGATCGCCAAAGAAATTCCAATTGTTCTGGTGCTAACACAAGTTATTACCAAACGACAAGGTGAGGCTTTTCGAGCCGAACTGGAAAAAATGAATTTAAATGTCAAAAACATCATATTAGTCCTGGCACAGGATTATGAGGATGATGATATTATCAAGCCAGCTTTTGGTGTCGATTTTCTAGTGGAATACACTTTGACAATTTTACCGGAATATGCGCAAAATGCTTGGATTAATGCCCAAAAAGCTTCTATCCGCTTAAAAGTTGAACAGGCCAAAAAAATTGTGCAAATTGCTACCGGCGCAAACTTTACCACTGGTTTTATGCCAATTCCATTTGCCGATGCACCGGTTTTAATTACCGCTCAAATTGCCATGATCGCCAAAATAACTGCTATTTTCGGGATGAGCATTTCTCGCTCAATCATGCAGGGCTTTCTCACCTCATTAATTGGCACGACCGGTGCTACCATTGCCGGCCGCACCATTACCTCCAATTTGCTGAAGCTGATCCCGGGGGCAGGAACTTTGGTTGGCGGCGCAGTCAGTGGCGGGACTGCAGCAGTATTAACCTATGCCTTAGGTGAAACCTATATTAAAATTATGGAAATGATGGCCACTGGCGAATTGAAGTCTCAAGATTTATCATCCAAAAAGACTCAAAATATGATTAAAGAAATTTTTAACGGAATCCTGAAAAAGCATCCATCTTTGCCTGATCAGCAAAATACGCAAAATATGGATTCCTAATTAGCAAGCTCAATTTGTTATCCCCAGAGTGATGACAAATTGAGCAGCAATTTTTTCCTTATAGTCAGCATTAATCTTCTCCAATACCCGATTTAACATCAACTGAATTTTTTCTCTGTCCTGACTATGTCTTGAATTTTTAATATCTCCGATAATTGCAATATAACCATTTATTTTCGGGTAAAAAAAATCGGTATTGAAAAACATTTCCTACCTCCTTAAACCATTTACACTTACTGACTTAGCTTTCATTCGATTATTATTTATATGACGTTCCTGTTATATTTTAAATTTATAACATAATTTCAATATAATTTCAATTTATAACATAATTTCCATATAAAATTAAAAATCTGATTTAGTATTGACATAAATGTGATCTTTGCCCACCGGTATTACCTACGGCCTTCCGCCCCTCCGCCATACACATTGGTAGAGGTGCTGACTTCCACAAGTCGAACCCAATCCTTTAAGCTATTCTCCTAAAATCTTTTGCAGTACCTGATCAGCCTTCATATTACGCAGCCCTTCCTCGTCTTTCAGCCAAAAATTATCTTCCGTATGCCAGCGCATTTGATGATAGTTTGTCAGGTAGCTGATTTCCTTTACTTCGGGCTTATATTTGGCATACCACTGTGGATAATATTTATTCATGTAATAGTCAGCCAACTCAGCTGCCTGACTATTACGACTACCATTTCTGCAGACTGTTCCATTAATTTGCACCCCGGGCGGCGAAGCATGCGCCACTACAATGCTGCCATCTTCACAAGTTCCAATCACAAGGTATACATGAGTTTTGCTACTCATAATATCCCCAGCCTTATAATCCTTAATTTTACCAGCTGGAATATATTCTCCCCAACCTTTTTCAGCAAAAGTTTTTGCCATTTTTCTGGCCTTCATGACATAGCCTTCACCTTCTATGCCATCAATTGTATGCAGCAAATTATAAATTACCCAACCCACATAACCGGAGCAATCAAGTCCATCATGAATTTGATATCTGGTTGCAGTATAATCATAATGCCTGTTTTGTTTTTGCGAGTATTTTTCCCAATTCGGACTAAGACCTAAGCTGACAGCCTCTATCCCGGCAGCAGTGTCTTCCTCATTCCAACCACCACCCCAAATATACATGGTCTTCCCTACAGGCTGTAGGGCAATCTTTAATAACCGATAAATACTAAACTCCGGCAATTGCCCTGTATATTGTTCCTCTTCCGGCTGCGGCAAGGCATAAAATGAATGAACTGGATAAGTATACAGCGCAAGCATAAAAACAAAAGCAATCAACCACATCTCTTTCCGTTTTTTCACCCTTATCCGCATCCTTTCTTCTGTAATCTCCATTTTCTATGTCCGTTTCCAGGTACCAGGCGAAAATAAAATCAACATCGGCAGTATTTCCAGTCGACCGGCAATCATAGCAAAAATAAGAATAATTTTTGAAAAATCCGAAAAACCAGCAAATGAGCCAGTCGGCCCAACTACATCAAGTCCCGGTCCAATATTATTAAAAGTAGCCGCCACTGCTGAAAAAGCAGTGGTAAAATTAGGGCTGTCCAATGAAATTAATAATATCATGATCGCAAAGGTAAAAATATAAAGCAAGAAGTAATTGGTTAAACTTTTCATCAAATCGATATCTACTAATTTGCCTTCAAAATGAAAGGTTAAAACCCGTTTAGGATTACGCGCACGTTTAATTTCAGCCAAAGCAGATTTAACCGCTGTACCGACTCTGGCTACTTTAATTCCGCCAGCCGTTGAACCGGCGCAGCCACCAATAAACATCAGCACCAGCAAAACTACATGCGAAAACAAGGGCCACTGCGCAAAATCAGCCGTTGAATATCCAGTGGTGGTCATAATCGAAGAAACCGTAAAAAAGGTATGTCTTAAACTTTCCGGAAATGGATAAGCCATGGCACTATATATATTTAATGTAATCACCACAACTGCCAGGCCAACAATGCTCAGATACCATTTTAACTCTTCACTCCTGAAAAATTCCTTAATTTTGCCAATTAAAATAAAATAATATAAATTAAAGTTAACTCCGAAAATCAGCATGGCAATGCCAATGATCAGTTCAATTGCTGGTGAATTATAATAACCAATCGAGGTATTTTTTATGCCAAACCCACCTGTGCCTGCTGTTCCAAAGGCATGAACCACACTATCAAAAAGCGGCATTCCTGCCAGGTATAATGCCAAAATTAAAAGAGCCGTTAATCCTAAATAAATCTTATATAGAATTCGGGCTGTATCGCCCAGCTTTGACACAATTTTTCCAAAGACCGGACCCGGCACCTCGGCTTTCATCAAATAAATGCTGTCCTCTTTCATTTGCGGCATAATTGCCAATACAAACACTAACACTCCCATTCCGCCAATCAAATGAGTAAAGGATCGCCAAAACAAGATCGATTTTGATAAAATTTCCACATTGGTGGAAACTGTTGCTCCAGTTGTGGTAAAACCTGAGCTGATCTCAAAACATGCATCAATCAAGCTTTTATACTCCCCTGAAAAATATAGAGGTAGTCCTCCAAAAAAGCTCATCAAAACCCACGAAAGTGCAACAATGATCAATCCCTCTTTGGTAAAAAAAGTTCGGATTTTTACTTTTTGCATATTTAATAAAAAACCAATGATTGCCACTACTAAAGCAGTTCCCAGAAAAGAAAGAATTGTTTTTAAATCATCACCAAAATAAACACCCACCATTACCGGTAAAAGCATTAATACCGCCACTAAAAGCAAAAGTCGACCAATTACCTTAAAAATCATATTTATATTCATAGCACTATTTCATCCAAGTCATTAAAATGTCCGTTGGTTGATATCACAATTACCCGGTCATGTGACATTAAGCGATCATTACCGGTTGGAAAAATCACTTTATTTTTCCGATAGATATAGGCAATCAATACATTATCTTTTAGCTTCAGCTCCCAAAGTGGCTTTTGAGTAGCAATCGAGCCTTCCCGCACTCGAAACTGCAAAGCTTCCACCTGGTCATTGGCAATGCGGTAAAGAGCTTCCACATTAGATCCCTGCGAATTATACAAAGCCCGGACATATTGTAAAATATTATCAGCAATAATTCGTTTTGGAGTGATAATTGACTGTAATCCTACAGAGGCATCAACAATATCAATCAATTCTGTCCGGTTAATTTTAGTTAATGTCTTTTTGACTCCCAGAGATTTCGCTACCATCGAAATAATAATATTTTCTTCATCAATACCGGTTAAAGCCAATACGGCATCATAATTAGCTGCTCTTTGCTCATGCAGATTATTCATATCCGTGCCATCAGCTTCAATCACTTCAATTTTAGGAAATTTTTGGCTGAGCTGCTTGGCTTTTTTATGATTGACTTCTAAAATTTTGATAGTCACATTTGATTTTTCAAATAATTTAATCAAGTATTGGGCTAACAGACCTCCTCCAATAATAAATAAAGAACGGATTTTACTTTGTTGCTGACCATTATCTTTATATAACTTGATCAACTCAGAAATAGGCCCGGTCACAAATAACTGGGAATTGCTTTTAATTATAAAATCACCCTTAGGAATGGTAATTTCTCCATTGGTCATGGCACAACAAACAATTAAATTTTTATACATACTTCTGAATTCAATCAATGACTTCCCAACCAAACCGAAATCCGGATTTACCCGCATCTCGACAATTGGGGCCTTATTATTGGCAAATGATTCAAAGGAATCGGCCAGGGGAAATTCAATCAACTGCATACATTTATGGGCCGCTTCCAACTCTGGATTGATAAATAAATTAATATCCAGCGAGGTTCTCATTAAATCCGATAAATCAGAATAATCCTGATTTCTTACCCGGGCACAGGTTTTAATCGCTCCCAGTTTTTTGGCAAGTACTGCCGCAATCATATTCAGCTCATCATTTTCTGTCAAAGAAATAAAAATATCCGCCTTATCAACTCCCGCTTCCATTTGAGTATCATAAGACGCCCCATTTCCCAGAACACCGGTAATATCATATTGATTTAAAACCGATTGAAAGGTGACTGCATCTTTTTCAATCAAAGTGATTTCATGATTTTCTTCTGACAGGTCACGACAAAGCACTTTTCCAACTTTACCGGCACCCATAATCACAATTTTCATAGTTCCTCCACAATTTTTAAGTTTCCCATAAAGCAACATTAAATATCTGCATTTTTCATGCTTTCCGATTTGATTATAACACAAAGATAGCTCAAATGAATAGTCTTTCTTTTTGCTTTTTATTCCATATCAAATTCTTCCAGACAAAGAATTTGTGTGTGCTGATCGATCATAAATTCCAATGCCGCCTGTTGTGCAAGGGATAAGAATTCAGGCATGACTTCTTTGATTGTATCTTTGACTGATTTTTTCTCTTGCAGAACACTGACTTTGTATTTGTCTAAATTAAGTTCCCTGGCCAGTGACGCAATACAATCTTCCACTCCGCCGATCTCATCAACCAAACCATTTTCTTTGGCCTCTAAACCAAGCCAAATCCGTCCGCCCGCTAATGGTTCTAAGGTATCATCATCCATATTTCTGGCTTCTAAGACATGATCCTTAAATTCCTGATAAACCATTTTCATACTTTGGATCAGTTTTTGACGGGAGGCTTCCGACAACGGCCGGGTAATATCAAAGGCATCCTGGACAGCGCCGTTTTCAATCCGCTCCAATTTTATCTCCATTTTTTCCATAGCTTCATGAATTCGCGGCTGCATCAACACCACACCAATGGAGCCGGTAATTGTAATGGGTGAAGCAAAGAGTTTCCTGCCGGCACTGGCAATATAATATCCCCCACTGGCACAAAGCGAACCCATGGATACATAAATAGGGATATTCAGTCCTTTCAATTTTTGATAGATCTTTTCCGATTCTAATGCACTTCCTCCTGGAGAGTTGATTCTTAAAACCAAGCCTTTGACATTTTCATCCTCTTTAATCAGATCCAGCTTTTTTAACACAGATTTATAAGAAATACCCTTTCGTCCTTTTTTCTTTTCTTTAATCTCTCCTTCTAAAGAAAGAATGGCAATTTCATCTTTAGTCTTGATTTTCTTTTCTTTATATTGTTCTAAATAATTTGCCCATGAGATTGTATTTTTATCCAAATCAACACCCAGTTCGTCTAATGTTACCATACCATCAATCATTTGATATTTCATGGCTTCTTCGGCAGTGGCAAAAATTAAATCTCCCTTTAACAAGGCTGTTTTAATATCAATATTTCTTTTCCTTTGAATTTCTTCTGCAAAATAAGCAAATGCTTTTTCTAAAACACGGCCTTGCGATTCTCTTTTTTCCTGACTCATTTCTTCCAGCACCAACTCTTCTCCTGTTGATTTATGTGTGCCAATATGCAAAACTTCTGCCTGTAAACCGAATTTGGCAAGCACTCTTTTTAAATATGGTGTCCTATAGGAATATCCGCCCAAAAACATCATGCAACTTTTAGAGCGGAATAAGTAAATATGGTCTGCCAAGAGCGCGGTCAAATATCCGATTTTATTATATTCTGTTGCGATCGCTGATATTTTTTTGGTTTTGGCAAGTTCCCGAAACAGAGGTTTCAGTTCCTCATAATGTGCCTGCGACAAATTGATATGATCAATATCCAGAATGATCTCCTTAATATTTTCATAATCGGCTAAACGTTTTAGTCCATCAATGATGTCAAACAAACTGTCCTTCCCGCCAAAAGGCTCAATATATTCGTCTTCTGCCAATTTTTCGATCTTAAACAACAACTTTTCTGCCTTTTTTAATGATACACCCGACTTTTTACCCTTGGATTTTACTATGTTATAGACTGCAAAAGCTGCCAAAAGTACGAATAAAGTAATAAATATTGCGGTTATCACCGGTTGTAATAATAATTCTATCATGGTTGGTTCCCTTCCATCGTTTCTTCAAAATAAAAAATCTCTTCAAATTTTTTATCCAGAGCAATACACAAAATCAAGGCTAATTTGGCTGTCGGATAAAATTGGCCGGTTTCAATTGAACTGATGGTATTACGTGAAACCCCAACCATATCTGCCAATTGATTCTGGGATATACCATATGATTTTCTGATTGCCCGTAAATTATTTTTTAATTGCAAACTTTCTTTCATAAAATTACCTCGGCCAGGTAGTACTGATATAAAAATATAGTAAAAATACTGTCAGTAAAAGTTGAATAACTGTTAAAATCAACAAAATTCGCTCTTTTTTGTAACTATAATGAGCAAAAGTTTCACCGGTGAAATATGCCATCACCAGTGTAAGAATAAGAATAAGATTGTGGCCATGGATGCCGACAAAGCCATGATAAATAAACAAAATAATACAAGTTACTAAAAACGTGATACGACCAATTTTATAGCCTCGGCTTAGCATAAATTGCACACCTTCATCCTTTTTTTCCTGCCGACTCTTTTGTAAAATTTCTTCCCGGTTCACAATTCTCTCCTTTTTTGACAAGTTTACTTTGCATTTTTATTATAGCTTTGCCAAGTATACTTGTCAAGTCTTTTGTAAAACCGATACCCTCTCTTTCCGGCAGTTTTTGCAATACTCATTGCTCGTTTTACTTACTTGCTTGCTTACCTTCCTCTTTTTTGCAGTTTACTGCACAAGACTGCTTTCAGAGCCATGTTTTCGTGTTTTGCTCCGAACTTTTCTGCCACTCTTATCCAACTACTTTTGTCACTGACTGACATACCTCGCATTTGTTGCCTGTTTAATGCCGGGTTTTAATTTTCTCTGCAAATGCTTACTGATTGAAAAGATCATAAGGAGCATTTTTATCAAATGGTTTCCTTTTACTGAAGACCGCTGATTCTGCAATATGATTAAAACAGGATAACACATCTTTATGGCATCCGCTATGGCCGGTGCAAATCATTTCCGGATTTTTCTTTTTTACCCATTTTTTCAAGCGCTGCAATGCTTTTTTGTTTAACTCCGGATACTGTGTAAAAAAATCAAAAAAACTATATCCGCCAGTTTCATTGATTGCCAGGCAATCACCACTGATTAAAATTTTATCATCCACTAAGTAACAGCAGTGTCCGATGGTATGTCCGGGAATATCCAGCACCTGCACCCGAATACTATCAATCTGTATCACCTGCTTATCTTCCAGCAATTGATATCCCCTGGCTATCCGGACATCATTTTTTATTTTAAATCCCAGCCTTTGCAAACGATGCATTTTCCCGGTCAGATATGCTTCCTCTCTTTTTCCCAAATAAACCCGGGCATTGGGAAAAATATTCCGGCCTGCGATATCAATTCCTCCAGCATGATCAACATCTGCATGAGTCAAAAACAAATGCTGGATTTCCCTGCCGTCCAATCCGATCTTAGCAAATTCCTGTTTTATTTTTGGATAATTGAAATGTCCCGCATCAAAAGCAATTGTTATGCCATCTTTAGTATAAAACCACATATTTACATCATATTCCCGAATACAACTGACTCCATTGCCTATAATACCGGTATCAGCCGGATTGGCAATCTTTTTTCCTCTCATAAAAAAGGGCTTTATATATTCATCAAAGAAATATATCAACTTCATAACTGCCTCCTTTTCTGATGATTCATTCAATTTTCCAATGTTCCATTCCCGCCTCTTGCACAATCTTAATCAAAACGCTGGCTTGTGTTCTGCTCAGAAAGCCGCGAAAGTACTGGACATTAAGTTGTAAAAGAACTGCCCACCAGTCCACTCATCTTATCTTTACCACACTCCATTTTGGCACTTGTGATCCGGGCAGTTTCCTGAATTGCTGCTTCATGTCCGGTTAATGCGGCAAATGGTGAAAATTGAGCTGCCCGGTCATATAATGACATTCTGGGATGTCTACTGGAAGTCGGATACGGCAAATCAATGATATCATCATAGCATTTATTCTTCATTTTCCACTCCTTCACCTTCTTTTAAGGCTTTTCCGCCATTTACTATTGAACATTGTTTTGACACATAATTTCCTGCCATACTGCCTTGACCAGGATTAAGCTCTGTGTCCGCCGATTTGCATATTTCGATTTTGGGCAGTTGAGCCATCTTCTAAATTCATTCCTTTTAAAACTGCATTTTTCCCAAATTTCTTCTTGATCTTTAAAACCGCCTTTTGTATTTGTTTTTCCCGTTTCAGCACCATTTCTTCTTCCGCCTTTTGCTTTTGCTGCTGATCATAATCCGTAAATAAATCCAGTTGTTCATAATTTATCTTTTGAGCAATCATCTGCTCCGGCACCACTTGATTGGCCGAAATAGAAATCCGGCGAATCAATAAATCTTGATTGACAATCTTGCCATACAGCTCAATTGCCGCTTGTGTAAGCCGTAGTCCGGAAGATGTCGTGTTTTTCAAACGAATACTGCCATGAGCATGTTTGGGAACTTGTCTGCCATAAGGGTCAATCGTAATCTCTCCTTTATATAGGTTTCGGCGTTCAGGATCTGCCAGATTACTCCTGTCATAGCCAACTGTCAGCATAAGCTGATCGGTGGTCAAGCCTTTATCAACCAAATCAAGGGCCAGTAAATCCGCCATTTCTTTAATCACCAACTCCGCTTTTTCAAAAGAGTAGGGTTCTGATAATACCTGGCCGGAAACCAAACTATGTGCCTTGGGTTGATAGGCTTTAATTTCTGCCATAGTACATGGCTCATAACCCCAGGCATGATCAATCAGTAATTCGGCATTAACACCAAATAATTTATATAAAAGATCTTCATTGTAATATTCTGCTGTGGCACCAATGGAACATCTGGCAATATCTCCCATGGTATAAAGGCCGGCTGCTTCCAGTTTTTTGGTATATCCCCGGCCCACTCGCCAAAAATCAGTGAGCGGACGATGATGCCATAATTGCCGGCGATAAGATTTTTCATTCAATTCAGCAATTCTGGTGCCATCCGCATCCGGCTCAATATGTTTGGCGACAATATCCATTGCTATTTTAGCCAGATAAAGATTGGTTCCTATTCCAGCCGCTGCCGTAATTCCGGTTGTTTGCAAAACATCTAAAACAATAGTTTTGGCAAGCTCTCTTGGGGTCATGCGATATATTTTCAAATAGGCTGAAATATCCATAAATACTTCATCAATCGAATATACATGCATATCCTCCGGAGCAATATACTTTAAATATACCTTATAAATTCTGGTACTATATTCAATATAATAAGCCATTCGGGGTGGTGCAACCAAATAATCTGCTTGCAGTGCCGGATTCTTTTTTAATTCTGAATCCTGATAAGATGAACTGATAAAGCATTGATTTGGTGCCTTCAATAAACGTTTGGCATTGATTTTTTTCATTTGTTGAACTACCTCAAATAGCCGCGGCCGGCCGGAAATTCCATAGGCCTTAAGCGAAGGCGAAACCGCCAGGCAAATTGTCTTTTCTGTCCGGGCAGCATCAGCAATAACCATATTGGTAGTCAAAGGGTCCAAATTGCGTTCTATGCATTCTACAGAGGCATAAAATGATTTTAAGTCTATGGCCAGATAAGTTTTCTTCGTTTCCATAGCATGTTCCTCTAATCCATTATGATAATATGAATGATTTCTTTTCATTCATATTATCATAAGAACATATGTTTGTCAATATAGCCAAAAACCCCGATTTTTAAGGTGAATTAAGATAATCTCTTGACTTTTTAATTTATGTTGTCAGCTCTCTTAAATTTGCCATGATTTCCTGTATATTAAAATTCCACTGCATTATTTTCTGCAAAATAATACAATGGAATTTTATCATTTATTTATAATGGTGTCAATTCTTCCTATTGTCAGCCACCGATAACCCTGCCTATCAGCTATGCCCGAACCGGCTTGGCCCGGTTATAAACTCCCAATAAGATAATTAAAATTACACCCATGATCAGATTTTTCATACTGGGTGAAACCGAAAGCACAGCCAGACCATTACTGAGCACGATCAAAAGCAAGGCTCCGGCTGCCGTTCCGGCATAGCTACCCTTACCGCCGGCTAATAGGGTACCGCCAATTACTACCGCTACAATGGTATCAATTGTCATACCATCAAAAGCTCCACATTTAATATAACCAGAATTACCAGCCCCAATAAAACCAGCAATACCGGATAAAATACCAGCCATCATATAATTGATTACCTTTAACCGGGTTGTCCGGATTCCGGTTAATTGAGCTGCCCGGTTATTATTACCAATTAAAAAAATCTGCTGGCCATACCGGGTCCGGTTCATCAGCCAAAAAATCAAGGCATACATACCCAGGGCAAAAAAAGAAATCACCGGAAAAACCTGAAATAATCTTTCGGTCATAAAGGACTTATAAATCAAAGAAACAGATGTAAATTCCGGAGTTCCGCCAGTCATAACATATTGCAGCCGATTTACCACATTTGAAATATATAAGGTGACAACCATTGGCGGTAATCCTGCTTTTACTGCTCCAAGTCCATTGCATAGTCCAATAATTGCGCCTACTCCAATGGCTGCTAAAATCGCAATTACAAAAAGCATTGGATCTTCCCGGCCACGTAAAATGCCGACTGTCACAATCGCTGCCATTGACATCGTTGCCCCTACTGACATATCAATCCCATCGGCAATAATCACCAAAGTCTGGCCGGCAGCGGCAATGGTCAGCATTGACATCAGTGATAAAATGCTGCCGAATGCATTGACATTTAATGATTTGGGATTTAATGCAATTGTAACAACAAAAATCAACAGCGAAAGCAGCAAAGCCATTCCAATTTGATTGTTTTTGACAAAATAATAAACTTTATTTTTATTCATCTGCTTTCGCCCCCTTTATCTGTTTTTTCAATCCACTGATAAAAGTTGTTCGCTGTGCCCGAATAGCAAAAATCGTAACTACCAGGCCAAGTAAAATGATAATATCTGAAAACAAATTATGCCAATAAGTATTGTAATTCACTCCGGTGGCCTTGGAAATCATGGTAAACACCTTTGGTACAGTGGTTTGTACTAAAATTTGAAATCCTACCCCATAGACTGCCGAAGCCATATTTCCCCAGCCACCGGCCAAAGAGATCCCACCTAAAATACAGGCACTGATACTTTGCAGCCCATAAATTTCACCGGTAATCGGATTGCCCGTAGTATAAGCGGCGGTATAGCACAATCCGGCCAAACCAGTAAAAAAACCGGCCAAAGCATATATTTTAATCTTAATGGCAGTGGTATGAATACCAGTTGCATAAGCATTGCGCTCATTTCCGCCAATAGCATAAACGGCCTTTATCAGAGGCGTTTTTTCCAAATACAGCCATATGCCATACATGACTGCCAATAAAATCAAACTAAATGGTATGAATCCAAAAAGCATCGAATCAAACACCTGATTGGCTATCGCCGGTACTTTTCCGCCCGGTTTGGGAGCAATCAGCAAATTAATGCCTTTAATTACATAAATCATGGCAAAGCCTGCTAATAGCGGTGGAATCCGTAAACAGGAAACAATTACACCATTGAGCACAGCCAGTAAAATGGTAGCCAATAATGCAATCAGCCAGGCAACTGGAGTGGGAAGTCCCAATATTTCCGGCAGCATGGCTGCCAACACATTGGCAAAACTCATCTGCATACCAATGGAAATATCAATAATTCCCATCAGCATTAAAAAAGCCTGACCCATCGTAACTAAGATCAAAGGACTAAAGCTCTTAAACAAAGACATGAAATTCCGATATGTCTTAATGCTCCAAAAGCTCTCCGGTGCTTGTAAATACTGGACTCCAAAATAAACAATCAGAAATAAGAAAAATAAAATCATACCGGAAAACGCCGGCGAGCGTTTAATTTGGTTAATTTTTTGATTCATCATCCTGTTTTCCTTTCTCTTCCTGTTTTTGGTGAATTCCCAGCATTGCTGCCACCAATTTTTCTTCCCTTCTGTCATCACCGGCTAATAATGCACTAATTTGACCCTCATAAAAAATATAAATTCGATCAGCAATTTCTAAAAGTTCTTCATTATCACTGGACACATAAATAATACTCATTCCTCTTTCTGTGCATTCTCTTAAAATCCGGTGAATTTCCCGGCGTGAATTAATGTCAACGCCTTTAGTCGGATCATCCAACAGCAGCAATTTGGGCGACAGTGCAATCCAGCGGCCAACCACCAGCTTTTGCTGATTGCCGCCGGACAGAGAATTGGCTGGATGCCGTAAACCGCCGGCAACAACTCCATACTTTTGCATGGCTGATTTGGCAAAACTATCTATTTCCTTTGGACTTAAATAAGCAAACAGCTTTCCTCTGGCAGTATTACCGGCAAATAAATTTTCAGCCACACTGCGTAGTGGGAAAATACTTTCACGGCCACGATCTCCGGAGATAAAGCCAATTTCATCAGATACCGCATCCGCCGCCTGCTTATACCGGATCTCCTTACCTTGATATATCATTTTACCGGCAGTATAGTTATGGTCACCCAAAATTACCCGAATAAATTCCGATTGCCCCTGTCCATCCAAACCTCCAATTCCGACAATTTCTCCCTGGTAGGCCTGAAAATTAACATTTTTTAATTTTGGTGGCATGGCCATGTCTTTAACATCCAAAAGCAATTGCAGATGATGGTTTTTTTCTTTTGTTTCCTGCTTTCCGATTTCTTTATCCGGATACTTGCCGGTCATATGAAAAACAATTTCATCTAAGTCAAGTTGATTGACATTTCCTTCAGCCACAGTTTCCCCGCTTTTTAAAATCGTGCACCCGTCACATATCCGGAAAATTTCGCTCATTCGATGTGTCACAATAATAATTGAGGTTCCTTCGGCTTTTAATTTTTTAAGTACAGAAAAAACAATTTCTACTTCATCGGCATGCAAAGAGGCAGTAGCTTCATCTAAAATCAAAATTCTCGGTTTCATCGCCAGAGCTTTGGCAATTTCAATCATACTTTGAGTTGATGGCATTAAAAGCTCCACTGGCGCATCCGGTGATACATCAATTTGCAGTTCATTTAAATAATATTCTGCCATTTCTCTGGATTTTTTTTCATCTATCTGCCCATTTTTTTTGCATGGAGAAAGTGTGAGCATAATATTGTCAATAACACTCATTTTAGGGATCAAACTAAAGTCTTGATATGCTACGGCAATTCCATGTTTGCGTGCATCGGCCGAGCTTTTAATTTGCACCGCCTCCCCATCAATATAAATTTCCCCGCCAGTTGGATTGACCAGGCCGCTCAGTACCTTAACTAAAGTTGATTTACCTGAGCCATTGCTGCCCAGCAGTGCCATAATTTCACCTTTCTCAACCTTTAAATGAGCGTGATTTAAAGCCTGCACAGCCTCAAAATTTTTACTGATATTTCTCATTTCCAGCATTTGCATGTCCCCTGTTTCATATTCTTTTCCGGTTTAAGAGCCTCCGCCATGGGAGGCTCTTGGTAATATAATTGCAAATTATTTGCACAAACACTTAATTTTTACAAATACAGTTTTTGCCATATTTGTTTTAGATCAACTTAATTATTTAAAATATGCTGCTTTCGCTTCTTCAACACTCATGAAAGAAGATACTGAAGTGGAGTCCGGCAGATCAGCAATACTTTCCAATCTCTCTTTTTGATTTTCATGGGTCATGATCCATTGCGGAGTATAATAGATCAAATTATTGCCGCTCATTTTACCCGGATCCAGCTCATGGCCCTGGCGAATATTAATGGCAATGGCTAAGGCAGTTGCACCGATTCCCGGAGGATTCTCCACTACAATAAACGGAAAGGCTTCTTTATCTTCATTAACCTTTGCAATCCGGCGAATCCAGGATACTTCTTCTGACGAAGTGATGCACTTAGGAAAGTCAATCTTAGATTCTTCAATTGCATCCATGATACCATTGGCACCTTCCTGGTTAATAATTCCATCAAATTCAAGACCAGATGCAATAATTTCATTCATCAGCTGTTTGGCTTCAATATCACTCCAGTTATGGGCAACCGTCTTGACAATTTCAATTCCGGCTTCTGGTAATTTCTTTTTCCAGACTTCACTCCGGATTTCTGAAGCTGAGTTACCGTCAATACCATTAAATTGAACAACTTTTGCACCTTTGCCTAAAGTTTTAATCACATAGTCGGCTTGAATTTCCGCCCATGCTGCCTGATCTACCACCACATTTAAAATCTTATCCGAATCATAAATACAATCGGCATTAATATAGGTGATTCCTGCATCAGCTGCTTTTTGAATTAAAGCATCCAGACCCGAAGCCGCAATCGGATTAACAATGATAATATCATAGCCTTCATTAATGGATTGCTCAATTTGCTGAGCCTCTAATGCCGGGTCATTATTGGCTACAAAACTGTCAAACTGACTGATTAATCCCATTTCTTTAGCTTTCTGGGCAGCCGCTGCAATTTGCGTTTCATAAACCGCCCGATAGGGATTGCCTTCAATCATGGCATTATGCGAGGCAACACGCAATCCTTTTTTCTCGGCTGGAGCTTCTTGCTTTTGTTCCGGCTGTTTCTCTGCTTGCTTTTCCGGTTGCTTTTCTTCTGGCTTTGGCTGCTCTTTTTGTGTGGTCTGCTCTTTGCTTTCTTCCTTTTTGTCAGCTTTCGGCCCACATCCGGCAAACATTGTGCCAATCAGCAAAACCGCCAAAAATAAGCTCAATGCTTTCTTCATAAAAATCCTCCTTTTTTTTGCTTGTTTTTTATTTTATTTTCACCTTCTTTTTCAAAATGTCTGGCTTTGGCTTAAAACACTCAATCACTCAATATTAGGACACCAAATGCTTTCATCCGAAACAGAAGATGAAAATTGTAACCTTGATTCTTATTATTTTTTAAAGATAATTTCTCATAAAACGATAACTTTGCTTAATTCCGCTTTTGACATCTTCAATTGAGCCTTCATAAGAACGGTCTTCCACCTCAATACAAGCCGGCCCTTGATAGCGAATATCATTCAGCGCAGAACATAATTTTGCAAAATCAACCCCGCCTAATCCCGGTAGCTTAGGCGAATGCCATAAACTGGGATAAGAAAAAATACCATATTCATTTAATTTTTCCTGATAAATTTGAATGTCTTTAAAGTGAACATGAAAAATTTTATCTTTAAAGTCATACACCGGTTTAATATAATCTGCCTGGATCAAATAAGGATGGGAAGGATCATAGTTAAGGCCAAAATAATCACTGGGAATTCGACTAAACATTTGTTTCCATATATAAGGAGTACTGGCCAAATTATTGCCTCCCGGCCATTCATCTGCAGTATAAAGCATTGGGCAGTTTTCAATGGCAATTCTGACCTTTTTTCCCTCAGCATAACGAATAATCGGTGTCCAAACTTTTTCAAATAAATCCAGATTTTCATCAACTGTCTTATTCTTATCTTTACCAATGAAAGTAGTTACCATGTTGATTCCCATTTTAGCTGATGTATCAATTAAACGATAAAGATGTGAAATTGCCACCTCAGCCGCTTCCTGATTGGCATCCAACGGATTTGGATAGTAGCCGAGACTGCTGATTTCCACTCCCTTTTCCTTGGCATAATTTAAATAATAGCCCATTTTTTCTTCTGTTAATTCATCCATATCAATATGGGTCACACCAGCATAGCGGCGATTTGCCTTGCCCTTTGGCCAGCAGCAAACTTCAACACAGGCAAAGCCAACTTCAGCTGCAAAATCAAATACTTCTTCAAAAGTAAAGTCAGGTAAAATAGCTGATACCAGTCCTAATTTCATCATCTTCTTTCCTTTCTGCCAAGTTATTCTTGGAGCTTTTTTAATGCCATTGCTATTAACTCAACTTGCCCACACTCCCTGGAACAGTCTTTTTTATGGCGTATGCCGCGAAAGCCATCTTACGAAGTATGTGACGAAAGTGGTGGAACCCATGTGCCCACTCTCCAGAACGGGATAAGGCCAAAAAAGACTGTGGGAAAGTTGAGTTATTAAATTTCAGGTTATCATGTTAGCCCGCCTTCTGTCGGACTGACATTTCGTTTTTAGAGAAACGCACAAATGATGGGAGCGCTTTTGACTCACACATATTTATGCCTGCCACTTCAACTTATTCATCCACCGAAATCCAGCGTTTTTCTCTGGCGCTTTGAATGATTTTTTCACCCAGATACATTTCCCGGTAGCCAGTTTCAAAGTCGCCATACTCTCCGGTTTTTCCACTGGCAATCCGGTCATAAATCTGCCTGAAATTCTGTTTAAAGGAATCTGCAAATCCTTCTACATGGCCACCTGGGTAACTGCTAAGAATAGCAGTCTTAGGTGCTAAAATGGAAGGATCTTTGGCATAAATCTGATTCGCTTCTCCACGCTTGCCAATCCACAAGCTATTGGAATTTTCAGAATCCCACTCAACGGCACATTTTGAGCCGCCAATGGCCAGAGTCATTTGATTTTTCCGGCCAGCAAATACCTGGCTGATATGACAACAGGCATGTGCTCCATTATTCATATGAAACAACACAGCTGCATAGTCTTCTGTATCAATCGGTACCTCTTCATAATCATCAGGACGTAAGGACATACCTGAATAAGTATCAATACTCTTTTTCGGTTTTTTACGTGTTTTATGGAAGGTGGCAAAATCAGCCAATACTTCTACTACTTTCAAGCCAGTAACAAATTCCACTAAATCAATCCAATGACTGCCAATATCCGCAAAAGCTCTGGAAGCGCCGGAAGCTTCTTTTTCCAACCGCCAGTTATAATCGGTATCAAAATACAACCAATCCTGTAAATAACCGCCATGAATGGTATAGATATTTCCAACTTCACCATTTTTAACCATTTCCCTCATTTGATAGGCCATTGGATAAAAGCGATAATTAAAATTCATAGCATGAATGACCCCTTTTTCACGTGCCAGAGTTCTGAGTTCATTGGCTTCCTGCAAAGTATAAGTCATCGGTTTTTCGCACAATACGTGAATTCCTTTTTCAATTGCATATTTGGCAATCTGATAATGTGTATTATTGGGTGTGCAAATATGAACACAATCCGGTTTTTCTTTATCTATCATTTCTTTGTAGTCATGATAGCCTTTGGGAACAAAAAGCTGTTTTGCTTTTTCTTCCGGCTCTGTTCGGTCAGCCAAAGCCACCACTTCAACATCACCCAAACGGCGAAGCTGTTCAATGTGAACTGCTCCGATAAACCCAATTCCAATAACTGCTGCTTTCATTACTCCTCCTTTTGGTCTTATTTAAATTCCCTTGTTGGCCTGAATATCCATAGCTTTTACTCTGTTTATCATGAGTCGCTCAGTTTTTCCCATGGTTGTTTTTAATTTCTTTCAAAATTATTTATATTATATCTCTTTTTCAATACGAATGCAACAAACATTGTTAAAAATTATCTGTTTTTTCCAGCATAGTTAAAGGTAATTTATGATTTTGATATTTTCTTCGAAGTTCTTTGATTTTTTTTGTTTCTTTCGTTTATTTTTTTCTAAATACAATTAACTTAGCCCTGTCATTTACAGCCAGCTGCTTAAAAAGGAAATTTAACTACAATAAAAAATCAGTTATAGAAGCCTTTGGCTTGTTAAAAACAACAAATCAAAGGCTTCTATAACTGACAGTTTTAAACTTTATTACTCCCGGAAATTTGAAATAAATTCCTTTCGGTCAAAGCAAAGCTGCTAATACTTTTTAAATTGATAGCCCAACACTTCCACTATATCTGTTTTATCTAATTCTTTATCATAATTTTTTCTTAACTCAATCATATTCAGATGGTCAAATCCGCATTCATGATATAATTTCAGGGCCCGAATATTCCGTGGAATTACACTGACAAACATAGAAGTAATTTCTCTTTGAATCATCATCTTATCCAGCAGTCTGATAACTTCCTTGCCATAGCCATATCCTCTGTATTCTTCCTCAATATAAATATCTTCCAGCCAGGCAACATTTTGGCCACCTAAGCGAAGATATAAAAAGCCAATCACTTCATCAGCTTTTCGGATTTGATAAATTTCTCCTTCTGCTTTCCAATAATGAATTGTTTCAACAGATTCTTCGATGGTTTGCCAATACTGCTCAGGTGCACTGGTTAACTTGCGATGATAATTCAAAAGATTAGTCAGCATTTGCGCCAGACCGTTTACATTATCATCACCTAATATCTCCAGGGAAAGGTTGCTCTTTTCCAGTTCAACCCGATATACTTTTACTTTTCTTTTTCCTTCTGCGTACATTTCATTATTTACGGGAACATCTGCAATCTCCAGTAATTTTCCGCCAACATATTCACAGGTTTTGCCGGAAGCAATGTTTTCAGGTGCACAAGATATGATTATATGCTCCAAACCATGTTTTCGCGCCTGTTTAAAAAGTAATTGGCAGGCCTTTCCTGCATAATGATGGCCTCGATATTTCTCATAAATCCCATAACCGATATTGCCGCCGATATAGGTTTTATAATTATGTCCTATCCTTAAATCACAATAACCAACCTCCGTTCCGTCATGTTGGCAAATCAAAAAATGATAGGCCGGCAGCCAATCCTTCTCCGGTATGGCATTACTGGTTTTCTTTAATCTTAAAACAATTTCCTCATCCTTTAAATCTTCAACCGGATAAAAAATATTTCCGTTTTTTGCCATTCCCACTTCTCCTTTATTGCATTTTTCTTCACAATCTTCCTATCTTAGCAATTTGGCCAGAAGTTTTAAAATCAGTTTTGTCAATTATTATAAGTCATTGCCGCCTTGAGTTAAGATACATTTTTTAAAATTCCATACACTATAACATCGGCTGTAATGCATATTAAATTTAGTGATTACTTCCTTAACTTTCCTGCATTCCTTTCTTTTCTGATATTCTTTTAAATATACCAAACTTTACCTAAAACAGCTGATTAAGAATAGATTTAGGCATACACATCATGACGGTTCGTTCCGGATCGACCACTTGACAAAATTTCAAGTCACCAACTGCACTAAGCAGCATGCCGGCATCATTAAAAGACAATCCCAACTTTTTTTGCACAATCTCATTCATGATCCTGACTGCATGAAAAACGGCCTTTTCTATATCTTCATGAGAGTAGATAACACCACAAATATCGTCATTTTCCAGCATTGGTGTTTCAATCCTACACCCTTTTATCACGGATAGACGTACTTTGACATCGGCTGCAATCTCTACACCGCTAACCATCACTTCTCCATCTCCCATGGCCGCATGCACATCTCCTAAAGAAAAAATCGCCCCATCATGAAATATCGGAAAATAAAGGGTCGCACCTTCCGTGATCCTTTTATTATCCATGTTTCCGCCATGATTACTTGGTGTACCACAATTGACTGCTCCATTTTCAGGAGCTACCCCAATCACTCCAATCATTGGATTGATATCAAAGACGATTTGCTCATTAAAATGAACCTTTCCATTTTCAACTTTTAAACGTTTGACCGACTCCTCTGTAATTAGCTGTCCCAACACACCATTATCAGGTAGGGCACACATAACTCCTTGATTTCCAAGCGTAATTTCCAAAATTTCAACCTTCAGCACATCACCAGCTACCGCATTTTTAACATAAACCGGACCGGTTGCCGGATTAATACAGTCCCAATTCAAATTGCCAATGGTCGAACCGGCTTCATCCAGCTGGTTGTCAAAACAATCATGAGTCCGAAATATCAGAGTTTCTCCATCCTCAACCTGTGCCACGCATTCATTTTTGCCATCAAATGCAAATGTCATTTTGTTTTCGATTATTTTCATAGTTGCTTTCCTTTCTTTTTCTAAAAAGTAGTTCGAATATTGATTGCAAAGTTTATCCCTATTTATTAATCAAAAGCACTGTTTTCCATTTATCCTTTACTCTTTATTTCAGATAAGCAAATTTCTTCTCCCACTGCTCTTTTACCATACAAATATTTTTTATATAGATATCTGCCATCTCTAAGCTTATGTCAACTTGCTTTAATAACTCTGATCCAATAATAGCACCATCTGCACCGTTTTTCAATACTCTCTTGACATCTTCTTCAGTCTTAATTTGAAATCCGACAAAGCATGGCAACATTTTTTGATTTTTAACCCGCTTCATTGTTTCTATATAATTATCCCGTAGTTCACCACTGCCTGTTTTTCCCATGCTGCTCATCACATACACAAACAGCGGATTGTTAGAAATCTTTTGTTTTATTTCGCTATCTGTGTTCTGCTCATTTATGATTGGAATGTTATTCTTCTGTGTGCCATCGGCAGGGATATCTACACACAACACTGCATCAAAAAAGCGCTTTGACTCATCTTTATAAAAAGCAGGAAAGCGCATAAAATCCCTATAATACCCCATTAGTATCACTGAAAAAGAGTACTTTTCATGAATATCCACCAATGTTTCCAAATACTGCATGTCTGAATATTGCATTTGTAAAATTTGCTGATGTGCTCTGAAAATCCTTTCTCCATCCATATATGGATCCTCAGCCGGCAAACCAATTTCTACATAATCAACTTTATATTTTTCAAACAAATCTAAAATTTTGTAAAATCTTTTTTTATCTGGATAAAACAAAGGCAGATAAAATATAATATTTTTCATATTGTATCCTTCCTATATTATTAACTCAACTTTCCCACAGTCTTTTTTGGCTCTATCCCGCTCCAGGGAGCGTGCACATGGGTTCCCCCGCTTTCGCCACATACTTTGTAAGATGGCTTTCGCGGCACACCCTGCTTTCGCAACTTACTTCGTAAGATTGCTTCCGCGGCACATGCCTAAAAAAGACTGTTCCAAAGAACGTGGGAAAGTTGAGTTATTAAGATCTAACATATAAGTTTTCAGGTTCTGCTTTAAATAACTCAGCTTTCCTATTTTTATGCAAAAATATTTTTACAACATATGCATAAAAAAAGACGGTTCTAAAGAATGTGAGAAAGTTGAGTAAATAATCAGCTCTTTCTAAAAAATTGCGATAGGCTACATTATAGCATATCGCAATTTTTTAACTCTTAGATTCCAATCAGCTTCAAAAGATATCCCATTAACGGTCCATAGAAAGCATAATCGGTTTCTGCTAAAATCCGCATAATCGCCTGGTAGCTTCCAACCATTGGCAGCAAAAATGCTTGTCCAAAAATCAAAATCAGACCATTAACAAAAGAACCAAGAATTGCTCCACGACGTCCACCATTCGCATTTCCAAAAATCGCTGTAATTGCTCCGGTAAAAAAAGTCGGTATTAATGCCGGAAATACAATAATCGGATATTTAAATACAGCTAAGATCCACATTCCTAAAAATCCTGCAATTAAACTACTTAAAAAACCAACAATTACAGATACCGGATAGTTTGGGAAAAGCAGAGGAATATCAAGTCCCGGCACGGCATTTGGAATAATTTTATCAGCAAAGCCATGAAATGCCGGAATAATTTCTCCAACCATCATCCGAACACCCGTAATAATAACCGTGATCCACATTCCAAACACAATACCATTTTGCAGTGAATAGGTCACAACATCTTTGCCGCCACTGACATTTTCACTAATCCAGGCCGGTCCGGCTAACAAACATGATACCAAAAACAACAATGTCATAACAATACTTAATGCAATCGTCATCTCTCTTAAAAAATTCAAGCGCTTCGGAAAATTAATATTTTCTAAATCCTTTTCCTTATTGCCTACTGCTTTCGCCAAAAGAGAGGACACTAAAATCCCAATCGAACTGGAATGTCCTAAAGTAAAACCTTCCCCTCCCTTGACCGTTTTCATCCAAGGTGCCACATAAGCACAAGATGCCGTTAAATAAATCCCCAGAATCACAGAACCTATTGCAATGATAGTAACTGTATCTAATTTTGTACCATATTTTAACAATGCAGCTATCAAACCGGCATAGAAAAATGATACATGCGGGGATAAATGAACAAATTTAAATTTGGTAAATCTGGCAATCAATAAATTCATCAGAAATCCAATTGCAAAGATAACTGACATCTCCAATCCAATTCCGGAAAGTCCCTCTGGAATTGCTGAATTAATGTCAACTTTATCCATATTTAAATTAAAAATCTTCGTATACATGCTTTGCAAAGGTAATAAAGCCATTCCCAAAGATTGTCCGGCTGTATTAATTAAGGTAAATCCAATCATCGCTTTAAATGCACTGGCTACAATTTTTTCAACTGATTTTTTTTGAGCCAACATGCCAATAATTACAACTATGCCAATCACAAAAGCGGCTTGTGATAATACATTATTAATAATATATAACAAAATACCCATGTCTTGCCTCCTTATTCCATTGCTTTTAATAATTCATTTTCTAAATATCCCTTATCCATTAAGTTATCTAAACGAATGATCTTGCACTTACCAGTATCACGTAATAAATCAGCAAAATCAGATGTGGTAATCAAAACATCATATGCCTCCGGATTGACTGAACCAATATCGGATGTTTCTACCATTGCATCAATGTCATGACTGTCGCAAATATTTTGAATGAAATAACGTAACATTACACTACTTCCGACCCCGGCACCACAAACCGCCACAATTTTAATCATGATTTTCACCTCCTAATAAATAAGTTAATATCTCTTTATTATTTTGTGCTTTTAACACTTTGTTTACCACTTCCGGATCTGCTAAAATTTCAATCAACTCTGCCAATGCTTTTAAATGTGATTCGTGATCGGTTGCACATAATCCGATTACCAGTTTAACCGGATCATTCGTTTTATGGCCAAAAACAATGGGCTCCGCCAATGTTAGTAAGCTCATTCCAATTTTCTTAACTCCCTCTTCCGGTCTGGCATGCGGCATGGCAATTCCCGGTGCTATCACAATATAATTTCCATTTTTTTCAACATTTTCCAGCATAGCACTAATATAGCGTTCTTCAATTAAATCATTTTCCAGTAAGAGTTTTCCGGCATAAGTAATCGCCTCTGTTTTCGTGGCAGCCGAAACTTTAGCTGCCACCAGACTTTCCGTTAAAATCTCTTTTAGCATAATATCTTCTCCTTTTTTCTTTATTGATTTCTTGTTTAAATATTCATTTAGCTCAGCTTCTAATCCGACTTCATCGATAATAGAGGCAAACTTTCTTATTCGTTGAATCAAAGGATGGATTCGTATCTGTTTACGAAAACCATGAAAATAAAAGGCTAATCGCCGAATGTCTTCCTCACTTAAAATAGGACTTACCCTTATATACTCTTGCGCTATTTCTAGATCAACAGTTGATAAAACAAAGTCAAAACTATGAGTCGTAATATCATTTTGTAATTTACGCTGTGAACTAACACACACTACCTCCACCGAAAATAAATTTTCCAACTGTGTAGTCAACAAATAAGAAGTACTAACTCCAGCCGAGCAAACCACCAATATTTTGGGTATGTCGCTTTCAATCTTATTTTCACGCCTTTGTGATGCCACAAAAAACAATGCTATATAAGAGCATTCAATATCATTGAATCTAACTTTCAGCCCTTCCTCCAATACGAAAATATGTTGTTTTACCGCATGAAATTCCAAAGAATAAGATTGCAGGATTTCTTCAAAAATCGGGTTATCAATATCCTGAGCATTCATCATCCGAATATATGCAGGATATAAATGTTGGAGTAACCCCCGAAATAGTTGACTGTCTTTTAAAAAGGGATAATGCAGATAATTCTCCATTTCCTTGATAAACTTTTTTAATAATACCTGAAAGAAAATCCAATCTGTCTTATGACTGTCTTCCAATGGATAATTTACTTTTGGAATTCCCGCCAGCAATTCTGTTAAAAAATAAATTTCTGCTTGTTTTCCCAACCACTCATTCTTTAATCCGGTAATTTTTGATAATATTTCTTCTGCAAAACTTGTTTCATGATTTTCCTGCCTGCTTATCTCAAATTGTGACAGCAAATGATTCCCACGAATCCTGGCAATTGTTACACCAACACAAATAGAAAAATAAGTTAAAAGTTGGTCCGGAATAAATTTAATGATATTTTCTTCCCCTGATAAAATAATCTCATTTAGTTTTTGCATTTCCAATTCTGTTAAAATTAACCATAATACTTCTGCATTATGCAAATAACAGTGTTGGACCACTAAATTAAAAAAAGAAATTAAGGCTTTTCGGATATCTTCCTCTTTAGCCTGAGCTAAAATTCCCTTGAAGGGAATCAATTCCAGTCTAATTTGATGTTGAGTTGCTTTTAATTTTAACCACTCCAAATCTGACTTGATAACCGGTCTTGACACAGCTAGTTTTTCTTCCAGATCCCGAATTGTAACCATATTATCCCCGGAAGTAACAAAAATCAATATTTGCAATCGGCGTAGTATTGAAACATTCCTTATTACTTCTTGATTTTGTAAAATTTTTCTCATATATTCCCTGGATTTTAATTGAACTCGGTATTTGCTTCCTTGTTTTTCCACTCGTCCGTAGCTTTCTTTTTCCAAAAAATATTTCATTTCATCAATAAGGGAATAAATTCTTCGTTCTGACAAGCCAAAAGCTTTAACCAGATCTGCCATTTCTACACCGTTTGATAGATGCATCAAGTAAAACAATAATTCAAAACTCTTTGAATTCATATTCCTTCCTCCATATTTATTATCTCATGCTAATTATTGCATGACAAATTCGTATCCATTCAATTATTTTTGAAGCAATAATAAACTTGAGGTTCTCTCTCATCACCTTAATTTTATCAATAATATAGCATAAAAGGAATATATTCGTAGTTAACTTACTCTCCTCTTGCTTACCCAGTAATCGGCTAAAATATTTACTTATACTCATACTTTGATTTCTTTAAAAAATAAAAAAAGACCACATAGTTTTTGACCATGCGTTCTGTTTTTACTTACCTATATTTTATTTTACTTCTGTAACTGGAATATCATTTCGTTCATAATCTTTATAAAAATACTGACCTGCTAAAATTAAATTTTTCATTTAATTTTGGCAGATCAGTATAAACACTATTTTCTGTCTACTATTTATTAATTTTTGTATTCACAGATCATTTTTCATTGCCATTCCCCTAAATCTTTAAGTTCTCTACAACTTTATTAATTGCATTTATCACAACTCTGCTGTATCAAAAACTCCCTCTCTTACTCCAGTTCCCGATTAACGCCGATAAAGCTTGGCAGGTTTTTTCTATCAGTAATCAGATAAATATAAGGGCGATTGACTTCAACTGTAACTTTTTTGACTTGATCAATCATCACAGCCTCATCTTTCGTCACCTCTACTTTAGTATATGAGGCGGCTTGAATTCCTTCTTTTTTGACCTCGATCTTACTTTCCTGCAAAATCTGTGTAACAGCACATTCCGCATCACTGCCATCCGGATTTTTCCCTACCAGTTTTTCATAGCCCTTTTGAAATTCAGCAATTTCCGTATAGCCCAGTTCCTTTAAAATCGGCAGGATCTCCATCCGGCTGCTTTGGGTAAAATCAGGCATAATCACCTTGGCTTCCACCTCTTCCCAGTTATCAACTTGACTAACGGCTTCTAAAACATTGTCCTGCAAAAGTTGATTGACTGTTTTTCCCTCTGCCGGCAGAATCACAGTAAAATAGCCTTCCCGCATTGGGATCCTGACCATTTCATAATCTGCTTGTTTTTGATAAATAGTCTTTATGTCGTTGGAATGCAGAAATGGTACTTTTTGCTCTTTTCCGCTCTCAGCATAAAATATCCCGTCTTTGGGGTCAGAAAAATATTCCTTATTCCAGGCATCCTTAATATAAGTAGCGCCAATCAAACGGCAAACCAATGATTTTTCTGGTGTGGAAGGATCACCAAAGTCTTCGGCTTTGACCTGTTCCTTTAAAAATCCATTGGTCCATTTATGAATCCACTCCATTTGCTGAGCCGGTGCATCTTTATCAGCAAAATCAATCCGATAAATATCGGAAGATAGATTTTCCTTTAAAAATGAAATATCCGGATCAACCTGATGACTAATCCACATAGAACTGCCAATCAAGTAACCGCTTGCCCGAAAATTGTCAATCAACATCTTGGTCCAGTATGGAGATGCCGAATTTGCCCGAAGCAAACGAATCAGTTCTTCTTTGGGCAGGCAGTTATCATCCATGGTATATGATAACTCCGATAAAGGAATATAGGCTGATAATGGTGAAAAAATCAAATTTCCCTCCTTCGCCAGTTTTTGGAAGAGTTCATTGCTAAATCCCCAATAATCTTGATAAAATTGAGGAAACAACGGATTTTTCATTAAATACTCCTCACCATTTCGCCAGTTTTCATAGATTTTATCCCGATTTTCTTCCTTGGTATAATCCACAAATTCTTGTTCCAGGACAATACTTTCCTTATTAAGTGCCACTGCACTACTGGCCGGTGGTGTCTTCACACAAGATGCCAGCAAGATCAACACCATCATAATCATCCCTATTTTTTTCATGATTAACCCTCCTTTTGATTATTCATAAGTTTTCCATCATTCTGTATTTTTATGATTTAATAAAACTTATCTTTATTCCATTTTCATTCTTTCCCCAATCATCTTTTTAATCTCTTGCCTGAACAAGCGCTAAAAAGCACTGAAACTATAATCGAAAACAAACCGGAGCAAAAATCATCAAACAACTAAGGCTTTTTACAACACTATTCTTTAATCGCAGACCTCAGCAAAACCACCAATTCATCCTCGGTTAAACCATGACTCTCCACCTCAAAATGAATCTCATTCCAGCTAAAAAGCGCTAAGTAAATATCCTTATATCCAAGAATCACCACCTCCATATCATCAATATAAGATTTTTGAATATTTTCATCTATTAAAAAATTATCTCTTAACGGCCTGAAATTCGGTGAAAAAGTAAATTCCACCTGCCGCTTTGTCTTATTTTTTGCCTGCTGATTGCTTTGATAAAGGATTTTATAATCATGCAGCACTGAATATTGAGTATCCTTTTGGTCAGACGGGGTGTATACCTCAAAAAATTGTATAGCCTCTAAATCAACCGGCAGCTTCAACCTGCCTACAAAATCAAATCCCCATTCCCTGGCCGCTGCATCTGTGCGGTCTATAATTTTAACATCCATATCTGCTGCGGTAACGTTCTCCAGCTGATTTATCACAATCTCCATTCTGGCTGATTCCTTTAAACCACTGGGTTCTCTTTGCACAGCCATCTCCTGCTTGCTTTCTATCATTGATTTCGGGGAAACATTATCCGATTTTTTTAAACTTTCTTCTTTTTTGCTTTCTGCCTCAAACGAATCCAGCTTTTCTTCCACCTTCGCTTCCCAGCGTCTTTTCTCGACTGCCGGCTCCTCGGCTCTGGGAGCTGCGCTTTCTGTCATCGCTAACTTAGTTTCCGTTTTAAGTTGATTGGCCAATAGAGCCTGATTTGATTTTGGTGAAAGAACCAGATCATTTAAAAAATATATACCAAAAGCCAGCAAGCAACAGGCGGCAGTTGTCAGGGCAATTCGGTAGACCGGCAAGCCTTTTTGCTTTCCCTGGGTTTGCAGGCATCTTCGGCGAATAACTTCAAAATCCGGCATTTGTTCCTGCAAAACGGACTGAATCAATGCTTTCTCATTCATAGGCTCACCTCCTCTTTCTGATATAACTCTCTCATTTCTTTGATTGTTCGGTAAATTTTATTTTTTACATTTGATTCACTAATTTCCATTAACATAGCAATTTCCGGAATTGTCTTTTCCAAGTGATAAAACAAATAAAAAATTTTTCTGATTTCGATTGATTTTTTTTCTAAAAACATCTCAATTTTACGTTTGGCTGCCTGTTCATCCAGCCATTCTTCAATTTCAAAAGTATCAATTGCCAGCTCCGTTAAATCCGCATCCCCTTCTCTATCTTCTGTTTCTTTGGGATAAATAAAATGCTTTTTTATCCGGTCAACCAAACGATAATACCGGTAAATTTTTTGTCTGGCAATTTTATCAGTAAAGGCCTGCGGGTGCTCAATATAATCTATCCCCTTACGGCAGATAATGGCATAAATCTCCACATAGGTATCCTGAAAGATATCCTGAATATCATCCAAATTTCCACATTTAGCGGTAATCAGCGCCAGTGTCCTTTGCTTGGTTTCTTCATATAATTGATTGAAATACTCAGCTGCGCGCTGCTGCGAATTTCTTTCCACCAAAATCCCCCCTTTATCGGTTTCTTTACTTAATAAGCGTCCCCTTATTATATATTAGTTTCATTCATTTTGGCTTTATTTAAATTTTCGTATTTTACCCCTCTCTGTAAAAGGAACATAAGATAGCTATTGTAGTAGTAAAGCCACACTCCAAGCCCCGTTATAGCTTTTTGGGTATATGATAACTCTTGCATGGCATTTCTCTATAAAAAAATGCAAATTATCAAATCCCTCTATAATTTAAAAACAAAGGAGAATTACACCATTGCCTGGATTCATTCTCCTGTTTCAATCTGTTAATCTCTGTTATATCTCTTTAATTCAGCCAATTCTTTCCTTAAAGCCAATCAAACAAGTATTTTCCTTATGCACTTCAAATTATATTATGCAGTCACAAATTCAGCCACCACTTGATTAAATTTATCCGGTTCTTCCCAAAATAACATATGCCCGGATTCCTCAAAGAAAATCGTTTTTGCGCCCTTAATATTTTCACCCACCCAGGCACTGCCCTGCCAATCAAAAACCTTACTTTGTCTGGCTACACAAACCAATGCCGGAATATCAATCCGTTTGACAAAATCCCGCCAATCTAAATTGGTATGATCTCTCATAATTTCAATCGCTACCGCTGACGGACAATTTAAAATTTCAGATGATAAAAATTGAAGTTCCTCCTCTGTTGGCTGACGGTGCATGCATCCAACATATTACTTTTCCTTTTGAATTGCCTCCCACACATTCAGATATGGCGCTTTTTTATCGTTTGGAATATTACCCAGTCGCCATATCGAAATATTTTTTACACCAAACATCTTAGCCAGTTGAATCTTGGCCACGATACTGCGGGAATCCTCATACCATAAAATATTTTCCAAACCATCTTCTGTCATATAAGCCGCTCTCGGACTGCTGTATTGCTCCTGAAAAGTAATCTCTGCATTTGGCTTGGCCAGCGCTGCTGTAATTTTATCATAGCTTGGCTGAAAAGCCCTTTGATTCGTAACTTTTCCATTTTGGCGCTGCCACTGCACAGAGCCAAATGATACTTGGAGCATAACTTTACTGATGTCTTCCACTCCCGTCTGTTTATCTGTAATAAAGCGCAGAGCATTATATATCTTATCTAACGGCGCTAACGGAGTTAAAGTATAGCCTTGTTCAGCCTCGGCCGTCGTTAATGACTTGGCGTAATAATCGTGGGCCATCAATATCACCCTGTCGGCAATCTGCCCGATCTTACGAAAATCATAGGCATCAAAATATGCAATCCCTTCTTTTCTTTGAGGATGAACAGCTACCAGCAAGCGTTTTCCATTTAAAGCAGCTTTTAAATTTTCTAAAAAACTTACAAATTGCGCTTTTTTAATCTCACCTTTCATTTCTTCAAAATCAATGGTCACACCATCCAGATTTAATTTAGCCGGTGAAATTTGATTTACAATTTGCTGAATCACCTTTGCCTGTTCAGACGGATCATTTAAAAAAGCAGTTAAATTTCCAGCCTCTCCAATTTTACTGGTATCACTGGCGTAAATCATCAAATGCATTTTGATATTTTGAGCTCTGGCTTGCGATAATACCTTTTCATAGCCTGCCGGAATGGCAAAATCATTATCATTTTCTCTTGAGGTATCTAAATAATATCCTTTTTCACCACTATGCCCCAACCGGCTCCAGCCAAAACTAACTGAATGCAGTTCTTTCATAAAATGTATCTGGTTAAATGAGCGAATTGCATAAAAGCCATGCAAATCACTAATACCGGCATCAAGTTTTCTGGCCATCCGAATCATCATGGTGGCTGCTTCTTCCTTAGTGGCTGTAGCTGTCGGTGCAAAAGTCTGTGGCCCGGTCCCATTAATGATTCCCAAATCTTTGGCTACATTAATATAGCCTTTAAAACGTTCCACATCAGAAAAACCAGGTTCTAAGTCAAGCTTAGAAGCAATCTGTCCATAACCCAAAGCCCGCACAATCATAATCGCCATTTCCTGGCGGGTAATGGGATAGCTACCACCAAATGAGCGTTTGGAAACATCCGGGTTTTGGTCAAATTCCGAACCGACAGCAATCAATAAACCTTTTGCAACTGCCGTTTCCAGCGGCGCATAATACCATGCCTTGGTATCAGTGGCATCAGCGAAGGTTGGATGGGGTTGATTGACCAAATCCCATTTCATCAGTCGAACCAAAAAAGTTACAAATTCATAGCGACTGATTGACTTGCCCATTCCAAATTGATTGTTGCCAATTCCATCGGTAATCCCCCGGTCTCTAAGTTCCTGCACATATTCCGCCGCCCAGTGACCGGCCAGCACATCTGAAAATGCCCTCGGCTCTGCTGCCGAAATAACATTAATTGATAATAAGCTAATAATTATACAAAAGGCAATTGTCCCTGCCCATCTTTTTTGTTTTTTCATATTTTTCCTTAGATAACAAATTGATTGATCCTTTGCCACCTGCTTTTTCCTTTCTTTTCCTTTATTTATTGATTAAGTATAGCGACTTAAATGCTAATGCTGAATTGCGCAATTGATCCTGTTCTTTAAAGTCATCATATGCTAAATTAAAATTTAATTCCAATGGTAAATTTTCAGCCTTACACTTACTTGTCATCTCTTGCTCCTTTTTTACATCAAAAATAATCAAATTAACTTAGTCACCACCTATATAATTTTTCCATCGAATTTATTTTCATTGTACCATCTTTTGATTTTATAGGCAATCAAAAATGACCTTACTAAAGTAAATTCAGTAAGGTCATTTGAATTGTATGCTTAAAACTCCTGTAGTCTAATAAATACAGGTCTACAAGGCGTATAAGACTATCAAAAAGGAGTATCCAAATAAACGGATTTTCTATTCTTGCTAACTAAAATTGTACCCTAAGTTAATTTTAAATTGCACTAAACTTTATTTTCTTTAATCATTTTTGTCAATAAAGGAACGATTTCTTTCAAATCACCAATAATTCCATAATCCGCTATTCTAAAAATTGGCGCATCTGGGTCTTTGTTAATAGCAACTATAATATCTGAACCAGTGATTCCGGCAGTATGTTGAATCGCTCCCGAAATTCCACAGGCAATGTATAGTTTGGGCCCAACTGTTTTTCCTGTTTGTCCAACCTGATGGACATGTCCTATCCAACCAGAATCAACAGCTGCTCTTGATGCACCTACCACTCCGCCTAACGCATCTGCCAATTCTTTTAAAGGTGCAAATCCTTCAGTACCACCAATTCCCCTACCGCCAGCAACAATAACTTCTGCGCTTTCCAATTCGATATTATTGTCATTTATCTCTTTTAGAACCTCAATTATTCTTACTTTAAGCTGCCGGACATCATACCTTATATCCTCTTTGATAACTTCTGCTATATTTCCTTCATTTTTTTCTATTTTTTTAAATACTCCTGGTCTAACCGTTCCCAGCTGTGGCCTATGATTTGGACAAAAAATAGTAGCCATCAAATTTCCGCCAAATGCTGGTCGTGTCCAAGCAATATTACCGGATTCTTCATCATAGCCAAGAGCTGTACAATCGGCTGTCAGTCCCGTTTTCAAACGACATGCTAGTCGGGGAGCCATATCCCGTCCTTGATTTGTTGCACCAATCAGCATAGTTGATGGGCTATATTTTGCAACTAATTCATATACTGCATGTGTATAGGCATCCGTTGTATAGCGGCCATATTCCTCACTATCTATGGTAATCACCCGCTCTGCTCCATAGAAAATTGCTTCTTTGACCACCTTCTCTAATTTATAACCAACTATAATCGCAACTAATTTACCCCCTTGTTTTTCCGCCAAATATTTACCTGGATTTAACAATTCCAGTCCAACATTTTTGGCATTCCCATCTTCACTTACTTCAATGAACACCCATAAATCTTTAGTTTTCACTTCCATTTCATCCCTTCTCCATTAAATTATATTTGCGTCATTAAGCAATTTATAAAGTTTTTCTGTTGATTCAAGATTAGTTGCCTCAGCAATAATAATTCCACCTTTTTTTTGTGGCGGCGTAAATGTCTTTTTAACTTTAGTCGGAGAACCTTTTAGTCCAATTAAATTCACATCAACCGAAATATCCGAACAAGCAATGACCGGAATTTCCGTTCGATTGGCTTTTAATTTAGATTTTATTGTTGGAAACCTTGGTTCGAATTGTGGCTTAGTAACAGTTATTAAACAGGGTATTTTTACTGCCACAACTTCAAACCCCTCGTTTGTTTCCCTCTTTACAATCACTTCATCTTCTGCCATAGTGGCTTCGATCGCGTATGTAATTTGCGGTATACCCAAATGCTCTGCTATTTCTGGCCCTACCTGAGCAGTGTCACCATCAATTGCTTGTTTTCCGCAAAATATCACATCAAACGGACCTTCTTCCTGCTCCAGTTTTCTTATTGTAGCCGCTAATGTATAACTTGTTGCTAAAGTATCAGCACCACCAAAGGCTCTATCGCTAACTAAAAACGCCTTATCTGCTCCTACAGCCATGCATTCTTTCAACGCCTGTTTTGCCTGCTCCGGTCCCATTGATAGTACTGTTATTATTGTATCCGGTTTGGAGTCTTTAATTCTGGCCGCAACTTCCAAAGCATAGGCATCAAAAGGATTAACAATACTCGGAACTCCTGCTCTTATTAAAGTATTTTTGATTGGATCAATTTTTATTTCCATTGTATTTGGCACTTGTTTTATACACACTAAAATGTTCATTTGTACACCTCGCTTTATAACTTGATTTCTCCAACATTTTTTTAGCAAATTCTCGTAATTTCGATTTCTGAATCTTACCGGTACTTGTTTGTGGCCATTCCTTACTACTGGAGAAAAAGTAATACTTTGGTACTTGATATGGAGCCAGATTCTGATGGCAATATTTCATAATTTTTTCCTTACATGCTTGTTTCTCCGAAATTGCTTCAATAAAAGCTACACCAATCCACCCCAATTTTTCATCTGGTATACCAACTGTCTCAACCACAACAACATGCTCACACTCTGAAATTATTTTATCAACAAATTGAGGAGATACATTCTCACCGTTTACTTTATATAAATCATTGCAACGACCAACATATCTCAAATACCCTTCTTCATCAAAAAAGCCCAGATCTCCGGTTTTAAGCCATCCATCCTCAGTAAAATTATCTTCTTTATGACTTTCTTCACAATAGCCTTTGGTTACAATTGTCCCTTTACATATCAGTTCCCCTACTTGCCCTTTCTCTTTAAGTGCATATGTTACAGGATCAACCACTTTGTAAGAAACCACTGGCCCCAAATGAACATTATCTTCTGAAAATCCTTCTAAAATTTTACCGACCTTTTCAAGCAAAATACTAACATCATCATATGGATCTGTTTGGACAGAAGCGCCTGATACTTCTGTCATTCCATACCCGGTAATCAGCTCTTTTATTTTTAATTTTGACTTAATTTCAGTCCAAACCCATTCCGGACATACTGATGCTGAGCAATAGGCAGCATAAAGAGAATTTAAAGAGTAATTCTTAAGATTTTCAAATTGTAATATTTTTATCATAATAGATGGTACACATAAAATATCTTGAACAGAAAATTGGTCGATTATTTCAAGTGCTGCTTCCGGATCAAATTTTCCCTGCATGGTAAAAATTGATCCACCCACAAACAGAACAGATAAAAGCCCTTCAACATATCCGTATACATGAAATAACGGCAGAGGAACCAGAACTTTTCTCCCTTTTTCAAATCCTCTGTTCAAGCAGTTTGCAAAAGCACTTCTTAAAAGCATGTCATGTGACAACATAACTCCTTTCGGTGATCCTGTGCTTCCTGATGTAAAAATGATATCTGAAATCGCAAATGAGTTGAGGCATAATGACTCCTCAGTTATAATTTCTCCTGCCTTAAAAAAATCATCCCATGGTATAATTTTTTTATTTTTTTTAAATCTTGAATTGACATCTATGACCTTTAGTGCTGACATCTCCCCAACACATATGTCCATATCCTGGTCACGTTCTGTAATAAAAAACTTAGATTTTGTCTTTTTTAATATATATAACACTTCTGTTAAAGATGCATTTCTATTGATTGGTACCTTAACAGCACCTATCTTTGCCAATGCAAATGTTATATAGATAAATTCAACCCGGTTGTAAAGCACACATGCAACACAATCTCCTAAAGATACTCCGGTTGCTGTCAGTGATTTGGCAACTTTGTTAACAGTATTAAGGATTTCGCCATATGTATACTCTATACCAGCATTTACAAAAAAAATATCTGTGCTATATTTTTTTTCAGCTTCAACTAATCTTTGATATAATGTCATTTCTTCCCATACAGAAAATTCCTGTTTCAGCCTGCTACGACGTAAATCTATATTTTTCATATTAATACCTTTTGTTGTCTTAAAATAGTTTTTAATATAATATCAGACCCAGTAATACACACAAACACAAATTAATAAATGCCAACACTACAGTTATCATAAATAAATGTTTATAGGATTCTTTATGTGTCAGATCACAGGCTTGCATAGTGGTGATCATTACCCCATTCCATGGCATCGAATCAAGTACGATGCATGCACATGAAGCTACCTTATGTAAAATTGCCGGATCTACCCCTGTTGCCAAATAATGTTCTCCTAAAGTTGAACAAGCAAGTGCAACCCCGCCGGATCCTGAACCGGTCGCTCCTGAAATAACCATAACTGCTGCCGCCCATGAAATCAACGGTGAGCCACTAAAACTTGAAACCCAACTAATCAAAGCATTAAATGTTGATGTCATTTTGGCCACACCACCAATTCCCACTGCACTAGATGTATTCATTATGGAACCAATTGAATTCTGGGCACCAACGATAAGAGTATCCAATTTATTGTCAATTCTGTTCCAAAACAAGATATAGGCTGCAACTACACCACATAACATGGCTAAATTTACATCCAGTTTAAAGCCATTTAATGCTACGATCATCACAACAACCGGAATAATTGCAATAATTGGTTTAATTGCTTTTTTATTGGCATTTTCTTCTAATAATTTTTTGATTTTATCAGTCGGAACAAAACCCTCTCCTTTTTTATGGCATTGTTTATTTTCCCATACCATATATAAGTTAGATGCTACATAAAAGAAGATAGAACAAATAATGCTGACCAGTGCACCTGAACGAACTGTAGTTCCAAGATAAGTTGTCGGAATAACATTACATAATCCAGGAGACCCCCATAAAATATTAGGTGCTGTAAAGGCTCCGGCTGCAAGCGCTCCCGGAATCAAGCGACGTGATATATCTGCTTCTTGAAATAAGACTAATGCGATTGGATACATGGCAAATACAAGTACAAAACAAGAAACACCCCCATACGTCAACACACAAGCTGCAAAGCTCACGCCCCAAATGGCATACTTTGCTCCCAATTTAGAGCCTAGCCACTTACCGATCGAATACGCTGCCCCGGAAGTATCCATAATTCTGCCAAAAATTGCTGAAACTAAAAACAAAATAAAATAATTTTTAATAAAAGCAACCGTTGCCGCCATATAGTCTCCGGTCAAAGTCGTCATTACATCCATTCCCGACAATAGTGCCATAACACCTGCACAAATAATTGCTGCTACCGTAATTGGAAATTTTTTATAAATCAAAATTACAAGAAGTATAAATGCTATTAAAACACCCATGGTTTTCTCCTTTCACTTAACTAAAATAATCCCATTTCTTTTGCTTGTTTTTCAAGTTCATCTCTGAATTTGGGGTGAGCGATTGCAATTAAAGCCTTTGCTCGTTGCTTTTCTGTCTTAAATTTTAAATCCGCCACCCCATATTCTGTAATAATATAGTGAACATCATAACGCGAAATCGTAGTTACATTTCCAGCTGAAAAAAAAGGAACAATTTTGGAAATACTGTCATCTTTTGCTGTTGACATCAAAGCCAAAATAGATTTTCCTCCTTCGGATAACTGAGCCCCCCTGACATGATCCAGTTGCCCTCCAATACCACTGAATTGACGTCCGTTTAGCGTTTCGGAATTGACCTGACCCTTCAGGTCAACTTCAATACAGGAATTGATTGATGTTTGCTTATAATTTTGACCAATAACATAAGGATCATTAACATAGTCAACCGGATAAACATTAAATTTTGGATTATGATCAATGTATTGGTAAAATTTCTCTGATCCGGCTGCCTGAGCTCCTATACATATTCCCGGATTAATTGTTTTTTTGGCATTTGTAATCACTCCAGCTTCAACCAGTTCCATCATTGCTTCTGTCAATGTCTCCGAATGAACTCCCAAATCTTTCTTTCCCATAAGATTTCTGGCAATGGCATCTGGAAGTGCACCAATACCCAATTGAATTGTCGCTCCATCTTCAACCAGTTCTGCAACATAATCTGCGATTTTTTGTGTTTTGACATCAATTTCAGCTCGACCAATCGTATAAAGAGAACTTTCAAAAGGCACGATATAATCAACTTTATCCAAAGAAAATTTCTTTCCGTCTACAAAAGGCATTTTCGGATTAATTTGAGCAATTATACGAAACGCCGTTCTGGCTGCCGGTTCAGAAAAACAGCAAGCATTCCCGAAACTGCACATTCCATTTTCATCTGGCTCCGAAAACTGAATAAACGCCCAGTGTGGATTTAAGTCCGGATTTTTAGCAAACATTTCTGGCCATTTGTGGAAATTCGTCCCACCAAGATAATCTATTCTTTTTTCATGATATGCTTTTCTAGTTTTAGGTCCAATAAACAGAGAAGTATGATGGAAAACTCCCTCATATTTTTCATCAACATAACTATTTGGGCCCGGACTCATTCCATGCACGATCTCTACATCCCGCAATTCATTTGCCCTTGCAACCAATGCCTCTACCAGTGCCGGTGGCTCACTAACCCAATCACCAAAAATAATTTTATCGCCGGATCTGACATTTTTTACTGCTTCTGTTGCCGTACATATTTTTTCTTTATATTTTTCTTTCCAGTCCATATGAACTCCTTTAAACAAAGCTTAAAATAATGTAAAACCACCATCTTCAATTAATGTTATTCCTGTAATATAGGAAGCATCTTCACTTCCTAAAAATAAAGCTGCTGAAGCTGCTTCTTCTGGCTCTCCATACCTACCCATCGGAATATTACTTAAAAATTTTTCATTTCTTTCCTTATTAAAACGAGTCCCTTCGGTAATTCTTGTAACACTGGTTCCCGGTGCAACCGCATTCACCCGGATACCATATGGAGCCATTTCAATGGCTGCAAATTTTGTCAATTGACTAACTCCTCCTTTACTGGCACTATATGCTCCGGTATTTGCTGACACAGTGTATGCCGCAATTGAACTGGTATTTACAACCGCACCTTTAATTTTTCTCTCGACCATGCTTCTTAATACCGCCTGATTCACATAAAACGTGCCATTTAAATTAACATCTATTACTTTTTTCCATTCTTCTTCAGTTGTATCTAAAAGACTTTTCCTGCCAATAATGCCGGCATTACTAAAAGCAACATCAATTCTCCCGAATTTCTCCAGCACTTTAGTAATTGCTTCTTCAACCACTTGTTTATTTGATACATCACAAAAAATCGAATATACTTTTTCCCCATACTTAGAAAATTTTTCAATCATAACATCCGGTTCCAAATCCAATGCCGCCACTACCGCACCTTCTTCGATTAGTCTTTCAACCATGCTAAAACCAATGCCGTGTGCTGCACCCACTACAACCGCAATTTTATTTTCATATCTTTTCATTTATTTAACTCCTTATCCTATTTATTCAGCTCTCCCTCTGTCTTTGGCTAAAAATCATGGGAAAACTAAGTGATTTAATAAATCATTTTTCACTCCAATACATCATGGTAGCCATACTTCCAGTTTGACATATTTGATCATCCTGATTAATTATTTTATAACCAATGTTTAAAATCCCTCTATCCGGCTTAGATGATGATCTTTTTATTTCCAATACTTCTACCTCGCAATGAATGGTATCGCCCACTTTAATTGCCCCAACAAAGCTCCATTCTGTACTTAATGCAGCAATTGCCGAACCATCCACCAAGCCCATGCGACCCCAAAGCCCAGTTGCAATCCCTGCCCCCAGCAATCCATGCGCAATCCGACTTTTAAACGGAAGGCTTTCAGCATAATTTCTATCTGTGTGGATCGGATTATTATCTCCTGTTATTCCAGCAAATAAAATAACATCGGTTTCCGTTACCGTCCGGGAAAGAGTTGTAAACCTTTCGCCAACACTAAATTCACTTAAATATCTAAATCTACGTTCCATTTATTGTCTCCTTTCCCATTAATATTCATTTAAAATATGTCGACCAATTACCATTCTACAAATTTCAGAAGTGCCTTCTCCTATTGTAAGCAACTTGGCATCTCGATAAAAACGTTCCACCTCATAGTCATTACACAAACCATATCCACCCATTATTTGCAGTCCCATATCACAAATTCGGACACACATTTCCGAGCAAAACATTTTTGTCATGGTTGCCTCTTTACTAAATGGAATTCCCTGATCGATCATTCTGGCTGCATGATATAACATTGCCCTAGCTACCTCAATTTCTGTTGCCATTTCTGCTAACTTAAAGGAAATTGCCTGATTTTCACAAATTGGTTTTCCAAATGTCACTCTTTCTTTTGAGTATTTAATTGCCCGCTCAAATACACCTTGAGCCATTCCAACTGCCACTGCCGAAATGGCAACTCGTCCTTCATCAACACATTTCATAAACAGTGGAAAACCACGATTTAACTCGCCAAGCAAATTTTCTTTTGGAACCCGCACATCATCAAATGTTAGTGGACATGAATATGAACTTCTGTTGCTCATTTTTTCTTCTGGTTTTCCAATGGTAAGCCCTTTTGCATCTGCCGGAACAATCAAAATAGAAATTCCCCGACTTCCTTTGGCTTCGGTATCCGTTTTTACAGCTACCAGAAAAACAGATGCATAAGTACTATTTGTAATAAATGCCTTATTTCCATTAATGACCCATTCATCTCCATCTAGTACTGCCTTTGTTAATATTTGCCCTGAGTCTGAACCGGATTGTGGCTCGGTCAAAGCAAATGCACACAATCCTTCACCGGTTGCCGTCGGAACAAGGTATTTTCTCTTTTGCTCTTCTGTTCCTGCCATTAGTAAAGGAGTGCTTCCCAGTGAAGCATGAGCATCAATAATAGATGCCAATGAAGAAGAATGACGGGCAATTTGCTCCATTACCAAAATATCCGACAAATGATCCAATCCCGATCCACCATATTCTTCCGGCACACAAATACCAAGAAAACCCATTTCTCCGCATTGCCTTACTTCATCAGCAGGAAATGCATGCCTTTGATCTAAATCTGTAACCGTTTTTGCTACTACTTCATCTGCAAATTTTCTCGCCATTTCCTGGACAGCAAGCTGATCCTCTGTTAAAAAGTATTTGTTCATATAAAACCTCCTTACTAAAGAATTATTGTGAAAAAAATAACATTTCAGGTTAAAAATTACCCTTCAATTCGTTTTAAAACTTTATTATTTTGTAAAACCGGTTATTTGTTGATAAAGCACAGCCAAAGCAATGTGCCGACTATGCTATCACATTCCTTCTTTCGTAATTTGCTACACACGATCACTTTCGGTTCACATGCATTATACTTCCTACTTTAACTTAAAAGTTACTATAATTGGATAGTTCAACATGTAGTAGTATTATTTTAAATGAAATATTATTTTCGTTCTAGAATATATTATAATTTTTTTATTTATTATAATAAACAAACATTAATTTGTCAATAGATACTAGAATTTTTTTAGAATATATTCTAATTTATAGTCTTTCAATATAATTTATTTTTGCTAAAGTAGGTATTCTCTATCTCTCAAGAAACATGAACTCAACCTTTTCTCACTATTTCATTATCTATTCAATTATAAAAATATAGAACAAGACTATTAGAATCATTTAGGTTCCAATAGTCTTTTCATTAGAAAATTACGCTAAATTAATTTTAACATTAGACTTTAATTATAAAGCATAATTATCTTTTATGTTCTTCTCTCCTACAATACCCCATTTATCTATAGCAATCTGAAGTTCCTTGTGTGCCCTTGCTGCTTCATGAATACTTATCCCCTTCATACATGCATCTATTGCCTGACGAAATGCTTTTGCACCTGCCGCTGGTCCCATTGGATGTCCGTGTACGCCTGCACCTGCGCCAAGAAGCACATCATATCCAATATCATCCATAAACTGTGGAACCAGACCTGGTATAACTCCTCCCCCTACAAATGGCATTACAGGTTTAAGATCATAGAACTTACTTTTACTTGCAGTAACATTTCTGATATATTTATTAAATGTAATGTCAAATTTACCATATGGAGGCTCTGCGAGATATATATCGGCTCCACAAAGGCGAGCAAGTTTTGTCTGAACAAGCGAACTAACTCCCTGATATTCTGATATTCCGGCTGATGATCCATAACAGCAGTGTGCGAGTATGGGAACATTTATATCAGGATCCTCTGCAAGACATCTCATCGCTGAAAGTCCAATTGTCCATGCATCAACCATTATACAATTACCACCATTTTCAATAACAGTCATCGCATTTTCTTTGAGCTTACTTACTTCATCAGTAATATTACATGCATAAAGCGTTTTCTCTCCTTTTACTTCATCTGCACGCCTTGCTGCTTCCATATTTGCCTTTACTCTATCTTTAAGTTTGTTAAATGAACGGTCTCCGCCTAAAAGCTCATCATCTTTAATTATATCAACTCCGCCTACTGCAGCTTCATAGAACAATTTAGCACCAACATCAGGGGTATATCCTGTACATGGTTTTATCATATTGTTAAGGAGTGGTCTCTCCGGAATATTCATAAGCTCTCTTATGCCCTTTATGCCAAATTTAGGCCCCTGAAATTCCTTAACAAAATTTTTACCAAAATCAACATCCAATAATCTTAAAAATGACATTGAAGCTACATTACCAACAATTGTAGCAAGGAATAAAGGTATATTGTTTCTGATATTCTCTATAGGATACCCTATTCTTACTATAAAGAACCTCTTATCATCAGGACCTACGCTCATTCTTAAATTTGTCATATTCTCGTAATCTGGAACTTCATATACGCCTAAAATCTTAGCACAATACTTATCTCTTACATCATCTGTCTCTGCAGGAACATCTGTCCATGAACCTGTTGTCTGCTCAATACCGATACTTGCAGCCTTTAATATCGGCTCTTCTTCTCTTCCCATGCCTATAAGATATGTTGCAACACAATGGTCATCCGGATTGATTCCTTCATAAGTCGGATTTAACAATGGGCTATAAAATCGATTCATTTTTTTTCCTCCTAGCATAATAATGGTTTAGTCAAGTAAGACTAATTAATTGATAAGTTTCTATAAATCAGATAACGGAAGAACGCGTTCTTCCTTCATCAGATGTTATCCACAATAATTATCTTGATTGGTGATTCCGAATAGGCCCCGATAAATTAGCTGAACTATTATTTATATTTTTTAAACCACCTTATGAATATCTCTCGATGCTATTAAATCAACATTTGTATTACATATATTCTTGCATATTACCTGGCCCAGTTTAACAGGTGCCTTAACATCTATTTCACAGATCTTCTTAACACATTCTATGATTTTGTTTTTGGGAATTGCTGATTCCGTTCTTACTGGTAGCATAGGAAGCTCACCACAACTTATTCTAACAGTTGAAGTCAATACACGCTTAGGAAGAATAAACTCGTCCTTTGCATAAATCACACCTCTTTTACATGTATATCCATTTATTTCCTTTATTTCTTTTCCTACATGTGTAACAGTAATAATGCATCCCCTAGGACAGCTTGTGCAGATAATTTTAGTTTTCTCTTCCATTTAATCACCTACTTTACTCTTGCACTTCCACTTTGATAAAATCATAATTTCTTATAAACTCACTCTTTAACCGTATCGTTTCCATCGATCCTGGTACAACTATATCTCTTCTGTATGAATCAAGAATATTACCTTTCTCATCCAAAACACATAATCTTATATGTTCCATAGGTTTATGTACCCGCATATATATTTCTATGTATTTTTCATCATTGATCTTGTATTCAATTCTGTGTGGCACAAGATAAGCTATATTATTTCCTGGCTTAAGTTCTATAGGTTTATCAAGCTTATCGAATTTTTCCTCAATATACTCGACAGCAGACCTTCCTGCAATCTTTGCCTCCGCTGATACATTATCTACAAGATCATGAACCTGAAGAACATTGCCGCATGCAAATATACCTTTTATATTGGTTTCACGTTTTTCATCTACAATCGCTCCCTTTGTAACTCCGTCAAGCTTAACTCCTGCAGATTTTGACAACTCATTTTCAGGAATCAAACCTATCGAAAGAAGTAAGGTGTCACAACTTACTGTAATTTCTGTTTCAGATATAGGATTTAATCTATCATCAACCTTTGCAATTGAAACCGCTTCTACTCTATCTTTCCCATGTATAGCTGTAACTGTATAATTAAGATATAAAGGTATATCAAAGTCATCCAGGCACTGTACCTTATTACGAACAAGGCCCGAAGAATAAGGCATAATTTCAAGAACACCTTTCACATTACATCCTTCAAGTGTCATTCTTCTTGCCATTATAAGGCCTATATCTCCTGATCCCAAAATAATTATATCCTTTCCTGGAAGATATCCATTAATATTTACATATCTTTGAGCCGTACCTGCTGTCATTACTCCAGAAACCCTGTTACCTGGTATTGTTATAGCCTCTCTCGTTCTTTCTCTACAACCCATTGCAAGCACAACAGCCTTGGCATAAACCTGGAATAAGCCATCTTCAACGTTTTCCGCAATTACCACTTTATCAGGATTTATATCTATAACCATCGTCCCTGTTTTTATATCTATATTATCTTTTTTCTCTACTTCTTTTATAAAACGGCTTGCATATTCAGGGCCTGTTAATTCTTCCTTGAAATATGAAAGTCCAAATCCATTATGTATACATTGCTCAAGAATTCCGCCTAAACGTTCACTTCTTTCCATAAGTAGAATCTTTAAATTGCTGTTCACAGAAGCCTCAAGTGCTGCTGCAAGACCAGCTGGTCCGCCACCTACAACAACGATATCATAATCTAATTTTTTCATTATTGCCCTCCCGTTCAAACAATGATAAATTCTTGCTTTTACTTAAAAGAATATTTGAACGTCCTCCCCTTTTTGTTATGTCAAGAGGATCTATTCCCAGTTCCTCATGTAAAATAGCAATAATTCTAGGACCACAGAAACCACCCTGACATCTGCCCATTCCTGATCTTGTTCTTCTCTTTATTGCATCTACATCCATTGCCGGTATAGGCGCATGTATAGCATCAAGAATTTCTCCCTTACTTATGGTCTCACATCTACAGATTATTTTTGCATAATCAGGATTTTCAGCAATAATTTTTGTTTTTTCATCATTGCTCATCTTTCCAAGATTTGGTCTTACAGGTCGTATAGGATTCCACTCTTTCTTCTTTGTCATCTTTATTCCTGAAAATTCCGCTATATTTAATATCATTTCCTCTACCATATCAGCAATAGCAGGAGCTGATGTAAGACCAGGTGACTGAATACCTACAAGATTAATCATGGTTGGTGTATTCTTGGCATAATCTATTATAAAATCTTCGGTGTTTGATGCTGCCCTTAAGCCTGCAAAAGTAGTTACTACATCGCCCATTCTCGGAAGCCCTGGGAACATCATGTGTATATTTTCTCTGTAAATATAATCAAGATATTCTTTTGTCGTTGAAAAATCAGTTTTATCAGGAATTTCCTGCGCATTTGATCCACATAGTATATTTCCATCTACAGTTGGCACTATTATCATTCCCTTGGAAACAGATGTAGGCGGAGAATATATACAATGGTTTACAAAATCTCTCCATTTCTTATCATATACATAATATTCACCTCTTCTAGGATGTACATAAAAATCAATTTCATCTACCATTTCAGCTATTTTATCTGAATAAAGTCCTGCGCTGTTTATTATAATTTTCGGCTGAAAACTCCCTATTGTTGTATAAACTGATTCAATTTTTTTATCTTTTACAATAATATTTAAAACTTCTGCATTTAAATATACTTTAACTCCGTTCATTACCGCATTTTCCGCTAAGGCCAACGTATATTCAAATGGATTTATTGTTCCTGTATTTGGATCGAATAGTGCATACTTTACTTCTGGATTTATATTAGGCTCAAATTTCATCACCTCTTCATGGTTTAATATTCTCACACCTTCAAGACCATTTTTCTTTGCATTTTCAACTTCAGCTTTTATGATTTTAAGATGCTCTTCATTAAAGCCCGCAAAAATCGAACCTGTATGTTTATATTCAACATTAAGTTCATTACACATTCTGTCATATCTTTTTACATCAGCCTTTAAACAAAGTTTTCCTTTTAAAGTACTTCCGTTAATATTGTAACCACTGTGGATCATTGATGAATTTGCTTTACTAGTTCCCATACATATATCATTATCTTTTTCAACAATTGATGTATCAAGATTATATTGGGAAAGATTCCTGGCAATAGCACAACCTACAACTCCTCCTCCTATAATCAGAACATCCGTTTTCAAATCAATCCCTCCTCTCTGGAACAGACTTTTACTTATTATATTTTTCCCTTATATTATGACTGCCTTTACCCCAAATTTTAAGGCTATCTACACAGTTAAGCCAACCATCATATAAATATTGTCTTTCATTTTCGTCTATCTCTGCTTTAAATACTCTGTCAGATTTTCTTAATTTCCTTATTTCGTCAAAATCCTTCCAGAAACCTATGGATAGTCCTGCCATATATGCAGCTCCCGAAGCTGTAGTTTCAACATTTAGAGGTCGATCTACTTTTACTCCTGTAATATCTGCTACAAACTGAGCCATAAGATTATTCTTCGATGCACCACCATCTATGCAAAGCACATTTACATTATTTCTTGTATCCTTTATAACTGCATCGACCATATCTCTTGTCTGATATGCTAATGAATCCAGAGCTGCTTTTATTATATCGTTTTTATCCACACCTCTTGTCAATCCAAATATAGTCCCCTTTGCATTGGAATCCCAGAATGGAGCTCCCATTCCTGAAAACATAGGAAGAAAATAGCATTCTCCTCTATCAAGTTTGGATTTTTTCGCAAAATATTCTGAATCCGGTGCTGCTTCAATCATATTTAACTCATCTCTTATATACTGTATTGTAGATCCCGAATTAAATACGACTCCTTCAAGAAGATATGTAATCTTACCATCTATTCCCCATGCAATACTTGTAAGAAGACCACTTTCAGACTTTACCGCTTTATCACCTACAAGAAAATCAAACACACCTGCTGTACCAAAAGTCATTTTACATGCTCCCTCATTGAAACATGCCTGTCCAAATGTTGCTGCCATCTGATCTCCAAGAAGAGATCTTATTGGGATTTCTTTCTGGAAAGTACTTCCTGTCCCTGTATTTCCAAAATGACTATTGCTGCTACATACTTCCGGTAATATTGATAAAGGAATATTGAACTTATTAAGTATTTCCTGATCCCATTCAAGAGTATGTATGTTATACATTGCTGTTCTTGATGCATTACTAAAATCTGTTTTATGTTCTCTTCCTTTTGTGAGCTTCCAAAGTATCCATGTATCTATAGTTCCAAAATACAGCTTTCCTTCATCTGCCTTTTTCCTGGCTCCTTCAACATTATCAAGAATCCATTTAACCTTTAAAAGCGAAAACTCTGTATCGCATACAAGGCCTGTTTTAGCTTTCAAAACTTCTTCATACCCATCTTCTCTAAGCTTATTATAAGCATCTGCAATTTCATTTCTGTTATCTCCCCATACTATTGCAGGATAAACCGGCAAATCAGTCTCATTATCCCAGAGAACACAGGTCTCTCTCTGATTCGTAATACCTATCGCAAGAATATCGTCATCGGTTACTCCTGCATTATTTTTGGATTTATTAATTACCTCTGTAGTTGTAGCCCAGATTTCTTTTGGATCTTGTTCAATCCATCCCGGATGAGGATAGTATTGATTGAACTCATTTTGAGCCATACCAACAACTTTACCATTATGATCCACTATTACAACTCTAACACTGGTTGTTCCCTCATCAATAGTCATAATATACTCAGCCACTGATAAATTCCTCCTCGCTTATGTCCAATATTTTTGAAGCAAGAACATTGTCAATTATAAGAACATCTATAAGTTTTCCTTTAAGAGCACTATACACTGTATATGCCTTTTTTTCTCCTGATGCTACAGTAATTTTCATATCAATATTTTTTAGTTTTTCAAAATCAATTGAAATCGTCCGATCAATAAGATCTGTTTTACATTCTCTACCATTTCTATCAAAGAAATGAAGTGCAATATCTCCTACTACATTTTCTTTCACAAGCTCGTCAAGATCATCTGGATTAAGATAATCATGTCTTGATAAAATAGAATTAAATTCAGGATATAAAGAACCTATCCCTGAAACCGAAACATTGATTTTATCATACATTTCGAAAACTTTTTTTATATCTTTTTCTTCTTTAAGCATATCTGCAAGTTTCTTTGATGAAACCATCGCATTTGTAGGAAGAGAATAGTTTTTTCCATTAAAAGCCTTTGCTATACGCCTTACAAGGTTTCTTACATCCCATTCACTCATATAGTACGAAAGACTTCCATGTAATGTAACAAAAGATGCCGGAACGCATTGGGCAGGATTAAGATAATTAATCATCTGATAAACTGTACTACCCCATGTTATTCCAAGAACATCATCCTCTTTTATTATTCTCTGAAGATATCTTGCAGCCTCTAAGGCAACTCGTTTTTTAGTGTTTTCCTCATGTGTTTCCAGACTTATTATTCCTTCCTTTATTACAGGAGCTATCACAACATCTTTCAACCCAAATTTCGCTTTAATTTCTTTCTCAAGTTTAAGACATTTTACAAAAGGATCTCTTATAACAAACTCTATGATTTTCTTTTCTCTACCCTTTTTCAGCAGTCTTGATACAGTCGTAATGGAAATATTGAATTCTTTGGCTATCACACTCTGTGGCATATCCATAATGTAGTACAAATATGCAATTTTTATCATCAGGAAATTAGATTGCGAATAAATATCAATATTATTCATTAATCTTCACCTTTCTATTCTGCCTTTCCTACTCTATATATTTATTCTATTAAATCCGGATAGTGTTTTCAATATGGAAAATATTTTCTCATATCTTTAATTAAGAAGCATATACCAGATCTATAATCCAATATATGTCCTAAATATAAAATCAACTCATTCTTGCTCCTGTAACCATAAGAATCTCACCACTTACATAACTTCCCATATCTGAAGCAAGGAATAAGACAGCCTTGCCTACTTCTGCGGGATCTCCCAAACGCTTCATATGAATTGCATCAATTTTCTTCTGACGTTCTTCATCTGTAAGCTTTGAATAGTTTCTTTTTATCATATCCGTCGCAATAGTCCCAGGAGCTACCGCATTAACTCTTATATTATATGGCCCAAGTTGTTTTGCTGCATACTTCGTCAGTGCAATTATGCCAGCTTTTGAAGCACCATATTCAGGTCCTGTACTTCCACCTGTAACTCCAGAAATTGAAGACATTGAAACAATTGAACCTGATTTCTGTTTCTTCATTGGAATACTTCCATATTTCATTGTTAGGAATACTGAACGAAGATTTACTTCCATAACCTTATTCCACTGATCAAATGATGTCGTCTCAAGACTGGTCATAAATGATATTCCTGCTACATTTACAATAATATCAAGTCTTCCCCAACTGTCTATCGCTATATCTACAGCTTTCTTAATAACTTCTTCAGATGATGCGTCACCTGTTATATACTTAACATCCACACCCATATCTTTAAGATTCTTTTCAGTTTCTTCTCCTTCTTCTCCTTTTACCAGATCAACTATAATGAGACCTTCAATATCAGCCTCACCAAGTTTATATGCGCATGCACGCCCTATTCCCTGACTTGCTCCTGTAATAAGCCCATATTTACCTTTTAAAGATATCTGGAACATTGTTTTACCTCCTGTATGATTTAGAAAAAGCTACAAAATAAATATCAATTCTGCAGCTTTTTAAATCCCTTGTCTTACTTCGCATTAAAACAATTCACTTGACTACTTCTCATTTCTTATTTTTTCAAGCATATCAAATGCAGGTAGCATCTTTTCACGAACAAGTTTATCCTGCATGTTATAGATCTTTCTATAATACTTTGTATTTTCAGGATTTGGTGTATAAACTTTCTTTACTTCAAGCCAACTGTCAAGTGAATCCTTAAGGTTCTCAATATCACCTACTGCATAGGCTGCAATAACTATATTGGTCATTATTGCACCTCCTGATATCTTAAGTGTAGTAACTGTGCTATTAAGCATATCGGCTTTTATCTGATTCCATAAATCACTCCGACTTCCACCTTCTGAAACAATAATATGATCAAGATTTATTCCACCATTACGATATGTATCTGTAACTGTCATATAGTCATAACCTATCGCCTCAAGAACTGCTCTCCATAAAACCGCCTGTTCTGTATCCATAGTCATATTAAGAAAAGAACCATATGCATTCTTGAAATCACCATATCCGCCTGTTAGGTATGGAAGAAAAAGTATGCCATTTGAACCTGCTGGAATATCTTTTGCTTTATCTGAAAGCATATCATAATATTCTCCTCTTCCTTCTTGACCACAGATATTATCTCTGAACCAACGTAGCGAAAGTCCTCCAGTACGTATGAATCCCCAATAAAAATATGTATTCTCAAGTGTACCGCTATTAAAAATAAGTCCCGAATCAGGTGTGGAAAGCTCCGGTTTAATTCCATCTGTTGAAACACAGAACATTGAGCATGTACCTGCTACATCTGCTGCTTCATTTACATTTGTAAGTCCACAGCCAATCATTGACTGCATGGTATCTCCTGCCCCACCACATATTGGTGTTCCTTCTTTAAGACCTGTAAATTCAGCATTCTCCTTTGTAAGTTTACCAATTATATCCCAAGGTTTTACTATCTTTGGCATATATTTTTTATCTATTCCAAGAATTTCAAGTTGTTCATCTGACCATTCTTTTTTATAAATATTATATCCAAGACCCCAGCCACTCATTGCACTCCAGTCTATAAATGCATCTTCTGCTTTAAGGCCTGCAAGTTTTGAAAGAACATAAGGAGCGTTATGCATGAACTTCTTACCACGTTCCTGAAAATCCTTATTGTTCTTCAGAAACCATCTTGCAAACATTGCAGGGAACATACAGTTAGGTTTTGCATTACCTGTTTCTTTTGCCCAAATATCAAGTTTTTTTTCTGAAAGCTGCTCTGTATCTTCCTGTGTTCTGGAGTCAAGATAGTTTATATAAGGTGTAATTGCTTGTCCGTTCTCATCTACACCTACAATCCCACATATAATGCCATCACCAAAAATTGCTCTTATCTCTGAAGGTTTTACTCCTTTTTCTCCGGCCTGTTTAACACAATCACGAATTCCCTTTTTGACTGCATCCAAATATTCATCAACATTCATCTGAACCCATCCAGGATTAGGATAGTAAAGATATGTTGGATAATTTGCTTCTGCTACACATTCCATTTCTAAACTGTAAATTGCAACTTTGACACTCTGAGTACCTGCATCAAATCCAACATAATATTTTCCCATTTTTTACCTCCTCTTAATAAAGCCACTGTTTTGATATTTAAAATGTAACATTATCTTTATCTGACCTGAGCCGTAAATAAAACAAAATACTCAAAAATCATATTAACTCAAAAATGTCAATATAATTAAACTCCAAATAAATATAGTTGTCGCTTCACGGTCTATATGTGAATCTACATGTGTATTTGTTGTTCTTTGCAAATACTCACCTGTTAATGCCGCAATAGCACCAAAAACTCCTGCAAGGACAGGATTGGCAAATGCCAATGCTGCATAACCTGAAACCATTGTTACATGGTGTGTACTTGTAAAAGGTTTTCCAATGTATAAAAAGATAAGAGAGGCTGCAGAAATTGCGAAACCTACAAAAGGCACGTTAAGTTTAATACATACAAAACCATTTAATGCACCAATTGCGAATCCCCATAAAATAGTATACAGTATGAATTTTCCTGTCATATCACTATATCTTTTTTCGCCTTCAGGATACTTTCCTAAAATTCCTGTTTCTCCAAACACCAGTCTTGATATAACACAACATATTAATACTGCAAATGCTGCTGTATCAAAACTAAATGGTACGTAATTAACAAACACGTAGTTAATAACATATCCCATTACTCCAAAAATTCCACCAACTAGTAAAACTGATGGATCCATCGTACCAAACATAGGAAGTGTAATATTATTACCTTGTACATCAATATCGTACCCCTTTTCTCCTGCTGCCTTGGCTTTTCTCATTTTTCTACCAGCATAAGCAACCGCTGCCACACCACCTACAAACGCTATATTAGGAGCAAAAAATGGACCAAATGCAATATTATCAAGTACCGCAGTGCTTCCCGTAGATAACAATACAGCAATTCCACAAAGTGCAGTAATACCTGTAAAAATAAATGCATTTACACCGCCTATAAGACCTCCAAATAATCCACCGCCAAAAGCCGCAAGTAACTCATAAGCACTCATACTATCCTCCTTATAAGTAAATCAGTTTATATAACAACTGTTTATATATAGACTCTGAATTTATGCTTTTTTGCTAAATTTTAACGGCTAAGTCAGATTTTAAACAAATTATTTTTACATATTTTTTTATACTTGTTAACATGCATGTTTTATAAAAAAAAGACTCTTTCAATCAAATTAATTGTAAGTTACATCAAATACATTTACAACATAGAAAATATTTTCAGCCATATGTTGTTATAAATAACAAATCTAGTGTAATATATTAATACATACTTTATAATAACTCCCCCATTTTTACAAATAATATTAGAAAAATTTTTTTCGGTATGCGAAATCTCTTTTTAGTTTCTTTTAGAAAACGTTTTCCGCCCTCTAGATGTCTTCGCAGTTTTATTGCCATAGAATATAGTAAATACCAAAAGTGAAAGTCAGCCATTCAGACGAAGCTACTTCTTGAACAGGTTAATTTCAGATACAAAATAAGCCTTATTTCACTGTACTCATACAACACCCCCCTATGAATCATCCCATTTTATATTAGTTCAAAGGTAATTTTCTATAAACAAAAAGAATTTATACTAGTTTTTTTTTAGAGTCTATTCTAATTTCTTGACAAAAATCTTTTTTATCTGTATAATACCATTTTAGAATTTATTCTACTTTATTGACACCATCCTTGTTATAACCTATAATAGTTGAGGTGAGCAAATAAGTAACTTCGTTTGCTGAATTAATGCCCTTGCAGGCAATCAAGGAAGCTGATTGCCCGAGAACATTGGTAAAAACATAATGGCAAAAGTCGCTCTCAACAAACGCTAATATATTATTTCACTTATCAAATATTATAGGAGATTTTTATGAATACATTTAAAACACCCAGACAAATTAAAACTCAACTAGTTAAAGAAAATATATTAAAAGCAACAACACAGTTAATTAAAAAATATGGTATTGAGTTCGTGACTGTTAGCAATATCTGTAAAGCTGCTAATGTTTCTACGGGAAGTTTTTATCATCATTTTGGAAATAAAGATGAGCTATTAGCCTATTATCTTGTTGAAGCATTCAAAGATCATTTTTTGGAATTTGAAAAAATAAATAGTGATGATCCTGTTACAAATGTTTTGCTTTGCTACGAGATATACAATCAGTTTTTACTAGATCAAGGATTTGAATTTATAAAAAACTACTACACTACCAATAATAAGGGGTTATATTCTCATTCCAACCATTCTTCTGCTGCGCGACTGAGAGTCCCTTTAACTTCTAAAATTCATTCTTTTTTCTTAGATGGAGTTCATAAAGGCTTTATTAATAAAGACTGTGACATAAACAAACTTATGTATGATTTAAGTGTTATCGAAAAAGGTGTGATATTTGATTGGTGTTTATCCGAGGGAGATTATGACCTGAAAGAACAAGTTAATCGGCTTTTAAGTAATTATATGTTAAATTGCATAATTACTGACAACTATAGAAAAAAATATTTAAATTAATAACTCAACTATCCCATTCCCTAGAGCGGCATAGTGCCACAAAAAGGCTGTAGAAAAGCTGAGTTAATAATTATTATATTAAACGCAACGCGAGGAGGCCTGTTATGTTTGAAGAATTATTTAATCCAATTACTATTAATCACCTGGAATTGCAGGGAAGATTAATTATGCCAGCAATGAACAGCCATTACGGTGATCAACAACATTTCCTTACTGATCAGGGAATAAACTACTATACAGAACGAGCTCGCGGAGAATTTGCACTGTTAATTACAGAATTCCTATGCGTAAGTGAGGAAGGCTTGGCTACTACTACTCAGGCCGGAATTTATGATGACAAATTTATGCCAATGCTTTCAAAACTAACTAGTCGTATTCATCAAAATGGCAGTTTAATTTTCGCCCAATTACATCACTCTGGTCGAATCCAAGGAAATGGAACCAGCGATCTTCCTCCTGTCAGTGCAAGTCCCATTCCCGCAAAAGGACGTATGCGTGAAATAAAAGAATTGACCACTGATCAAATCAGTGAAGTCAAAGCCAAATTTGTTGATGCTGCATTAAGAGCAAAACATTGCGGTTTTGATGGAGTTGAAATCCATGGTGCACACGGATATTTATTGGCACAATTTCTGTCTAAATCAACAAATAAAAGAATTGACGAATATGGCGGAAATGTTTCAAGCCGGGCAAAGATTGTTTGTGATATTATCAGAGGAATCAAAGAAAAGTGTGGTAATGATTTTCCAGTATCTGTCAGAACCAGCGGTGCAGAAGGCTTTTACGGCGGCAATACTATTGAAGATGCCATGGCACAGTCACTTCTGTTTGAAGAAGCTGGTGCAGACATCTTGCATATTTCCTATGGAATTCCAATTCAATCCTATTACATTAACAATGGGTTTAATTTTTCTAATATAAAAAGAATTAAGGAAATTGTCTCCATTCCTGTTATTGGAGTTGGGCGAATTAATGATCCAGCTTTAGCTTTGGCTGCATTAAAATCAGGATCTATGGATCTGGTGGCATTGGGAAGACAATCTATCTGTGACCCGCATTTTCCAAAAAAAGTGCGTGAAAATAGAATTGATGAAATCTTTGTCTGCACCGGCTGTATGCAAAGATGTCTTTATGAAAATTCGTTTGAGCCGGGCTATGGAACTTCTTGTATGTTAAATCCTTTTAGCGGCAAGGAAGGTCTCTGGGAAATTAAAAAAACAAATGCAATAAAACATATTGGAGTTGTAGGTGCTGGCCCAGCCGGACTTCAAGCAGCTTGGGTACTTGCTAAAAGAGGACATAAAGTAAAATTATACGAAAAAGACTCCTGCGCCGGAGGACAATATCGTTTAGCTGCCATGCCGCCAATGAAGCACGATTTCTCTAAAGGAATTTTTACTTATCTTACATTATGTCAAAAATATGGAGTTGAAATTTTCTATAACACAGAAGTCAATCGTGACTTCCTTGTAAGTCAGCATTTGGATGAGATTATTATTGCGACCGGCTCTTCTCCAATTATACCATCCAATCTTCCTGGAATAGAAAATGACAATGTAATTTTAGCTCAAGAAATCTTAACTTTTCATAAAGTATTTGAAAACCAAAAAATATTGGTGCTTGGAGCTGGGCTTGTAGGTGTAGAAACGGCTGAAATATTGTGTGAATATGGAAATCAGGTGACAATTGTTGACAGATTGAATGTCATTGCTCCACTTGCTCCACTTTTACCTCGTATCCAAATGCTTAAGCATATGGAAGATTTAAATATACAATCTGTTTTAGGAGCTGAAGTATTAAAAATTGATAGAAGTGGAATTAAGATTTTAAGGAACAAAAAGATTGAGAGCTTGACTGGTTTCAATCAAATTGTTTTAGCCTTTGGCGCGAAATCAAATAATTCCTTACTTAGTGAATTAAGTGACTTAAATAATGTTCATTCCATTGGTGATGCTGTCAAGGTCAGAGATGCCAAAGATGCAATTTTTGAAGCAACCCAGCTTGCCTTAAAATTATAATCCAGACGACTGTCATTATCATATGCTGCAATCAAAAATGACCTTACTAAAGTAAATTCAGTAAGGTCATTTGAAATTTGAAATCTCATTCCATTTTTCTATTCTTTGTTTTCATTTTGATTTTGTTCTTCTTCCATTTGATTGGTCCTACCATCTATATTTGGTTGCGGATAAGGCATTGGATATCCTTGCGAATAGCTGTTCATGCCTCTTTCCAAACGTTTTTTGGCAGCCCGTTTTTCGGCTCTTTTTACCAGCAGAATAATGATTAGTACAATCAAAATCAACATTAAAAATGTGAACCAGAAACGAACCAAAAAGATCACCAAGCCTTGGAAAAAACCAACCATCCCATCAATCGAATCACGGAAGGCCGTCTTTACATCACCCACAAAATTATTTTCTTCCACAACCTTGGTTTCCCTTACTTCCTTCAAATAAATAGATAGAAAATCATACTGCACATCATATTCTAAGTTTTGCAGTGCCGCTTGATTGGCCTCTCTCATCGAAATAATTTCCGCCAGTTCTGTTTCAATCCGAATTAATGATTCAATATCTTCCGTTCTTTTGGATAAATCAATCAAACGGTCTTCTTTCGCCTTTAAAAGCTCAATATCTCGTTTGGTATCCCGGATACGCTTGGTCACATTTTCGGTGGTCATACGCTCATCTACGACAAGACCAACTTCCGATTTAATCGTATTTACAGCAGTCAAGGTAGAGCCCTTGGGAATACGAAGCATATAGCTAACGGCACGATTGCGATTGCGATCATACGTTGTGCCATAGTTTGCCTCGACGCTTTCGATATAGCCTTTTAAGTCTGCAGTCATTTTTTCAATCTTTTTGACTGATTCATCAAAAGTTTTTGTTTCTACCGTCAGTCCCGTTCTTACAATAAACTTTTCCGTACTTGGCAGCTCAAACTTACCACTGGTGACATCCGGATATTCTTCTATCACAGTATCGTCTATCCTTGGCTCTTCTTTTGTCATTTCATTATAGCCATCATTTGATTGACTGGAAGCGGACTTATTGCTGCTACCGCAGCCGGTAAAAGTCAGCATAATTATTATGCAAATAGTCAGCATTGTCCACCAATAGTTTTTCTGTTTCATACATATCCCTCCTTTTTTTGTAATCTTCCCTTTTATTTCTTGCATCCATTGCTATTTTCGTGGCCCCCCCCCCCGGTTGTCTGTTATTTTCTGATATTTCATTTCTAAACCCAGTTCATACCAAAAAAATCTGCAAGTCATTTTAATAACATGCTTACACCGAAATATAAGTTATCCCTACTATACAAGTTATTGGATTGCTACAATAACCGCATCTTCTTCTTTAAAATAATCCTCTATATTACTGCTAAAACCACTGGCTTTAACTGCCATATCAAATGTAATGCTTTTCTGATTACTTAAAATCGTATAGCAGGTATCTTTGACAGCACTTTTTATTCTGCCTGTAAGTACCAATTTATATTGATAATTATAGTCGTCTGTTTTCCATGTGCCGTCACTCATTTCATAATAAGTAACCATTATAATTTGCTCCGCATTATCAATATTTTTTTCAATTTCATTCTCCGAAGTTTTTTCATAAGTATTGATAATTGTTGCCTCTTTCTCTTCCTGAGTACATCCGCTAATACCAAAAGCAATAACAAAAGCAATAAGCAAACAACGGATTTTTTTCATCTTGTCCTCCTTGTATCTGTATTTTTTCACATTTTCTGATAAAAATAGTATATCACAAAAAGACAACAAAAAAATATTTTCGACTTATTTTTAACGAAACTATAATCAAATCCTCATTTTTATGCCCCAAAATATCCCCTTAAATAGACTCGCTGCTAATGCCTCTAATTAAGGGGATAATTTACTGCAAATCGATAAAAGCGTTGTCGCAAAAGGATTTTGCTACAAGTCACCTCTTTACTTTTGTATCTCTGTCTTCATTTTTTACTTTGTTTTCTTTTTTTTCATCCATTTACCAAGACTGATCAATCCCATGCCCAGTAGTCCAAACATTTCTCCCCCCAGACTGCCTGTTTTTGGTAATTCCGGTTTGTCCTGAGGAACCTGAGTGTCTTCAATCTCATCTTCCTTGCCTACAGTATCCTTTGGCATATCCGGTTTTTCATTTGGCTTATTCGCAGTATCAGAACCTTCCTCCGGCTGCTTATCCTTATCTTTGTCTTTATCTTTCAGATCATCTTTATCTTTCGGCCTATCCTTATCTTTCGTATCGTCTTTATCTTTCGGCTCATCCTTATCCTTCGGTTTATCCGTTATATTACCTTGCGGAATTTCATCCTCTTCGACTTCCTTCTCATCATCTTCATCGCCAGCCGGATTGTATGGCAAGAGAACCTGCTCCGTATAATTATTCCTTATGACTACTTGTCCGGAACCGTTATTTAAAATTTGAATTTGATAATTTCCAAAGGAATAGGATGTCAAATCTGTTGCCAGTGTAAAGGAAATCGCCTCATCCCCTATCTTGGTTTCAAAGACATAATATTTCAGTTCATCACCTTGGCTGTTTTTCTTCGGTAAGTCGGCAAATACTCCCTTGTAAAGATTGGCTTGATTGAGCAATAACGGCTCTTTTCCGCTTTTTGACAATATGCCGTTTTCCAATACATAAAGAGTAATTTCCACATCTTTTCTATGACTTTCTGAAACATTTCCCCAATCTTTGGTTACTTGAACATCAATATATTCCTGAATTGGTGGATTGTCGGCATGGGTATTGGTTACAAAGATATTATTGTCTTGTCTTTCAATTTTGACTTGATAATCTCCAATCTTATAGTTAGTTAGACCTTCCTCCGGTGTCACATTGATTGTTTCGTCCCCAATCTTTGTTTCAAAAGCAAAATATTCCCGATCTATTTTTGGTAAGTTTTCGAATTTGCCCGTCCAATAATTACCCTTATTTAAGAATAATTTTTTATCCGTAATCGCCATATCCTGATTCGCAAATTTTTCATACAGAGTAATCTCAACTTCTTTTTTAAAGCCTTCTTCGGTATTACCCCAATTCTTTGTCACAATCAAATGAATGGTGTCATCATCCGGATTCGGGCTATCAAACTGCTCTATATTGATAAAAATCCATTTTCCATTTTCATTGCTTTCTATCAATTGATACTTACGATCAGAAATTGAAAATATCTCACCATTTTGAATGATGATATAATCCGTATCGGCTTGATTACGAATCACTTCCTTGACACTGTACTTAATTTCTTCGCCAGTATCTCCGTAAATTGGCAGGTTTTCAAACTTTCCTTCCCATTCGCCGTTTTCCGTCGGAAGGGTCATGACTCGAATCGGCTGATCCGTTTTGCTTGGATTTTCTATATTATAGAGCGCCAATGCAGCGCTGGTAGCAGTTTGTCCTCTCCAGATTTTGGCTACTTCAATATCCTTGGTCGTTGGCCCGGCTTGCTTTTTGGTATTGGTAATGATAAACGGACTTTCATCTGTGCCGTCACCGGAAATAGAAACTTCAAACTGACTGCTATCCATTTCTTCCTTAACCGAATAAATAAAGCGTTTTCCGGTAGCATTTTCTCCGATACTGTCAAATACCGGCATAAAGTTAAAGACATTCTTAAATCCGTTATCACTGTCTAAAGTAATCGGCTCAATTGCAACTTTAACCGGCGGCTGACCGGCATCGATTGTCCGATATAAGGACACTTTAACCGGTGTTTGCTCTGCCGTCGGTGTATTTACCCATTTTTTCTCAACCGGAATATTGACTCTAGCAATATTTCGATTGGTAAAAGCTCCAAACAGTATACCGCCCCCAACTTCTTTTAAGATTACTTCGGTATTGTCGGCGGAATAATTGGCAGCCACCATGTTTTCAACAATTTTGTACTCATACGGTGCTCCGCTTGCATCCAGTCTTTTGACTTTATTTTCAAATTCTCCATCCCAAACCGAACGATTATCGCTTGGCTTTTTCATAATCAAACTATCTATTTTCGTATTGTTCTGATAAAGCTCTACCTTGAGTTGATTCGGCATTTCGCCCAGCCAGGTTTTCTTTACTTTAACCGTCAAGTCATCAGAAGGTGTCGTACCTTCTTTCTGATTATGAACTTGAAATACATACTTTCCGGTTTCTGTTTCCGTCGGAGCGGTGTAGTTCGGTTGATAGCCGGGCACATCCACTTCTTTAATATCATATTCGATTTTTTTGCCATTAAAGTACACAGTCAAGCCATCCAAAGTTCCCCGCCATTCCGTTCCTGATTTTTTTACCTTTAGTGTTTCCAGATAGAATGGATTACCCATAATTTTACCGATTACAACAACATCGACTTCCTGAATGTCCTGACTCGGCTCTTCCGACCAAGTCTTAATAACAGTAACACTACCACTAATCGTAGCACTTACACGTGGTGTCGGTAATTTCATCGTCTCTTTGATATTGGCATTTAATTTAAAATATGAATTTTCGTTGCCAACCGGCCACATAACGCCGTCACGATACTGCGGCAACAGCTCTGCCGGATAGGTAATAATCAGCTTTTGTCCCGGTTTTAGATAAATACCGCTAAAGTGAAACTGGCTAAAATCTTCTACCCATGATTTTTTTATGGTATGGCTTTCTTCCGTGCCGGTTGCCGAATTGATTACTTTTATCTGAACCTCAGACAAATTTCCGTATTTTACCCGAGCAGGAAAATCTTCTCCATCTACAATCACACCATTGCGAACTTTATAGGTAATAATATCCTCATTGATCTTGGACAAAATTTTATCCAAATCATCTAAGTTTTCATCCGTGTTATAGTAATTTCCACTGGAAGAAACCTCTTTCATAAAATATCTTTCCCGTTCGGATACCATTCCCAGCCCGTGAGAGATAATTTCCATTCCCTTCTTTTATAGCCATCTGCTGTAATAATACTATTGCGTGCAACCCTTCCAATATCTCCAGAGTATGAGCCATCTCCGATTTGATTGCTAGCATCCGCTTTGTTGTTTACTTTTACATTGGTCTCCTTTATCCCATTATATCCACGTTTCCAATATTTCTCTGACCAAAGATGCCATGAAGTATAATACGGCTCAAATTGTAGTTCTTTTTCAATTGGAATTTCCTCTCTCTCCCATGCTATGGTCGGAATCCCATCCGCAATAAAGATGATTAACTTCTGGGCATCCAGTCTGCCATTATTTGCCAGTTCATAATGTGCCGATGCCAATCCCACATCGGCAAAAGTCGCCTCCGAAGCAAAAATATTATCTATCTTCTCCTTTATGGCAGCCACGTCGGTAGAAAGCCCGATATCCACTATTACCTCTCTCGAAAAACTGATTACAGCCAGTCGAATATTATCCTTTCCCGGTACAATCAGCCTATCCACGAACTTTTTTGCAGCCTCTTTGGCTTTCACAATGCGATCTCCGGCCATACTTCCGGATTTATCAATCAATAGCGCCACATCCAAATTATTTTGAAGCGGTTCATTCGCTGCATCGACCTCCACTTTGACATTAAATTTACCCTCAGCATAGTCCGTAACTGTTTTGTTTACAGTTATTCCCTGATATTCGCCGGTACTACCTTCTGTTCCTGATTTATAAAGTCATCTTGCGCATTTACCTCATAATTCCCTAGCGCAACCTGCATGATTTGAAACATCAATGCAAGCACCATTGCTATTGACAGCATGGATTTCGTTTTACTTTTTTTCATAATCTCTCCTTTATCTTATATTAAAAACAAGAATCTCCCCTCATGCCGTAATGAGTTTCGTATTCTTATAATAACCTTTGATTTCCCAAACCCTGTTTTCTTTCTGTTCTTTTATTTTCTTCACGCCATCTATTATCTTATATTTTTATATATTTGCGGTTATTTTAAGTATATTCTTCTTTTCAGGCCAAGTCAATAGATAATTATACGCATTTTCTCGTTTTGAGCACAAAAAACACCAAAATAAGCGAGCACATGGGTTCCACCGCTTTCCTGCTTTACTCTGTAAACACTACAGTGGCATATGCTATCGCAACTTGCTTTGCAAGACTGCTTTCATTTCCACCCATTTGACGTGCCCTGTCGAAAAACTTCGTTTTTCTGCCCGGGTGGGCAACCTACCTTTCGCCACTTACTTCGTAAGATGGCTTGCGGTTACACACCGCTTTCGCACTTAATCTAAACGCTTCTTCAAATCCACAAAAAGCATCCCTTGTGTACTGCTAACCTCTGTAACAACTTTGTTTTTTACAATATATTCCGCCAATGCTGTTTTCACTGCCTGTACTTCTTTTTCCGTATACTCCGCCCCGTAAAACCAACTGGCATATCGCTGATAAAGGCTTTCCGGTGCGACTTCCTTGACACTTCTTTGCACATAGGTATCAAAGCTCGGATAATATCCATCTTCAAATAAAAGTTCGAAAATATAGCGAATATTTTGGCTGCCATGACCTTTGGCCTTTACTCCAAGTTTTTGCGAAACTTTTTCCAGTAGGCTATCTTTGTTTCCCATCCATGAACCAATGAAAATCCCTTGTTTCGCCAATTTTAAGATTTTATCATAACTTTCATAATAGGAAATGACTGGATTATTGGAAATAAAGACATAATCGTATGGTTTCTGCGGAGAAAAATCTTGAAAGGATTCCACATGAAAGGCAATCTTTTCCGCATCATATCCTGACTCCCCGAGATACTTTTTGGCTTCCCTTACCATTTCAGACGATGGCTCCAATCCTTCCACAATTGCCCCTTCCTCCAGAAGCAACTTCATATATTTTCCGGCACCGCATCCAACATCTAAAATGCTTTTACCGTTTAAATCCACCTGTTTCTTTAAAAACTCCATATAAGGGTCTTGCCCCTCCGTTTTCATATTGGCAGCAAACTCTTTCGCTCTTTTGTTCCACATCTGATTGGACTTTTCCATATCCTGCGGGCTTTGGGTTAATTTACTAACACATAATTCTCTCATTGATTGCTCCTTATTCCTATTTCATTTCTCTGTTTTTCATACTATGCAATCCACATTTCGGCGTAGTCTTCCACTGAAAGATGGTGTTTTATTAAATCCCCCGGACGATACACCGCTCTGTTTTTACATTCTTTAACGCAAAGCCGATACAAATTCCAATCCAGATCATCTTCTTGCCATATTAGCGGCACTTTAGACAGCCCAGACAATATAGCGGCAACTGCTCTGGTATGTCCATCCGTCATAATCAGCTCATCATCCAGCATTTTTACCGGAATAGGCGAAAAATTGCTGAGATCCTCTTTGTTAAACCATCCCCAAATATTTTTCAATTTCAAATCAGAAATATAAAACTGAGATGGCTGTATTTCCGATAGTAAAACATCTTCCAATGTAACCTTACGATTCACGATTTTTTATCTCTCTTTTTAATTTATTGATATTTCATTAAGGTCCCCGCAGCAATACTCATAAAGCTTATCGACAACTTCAAAACCCATTTTTTCGTACATTTCTTTTGGGGTATCATTGGCATCAGCATGCAGAAATAATACATTGCCCTGTGTTCGTTTGACCACTTCCTCAATGATGGTAGTGGCGATGTATTTGCCACGATAATCCGTATCAACAAGTAGTCCGTCAAAGCAGGCAGCCCCATCTGCTACAAAATAGTAACATACTCCAACTAATCGCTCCTCCAGATACGCCCCGATATAATTCAGTTTCTCATAATTATGACGAATATTGCGAACGGTAAAATCCCTGCCGTAGATTTCGCCATAATGCTTTAGCTCGATTTCCTCCAGCTCCTCGATAGTCGGCACATCAAATCTCACATCCGGATTGGTTTTCCACTCCGCTCTGTCCTCTTTTAATGCCATCGTCAGAGTAATTCCTTCTTCTATGCCAAAGCTGTTCTTTAAGGGAAAATTACCCTCCAATTTGATAAAATTATCCCCTCTTTCTTTTTGATAGGCAAATGCCTTTTGAAACTCCTCCTTACTTGGCTGGGCGGAGTATTCAAAGTAATTATGGTCATACTTATCTTTTAAGTCATTATCTTCCCATTTGTTTAAATTTCGGGTAAAAAGCTTATTCACGCAAAAAAGAGTTGCCATTTTATGTTCAATCATACGTGATTGAGTTTTTAGGTTTATCATGATATTCCTCGATTCGTATTCTTTTTTTATTATTTACTGTGTCTTAAAAAACAATTGCTCTTTAGATTTCTCTTTCTCCCTCCCCCTAAAACTCCTTCTGCCGTAAATGAGCGATATTCAAACTTCGTTTAAAATCCAGAATTCGGGTAGAGATTTCGGCATCAGCCGCTTCAGCACTGACACCGCTATATACCACCGGGAAGAAATCACTAATAAATTTCCCTTCCGCATGGGCAGTCAGGGCTATGATTTGATAGCCCAGCTTTTTGGCAATGTAAAACACAGGCTCCAGTACATACCTACTGGAAGCCTTGCCAAACGGATTGTCTAATACTACGGTTCTGCCAATTTTCCCTTCATTTTCCGGAATATACTTCTTTTCTTCAATGTAATTTAAAATCGCTAAAAACAGAGCCATATTTTTACTCCAGCCTTCGCCGCCCGACCATCTTTGAGACGTTTCCCAATCAAATAGATTTTTGGACAATTCCGTTCGGTCATTGACTTTACGACATTTAATTCGTATGCTCTCATCACCTAACGCTTTCCAAATGAGCTGAGCGGAGTTAAAATCCCGGCTTAGCAAAGCTTTCTTTTCTCTTTGTATTTCCTCTTTGGCAGACGTTTCATTTTCTTCGCCACTAAAGCGGTCGTATTTCTGAATGATTTCTTCAATATAATTACGCAGGATCTTCTTTATTGCTTCATTCTCAAGCTTGGGAATGACAAATTCAAATACCAGCTGTGAACCACTTTGGGTTACTACTCTGGTTTTATACTGAATATCATGGATTTCTTCCAGAAGTCGCAGGCAAAAACCGGATAAATGACTGAGAAAGGTTTGTAAATCTTCCTCACTTTGGCGCATATTCTCTTCCGTCATTTCAATACTCCGTTTCAGTCCGAAGCTGATTTTATCCTGAACATGTAAAAGCTCCTCATAATTATGACAATTGGCAATACTATCAATACAGTTTTGCAGTAAACGAGGGTCTTCAATATTTTTACGACAAAAGTCCTGATAGACCTCCCATTCCAGCATAATTTGCTTTAAGCTGTCCTCATATTGATAATATGTCTTTTCCACCAATTTAAAATAATGATTGACCATTTTTTCCGGATCATAGGCATAATTGATAAAATCATTCTCTCCTACAATCTGCGGATATTTATCAATCTCCTTATAAATAAGAGCTTTTTGATGTCTTTGTTCTCTTATTTCCAGTTCATGCCAGAAGTGGCGCTCTCTTTCCAGCTCCTTTTCCAGCCTTACAATATGCTCCGCCAGATTCTGTGCTTCTTTTTTCAATAATTGTTTTTCTTCTTCGATTTGCTTTTTGGCAATGGATAGTAGCATGGTAAATAAAAACGCCTCTGCAAAACCGATAGCTTGCAGCTTTTCTCTTTCTTCCGCTATTTTTTTGCATAATTCAGTGATTTGAACAGAAAGCTTAACCACTCTTTTTCCCAGTTCTTTCAGTTCCGGCTCCAATCTCCGTAATTTATCATCCAGTGCCACTTGCTCCGCTTCCTCAAAATCTTCCAATATCCGAACCTGACTTCTGGCCTTCTTACGTTTTGTTTCCTCTTCTTTTCTTGCTTTTTTTAATTGTTCCTGCCAAAAATCAATCTGTTCTTTTAATTGCGATTTTTCACTGTGAATCCCCAGTAACTGCTTTTCCACCCCTTTGCTTCTTTGCATTAGGACTTCCAAAGAATCTTTGCTATACTTGATTTCATAAGATAAACATTTCTGATAGATCTCTTTTGCCAAAATACCTGCCTGCTCATTCTGCCATCTGCTTCTTTCCGCCATGTACTCCTTTTGCAGGCCATCCAGACTTTGCTTTTCTCTTTCCAGTCGCTGCTTTTCTTTTTCTTTTTGCTGCAAAGAGCTTTCTCCATGCTCAAGCTCAATTTCCATGTTTTGACACTCTCTTTGAAGGGATTTATATTTTTGAACTTTTTCATGCCAGATAAATAAATGGTTTAACTCCGTATCATTTTCATTTTTCTTCCGCTCACATTGCTCAATCTTTTGTTTTTGATAAACGACTTTTTTTTCATTTTCCAAATATGATTTTTCCAGTTCCTCCTCTTTGCTGAGCAGTTTATCCATTTGCATATTCAAATCCCGAAATCTTTCATAGGGATACTGCTTAAAAAAAGAAATAATGGCTGTCTCCAGATTTTTTCCTTGCTGCAAGATTCCAAAAGCTTCCCTGCACTGCTGTTTTGCCTCTTCGGCTTCCCTTTGATGTTTCTTTTTCCACTGTTCAAAATAATCCTGATCCAGATTATCCCGCCATGACCTCGGAAAAACCATATTTTCATATAAAAAAGAGTCATCTTCCAAACTTACCATTTTTTCCAGTAAAAGTTTAACTTCTAGTGTACTTAATATCATGATATGAATGGTCAGTTTATCGGTATATTTCTCCAGTAGTCTTCCGGCTTTTTCCACTTCTTCTCCACCAACCACCAGCGTAATTGCCCAAAATGGGTAAAGCTGATAGAGCTTCTCCACCTCATAACCATAGCTTTGGCATAAAACGTCCAAATATTTTGTACCTAAAACAGCACTTGGTAAATCACCGGCGATTTTGGAAGCAATCTCAGAAAGTGCTGGGTCCGCCACAAAGGATTCACTGCCCTCATACATGGTATAAAGCCTTGTTTCCAATCGTTCTTTTTCAAGACTTTCCTGATAGGCTCTTTCTCTTTTTTGCAGGGCATTTTCCAACAAATGAAAAATCTGACTTTCTCTTTGGTACAGGCTATCCGGTTGCTCCAACGGAATATTACCAAGCTCTTCTATGATCCTGACCATCAAATCGAGAGCGGATTCTTTCAGCAAATGATTTTCGGCCATCAGTTTTCCCTTACTTTCTGTGATAGCCCGTCGCCTTTGGGTCAACTCTTTAGTTTCATTTTCTAAATTCTCTATCCGCTGCTTTCCATCTGTAATTTCATGCTCGATTTTACTATTTTCTTCCTGTAACTCACGCATCCGCTTTCGATAGCTTTCCATTCTGCTATCAATGGATTCTTGCCCGGACAAGTCAAGCAAATGTGCCAACTCCTGCATTTCCTTATTTTGCCTTCTGATTTCTCCTTTTTTGATGCCATTTTCTGCATAAATCTGATTCAATTCTTTCTGCAATTGCCTTTGTGCAGATTGATTTTTTTCCATCTCTGTCTGATTACTTTCCAGCCTTAACTCAACTTCCACTAGTTTATTCCGATATTTAGTCAATAAGTCTTCAAAATATCCATGCAAAAAGGCATAAACCTCTTCCAGCTCCTCTTCAAGGGTTTCCGCTTCCGGTGACTGACTTAGTCTTTCCGTTTGCTTTTGCAGTTCTGCAATTTGCTCTTGTAAAGACAGTATTTCATAATGACAAATGCTGATTTCAATGCTTTCCAGTCTGCTTCTCAGCGTATCATATTCGGTTTGTTTTTGCACTTGCAGTAATTTTTGCTCCTTTTCTTCTTCCGAAAAAAGAGCCAATTCTTCTTCCAAACTACGAATTTTCCATGATATCTCCTGAAACTTGTTCTTCTTTTGGCTTTGCTCGTTCTCCTCCAAATCCTGCCTTATCCTTACAAGACTCTGCTCTTTTTGATTTTTTTGTGTCAATATATATTTCTTTAATGCCTTTAAACTAAGGATAGCTTTATCATATTCCATCTCCACCTGATGATGACCGGCATATTTTTTAATATAAACTTCCATCTGCCAAAGAACAGACTTCAATCTGCGAATTTCCGCCATTAATTCTTTATTCTTTTTAAAATTATCTCTTTGTTTTTCAAAGGTATCGGCAAAATTGATTTTTTCGCCCGTCATCAACACATCCTCCGCCACCGGAATCAGTAAATGCTCCATTAACTGACGAGTGGTACCGCAATTCTTAAAAAAGACTTCCATCCCGCCTTCTTCTTTATTTATCAAGGCAATCTTTTTCCACTGCTCCGGCACGATAAACAGCTCTTTTTCCAGATAATTGCAATAGGAGTTTATGGTGTCAAAAGTCTTTGCCAGCATTCGCTTTTCTTTCATTTCTTTATAATATTCCCAAATCTCAAAACGACTGGCCGGACGAAAAACTCCTTCCGTTTCCATTATAGAAAAGGGCATAGATAAAATATCCTGATTATCTCCTTCCCCATACTGATACACATATTTTAAGGACTTTAATTCCTGATTATCCAGGTAAAGAGAAACCGCTGTTACCGCATAAGTTCTGGGCTTTTCCCGAATCAGCCATTCGACCGCAATATGCGCCGGCTCACCGGTCAGTACCAAAGTATCCTTGATTCTGCGGCCGGCTACTTCCATATGCGGAACAATCGCCTGCATCAAGAGCTGAATAAACACCGTTTTGCCAATGCCATTTTGCAGCAAAATAACACTATGTTCCGAGCGAAAATCAAAGGTCATATCATTATACCTTTTCTCGCCATTATCATAGATGATATTGGTTAATCTTACTTTTTCAATCGTCGCCATAGCGGTACCTCGTTTGTTAATTGTCTGTCTATTTACAATATACTAACTTACTTTTTCCGATACTTCACCGGTCACTCAACCTTTGTCTTCCATTACTTACTCTTGTTAATTCAGCAATTGTTTTCATTTATTCCATATATACTCTATCTGGGTCTGTTTTATAAAATGTAGCTCTTGAAATCTTACTTTTCTCCAAATACCCGTGCTTTACAAGATTATCAAGTACTTTCTTTCTAAAATATGTTGAATCCGTAATACCAAGATATTTTGCTATTTCCGATGCTTTATGTGCCTTAAAATAGCAAAATGACAATGTCTTTCCATCCAACTCGGTACCATTTGGAACAGGCTTAAAATTTAATACCGGTACCATTTTATCTTCAACTCCATTATCATAAGTTAAATCAGGAAGTACAAGTGTAAAATGATCCGATGTCGAATAAATGTATGGCTTGTGTACCATGTCAGCAAATGCATATTCTTCCATAATTTTATCAAATCCTGTACCTGCCGCTTCCATTACATTGCAAGCAACTAAAACACCGGAAATCAACTCGTTTCTTCGTTTAGAAATTACACCTGATAAATCGTATGTTTTCCCCAGTTTTTCACTTCTGTAAAATCCTCCCGGTGATGAAATCTCCAAGCGATCTTTAAACATATCAATTTGTATCTGTGTTCCATCCAAATAATAATCTCGATGTGCAACCGCATTTATCACTCCTTCAAACAAAGCTCTGGCTGGATAGGAATCTATATTAATTCGTGCATGATCCAGTTTTATAATAGAGTGATTCATCCTTTGGTTCACAAAATCCATAATATAATTAATGGTTGATGTGATATTTCCATTATATCGATTTATTGTAACTATTCTTTCGCTCCCCTTACTAAAACCGGAAAAGGCTGAACATTGTACTTCTGTTTTTTTCTCTTTGTAATCATCCAAAAACAAAACTGCGCCATTTAATAAATAACCATCTTCATTTACGAAACCTAACGACCGTAAGGCTTTTTCATTTAGCTTTTTACCATCATTGTGTTTTTCATAAAATTCATGCAAATCCCCAAATTTTTCCTTCTCATATTTTATCTCTGATACCAAAATATCATACTGAGTTTTTTTGCTTTTTACACTCATTTCAATGATTTCTTCATAGGTTGCACCATTGGTAAAGCCATCTCTTCTCATAAAAATAGACGGAATATTTTTGTATTTTAAAATTACCGGTTTTACTGCCGATTCTTCAATGTTGACCCTTATTACAAAGCGTTCCTTGCCCTTTATTTCGTATCTGATAAAAGATATTTTCATCTGAGGCCTGGGGGTCAAATGTTCATTTACCTGGTTATTGAAATAATTTCTTTCTTTATCTGCATCTTCCCTATCGAATCCAATTAGTTTGTTTGTCTTATCTTCCACTCTGATATAAAACTCACCACCGGATGCATTCGCAAAACCTGCAATACTTTTAAGCCAGCCAATTATGTCACTTCGATTTAAAACTGCCTTACTTTCAAACTTATCACTTTCTAGTTTTGTTTCTTCAACTATCTCTTCTAAATACATACATCATCACCTCGATTTTGAACTACTTCAATAATATAACAAACTCACTTCAAAGTCAACTTCAATATCACTTCAAACATTGTACAAATTACTTTGAAGTGCGTAAGCAAAATGAATGCGACCGTAAAGCGGACATATTCATTTTGCAGCGCTTTACCGTCAGACAATTGGTTTTGCAGAGCAAAATCCGATGTCCTTGTAAGTAATTCGCTTGTACATTGTCAGAGAACTGTGGCAAATGATTTCATGCAAAGTGTTTGGCAGTGGTAATCTCCGGATAGATTCAATTTAACCGAACATTTATAGATGGAAGGAATCGCATCACTTTAAATATACAATTCACATTCCGAAAACAATACTGCTTTATAAGATTTCTTTCAAATATTTTCCTTTCATTATATCACTTTTCCCCTGTTTTGTCAGTTAATTCGGGGTTTTTAATAATCTTTTTCATAGTCCGCTCCTATTGCTTATTTTTTGTAATTCTTCCTTGTCTTGCCCATAATAATGAAACAAGATAGTAAATAAAAGGAATTCTCCTTTTTCTGTTCTCTGTTTTGTTTTTTGAGAATAAAAATACCGATCTCCAATCATTAGGCTTTTAAGTCTGACTTTTGAGATCGGTACAATATAAAATAAGTTAAAGTGCAACACTTCAAAACCCTAAATGAATTACCAATGTTCGGTGTAATTTATCTGCCAGGTACATATATATTCGGGTTTTTAATTTTAATCCCCGGCAATTTTTTAATGCTCCCTCAAAAAATCCATCCACCTGTAACAGTTTTGTCTGGGTAGCCTTGGCAAACTCTTTTGGATTATCTACACTAAAATACATCCTTGCATTTAAATTGCCAGTTTTTCTTACATATTTATTGGCTAATTTTAAGCCGGCAGAATTGGTGGCATCAAATACCAACTCTCCTTTCGGAATGAAATCTTTCATTTGCCTGATCATCTGTATAATTTTATTTTCCTCAAAGTACTGATATACCCCTGAAACCACAATCATTGTCGGGAGTGAAACGTCTATTTCTTTTATCCAGTCCAGAGTAAACATATCTCCTGGTATCAAGGTTTCATTTTCAGCCTTTCCCAATACCCTTTTTCGACTTTCAATCACCTCAGGCAAATCAGCTTGATAAAAATTAGCTTTCCGATTATTAATCCGATGATAAGCCGTTTCTAAACCGGCTCCCAAAAACACTACATTGCTTTGGCTGTTTTTCACAAGAAATTTTTCTATCTGTTTATCAATGGTTTGCTGTCTGCAAACACTGGCCATATAAAAATATTCTGTGGTATTCTTTTGGATGCCGTTTGTCGGAATATATGGTTTTAATGATAATGCTTTTTTATCACAAAAAAAATATGGAAATTTCTCCGATGCGTAAATTCTTGCCACAAGTGGGATATATAAAGTATCCTCAACACCACTTAATAAATTTTCTGTACTCATAGCGTAACACTCCTTTTTTCAGATTTCATTTTCTGCAACTAGCTGAATCCCATTTTTATTTCAATGTTCATAATAAAAACATTGTGCCATGCCGGTCATTATTCAGGATTTATCATACTTGTATTTCTTCCACCAACTCCTGCTCAGTATTTCCCTCCGAAAAATGATAAATCAAGTCCAGTATCCCCCGATTGTATTCATATGCCATAAAATAACGGGTAACAATGATCCGCATTTTCAGAGTCAATGTATATTCCTCCGGGCCGACTTCCTGTATCAGTTCTTCTGCCTGCAAAAAACGAAGTACATTTCCTAAAAATGCTTTCCTGGATTTGGTGGTGGCAATTTCCTTGGTACCCTCTTTTATAATATCCAGCTGATTCCAACGCTCAATGATTCCCAACCAGTTATATTCATACTCCCTTTCCAGCTGTTTTAACTTTTCAGCACCGATACCATTTAGCACCTCTATCCTATCATTCATGCTGGCCAGCCAGTCACTTAATGTCAGAAAATCTCTGGTCATTTGCGAAGTATGGTAGCTATTATAAAACTCTCCTACCAAAATAATAATTGCCAAATACATCATGTAAATATCTATATTTTTACTGTTAGCCGGTAAAATTTTTTTGATTTCTTCATTGCTGCGATGATAATCCGATCCTTCGGTCAAGGGAATAAAATAATAATAATCGCCGGCACTGATAATAGTCGCTTTGGCCTCAGCTGCAAAACTGTCCACCAGCTGGCGGACTTCCGGCTCAGCAATTGCCCGGCAATCTTCCTTGGACGCTTTTCCGTTTTGCAGTAATCGATGATATATTTTATGAGCTTCCATAATTTGTGATATTTGCATTTGACTGCCCTCCATTTATCTTTAGTGTTACTGCCTCTCTTTAACCAGGAATTTTGTGGTTTGCTCCGAAATCAATCTTCGAAGCGCGAGCGCTTCTCGCTTGTTTCTTCGCATATATTTTTGTATTATTTCTGTGAGTGCAATCGAAAAATGTTCCATTTTTCGATTCGCGTTACCGCTCTTATAGTTTGCTCCGAAATCAATCTTCGAAGCGCAATCTTCGAAGCGCAAGCGCTTCTCGCTTGTTTCTTCGCAAACTGCACTCACAGTTTATTCGCGGATATTATTTCGATTTTGATTTCGGTCATTTCTGCAAATTCACTTTCTATTTTGTTCTCTAAAGCCAGGGCTTTGATAGTTTTTATTCCCTTTACACCGAGAAATGCTTTATAAAATACATGCATTTCACTTTCTTGAATGGCTGTAATATCCAAAGTACCAAAATGATGAACCAGCAGGAAAAATTGTAGAATGTAGCGTTTCAGATAATTTTCCGACTGCTGGCGATAGTTTCGCCCGGACTTCTTTTTCTCTGATTGCCGGCTTTTTTCTGCTTGTTCCACTGCTTCTGAGCTCTCTGCTACAGGATATTCTGGCAAAGTATTTAAGACATCACGGCTGCTAATCTGATTTCCTTTCGCATTTTTCCAAATAAAATCCCATGCTTTGGCATATAGCTCCTGACTCCACTCCAATTCCGCTTTTTTAATATCTTCAGACAGCGGCAGAAAAAAGGAATGGCTTTTTTCTGCTTCTTTCTCTCTCTCCATTCTTTGCCTTTGAAACACCCGTAGCGGCGACCAATAGGTTTGCCGGGAAAAGCCTAAAAATGGCTTGGCAAACATTTCTACTGACTCTAATGGCAAAGGAATCGTCATAATTTTTTTGACAATATCCTGTTCAAAATTAAAAGCATCAATCCCTACATGATAAAGCATTTCTCTGGCAGCTTCCAAGGCCACTGTTTTTAGCTCTATACTTTCCTCCAGCAAAAGGGTATGGCTATTATGCACTTCATTTAATTCAGTATCTACTTTCAATAAAATATTATATAGCTTTCGTTCCTTTTCTGTCCGATTCATATTTTGCTCATAACGCATCTTGGTTTCTCTGACAAAAGCTACCAGTTCATTAAATTCAATATGTTCTCTTTCCAGTCTTTCATTTACCGCCAGAATAATGCCTTTATATCTTTGATAGACATCATCGGAAATAATATTGCCAATGATCTCCGTTCGGATTTTTTGCATATTTTCCTTGATGCTGTTGACATTGATTCGCATTTCATCAATTTGCCTGAGTGCCGAATGAAACTCTCCTTTTTCCAGTTGCTTCCGTAAAATCAACTGGCTAATCGACAGCGAAAACTCGGTATAAAATTCTTTGGTGGCAAAAATCAGCTCCAGTCCCTCCTCATCCAAAGTGTAGTACTGTTTATTTTCTTCTCTGTCCCAACCGCTGACCTTTAAAATATGATAACTGACGGCATCTTCTTTTTCAGTTTCAAAATTAAAAAAACGGTACTCCATCTTTTTGCCATCGGCAGGTCTGAGACTTTCAATAATTTCAACAGCAATGGCTAAGTACTCCTTGTCCTCCAGTTGATAAGTCATACTGCAAGTCCTTTTTAAATAATCCGCCAAATCGGACTTGGTGGTTTTATAATTTCTGGCCAGCATATTTTCAAAGAAAAATAAAAGACTGCATAAAAGCAGATCCGGATAACTGATACTTTTGCCGGACTTGTCCTGTTTCCTTTTTCTATCCATACCGGAAAATATTTGAAAAAGGGCAATCTTTTGCATTCGCTCATGATAACCTTGTAAGGTTTTACTATAATCTATCATTTTGTCCCCTTACTAACACTTTTTTCATTTCCTCTTCTGATAACATTTCTTGTGGCAAATAACTGCCATTTTCAATTAACTGTATCAGCTCTTTAGCTCCTTCAAACTGACTACAAAATCTTTCGATTTTTTCTTTGGCACAGTTTTGATTTTCATGACCACGAACAGCTGTTTTTTTTAATAATGCCTGATATAGTTCCTGATGCAATCTCACTTCGATTTGCCTGGTCAGGGCATCAAAAATCTCAATTCCCTTTTTATCAAAATCACCAAAATACAGAATTTGATGTTTTCCCTCTAAGGGCAACTGATCTTCCAGCATTCGGCAGGAAGAAATAATCTTATAGCCTTGTCCGTAAATAACGGTTGTAAGCTCCGTCCATACCAAAATATTCATGACTTGTTTGAAAGTAGTTTTATTTTCAACAATTAGGTGATAATAAATTCTATCCTCTGCTGACTTCATTTGCACATTACTCAAAAAAACTGGATTTAAAGCAAAGGCAATCGGCTCATAACGGTCGCCAACAGTAAAACGCTCCCATAGCCCAATCTTTTTTAAAAACTGCTTGCCTTCTTTATACTCCAGCCATTTCTCATCTCCCACCAGACGAAGGGAAAGTTCCGGTAAATATAATTCCTCAAAAATTGTTTCTTCCTGAATCGAGTGGTGGATTTTTTGCAGGATTTCTTTATCTTTTTCTATTTCTTGTGGATATTTATAGTAATAATCGAAATGAATTCTGCTGTCAAGCTCCAATTCCATTCTCCGAATCAAAGCCCATTCTTCTTTGTATAAGGCAGTTTTATCGATCCGAAATTTGCTGCTGATCGTTAAATTGGGATTTTTTGAGAGTATGATCAAAACCTTATCCGCTAATAAAGCTTCCACCACCGCTTTCAGTTCCTGCTTTTCATAGCCTCCGCCAGACATGGACTGTAAGCTGAAAAAGTCGATAGTTTTCTTAGGATACTGTTTTAATTGTTCAATGATTTTTGCTTTTAAATCCATGAAAGGCCTCACTTTACATGCCACTCAAATAGTTAAAAGTTGCTCTGCAAATGTTCTTAGGTATTTTTTCAAGATCTACGACCATCTGTATTTATAGTATTTATTGTATTTTTATGTTTTAATTGTAACATTATGTCCTGCAAAAGACAACTGTAAAATATCGCCTTTGACACTAACAAGTTTTTCTTAGTGAATCTCATTTGTTGCATTTTCTATAGCTGTTTTTATTTTTACTTATTAATTCTTAGCTCAACTTTCCCACAGTCTTTCTGAGTTCTTAAATAAAGTATGAACACCGGTTTGTTTTCAGCAAAATCAATAAAACAGGCTATCACATAAAGGTAAATCCTGTGTGCAATAGCCCTGATCTGTTATTTCATTTTCCTTATTTATTCTCTCTCAATCTTTCATCCGCCTCCAGCATCTTCTGATAATATTGATCATAACTCCTGCTAAACTTTCTTAATAAGGGAATGGCCACTGCATAATAGCCACTTTCCAGCATATAGTTTTTCAGTTTATCCTGGATCTTCTTCAGCAAGCTGTTTTGATATTCTTCACTTGCTTTATAGGCTTTATATTGTGCTATTACTTCTTTATTTTCTTCCTGCCATCTGTCCACATTATCAATTGCCTTGATTTTTTGAGCGGTAAATGCATACATATCCTGATTGGTAATACCCTGTGCCAGCTTTTCAATACACTCCTGTTCTTCTTTGGTCAAATTTAATTCCGGCATATGATCTAAAAAAGTAATATACTCCTGGAATGCCTGTTCCCCTTCCTCTGTCAATGGTTCATTTAAAAATGGTTGATAAGCTGCAAAAAACATCTGGCCAAAATATCCGGGAAATACGATCTCCAACCTTCGGTAAATGCTTTCTTCTCTTTCTAAAACAGATAACTCGGTTAAAATGTCTTCCAGATCACCTTGTAGCGCCAATTTTTCCAGTAATTCCAGCTTTTTCTTTTGTACCTGTCCTTCTCTTTGCTTTTTTCTAAGGACCGAAGACAGAGAGCCATCTCCATGTTCGATCAATTCGGAAATTTCGGAAATACTTAAACCCAGCCTCCGAAAGGTGGAAACTTTTTGTAAGATCTTTAAATCCTCCTCCGAATACTCCCGATAGCCATTAGCATTTTTGAGTGGTTGAATCAGCCCTTTTTCTTCATAATACTCAATCGCTTTCCTGGTTAGACCGCTATTTTTTTCAATTTCATTTCTCAGCATTTTGCCACCTCCTTTGTATCCAAAGGATATCACTGTCCCCAGCGGACAAGTCAAGAGTTATTTTCACTTTCTACTCTAAAACGATTCCTGTCCCCGTAAATTTTTTTGCACTCCTGCAAATATCAGCTATTACGCTCTGAATAAATAGTTTGTATCTGCTCCTTTAACTCCGCATAGGGATTACATTTGCTGCTCCGGTAATTTTTATTCCGCCATTCCGGTGAGACCATATAGCCCCTTTGCATATATCGGGCTGTGCCTGACCTCTTAAAAACTGCCGCCACCGCCACTATAACTACTATCCGAATCATTAGAATAACCACCGGAATCACTATTATCACTATCCGAAATTGTTCTGCTGGTGGTAGTGGTATAAAGAAACTGATCAATTCTATGATTCAGTTGGAAACTATTTAATTTCTCATAGCTGACACCTCCGACTCGGGATGTCCGATTATGGGTCAGAGCTATTCCAGCCATTATACATAATGCAATAAACAAAGCTCCCAGCAGCGGGAAAAAGTCAAATAATTTGTCTGCTAATTTTAAAAATATATTTTTATTGGTTTCTTTATAAGCGGACAAGCTATAATTAACAAAAGTATGGACCGCTCCCTTAAAATCATCAGCCCGCAGTTTGACTCCAACTGCCTTAATAGTTGCCTGTATATTTTTATCTTTTTTATAAGTTTTATACATTTTGCCATGGGCGGTGACCTGAATATGCCGATTTTCCATATCCACGCTCATTGCCACCGCTGTCTTTTCTTTTCCCTGGCCAAAATCATAATGCTTTAAAAATTCCTTGTTTTTTTCATGATAATACTTTGATGAACTGTCCGCCGGAACCCCGCGTAAAAAAATGACTGCAAAATCAATTCCCGTTTTTTCATTGATTTCTGCAATTTTCTGATTGATCTCAATTAGTTCCTCCGCACTGAAAACACCATAATCATCAAACACATATTGCTCCTGAGCAAACAAATGATTTCCCAAAAGCAGTATCAACAGTAAGGATATGCTAAATGCACTTAACCACAATTTCTTAGTCAAGTAAAACACCCCCCATCCCCAAAATCAGCCATACAATCAAAAAGCTGATAAAAAACACGGAAAATAATTTTTTAAAACTGATCGGCACCTCTCCATATATTTTACCGGTTTGCCCATTCATAATATACTGTATATTTTTACCCTTATAAGCATTGGTCAAAATATAAATCGGGAATAAACTATAGTCTGCTCTTACTTCATGAAAGCTCACATTTTTATATTCTTCCGTAAAACCGGAATAATTATGAGTGCTGTTGATCTTGCTGATGGCAAATCGACTCATTCGGTCCTTGGCCATTTCCTGCAAACTTTCCCGATCAACATCATAACGCTCAGCAAAAAAGCCGGTCATGTAGTCCATCGAAAAATTGGTCATGCGCTCATAATAAAATGGTTCAATTGACATCATTGCCATATCATCTAATTTCTTAGAGCCATCAACCGGCACATTTTGATAAGAAATAAACCCGCCTCTTTCGACGGCAAAATAAGAAGTTTCGGTATATTCGGTTTTGCCTGACTGCCAAACTCGGTCAATCGTGCCGGTTCCCCGAACATATACCTGCACATTGTCGGCATGAAAGAGCCAATATGGGGCATAAATTCCTCTGATTTTATCAATTTCATCATCTCTTTTAAAGGCTGACGGTGCCAATAAATGCTTTTTGATCCACTTCCCATAAATTTCTTTGGCTCTTTTATGGTCGATTTCAAAGGGAATAATATAACGCGGTGTAAATTCCCCCTGCATTCTAGCTTTGATGATCGTTGGCGACTTACAATATAAGCAAAATGTAGCAATTGTTTCATGATCGCCAACAATTTCAGCGCCGCAATTCTTACAAAAATAAGCATCCAGCTCTACCGGCTGAGCCGATGCTGCCTGTTTTCTTCCCTGCTGCGCCCATCTTTGTTTTTCTCTTTCTTCTTTGGCCCGATAATAACTATCTAACTGGTCTTTGTTGAAAACGCTCCGACAATACTGACATTTCCAGTTTTGTAAAGCAGGATCAAAATATAATCCTGCTCCGCAAGATAAACATTTATAATCTCTTACTGTTTCCATCCCAATCTCCCTTGGTTATCCAGTTGGCAATGGTTCTATTTCAATTTCTCAGTCCGAATTGAAAAGGCCGGCATGGTTTTTGGTTCCTGTATTGGTTCTTCCAATAAATTAAGATACTGCGGTTCTTTTTCTACTGCAAAGTCCTTGCTCTCCTTTGATAAATTGACATATCTGACTACATAGGCTGCTGCCTCCTCCATTTTTTTTAATGAAGTATAAAAAATCCCATTTTCTACCGGCAAAGCATTCAGGTATCCACTACCAGTCCTCCTGCCCTCTTGCCTTGGCATAATGGAAGTCAAAGAAGCCACTCCCTTAGACAGACATTTCCCAATTTCCGTCCATTCAGCTTCAGCCGGATAAGTCACAATATCAACTGCCATTTCATGCTTTCTAAGCCCCAAAGAATCCACAGTCGGGAAATATCCCCAATCACCAAGTTCTTCGGTACTACGCAGCAGGGTCAGGCCAATTTGATTTTTGTTGGTAATTTCATATTCCTGTAAACCGGAGGCCGAAACTGCCAGCATGAAATCTTCTTCTTTAAAACCAACCATTTTCAGTAAATGCTGCGGATTATTCGGATTTTTCCAATAGGATGATACGCCATTTGGTCTGGTTACGATTTCAAAACTGCTGTCAGCAAAATGAGTATTCGCCTGTGGGCACATACCATCCACCAATAAACGCAGACGATGATTTCTTTGCTTATTTTCAAAGCTGATCTTCGTTCGAATCGTCCGGGAAGCTTGCCATAAATCCAGTTTTACTGTCACATTCAACTCCGTCATTTCCTTACTCCGGCCGGCTTTTCTTTCCTTAAATTCAACCAGGCCTTTTTGCTCTCTTTGCAGGAGCTCTTCCGCCTGTTCAGGAATGATCAGTTGATACACCAGCTCCCAACTACTGCAAAACTCCTCCTCCGTCAGGACCTTTGCCGATACCAGTCTGCTATCAATTGGCTGATCATTTTGGGGTGCAAAATAAATATATTCATTACCAATATCACCGGTATCTTCAAAGGCAATCAGCTGTGCAGAAAATCTGCCTGATTTCTTATCCAGATAAACCAACTGCTTATTTTTCATTTCCAAGCTGTAAAAATCATTTTCAAAACGAAGTTTTTCCTTCAACACTGCCTTTGCCACCGATTTTTCTTCTTTTAAATAAAAGCATTCCCAGGACTGTGCCGGACTTTCCAGTAAAAACTCGATCTCATAATTTTCAGAAATATAGGGCTGGCGAAAGGCATGGTTCGGCAGTTCATAGCCAAAAAGGCATTCCTTAAAAGTCACTTTGGCATTAACTTTTTCACCATTTGCCCGGTAAAGAGCATATTCCGCATGTGGTAAGCTTTCCACTTCATCAAATAATTTATCCGGCCATAATTTACTATCTCTAAAATAATGCTTTTTTACCGGATAAATACCCTTGATCACTTCTTCTTTGGCATTAGGCGCAGGATTCAGCACCAGGAAAGGAATCGTCCCTTCCGGCAGATCATCGGTTTTCACCTGCTTTTTAAAAACTTCAAAACTCCTGGCAATAATATAATCAACCGTATCTTCAGCTTTTTGATACCTGGTCAGCATTTCTCTATGGACCTGATCAATGCTGCATCCACAAATGCTGTCATGTGGCAGGTTTTGCAGCAAGGTTTTCCAGGCATAGGTCAGCTCATCCTGCGGATAAGGCATATTTTCTTTTAACAGATAACTCAGCGGTTCCGCCAGGGTCGTCAGCTTATCGGCAATCCGGATATTGGCCTCTTTCAATTCAATCCGGCTGGATGCGGTATTGGCCAAGGTGTACCAGCCATCGGTTTCCTGACTGGTCATTTCGCCGGAAATCACCGCTAAATCCTGTGGCAACTTTGCTTCTACTTCTTTAGCATATTCTTCCAGAGTGCTGTGTACAAATTCAATCTCCGGATAAAGGCGCCGAGCTGTGTGCAGGGCTGCGCTTAAATCTTTTTGCACCGGCTGATGATCGCAGCCATTCATCATTAATAAACTATCGGTTGATGCATATTTCTTAGCAGCGGCTAGTCTGCTGTCCCAAAAGGCTTTGGCTGCGTTTTCCTCCACCGGAATTTCATTGCCATTGCTATACCAATTGGCAAATAAAATCGCCAATACCCGGCTGCCATCCGGTGCCTCCAGCCACATTTCCGAATACTGCGATACAAAGCTTTCATCTTTTAGCACCTGATTATCAAAGCCAATTGGTTTAACACCCCGACCGATAAAAGCATATTTCCAACCGGATTTGGCACAAATTTGCGCCAGCTGGCCGATATGTCCGAAAGTATCCGGAAAATAACCAATTTTCGGCATATATTTGCCCCATTCTTTTTCATAGCTCTTTCCCACCAAGGCATTACGGACATTTTCCTCACCTGTTAAAAGCAGTTCATCCTGAAGCATATAATAGGGACCCACAATTAATTTCCCTTGCTCAATTACCTTTTTCAAGGCTTCTCTTTTATATGGTCGTATTTCCAGATAATCATCCAAAGCAATCGTTTGACCATCCAAATGAAAATGACGAAATTCCTCGTCCTTTTCAAAAAGTTCCAATAAGTCGTCAAACAGCTCCACCAGCTTCATTCGATGCTGGTCAAAAGTTTGATACCATTCTCTGTCCCAATGGCTATGGGAAACAATATGCACTCTCATTAACTTCTTTCTCCGTTTCTAACTTTTGTGATCCTTATTTTCTCTCTATAAGATTACTTATCATTTTAGCATAAATCTTAATTTTTCTCAATCAAAAAGACCGGAATAACTAGCTGTTAAACTGCCAAAAAGCATTTAACACAAATGACCTGTCGTTCCGATCAATTATTTTATATTTTATCTCACCAATTTCTGGTCTTTTCCTCAATTTCTATTTGAAGCAGTATTTACTTCTTCATCCATTGCTTACCTGCACTCCAGGCCTGTCCGAGCTTTTCACCAATTCCATAATAGCCTGACTGAAAAGCATCAAACACCAGAGCATTGAGTTTTCCCGGGTCAATCTTTCCGTTTTCCGACAAAACTTTTTCTTCGGCTGACACATTAACAAGTCGACCCACAATCGCATACATATTTTCTGTTTCCACAATTTCTGCCAGTTCACATTCCATAGTCACCGGAAATTCTTCAATTATTGGCGCATTGATCAAGCTGCTTTTAATTGCCGTATAGCCTGTTCGCTCAAATTTGTCCTCCATTTTATTGCCACTGGCAATTCCAAAAAAATCGGCCACATCCATATGCTCTTTGTCAGCAAGACTAACGGTAAAGGCCTTGACCTGACGAATATTTTTGGTGGTCTTATGGTTTTCATCCAGGATCAATAATACCTTATCCATATCGCACATGGTTCCCCAAGCCGCATTCATCACATTGACTTTCCCTTTTTCATCATATGCCGCTACCATCAGCACCGGCATTGGAAAAATGGCCGGTAATTTTCCTAAATCTTTTCTCATAGGTTACTCCTTTCTTTTATCATCTGTCTGCTGCTGTATTATGCCAAAAGTCGGCTTCGTTTCTTTAAACTAGAATGTCATATAATCAATAGATCGTTACCATGACATTGCCTTCCCTGGCAGCAACTTCTTTATAAAAAGCTTTCATTCCTTCCAAATAATCTGTAATTTCCTCCATGATTTCTTCGGTTTCTTCCTCATAATCCCAAATATTCGGATACAGCCCAGCGGCTTTACACTTTTCCATACTGAAATTTTCCAGGGCTGATTCAATATCAAAATGCTCCAAGGCATCTATAATTGCCGGCAGTCTTTCCTTTGAGCTGTAAGCAATAAATTCTTCGGAATCTATTGAAACCTCTCCGACAATTGCTTCACTTAGGGCATCACCCTCAATCGGGGCAGAACTATCCACTCCGGTCAATACAAAATGCAAAACATCCCACATTTTATCAATATCCAAAAGAGTTTCTTCCTCTTCATTCCACTCCTCAATCATATCAAAATATTCCTCGTTTTCTTGGGGATTCATTTTTTTTAATTCATCCAATTGCTTATCACTGATATATTGATAATTAGCTATCATTCCCATTTAGTACTCCTCCTTTTTTAGTTGCTCAGCTTTACCAATTCCGTTATTTTCTACTCTGCTTTTTCATTGCTGCTCTCATATTTTTCGATTGTTTCCTGCAAATATTCCTTGAACTCCTCACCGGAAAAATCATCCTTATTACTTACCATAAATGTTATCCACTCTCTATCCCGATATGCCCATGCATTTTCCCCTAGCCAAAGTACCTGTCCCGGTGGTATTATAGCCTTCTGAAAACCAAAATTTTGATATTCTTGCCCAGACATCACAAGTAAAGTCAACTCAATCTTTATACCGAAGCTTTTCTCTTTTAACAAATTCATAGCTGCTTTCAGCAGTTCCGGAAAATCTATAATTTCCTCTTTTGGCACAATCACTACAATCTCGGTGTGCAGCGGTGAAATTCCGGGATTTTGCTCGTAAATTTCCCATACTTTGGAAAATGTCAATTCTTTCCCGCCTCTGGTGATGTATTCATCCTCCAAAATGTTCCATGATTCAATTCCCACATCTACTTGAAAGCTTTGAATTTGCTCCGCAATTTTTGCTTTTATCTCCGGTAAAATAGAATGTGCCAAAGTTGACTCTACATAGTAGTCTAAATATGGTTCTTTTTCTTTGTCAATTAAGCAAATAAAGAGATTTTCAGGACTTTCCACCGGGCTGACATAAACCTCATAATAAGCAACCCCGCCAAAAGGACCTGCTTTTGCATAATCTTTCGGTCTGCCAAAATCCGTAAAACAGTGAAACTTTTGCAAATATTTTTCTTCCAAATACTGCTCAACCCGGCGATATGTCCTTTTCCAGGTAAAAAATTGAGCTATGAAATAAAATAAAACAAGTATCAAAACCACTCCCAGAACAATTCCTATGATTATCCATGTCCTTTTTATGGTGATCCCTCCTTTTTCGGTTGACAGTTTGCTTTCTTCGGGAATGCTCTGTGATCCTCTTATACCCACAGAGTCTACTTTCAAAATCATGCTTTTGATGATTTTTGATGGCCGCTGTCATATTCTTTTTTTACTGAAATAAATCATTCAAAGCCTCTGCCATAGTCGGATGAGTAAAGATTTGATTCTTCAGCACAGTATAATTTGCATCCATTGCCATTGCTGTTGCAATAATGTTGATGACCTCATGGGATTCTTCTGCAAACAAAGTGGCTCCCAGGATTTTATTTGTTTTCTTATCGACAACCGCTTTGTAAAGACCAATTTGGTTGCCCAGAATCTTCGCTTTCGGGATCATCGCTACCGGCAATTTAAATACCTGAATATCATAGCCCTCTTTTAAGGCTTCTTTTTCTCCCAAGCCAACTTTGGATAAAGTAGGATTTAAAAAAACGGAGCTGTGAATAAAAGCTCTGCTTTTGGTTGAATAAGAGGATTCGCCCTGCAAAAAATTTCTTACAATTCGAAAGTCATCCAATGAAATATAGGTAAATTGAGGGCCGCCATTGACATCACCCATGGCAAAGATATGCTCCTTGTTTGTTTGCAGAAATTCATTGACTTCAATATTTCCTCTTTCGCCCAGTTTTACTCCGGCATTTTCCGGCTTAAGGTCAGCCACATTCGGCCTTCTGCCGGTAGCAACTAAAATATAGTCTTGCCTGATTTCCAAAGTTTCCCCATCTATTTCATAATAAATGCTTGTATCTTCGCCTTCTTCGGAAACTTTTTGTACCTTGGCATTCAAAATAATGTGGACACCAAGATTCTCCATACTTTTAAAAACTGCCTCGGCTATATCATCATCTTCTTTGGCTAAAAACTTCTCCGAAGAATCTAAAATAGTAACCTTGCTGCCATATTCCGCATAAGTCTTGGCAAATTCCAAGCCAATAAAGCCACCACCAATAATCGTCAATTTCTTCGGTAAGGTTTCCAGATTCATGATTTCATCACTGGTTAAAATGCGCTCTGATATCGAAAGACCCTCGATTCTTGGAATAAAAGATTTGGAGCCGGTATTGATAAAGATTTTTTCCGCCTGATATTCGGTAGTACCTCCTTCATGTTCCACCAAAACTCTATGCTCGTCCAGAAAACTGGCCATCCCATCTACAATCTCAATATTCGGCACCCCTGCCAACTTATCATAATTGGCCTTATTTAAAAGAGCAATCAAGTTCTTCTTTTCCTTTACCGATTGCGCATAATACTCAGCTTGCTCTTTTTCACTATATTTCTTACGGTTTGCCTTAACGGACAAAGCCTTGGAGGGAATACACCCTACATTAATACAAGTCCCTCCATACATGTTTGGTGTTTTCTCAATAAGTACCGTCTTTTGCCCTTGCTTTCCAAGATAGCCTGCCAATGTTTTTCCTGCTTTTCCAAAACCGATGATAATATTTTCTACTTTTTGCATGGTTATTTCCTTCTCATTTCAAAATTTAATGTTGTTTATGGTTATCGCTTTGATAATTTGACTTATGTAAACCGAAAGTTATTATAGTTTTTCCATAAGCCAATGTGTAGTAGTTTGATCGTATATTTTAAATCCCACTCTTTCATAAAGATGTCTAGCAGGATTTTCTTTATAGGTTTTCAGATAAAATCTTTTATCTGGATTTGCTTTTATTATCTTAGTTTGTCTACATAAATTCTAAGTTATCTTTTGCACAGTTTTTAGGGAAGTTTCTATGCACTGGTGTTCACACCCTCGAGTCATGTACATAAACTATCGAATCTTACGTGAGGGTATGCTCACCGGATATCTTCCTTACAAGCACTCGTTCTCGTTGTTGTCGAACAGGATTTGCTCCGCAATTCCTTGCCTCTCGGTGTCCTAAGCTTTCGTCGACGTGAGCATACTTGAGGCACGCTTGGCCTCTTTCGAAAGACAATCATTTTAGAGCGTGCCTCACAACTCCTAAGTTGTCTCTCGCACAGTTTTTAGGAAAGCTAATCACTTGCAAGCTCGCTTCCATGTCATCTCTAAATCTCTGTATATACCAGCTTTCCGTTTTCTCTGGTCGACTTCATTAAGGATATCTTTGTCACCTTCATCTTTGCAATAGGGAGCTGCAATTTTGGGACATCCCCTATCACTTTCCTTGCCAATGTGATATGCCCTTTAAACGCTTTTCTGTCATAATCGATTCCTGCTTTGTCAAGTTCGAAACGGATATCTTTTGCTACTTGCTCCAAAGTATTATTCTTTTTGATTCCCAACCAAAGCATATCCCGAAAGGCTTGAACCTTAGATATCTCAATCTCAAAATCCGGAAATTCTACTTTTTTCAAAACATTTTTTATCCTTTCTGATTGCTGTGTTTCCCCAATAAAACAAAGAGTCAAGTGCAGATTTTCATCCAAGGTGAAATTGGCTTTCACTCCCATTTGCCTCCATTGATGTTTCAGCTCTATCAGATGTTTTTTAAAGTCATCCGAAAACGTAATCGCAATAAATAATCTCATAGTACCTCCACAAATCCAATGCTAAAGGATAAACGCAGAATCCAGCTCCCAAAAATCCTCTGGAGATATAAAGTGACTTTGCTATCAATTGTCGAATCCACCGGCGACATTTTCTTACTTGTCACTCCGGTTATTTCCTTACATCACTTCTAAATTATTCCGCAAAATTGATCAAGTTTTTTCAAGAAGAAATTAAAACTAGGAGATTTATTATTTCTAATATCTAAATATCTTCCTATTTTTTCAGCGCATTCACATTTAAATTTTCCAATCTCATAATACACTTTTTTATCAAAATGCTTTGCTCCTTGCTTATGTACCACATCTGCCAGACATTCCCAAGTGCCTATAACACTATCCTGCATATATTTTTGCAGAATATTTAATCTAGCATCAGGATATGCACATACTAAAGCTTTTTTATCCCCCAACAGCCAAGCTTCCATTTCTTCGATTGCAATACAAAAATATACTTGCAACGAAATATTTAGCTCTTGATACATTTTTACTAAATCTTCTTTTAGTTTTACGCAGTCATTATCATCACTGTCCAATATTACAAATACTGCTTTCTTCCCCTCCATGTGTGCTAACGCTTTGTCAAATCCCTTTAAATAGTTTGGAAGACTTGATAATAATTGCTTTGTCTTTGCTTGAGAAGCCTTGCTTATTTTTTGAGGAATTCCTCCCATCCCTTTAAAGCTCTTAATTTTATAGTCAACCTTTTGCTCTTTTTTATACTTCTGCATTATTTTTTCTACTATGATTCCCCCTGAAAGGTCTTCCATTAAAAAATATATGTATTTATATTCCATCACCTGCCCTCCTCCATTATCCAAAATAATCGCTATACCACAAGTCGCCCAATCCAATTTCCGATTCACATAAATCTTGAACAAAGTCATATTCTGAAGCACGCTTCAAGCTGGAAAATCCTGTTTCATCTTTTTCTAAAACCCAAACTTCATCCGGAGACAGTGCATTGACAAAAAAAGGACTATGTGTTGTGATAAAAAGTTGCTTGGAATATGTTCCCTTAATACTTTCTTTCATTTGAACCGCCAAATCCGCTAAATATTTATGGTAAAGCCCATTTTCCGGTTCTTCGATAAAAATCAACGGTCTGGCATCTCTCGCGTGTAAAAGTAGATAATATGCAAATAACTTCAAAGTGCCATCGGACATTTTCTGTGAATAAAAGGGTTCTTTAAAGCCCTTTTCCAAAAACTCCAGCACCAGCTGACCGTTTACAAGCTTTACCGGTTTTATTTCTTCAATACCGGGAAGCTTTGTTTGAATGCTTTGTAATACCTTCAAAAAGGTTTTAGGATCCTCTCTGTAGAAATATTGCGCTACATTATTTACATTGTTTCCTAATCGATTTAAATATTTTTGGGGGCCGGCATTCGGAATTTCACGTGCAGCGGAAGGACTGAAATAGCATAAATACCAATTCTTCAAAAAGTTCTTAAATTTTACAATTCTTGGATGCTCCCGCAGCTCTCCTAATGTCACAATCCCCAGTTGTCTGGCATCAACCAGTTGGACTTCTATTTTTTCACCAACTTCTTCATTATTTTCTTCATCATAACCACCACTAACTCCTTTAAACGCAAAGCCTTTGCCGTATTCAAGATACAAAAATGACATTGGCCCACCGTAGGGTTGCCCCTTTCTTCTCTGACGCAATCTTTCTTTCTCAACAATTGGTCTGCCCTCTTTCATTCCTATAGATAGTTCATAAGTAATTGGTGATTCATTACTGGTTTCTCTGTAATAAATTTCAAAGTAAATAGGATCTTCTGCATTTTGCGAAATAATTTTTTCAAATCCCCCTCTGCCATTGAGATCACATGCCACTTCAACCCCTTTATCCAAACAATCTGCCAGGAAACCAAAAGCATCCGCCAAAGTACTTTTCCCGGTGCCACTTTGCCCTATGACAGCATTCATATTGGACAGTTCCTTTTCCCTCTTATCAAATAATAGTTTTCCCATTTTAACATCTTTCAAAGAACCGTAGTTTTTAATTTGAATTCCCAATATTTTACCCATATACTACCTCTTTCTGCTTATCTTTTTGCAAAGTCCATCCATACATAACTCTATTTCATCTGCGCCTTCAAACAATTCTCTATAAATCTCTCAACATACTTAATAATAGTTTTTTCTTTTTATGGGTTTCCAGCAATTTTTGGTATCTTTCCTCCCACTCATCCAGCCATTTTTGCTTTTGCATGATTTTTTTTATTTTCTTTAATACAAAGGCGGTACGATCATAATACCTCTGATTGGTTATACACAAATACCCTTCCACTTCATTCCAATAGATTTCGACAATCTCTCTTGGATGTTTGTTGGCAAGTTTATCGCAGTATTTGCCCATATCCAGTGTCCAGTCAGAAGTTGATAAGCCATTTTTCATCAAATAATTCAAGATTTCCTCTGTTTGATCTTTTTCCAGTAAAATATCAAAATATGCCGATAGACTTGTCTTTTTTATTATATTGATAATTCCCTGCTCTTCCTTTGCAAAATCATCCTTTGTCAATTCATTTCTACATTCCTTATATAACTTTAATACATCTTGATCCCTTCCATGATAAAGCAATCGCAAAAGGGCTTCTTTTTTCCCGCTATAGTTTCCAGCCTTTTTATAATGCCGATACATTAATTCGACCATTCTGTCATTCTTTTCTTTCAATGAATTTTTATACAGCTTTTCCAGTGAAATTTCATCTTTGGTTTTATTATAGTATTTATATAAAAATTCGTATAATTCATCTTTTATGTATTGACATTTTTTCAATCCATTCCAGGCAATTTCCAACGCCTTCTTTCCATCTTTCCTTCTTTGATAATACTTTGCCAGTTGAACATAATCTGAAGCATATTCTAAATTTGCTTCTCTTATTTGTAAAAATTTTTCATTCTCTCCAATTTCCAAATAAGTTTTTGCGGCCATGTCTTGATAATAGCTGTTGCGTGCTTTTGATAACAAATCTGCCAAATACTTTTTTTCTTGCTTTTTTACACACAACAAAAAAGTAAGATCTATCAGATAATCCGAAAATCCACTGTTATCAGAATAAATCCAGTCCATGATATCGTCTAAAAGCGATTTTCTTACCGGCCAAGGCAAAGTATTGTTTTCGATCAACTCTTTCATTTGTTCCAGTAAATCATATGCTATCTCTTCCTCTTCTTCCCTTCCTCCTCCATAACAGTCAAATTCGGCAATAATGGATTCCGCTTCTCTCCAATATTGCATCAACCGTTGCTCCACTATCAAAACATAATTTGCACTCTTTTTATCTTTTTCATGCTGCATACAAAAATCAAGCAAAACATTTTGAGCTGTTTCACTTAAAGAAGCCATATGCATAGTCAAATCCATTAATTCGTCGTAATTTAATTTTTCAATCAAGTTTTTGATCGTTAGCTTATCCAATCCTTTTCACACACCTTTCCTTCTCCCACCGACTTACGATTTCGTTCCCTATCTTCCTATGGTTACTATCTACCATTCACTTTCCATAAGTATATCACCATTTTATCTGTTTAACCGAAAAATACAAGTATTTTCCACTACGCATCTGCTCATATTTTTTATACTGGTTTTGTTTTCAACTTTTCCTTTGTGTTGATAGTTTTAGACTAAACTTTCAAACTATTTAAAAGCTCTTTCCTTTCCTTTGAAATCCGGCTGCTTTCTCTTGCCTTTTGAATAGCTTTATTATGTGTCCATTTTTCCAGTCTCTGTTCTTTTATAATGGGAAGTGTCTCATCATATTGTTTGACCAGAGCAAAGCTGAAATACCAGGCAATCATCATCTTGACATAGTACTCCTCCGACTTTACCGCACATACCCATTCCAAATACTCCGGCTGAAACTCCGCATCCAAATAGTTGGATAAAAGCAATCCAATACCATAGCGAATAGTATAGGTTTTATCCGATTTCAGCCATTTTTTGATATATTCCAGCAAAATATCCGGATGTCTTTTAAATACCTTTGGCGAAAAGACATCACAAGTTGCCCAATTATCAATATATGGTAAAAACTGCTCTGCTTGCTTAATCGTTTCCTGCAAATCTTTGATTTCTTCAATCAAAAAGGCATGTAAATTATTTTCCTCAAAGTATGTATGAGGCAGGTCATCCATAAAGTCCAGGCACTTTTGCCGGTCCTCTTTCCATAGCTTTTTCGCTAATTTTCTAAGCTCCGGTGTGCGAATGCCAATCATCGTATCTTCCGAAATATTAGGAATCAGCTTTTTGTTAAAATCTTTGTAGGGCTTGTCTTTAAGGGCAAAAAGTTCGGGGTGAAAGATTGAGCATGTCACGGAAATATCCCCAACCACCTCATCCATCCACTGCAAATACCGATGTAGTCCTCTCTCTACTCCGATTTCCAGTATTTCCGGCACTTCATAAGGATGTAATTCCTCCATAAGGCTTTCTATCTTTTGATACATTTCTTTTTTGGTTTTTAAAAGCAGTAAAATCTCATTATCATTTACGATTTCGCCTTGCCACAGATAGGTACTTTCGATTTTTTGCTTTTGAATGCAGGCCACCAGTCTTTCTGTTAATAATTTTTTTGATAGTTTATCTGCAACTTCTCCATTTGGTACACTAGTCATAATCACACAATAATCGGACATAACATCCTCCTTATTTAAAACATTTTACCATTTCACTTCTTCCAGCTTATCTGCACTAAATGAATCTACTTTTTCTCCAATACTCCCAGGTCATTTTCATTTCTTAAAATGTATTAAATCCTTTAACAGCTTCCTTTCCTTCCCTGACTTCTTCCTCACCAATCAACAGCCATATAAAATTAAGCATATTTGCCACATTTTCTTTGCTTCTGAAATCTTTTACCTCCTTCAGCTTTGAAGTTTCATAATATTCTGCAAATTGGTTTATCCAGCTAATAAATCCGGTAATCGAAAGCCGATCCTTTTCCAGCATTTCTATTAAAACCAGTCCAATCCTTTTTTCTTCCCTATCCCGAAATACTTCTGTCTGTTTGATAAACATCTTGTAAATGCCATTTAAAATGTCTTCTGTTATTTTTTCATTAACCAGGGAATGACCTGCGATCGCCAGTAAAAGTTCAGAAGAATGGGCAATGGTATGCACCCAGCCATAAGGTGCCAGGTAGCCTGTTGCATCCCTTTCATTGGCAATATGCTCCGCTCCTGATTGAAAAATCCGATCTCTTTCTTCCGCTGTGAGTATTCTATAATACTTAGAAGCATTCTGATCATCATAATATATGATCAAAGCCAGAGTAAGCGCCGAAAAGCTCCTGACTAAAGTTGAGGAAATTGCTATTTTATCCATGTCTTTCAGCAATAAATTATTTTGTAAAAGATACTGAATTACTGTATTTGCTTGTTCGATCGAAAATAATTCTTTTGCAAATCCCTCACAAAACAGTCCATAAATCAATTCATCCCGAATCTCCGGATTTTCATGACCGATATTCTCCAGCATAAATACCAGTTCTTCTTCCGTGAAACCATCCAATTGGTAAATTTTGCGTTTTAAATTGCCAATTATCATCTTTATCTCCTTTAACATAAAGCGCAAGGATTTGCCCCAAGCAAATTGTAAAAGCACGAAAAATCAAAATGAGCACAACAGCCATTTATATCTTATCAAATTTATATATGATTTTCTATTGAATCATAAAAGCCTGCTTTGATCTCCTATTTCTCTACACAGTAATAAATTCTCCAGAATGCTGAAAATAAAGCGGCAGCAGCAGTGCATAAGGTAATGATATTATGGCTAGTACAAAACAATGCCTCTGGCAGCCGTTCCCACATACTAATTGTCAAAATCAGAAGCACATAGAAAGCTACTGCTAAGTTCCAACTTTCTTCATCCTTCTTATTGTCCGGATCTTTTAAAACCCAAACTGGCCAATAAGAAAAAAAATCCAATTCCATAAAAAAGAAAGCTGATGGAAAAGCGGTCAGCCACCCATCCAAACAGCGGAGCCATAATCATCATAAAAAGTGAAGTCAGCTGGCTGTCCACTGATAAAACTGTTGCTCTTTCCGTCTTTTTCATATGATCGCCCAGGACATCAACTACGATCGGTCTCCTGGCAGCCTTTATAATATAAAGGCCCAAGTATAAAAAAATGATCAGCCACGTAAATTGAAATTGTATCCCACTGCCGATCAGGATCGCCACTACTCCTGTTACCATAAATGTCAGATGCAAAAGTTTTTCGGAAGTTTGATACTGATTCAAACGATAAATATTTTTCGAGGCAACAGCACTAAAGATATAGGAAATACCATAAATCATACCTAAATATACTTTAACACCATCCTCTGGTTCTAACGACAGCCAATTTACAGCTGCCAGACTTAAAATCACTCCACTTAATATTGGCTGAATATAATCTTTAATAGTCTTAAACACCGAATCATAGAGTGCAGAATTTAATAAAGTCCGCCGCAACATTGTATTATCAAAAACTGATTTTAATTGATGAATACCCATACCAAAAAAATCAGCAAATGACCAGTCAGTGGCCTGTCTTTCATCCAATGAATCAGGATAAGACATAATCAACAGAAAATCAAGAAGATAGGGAATCACCGACAGCAAAAAGATCCAACGTACACTTGGCAAATTTAATATAAAAGCAATTGATAAAAATGCTGAAAATGAAGAACCAATTAACGAAAATGAGCGTGTCCGTCCATAGACAAAGGTCTTATGGACAAACCAATTTTTCTGCTCTAAATAAGAATAAATCATCGCCTTATGGGTACCAGAGCGGAACGCCTCACCCAGTCCATAGAAAATCATGGCAATGATCAGCAGCCAAAAGTCGCCACCCCAAAAGAACAAAAGGAAAGAAAAAATATAGCAGCTAAAGCAAATCATCAATTCCCTTTTCTTGCCATAATAATCTGCAAAAACCCCAGAGGGAACTTCAAATAAATACACCATAATCTCCCGAATAGAAAAAAGAACCCCCACCTGAAACAAAGAAAACCCCATTCCCAATAAATAAATGAGTAAATAAGGCTCAAAAAAATTAAGATTTTTTAAAAGCCCATAAAAACAGAACTTCCAAATCTGTCGATCTTTTTTGATTTCAGATAATATGTTCATGGGATGCTCCTTTAACTGTTCATTCCACTTTTACCTTACATCCAGTTTCCAAAGACTTTTTGATGGCTTCAATGGTGTAAAGGACATTCCTGACTTCTGCCATGCTGATGATTTCCGAATTTTTTTCTTGAATAAGGCAATCAATAAAATGTTCCAGTTCCAATTGATAGGCATCTTTTTCTTCGATTTGCAGCTTATGGGCTATGCCATTTTCGTACAAATAGGCATCCCGCTTTGATTTTCCAATTTCCTCCAAATTATTTCCGGCTTTCATAACATACTCATAAGTTTTTTTCGTACCGGCAATTTTTAAGTCCATTGTAAAAGGATAGCCATCCGTCATTTCCATGACCCCTTGAATAGTTGCCGAAACCCCATTTACAAACTCTAAGATCGTGCTGACAAAATTCCAACTGCCGATCTTATTTTGTTTACCGGTAGCATAAACCGATTTTACTTCTCCAAATAGCCAGCATAAAAAATCAATATCATGTAAATGCAAGTCTAAAACTCCGCCACCACTGTTTTCTGGTCTGCAATACCATTCGCTCCATTTGGGATGCTCTGATAATCTGGCCGCAAACACATAGTTGATCTCACCCAAGTCTTTCTTCTCAATTAACTCTTTGGCTTTGACATATTCCGGCCAAAACCTGAGAACCTGGCCAACCATCATCATGACATCATTTTTTTCAACCTCAGCCATCATCCGCTCCAATTTGGCTGTATCTAATGTCACCGGCTTTTCGCAAAAGATATTCTTCTTATTTTGGGCAGCCCGAATGACATATTCTTCATGCAAAAAAGTTGGCAGGCAAATATCAACCAGGTCTATTTCTATTTCATTTATCATTGCATCAAAGTCATTAAAATAACGGCAACCATATGTTTGGGCAAACTTCTCCCCTGCCTCTTGATTTTTATCGCAAATTGCCATCACTTTCACTTTTCCGCTATCCATCTGACTATAAGCATTGGCATGAACTCCGCCCATAAACCCGGCACCAATAATTGCAACTTTAATCATCTTCACTCCTCCTTAACATAACTATTGCTTTTCATTATTTATACTCTGCCTTACTGCTTACGTTTTTACATCCTTGCTTAACTTTGTAATTATTAAACCCATTTTGTATACATCTTTTATTTCTATACTTTATTTAAAACTTTTCTTCATATTTATATCTTTGCTGGAGTCAGGTTAAAATCTTATTTACTCAAAGAAAAAACTGATATGCCGATCAAAGATCTTAGCTTCCAATTCCGTTTCTATGGTTTTTTCAACTTTTACCTTTAAATGATTCACAACCTCTAAAATATGGCCTTTATTATTAGCCGTTGCATTATTAAATAATACCATCAGGCTATTTAAAATGGCTATGATTACCTGCAAGTCCTCTTTTCCATAATGAATCAACGGAAGATAAAAAGTTGCTAAATCTTCCTGAAAGGAATACGAACTGTAATAAATTCTAAATTTATTATTTTCCGCTTTTTGAATATGGTAATTATCTATTTGGGCAAATGTCGATAATAATACCCCCAGTTTGTTAATACAGTGAATGGCCGTATTCGGATCATTGATCCCCGGAGAAATTGCGCGCAAGGCAATTTCCAGCAGCTTAGTAATATTATACCGGTAATCGGTGGTTTCCATTTTTTTATCCTGGAAAATAAAGTAGTTCAGCACCTTTTCCGAAATTTCTTCATCCACACCATCCTGCAAATATAATGTTGCAATTGTGGTATTTTCTGCAACATATTCCCCAATTTTACTGTCGATCCTTAAATAACCTTCCCCCGTGGCCAACAACGAAGTGATTGAATCCAGATCAATACTGCTGAAATAGCCGGAATTACCCGATCGTATCGGGATGCTGGCAAAATTTTCTTTAACCGCAAAAGAAGTGCTCTCTTTTCTGCGTTCCAGTTCAGAATCAATAACAGTCTGAGCTTTATTAGCAATGTCTAAAATAACATTCACTCCTTGAAATTGTGTAATCACTTGTTGAATAAATACAACAAAATACATGATACACAAAACAGAATACAAAATAGCTACAAAGCCAGCAATAATAAACTCATTTTCAAAAAAATCCCTGGTAAAAACCAAGCAGGCCACACAGTAAAAAAAGCCGCCAATAAAAATCCCCAGCACTTTCAAAGTGATTTTCATATTGATAAAATTTTCAACTACTCTGGGTGTAAAGCTGGAGGCATAAGTATTTAACACGGTCAGAATGGTGGAAAAGGTAAAGGTGGTAATGGTCAGAAAAGCTGCTGACAAAGTAATTAAGATACTTTGCGAAAAATCAACTTTTAACTTTATGACATCCGGTAAATATTGGTGTAGTGGTATGATCCGCAAATCAATCAAGGAAACGACCAGCAAAAGGATCATGGAAAAGAAAATATACTGTAAGGTGTAGATCCAGGTAATATAATTATAATAAAATATCTTTAATTTTTGCAAAATTAACCTCCTGCGTCCGCTTCCACAAATTATTTCTTAGTTATGTCCAATTTTATTTGTATATTTTACCATATTTCCCTATAAATTTCTATCTGAAATCGAAAAAGGGACTGTTGCCAAGCATTGATTTCACACTAGATATTCTGGTAAATCACCAGGATTCCATCTTATGCCAAATCTTAAAATACAACATCCCCTTTAAAGTTTCTTATAGTCTGCCGCCAAATTGACCATACTTTTAACTGACAAATTTACCGGTTCTGACAATTCTTCTGATGAGCCTTAAGCTTTTTGATTGCCCAATCATAGTGGCTAGGGGCGGAACTGACAAAATATGCGCCCAAAGTGCTGCCACCTGTCCATTGATATACTCCTTTGCAAAATAACTGCTCATTGGTAAAGCTCTCTGCTAATTTCAATATTTTATGGTGAGATTGCTCTAACATCATCATTGCCTCTTTAAGTGAAGTATTTTGATGTTTCTCCCAAAATGCAATATTCATCTCTCCATATGTCTTCCAGTTATATGGCTCTGGCAAAAATGGTTTTTCCACCCCACCAGTATTCGAATCAACCCACTCTAAAACTAATTGATGCCATTCATAAAGATGAATTAAAACATCTCTGAGATTCTTATCCCTTTTCCAATGAGCTTCTTTCTTCTTTTCGTCCCTTGAAAAATCAAAAGGTGTATTTTGTTCATCCTCTGTTAATTTTCCAATCAATAACTGAAGTTTTTCATAATTTTCCGTTGCAGCACTAATTAAATCACTCTTTGTAGTTGGCCTTGGCATAATACTTCCTCCTTTGCATATGTTGTTATCATTATACAGGATGAAACTTGACACCTTCCGTCATGTTTTATATTTTTGGGCTATTTTATTTATTATTTTTTGGATCTGTAATCGTATTTCCGGCGGTTCTAATACTTCGACAGCATCACCAAAGGAAAAAATATAACTATATAAATTATAGTCCTTTGGCATTTCGATTTCTGCATGTAAATTCCCTTGTGCATCCTCCCTAATTTCTTCATTTAGTTCATCATAAACCCGAAAAGACACCCGGCGGTCAAACTTTAGTTTTAAACGAATGGTCGGCTCAGTCTTATTTTCTTTTTTTAAAATCACATGTTCAAAGCTATCTTCAAAATTAACCGGCAAGATCTCTAAATTTTTAATCCGGGACAGCTTAAAATACCGGAAATCATTCCGCAGCAAACAAAAAGCATATAAATACCAATCCTGCCCCTTATACAATAAACGTGCCGGCTTTACCCGGCGGCTGGTTTCCTCCTCATTACTGCTAAAGTAGGCAAAAGATATGATATTCCGGCTTAAAATCGCTGACTTTATTTGATTAAAAATTTTGTCATACAACCGGTTATTTTGCCAATTACAAAAATCCACTTCGATCCAGTTGGTATTTTTCATTTTAAAGAGCGCAGATAACTTAGTTAACAGCTCATTTTCATGCTGCTTATTTGCGCTGTTCAGGCCTTGAAGGGCAGCCATGATCTGTTCTTTTTCTTTCTCTGTAAGCAAAGATTTACTGAGGACAAAGTCAGCTGCAATCTCAATTCCTCCTCCTTTCCCCTGAACGGCATAAATCGGGATCCCGGCACTACTAAGCGAATCAATATCCCTGTAAATCGTCCTGACCGAAACTTCAAATTTATCCGCCAGCTCAGGGGCTGTGACCTTCCCCTTTTCCAAAATATAATACAATATTCTAAATAATCTATTATCTTTCATTGCTATCACACTCCTGTAATCATTGTATCATAAAATTATGTAATTGAGATGAAAATTTACTTTTCCATTCAGGTCCATATCAGTACTCATATAAACTTTTTACCTATCCGATTTTAAAGCGCTTGCTCCAATTACACTTATGCTTTATGCAACTATACTATATCCTATTGCGTATACTTGTCCCCCAAATTCATGATACCCATCCCGGAAAATTTATGGTATCATAATCATGACGACATTGACTTATAGATAAACAGGAGGCATTTTATGGATAAATACAAGATTCATCAGGCTATTGCCTTTAAATGCGGTGTATATAAGTTAAATCCTGAAAAGAATTTTGACTTTCAACTCAATCGTTTAATTAACTGGGATGGCGGCCGATTAGAAGATGTCAAGCCAATTGCCGGAAAAATCAAGACCAGCGCTGATTGGAAAAGAGAACTTATCCGCCTTGGTGATATTGCCATCGCTGACGGCCGAACCGAAAATGCGATTGCCTATTACCGAATGAGCGAGTTTTTCATGTATGATGGTGATCCCGATAAAAAGAAATATTATAAACTGGCCACAAATTTATTCTACCAATATTTTGCTGATTTTTTTACAGGTACTGAGCCGATCATTACCCAATATAAAGTTCCTTTTAAACAAGCCAAATTGCCGGTCTGGCATCTGAAACCAACTACTAAAAACAAGGGAATCATTTTGCTTCATGGCGGAAATGACAGTTATTTTGAAGAATTTCTTTTTCCAGCTTTATACTTGCGTGAGCAGGGATTTGAAGTATATCTTTTTGAAGGCCCCGGGCAGGGCGGCGTCATGCGGCTTCAAGGACTGCATTTTACGCATCAATGGGAAAAGCCGGTAAAAGCCGTTTTAGACTACTTTCAATTAGATAATATAACGATTATCGGTGCATCTTTAGGCGGATACCTGGCTCCCCGGGCAGCAGCATTTGACCGACGAATCACCAAAATCGTTGCCTGGTCGATATTTCCATGTTTTCAGGATGTGATCCTGGGCACTCAAAAACCAATTCTTCGCAAGATCTTTCATTTATTAATGAAACTCCATGCCAGACCCATCATTAATTTTATTTTCTATCAGAAAGCCAAAAAAGAACCGATGATCGACTGGGGATTAAAGCATGGCATGTATGCTTATAAGGCTAAAGACCCCTATACTTATGCTCAAAAATTAAAGCTCTATGATTTAGGGCCAATTGCTCATCATATTACACAGGATATGTTGATTCTTGGCGCTAATCAAGATCATTTTATTAACTATCAAATGATTGGTCAGGAAATCAATCTGCTAAAAAGTGTTAAAAGTCTGACCTTCCGCTTATTTACTGATAAAGAGAATGCTCAAAATCACTGTAATGCTGGCAACACCAAACTGGTGCTGGATACCATATGTGATTGGATAGAAGAAATTTAGATTTGGATAAAGCCACACCATATCTAGTAAATAATTTTGATTTCACTAAAAAAGCAAGGAAATTCGATCTTTTATCAGATAATTATCTCCTATGCTTGGAAAAGTTTCGATTTTGTGTTACAATTAATAAAATAATATCCATTTCAAGTTCCTTCTCTGGTATGAAATGGTTGGGTGTGGTGTTAAGAAACAGATGAAACAACAGAATTAAATTATGAGGTAGGAGGTATTGATCATGAAAAAAAATCACTTAGTATTTTTAGCCATTTTATTAATAGCTATTTTGACAAGCTGCTCATCGACCAAAAAAGAGAATTCCGATAAAACGGATAAAAATGACAGCAGCACCAAGCAAGAACAACCAGTTACCAAAGAAAATCCGGAAAAAACCATCAAGTCACAAAATAACAATTTAATTGATGCCGAAGAATTATTACCAAAAGAAGAGGTTGAAAAAGTTTTGGGCATAGAGATTAAAAATGTCAAACATAGAAATAATGAAACCCTTGGCATGAGCGGCATGGACTATTACAATGAAGATCGTGAGCAAAGTGTCTGGTTTCATTGTTTTCAACAACCAGCTGTCCCCAATGGCTCCGATTTCAATGTCAAAAAACAATATCAGGAAAACAAAGAAAATGCCATTAAATTTGAAAGTGCTGAGATGCTTGATGACTTGGGTGATGATGCTTATTATGCAAAAATGGATAAAAAAGTTTGCATCCTGATGGGCGATTATTCCTTTGGTATTGCCGATTCCCTATCTGATTTAGATGAAGATGGGCGCAAGGAAAATGCAATGAAACTGGCCAAAATTATTGAGACTAACTTAAAGAAAAAATTAGAAAAGTAAAATTAGGAATATCATTGCTCAACTTTCCCACCCTTTTTTGGCTTTATCCTATCCAGGAAACACGTGGAAGTTGAGCAATGCCACAATGCCCCGAAACTCAAAAACAATTTCCCTGTGAAATAGTATGCAATTTGCATACCACGTAAAAATAACAGATGTTAATATGGGAGTAATGAAAATGATGCTAATTAATTCAGAAGGTTAAGTTTTAAGGAGGTGTTGTAGATGAAAAGACGTTTACTATTAAATATAACTTTGAGCTTTATGCTCCTGTTCTTCTTATCCGGGTATATTCAGGCACAGCCACTATTTAGTGATATCAAGGGTCATCCACATCAGGCCGTCATTGAAAAATGGCAGGAAAAGGGAATTATTCAAGGCTATAATGGCCGGTTTAGGCCGGATGAGCCAATTACCCGGGCCGAATTTGCGGTCCTGCTTAATCGCCTGATTGGTTATTCCCCACAAGCAGATGTTCATTTTAGCGATATTCCTTCTGACAGCTGGTATGCCCATGATATGCTCAGCCTTTACTCCGCTAACATATTAACTGCAATTGAGGGGAAAGCGGAACCCACCAAACTGCTCCGCTTAAGCCAGGCCCGGCAAATGTTAAATAAAGCCCTGGCCATTGAAACCGAAAATCCAAATCCTGATGGCGATCACAATTTGACCAGAGCCGAAACCATCCTGCTCTTTGATCAAGCCATAGCCGGATTTTATCATCAAAAAGGAGCCTATCAAGGTACCATTAATGGCAATGTGATTGTCCGGAAAGCAAATGTTTCCCTTAAAAATATGAAGATCAAAGGCAATCTTTATATTATGGAAGGGGTTGCTGAGGGCGAAGTAGATTTAGATAATGTCAAAGTCAGCGGCCGGCTGTTTGTTCGGGGCGGCGGCAAAAACTCGATTCATATCAATAATTGTGAAATTAATGAACTGATCAGCACTAAAGATAAGGTGCGAATCGTTTTGGCCAATGGCACTAGCGTCACTTTTTTGCACTCCCAATTAAAAAATGGCATTATTGAACTGGGTGATTGCAAAGTCAAAAATCTGACCATTCTTGGGGATGGCCTGCAAGTTAAGCTAAAAGGACAGTCCGCCATTACCAATTTAAATGTTGAGGCCAATCAAGTCAAAATTGAAGGTGAAAAAACAGCCCTGATCCATCAGGCTAATTTAAAAGGCCAGGCCAAAATCAGCGGTCAGCTAACCATCAACCAGGCCTTAATTACTAAAAACGGATCGCATATTGAAAATCCGCCCCTGCAATATCAGCTGGCTAATGGGGTGTCTGTTAAAATTGGCGAACAGACCACGGCTCTGTCAAAGGGAGAGGAATCCACTTCTTCTGATAGCTCTGACAGTCCTTATCTTCCACTGCCGCCTACGGATAACGAGATGCTGCAAACGCATTCGATTCCGGATAAAACAGATATTCCTTATAAAACCAGCTTTGCGGAATTAAACTTACCGGTGGAGGCCGTTTTCACTTCAAATAAAGCCAATCATTTGACTGTAAATTTAAACTGGCAAGAAAATGATTATAATCCTCTAACTGTCGGCAAACAAATCATTAAAGCCAAAGTCAGTGCAGTCAGCGGCAGCTTGCCACAATGGGTTCCGGCTGAGATCCAGATTGCAGTAACCGTCATGGCTCCACCGCTGCCACAAACGATTAAAGTCGTTGAATATAATGGCGCTGAAGCACATAACCTACTTTTGTACCGAGGCCATGATACTAATTTGATTTTGCAGATCTATGATCAAAATAATACGAAAATGAAATACTCCACCTTAAAGGAAATGGGGGCTAAATTTGAAATTGCGGAAATCGAGGGGATTACTACTGAAATCAAAACTCCAAATAATGACAAAGAAGATATTCTTTTGCTGATTAGCGTACCTCAAGACTATGTTCCCTCTGAAGTTACGATTACTATCAACTGCAAATATGATTTCCTAAGTGGCGGTATGATTACCAAATCAATTTTTTCCCTTGTCTGGAATGCGTCAGCGATGATTTATCCGCCAATTGATTTAGTGGTCAACACTGAAACTAATAGTTTAGAAACCGACCAAGGGCAAATCCATATTACCTACACCGAGCCTGATGATTTAAGCAATTTACAATATTATAAATGCGGTTTTAAAGAGGTTGATACCGAAAAAGAAATTCCGCTAAATATATTGTTCTTTTCCCAGTCGTCCGAAGCAACTGTCGATCAATACTTTGATCCCTGTATTCAAGATGTTGCCCAAGAAATTGACCCATGGAAAGACTATTACTTTACTTTGACCTCTATTGGCAAAAAGCCCAATACCTCTGCCAGCACGACCGCTACCGGTAAAAAATTCCGTTTCCAGGAAGATACCGATTTTCAAAAAATTGTCTTTAGAAATTCAATTTGGTTGCTGAATATTCAAGATGATTATGTTGAATTAATACCGGATTCCTTAGACTACTACTATGAAGGTCAGGAAGGAAAGCCGGAAAAGGAATGTTTTTGCATTGACGTGCGTTACAAAGGGTCCCAGTTCTATGAAGGTTATGTTTTCCTTGAAAATGGACAAATCGCTGAGTTGCAGCCTCCAACGTTATATACTTCTGAAGAAATTGATTTTTCTGACTTTGATGCCTTTGATATCACTTTCCGGCGGGCACATCCATTGCAGAAACTTAGCACTCCGGATACCTATTTACATCTCTATAGTTTTGATCGCTGGCTACATGCCGAAAACCGTGAAATAAGAATAAAATAAACTCTTATCTAAAACCCCCGAAATGATTGCTTTGATGCATTCGTTTCGGGGGTAAAGTTTTATCAATATCGTTATGATTGTTTGACCCGGCAGAATACTGTAAATTTAAGTGGAATACACTCTCATCCTATTTAAAACTCCCGAAATTATTTCATTAGTTTCGGGAGTTTTAAAGTTTTGCCTTGGTTATTTCTGTCTTATCTCCTAAGTAATGTTTCAATCATTTCCGCAAAAGGCACTTTGCAGCTGCTGCATCCGCCTCCAGTTCTTCTAATATTTTTACAAGCTCTGCGATTGCTTCTGCGCCTTCGGGAATCGGAAAAAGGGGATAGACATGATTCAGACCCTCACCGATAAAAAGCTGAAAATCCATGTTCTTTTGCTTCATTTTCTCCGTAAACTTTATGATATCCGGATATAGGATCTCCCTTGTGCCCACAAAAACTGTTACATTATTTAACCCCTGCAAATCACCAAAAGTCGGACTAATTCGATAATCCGTCAGCTCCGTTCCATTGGCCCAGGATTTCGCAATTGGTAGTGACGAAGCCAAACGCAGCCAAGGATCTACTTTTTCATATTCTTTAATCGCCGGGTTTTCCATTGTTAAATCCAGCCAAGGCGAAAAAGTAATAATGCCAAGCGGCTCTTTCAGCTCTAGCGTATGAAAATACTGTGCTACGCCAAGAGCTAAACCTCCTCCCGCCGAATCCCCCATTAAGATGATATCCTCTTCTCGGCTGATCTTTTCATAGAGTTTGGAAACGAGATCATAAGCCTCTGTAAAATCATGCCAAGGAGTCTTTGGGTAAACCGGTAAAATTACTCTGGCATCAGTCTTTTTAATCAAACGACTTAAAAACTTATAATGATGCGGGTCTGGATGATGCAAATACGATCCGCCATGCAGATACAGGATTAATTTGCCTTTGCCTTCCTTATTCAGATACATTACCGGCATATTTTCAAAGTTTTCGCTGGTAATCCCACCTTCCACCTGCGTATCCGCCGGCAGAAGATATGGCTGTTCTTTTCTTGCTTTAAGCTCTAAAAGTCCCCTTTCCATCTCCTCACCAGTAACATGCTTTACCGTTAGTTTCAGGTAAAGCTCAGCAATCGTTGCCTGAAGAGTGCGCTTATAGCAGAGGCGGGAGATAAGGATAACAGCCATCAAGGCTAGGATAAGGGTTAAGATTATTATCAAGGTTAGTTTTTGTAGTTTTTTCAAAATTTTTCTCCTATTATATTAATTTGCTAATATACTTTGGTATAACATTGTTTTATTTTAGGATTTTCACACAAGATAACAGAAAACTTTTATAATTTACCATAATAGCTTGTGTCAAATCTGTATTTTGCAATAGCTCTTTTATTATTTTACCTATTCTTCTATTTATCACTTTTATACTACCGTGAAATTATATCAAATAATTTGCTAAAATAGAATAGTTTAAATTAAAAAATTGTTGTTGACTTATACTATAACTTGTAGTATTATATTTTTACTACAAGTTGTAGTAGTTAATGATCGGAGGTGTACACATGAAATTTAAGCCTTTAACCGAAGCCGAAGAAGCAATCATGTTCAAAGTATGGGAGATCGCTCCCCCCATAACATCTGTTATACTACTAAAGGCCTTTACTGAAACAAGGGGATGGAAATCGCAAACGATAAGTACTTTTCTTTCCCGATTAGTTGACAAGAATTATCTATCAGTTAAAAAACGGGGAGCTGCCAATGAATATCAGGCAATAATATCCAAAGAGGAATACGAACAAAACTTTGCCAGGGAAGTTATCAACAAAATCTATGGTGGTTCTGTCAAACGATTGATTGCATCCTTTGTGGAAAGTGAATCCATCAGCCATGATGAACTGGAAGAGCTAAAACAATGGTTTGCCGAAAGATGATTAGCTATTAAATGTCAATAATCTTTTGCCAAATATGGAACAAAAGACGGAAATTTGAAAGCGAATGATAAGTTGAGGTAGTATTATGCTGAAATTATTTATATTGGTGTTTTTTTCATCACTGGCTGTGGGTGCAGTATTTTTACTTTATCTCCTTACGGAACATTTTTTTCAAAGGAAACTAAACCTTCAAACAAAATCGTTGGCTTTAACAATGATTCTATTTCTTCAGCCCATGCTTATTTTACTGACCATTACTATTGTTGTCTGCGGAATCCATTTTCAAAAAAAGCCAGAAATTTCAACCAATCTGTTTTTAATAAGCTCTACGCCTTTGCCTTTCACCGAAATATCGGAAAGCAAAAGCTCTGTGCATCCCGGTGCAGAAGTTGCTGTGATTGATCTGACTACTCTTATAACTCTGGCAAACTATGCGGCTTATATTTGGTTCACTGTTTTTATGCTGTTACTTACCTACAAAGTAATACTTTATTCAAAACTCAAACATCTCCTTATGAAAAGCGAATTGCACTTGATTCCTTATCATGATATAAAACTGAAAATTTACAAGAGCAAGTCGATCCTCTCTCCTTTTTTAATAGGTTTTTTCAAGCCTTTTATTGTTATTCCGGATGTCGAAATGAGCGAATTTGAACTTTCTTTAATCATTGAACATGAAAAAGTTCATTTTCAAAATCAAGACATTCCGTTAAAAATGACTTTGGAGTTTTTAAAATGCCTTAATTGGTTTCAACCACTTTTTTACACTCTTCAAAAAAAATTCCATTATGTGGCCGAACTAATCACCGATGATATTGTAACTATGAATTTATCGACTGCACAGCGCAAAGAATATGGTATGCTACTACTCAAATTTACTGAAAATCTCAGTTTTACTAAAAACAATATCAAATATCCAGGATTTTATTCGTATCTCAGTGAAGATGCAAAAAATCTTGCAGACAGATTGGAGTTCATTATGAAAAAAGATAAAAATAAAAGAATCGGCAAATTTGCTCTTGCTTCAATGATTATTGTTGCAGTTCTATCAATCTACACCGGCGTTTCTGTTACTTCCGAGGCATATGCCAATGCAGCGGCAATAGAGTCAAACTTTCCCGACAAGAGTACTATCCAAGAAGCTTCTGGAAAATTAATTTATGATGATGGAAATGTCCAAATTTTTGATGGCTCTGTTGACGAAAATGCTACTTTCGGATTGGCTGAGGAAAGCAATCATCAAGACCTGGGCGCATCTCAACCCAAAACAGATGTGGCTATGTCTACAAATCAACAAACATCCATGACCAATTTAGAAGAAATGCGCAAAATCGTGTTACAAGAGAATGAATACCGCACTGATGCCAATTTAGGTGATTCTATTTATTCCTTATGTAACGGAACCGTTATTTCCGCAAAGTTTGAACAAGGATACGGCAATTGTGTCACAATTCAAGATGAGGACGGACTAATTTGGAAATATGGATTTTGTAGTGAGCTGGTGATTAATAGTGGGGACAGCGTTTTTATGGGAGATTTGATAGGTTATGCAGGTCATTCCGGGTTTGCTGAAAGGGATTCGGTGGTGGTGAAATTAATTAGGGAATAATAAAAAAATTACAATATTTAATTCAAACATTCCCACATTTACCGGCGGTTCCCCGGAAAGTCTTTTGCGCCCCATGCAAATCATCATTCCGGGATTCCAACAAAGTTTCACTACCCTGACAACGCTCCACAAAAAATCGTCCTGCGAATGAAATTACCACAGAAATAGACATAATAGCTTTCTCTTATTTCTAAACAGTCCCAATCCGGCGAAATGGATTTAAGCTATGTCTTTTTCAAATTACATGATATAAAAAATTACGGCATGACCTTGTCCGGCAGCTCTTTTGTAGAATTCTTTAAGTTCTGATAAATGATAAAACATATACTCATAAAATTCATCTTCATCCTCACCTTCGACAAGAGGATAGATTTCATCTTCCACCATGCTTTGAAAATCATACATTTGTTTTATCTCATCATCGCTTAGTGCACACAAATAATCCCTGGTTTCCTGCACCTGCTCAGAAGTAAGATAAAAAGCCCCAAAATCCATCTCACATTCAATACCATTCTCTATCATCATTGGAACAACATACCCCATTGGTGATTCTCCTTCATCAATATCCTGGCAAAGAAGGTATTGAATCGCTTGCCAGGATTTATCAATATCAAAAAGCTCTTTCTCCGGATCAGCTTCTTCCTCCAAGTCCAAAATATTCACCTCACCATCTAAAACCGACTCCAATTTTTTAGCATCAATTGACAAATAATTTCCAATCATTCCCATAAGTTTTCCCCTTTCCTAGTTTTAAATTATTACTTCTCGTTAAAAATTATATTATATTAATATGTCTATTTCAATGTTATTTTTCACGCAAGCCATCATTATATTTTTGCTGATAACCCAGATCCTGTCATCTACAAGTCCTGTATTTAAAAAATGCTTCTGATTCTCTCTCTCATTATTGCTCGCTGCTATCAGAATATTTTATATGGTTCATTTCACAAACATAGAATTTAAACATATATAAATTAGTTGCTTAGCCCACTCTTATCTTCTACTTCCTTTTTCAAATCCTCACTAAAATCTACAAGATCCTCTATGGATATCACCCCAATCCTTAAGAGCCTGACAATGTCCCAAAGCATTTCTGATTTGCTAACTTCAATTAGTACACCGGGGTTTTTCTTATCTCGCTTGATTCTTTTCTCTAATTCCCAAAACTTGACAGATGCCGGTAAATCGCTACGTAGATAGTCTGCATACTCTAATACAAGCTTTTCTATGTAGCGTTCCTGCCATTTGCCGATTTTTTGTTGATATCGTTTCCAGTCACTTTTTGATGGATTAATCATATTATATTCCCCTTTTTATTCTATGTTAAATAAACTTCTTACTGACTTCAACCGAAACTCCATTTAATATTTTCACTAAAATATGGCTACTAACTCTTACTATAAGTACATTTTCAATAATTTTTGTGCTGTAAGCAAAGCACATATCAAATATTTATTGCAAGAAATTGTAAAAAAATACAACCAGTGAAAACTATACTATCGATTGCATATTTTTCTTACGACCAATACATTTAGGGCAATTAGATAATAGGCTAATCTAGTAAACCTCTGGATTGATGTTCAATGTCCGGATAGATAAAGCCTTGTGTAATGCCGAGTTGATGTAGCTCTTTGCGAATAACCTTCTTGTTCTCCGGTTTAATTTCAATTACTGAAAAATTATAAGCTTCTCTCTCTTTCTGAGTCTGTTTTGTAGTCATTTCTGTCATTAGAGTGTAAATCGATGTATCAATTTCCATCATAATTTCCCTATGGCTTTTGTTTTTCGTACAGACATATTTGGGGTAAATAAAGGCACCTTGTTGTTGCCGGATTCGATCTGTTGCTTTAGATGGCAATACAATATGAGCAACATTTAAATCCTCATAAATCTTAAAAGGGAACCTTAGGATTTCTCTTACCTTTGCCCTTTGATTTAATAATTCCATAAAAGTTTCCAGAGTATCTACCTCATCTTTAAAACGAGTATCTATCCGCATCTCCTCGACTGAGAGCCTACGAATGTTTTCCCAATCCGCTGAATATTTTTCTCTCAATGTTTCTATGGAAGCATAGAATTTATTTATAACCTCCTGCGAAATAAGGTTCAACGCACTTTTGATAGCAACGGTATGACCGGTATCAAACTTCTCCTGACCTTCTCTTCCTTCGTAGATATATACAAATCCTGAATCACTATCGTCTTTTTCCACCGCAAAAAACAGGGCAATCAAAGGACTTCTGGTAATATCCAGCATCCTTGTCTTGGCACCATAGTGTTGCAATTTGGAAATCAGCCGAACTAAAGAGGCGCTCTCTCTATAATCATCCTCGCCCAGCTCATTGAGCAATGTCCGGTAGTAGTATTCACTGCCTTTACGGGTTAACGATTCATTTAAATAAAGAGAAGGTGTTCTGTATTCGTACTTTTTACTTTCCCCTCTGAAATAATAGTTTTTAGCAATGCCGGTAAATCCATCTGTGTCGGTAGTTTTATCCACTTGAAATTCACTATTATCAAAGATATCTCTTAATAATGTGTAAACATGTTTTCTGTATATGGTTGGGTATTTGTTTGGCATGAGGGCACCTCGATTCTGGGTATTTTACTCTCTCTCAATTAATAATACTTGATTTTTACCATAGATTCGAATATTAATATTTAAAAACTCGATATTTGATTTATTCTTTGAAACCTTTGAATTAGCATTGAAACCAAAAATCAAGATATTACGGCCTTTATAGATTTTTAATTCCTCATATAACTCTACCGAATCAAATGTTGCCGTAACACATACATACTTGTTATTCTCCACTTTAACAGGACTAATTCTAAATGCATAGCTTTTGAAGTTCTCTCTAGGCTCATCAATGGATTTTAAATGACCACAAAAAGTTATAGGATGAGCTATTTTTGTTAAGATGTATTCATAAGCTTTTAAATAGCTATTTTTATCATATTCAAAAAAAAACTTATCCCATGGTACATTATAATACTTTTTTTCGACATTGTTGTAACATTGCAGTTTTAATGACTCTTTTATCTCATTGATGCCCTCTGAATCCAGCTTATTTCTTAGCATTAGAATCTTTTTTAGAGTCGTTATATATGCAGATTTATTTCCGGCTTTGGCGTATTTTAAAGTAGGACTCTTCTGTCTTCTTTCAGGATTAGAACTTTGTCCATTTTTTTCCTGCTTCACTGAATCAACTGTCAAGAGATGCAATCTTAAAATATAAGAACCGCCACTTTTGGTCATAAGTTCATCATCACTTCGATTTGCATAGATTTCTTTGATTTCATTTATCGTTAAATAACTGCAATGTTCTTTATGAGGGTTCGTTTTACTACTTTTAATCCTAAAATGTGCCGGAATAAGTACTCTATATTCACCAATATCTCTTATATGCTCCTTAACATACGAAATTGGTGCTCCGCAATAGCGACAACAAGTCTTCCCTTGCATCTTTTCTTCGTACTGATTCAGATTAATAATGCAGTTTTCATACATTGCTTGGTACATTTTAACGCCCATGGAGTTCCTCCTTGAGAACATATAGTAAATAGCATCTTAATCCAATTTTACAATTAGCACTAATCCAGAAATCTATTAAATTATTATAGAAAAATTATGACATCATCATATCATAATGTGCTTTATGACCAGTTTTTTCAAAAACTTCCTTAAAAATTTTTTTGTACCGTTCTACAGAATCCGTATAACTGTCGATATTCAAATCATCTGGAATAGAATGTGAACCATCATTAATCCAGCTTATTAATGAACGGCAAACTCTCTTTTCCTCCAATAATAAAAATGAATCTACTATACTATCATCTGTTTTTTTCCCTAATATGCCAAAGTAGTTTTCTATAATTCTTCTCATAATATTCTGAATTGTAACCAATGATGCATTTGTGTTAGTTTTCAACTCGTTCCATAATAATTCATAGGTTGTTTTTATTGGATTTACTTTTCCAAAACTTCTTATAGAAGATTTGTTATCATCTTTACTAATAATCCAAAAATTAACATCGTTTAATTCAGCCGTTCTCCCATCAACAAAAGAGGCTTCTTTATGAAAAAAAACATTATGAGTGAGAATAAATAACTGTTCGACATCCGATTTATTTTCTCGGATATCCTTAAAGTGCCTTCTCTTCTTGCTAGATCTTGTTCCACTTTTTCTCTGTTTTTTTCATATTCTCAAGAGCATCAATATCATTAATTGTATCCTCTCCTAAGGTAAAAATACCTTCAATATCCTCTTTAATATGACGAACACGAAAATCTTTATTATATACAAGAATATCAAGTGGTGCATCTCTTTCCCATTCAATTTGGCATTCATTATACTTTGATTCCGTCGGACTATACAAAAAATTACCAATCGTTGATTTTCCACTACCATTCGCTCCATAAAAAAAGTTTATTTTTTGGCAATTTTCAATTGTTACTTTTGTTGACGGATATGTTGCACAATTACTCAAGCAAATAGATTTTATCATATAGCTGTTCTCCTTTACTCTCACTATTTGACTACATCTTTATTTATAATCTAAAAATGTGTTTTTTTACCGAAAGATTTTAAATTGGCTTATCCAAACAATTAGTCCTCTGACTAATATTCTAGAGCAAAACATAATTCATATTTTTCTTAAATACTATATCCTGTATCAAACTGACAATGCTAGTTACTAAATTAATAAATGAACTCATATGTTATACTATTTTTTGCCTCCTGTACTTATTTACATATTCTCCAAATAAAATATTCACACCTTGTCAAAAAGTTTACTGACACCTAGGTATCACTAACTTAAAACTTAAGCATTGCACAAACAACCAACATCCATCATATTTTCCTCTCTCTATATTTCCCCTTTCCAGCATCCGCCGCCATATAATCCCTTGGCTCATGTGGTACATATTTCACGCCGCCACGCAGCTGATCATACAGCACTCCCCCCACGGCGTCCATAACCTCTTTCATCATATCTTCATTGTTAAACATTTTTACGAAGAATTCTTCATTTTGTTCATATCTTTTGGCTGCCATTTTAGGGAAGTCTTGCTGGAATAAAAGCATAAAGGTTTTATAATCATTTCCGGCATAGGATTTCCATTTATTATCGTCTGCATAGTCATTGGCAATTTGCAGTAAGACTTTATCCATTTCAGTAAAACTGGTGCCAAACTGAGTATTGATTTTGTCAATCACCTCGGATAGTGGATCTTTTTTCCTTTCTCGTCTGCCTGCTTCACCGGTGATTGGAGTAAATCCTTGTTCGGTTGGCTCTAACTGGATTTCACCTTCAAAATCTTTTTCCAGACGATAATATTCCAGCATTACTTTATCGCTTACATCAATTTGCTCAATATCTCCCTTTGGTAACTGCATCAGCAAAAACTTAACATATACACTAAACTTATGTATGTCTTTATCAAACAGTCTACAAACCTGAGTAATAAAAGCATAAATTCGGTTAAATCTTGCAAGGGTTGACTTAAACAAATCTTTGCTATCTTCTGCAAGGGCTTGATATCTATCCAAAGCCGGTTTGATTTGTGCTTGTAACTTGCCTAAATCACCTGCGGCTTGTTCTTTGCCAGAATAAAATACTTCCGCAAATTTTCTAATTTCTATTTCTTGATAAACCCTATATTCATCCAAGGTATTTTTCAAATCATAAATTACATTGGGATTGGTTTCCTCTTCTAATACCGTTTCTTCAAAATAAGGCTCAAATGAATTTTTAATGTCCTCTGCCGAATTGACAAAATCAAGTACGAAGGTATCTTTCTTGCCTCTGGCAATTCGATTCAGTCTTGATAAAGTCTGAACTGCTTTTACACCCGAAAGTTTCTTATCTACAAACATGGTATGTAATAATGGCTCATCAAAACCGGTCTGATATTTTTCCGCTACAATGAGCATTCCAAAATCATCCTTATGAAAGGCTTCCGGCAATGCTTTTTCTTTGATCGTTTCTCCATTTTTATCTTTATTTATCTTCTCTTCTGTATAGATAATGCCATCATCCTCAATCTCACCGGAAAATGCTACCAAAACATCCAAGTCTTTATAGCCCTTTTGCATGATTTGACGTTTAAACTCATGCACATACCTAACCGCATGAAGTCTGGACGGTGTCACCACCATTGCCTTTGCTTTACCACCAATTTTAGATGAGGTTACATGGATAAAGTGTTCCAGCATCACGGCTGTTTTTTGCGAAATATTATGTGGATGTAAGGTTTCAAAATGTTTTATTGCCTTAATACCAGCTGTGGTATCAATCTCCGGATTATCTGGAATTGCTTTGGCAATTTTATAATACATTTTGTAGGTCATATAGTTTTTGAGGACATCCAAAATAAAGCCTTCTTCAATGGCTTGACGCATTGAATAGACATGAAACGGATGATATCTTCCGGCACTATCCTTTTGCCCGAACATATTCAGAGTTTTGTCTTTTGGCGTAGCAGTAAAGGCGAAAAAGGAAAGATTTTCGTGACTTCCCTGTGCCGCTAATTCTTCTACCAGTTTGTCTTCGTCATCTTTGCGGATAACTTCTTCTTCATATTCAAGGTCTGCATATTCTTCCAGTACCTTCTCCGTATCTGCCAATGCCCTTTTTAGTTTCTTAGCGGCATCACCGGTCTGGGAAGAATGTGCCTCATCCACAATTACCGCAAAGCGATGATTTCCGGAATTGACTTCTTTATAAATCACCGGAAATTTCTGTAAAGTCGTGATGATAATACCGGTACCCACCTCAATCGCTTCTTTTAACTGTTTGGCATTTTTATCAATTTTTTGTACCACGCCTTCTACATGGTCAAATTGATACACCGTGTTTTGCAACTGACTATCTAACACACGTCTATCCGTGACAATGATAACAGACTTAAAAATCTTTTCATCTTTCTCATTGTGTAGACCAGATAAGCGATGAGAAAGCCAAGCAATTGAGTTGGATTTTCCGCTTCCGGCACTATGCTGGATTAAATAGTTTTTACCCGAGCCATTTTCTTTTACGTCTTTTAACAGCTTCGTTACGACATCCAGTTGATGATAACGCGGGAAAATGATTCGCTCCGATATAATTTGTCCTGTCGCTTCATCTTTTTCTATTTGTAAATGCAGGTATTTATGGATAATTTCCAGTAATCTATCTTTATGCAATACTTCTTCCCATAGATAGGAAGTGTCATATCCATTTGCATTAGTAGGATTGCCCGCTCCACCCACATTTCCGGCACCATTACTGCCTTGATTAAATGGCAAGAAATAGGTTTTATCTCCTTCCAGCTTTGTCGTCATATAGACATTGGATAAATCGACTGCAAAATGTACCAAAACTCTCTCTTTAAATCTAAAAATCGCTTCTTTCCCGGCACGGTCAAATTTATACTGGGAAATGGCATTGGCAGTATTTTGTCCGGCAAACTGACATTTTAGTTCCATGCTAATTAGAGGGATTCCATTGATAAAAAGCACAATATCAATACTATTTTGATTGTTTAGAGAATAATGTAATTGTCTGGTACAATGAAAAATATTGGCGTTATATTGAAGTTGACTGGTTTTGTTAATACTGGTTTCCGGCTTCCAGTAAATTGCCCGAAATGTGATTCCTCTATCTTTAAAGCCTTGTCTAAGCACTTTTAAAACGCCATTCATCTTGACTTCTCTATCAAAGCGGTCAACCACTTGCTTTTCACTATCTTTGCCATAAATCGTTTGATAACGCTCCCAAGCTTTCGGTTGACTTTCTTTTATAAATTTCAAAAATGTCTCTTTATCCAGAGCAAGCTCTCTATCAAACTTACTTGGACTCCCCTTGCTATAGCCACCATAGGTACAAAGGTAGGCTTCAATATCCTCTTCAAATCTTTTTTCCTTTACATCAAAATCAGACATCTCAGACCTCCTTCTTGCCTGTCACCACTTCATAAATCAGGGACTTTTTATATTCGGTAAGTTTTTCGATAAGGGATTCTTTGTTTAATATTGCTTTATCTATTTCAATACACTTCTTGTAAAGAAAAGAAACAATCAACTTTTGCATTTTACAATCTGGAACGCACACGTTCATACTTTTGAGTCCTTCCCCATTTATTGTATACTGACCTGCTGCAGTTATTGTCTTCAACTCAATCTCTGTTCGACCAGCTACAGAATTCAAATATAATAACAAGAAATTAACATCTAATAAATCATTATTTATTTTAACTCTAATAATATGATCATTGTATGCAACAATATCTTTATTTGAGTTATATATTGCACATTTTCCAACTAGGTTTTTACTTCCATTTACACGCACAAATAGTAAATCTCTTTCTTGTAGCTTATATTTCCTTATTTCATCCTCAGTTAACATTATTTTGTTAACTGAGGAATAATCAATCTTCCCATCTTGCGTTATATTTTTGAGTTTTAGAACTACTGTTCCTTCCGATTTTTCTAAATCTCTTCTAGATAATCCATTTTGCGTACTAATAATCACTTTACCACATGTTGTAACTCTCCAACTTTCCGGTATCTCCCCAATCCATTCAACTCCACTATCTTTCATTTCTACATCAGTATCCAGTCCTTTGGTCACTGCTTCGGTGATAAGTGACTGCTTGTATTCTTTCAACTTTTCAATAATCACTTGCTCTTTTTCAATGATTTTATCAATTTTAGAACATTTATCATCTAGGTAGTTGGCAATTTTTTGTTGTTCAGGTTTACTATTCAACACTATTGGTAATGCAAGAAGTTCTCTAGCATTTAGTGAACTCCTAACTCCTTGTCCTCCCAATATATTAAACACACAATTATAGTACATTGAAATAAACCAATAATAATAGTACCTGTTATCATTAAAATTATTAGACAAAACTATGTAAGCAGGTGACACCAATCCTTCATATCTTGATAAACCTACTCTGCTTGTTTTTATATTCTCCAAATCAATCAGCTTAAAAACTAACTCATTTTTTCTTAGTATTTGATAACTTTCAAACTTTTCTGGTTGAAGCCCTTCATTATCATCTTTACTTCTTTTAACTACTCCCTTTAAAGTCAATGCTAGCCGTTGAAAATGAAACACCTCTTCACCGGCTACTTCTTTTTTATTATTAAAAAGTCTTTTAGTATGTATTATCTTCCACTCTTTCGGTATTTCCCCAATCCATTCAATTCCGCTGTCTTTCATTTCTCTCATTGGTTAAATACCTCCTCAAGGCTTCCGGAAAGTTCTAATTCCAGTTCCATAATTTCTGCCATTATTTCCGCAGAAGAACGTGGTGCCACATATTCATAAAAATAACGGGTAAAAGGTATTTCATAACCTACCTTTGACTTCTTGTCATCTATCCATGCATCTTCGACAAAAGGAAGCACTTCCCTTTTAAAATACTCTTTGATGTTTTCTTTTAATGGTACACTCTCAGTATCTCTCAGCGAAGAGTCTGCTTGCTTTTTGCCATTTTTTAATATTAGTTCTCCCTTTTCATCTCGCAATGGTCTTTCCACCGTAATTTTGGTATATCCAAAATCTTCATTCTCAAAAATTTTGCTGATTTTACCCTCTCTAAAATCACCATAGATTTGAGTTATCTCCTCAATGGCTTCCTTCGGAATATCATTTCTCTTATTTCCTAACGCCTTTCTTCGTTTTTCAAAAAGCCCATTGGCATTGATGAGCTGAACTTTCCCCTCTCTCTTGGTACCGGCTTTTTTATTGGAAAGTACCCAAATATAGGTGGCAATGCCGGTATTATAAAAAATATCATTTGGCAAGGCAATAATTGCCTCCAATAAATCTTTTTCCAAAATATACTTTCTTATTTCTGATGGACCGCTACCGGCATCACCGGTAAAAAGCGGGGAACCATTGTGGATAATGGCAATTCTACTGCCACCGTCTTTTGGTTCTTTCATTTTAGCAATTGCATTTAAAAGAAATAGCATCTGGCTATCCGATGCCGCCGGCAGTCCTGCCCCAAAGCGACCGGCAAAGCCTTTTTTCGCTTCTTTTTCCACTGCTGTTTTTTCGTTTTTCCATTCTCTACCAAAGGGTGGATTTGAAATAATATAATCGAATCTTTGTCCCTCAAATTGATCATCCGACAATGTATTACCACTCTTAATAAAGCTGGCATCATTTCCCTTGATTAACATATCCGCCTTACAGATAGCAAAAGTTTGGTCATTTATCTCCTGGCCAAATGCCATTAATTTTGTCGTATCATTGTGGGCATACAAATATTCCTCTGCTACGGTAAGCATACCACCGGTTCCGCAAGCCGGATCGTAAATCGTCCGTACAACATTTGTGCCGGATAAAATATCATTATCATCATGAAACAAAATATTTACCATTAGCTTTATCACTTCTCTTGGGGTATAGTGTTGTCCGGCATCTTCGTTATGTGCTTCTGAAAATCTGCGAATAATTTCTTCAAAAATATATCCCATCTCCAAGTTTGAAATTAAGTCCGGGTGTAGATTTGCTTTTTCGGTAGTAAACTCCTTAATCACCATATACAAAATGCCTTTATTTGCCATGGTTGCAATATGTCCTTCAAACTTAAATTTTTCAATAATATCACGCACATTTTCCGAAAAACCATTTAAATAATCTAGAAAATTCCTCTCAATATTATCCGGGTCGTCCACCAATTTTTCAAATGTATATTTACTTGTATTATAAAATGTATAGCCTGTTAGATTCGTAAGGAAGACATCTTTCATGGCTATATTCTTTACACTTGCATACTTCTCTAAAACCGCATCCTTGGTATCTCTCAAGATACAATCAAATCTACGAATTACCGTTAAAGGAAGAATAACTTCACCATATTCATGAGGTTTATAAACCCCGGTTAATTTATCTGCAATTGCCCAGATTAATGATGCTTTCTCGTTGATGCGACTGCTTAAACTCATTGTTTTCCTCCGCTTTATGTTAAACTGTTTTCTTGCTCTAAATCCAGTAAGCTACTAGCTTCACTCCTTGCTATTGAGAGCTTTCTAAATCACTTTTTACCCTAAATAAACATTCATTAAATTTTTAAACTCTTAGTATAAATATACCATAAATTAAACTTTAAAACAAATATTTTTGCTTATTTCAGCAATATTTCAACAATATTTTAAAAGAAATCGAATATAGAAAAACACCTCGAAATAAAACTTCATACTTATCATGAGCAAAAGTTTCTAAATCATCAAAAAACTTTTTATCTTCCCATAGATGATTTGTCTTCTATACTTCGGTGCAAACACAATATGATATTTACATTCCCACCTAGTATGTGTTAAACTATTTTTGTCCCTTTGGACACCTCCTTTTGATATTTTGTTGCAGTTTGCAGACCTGCATTCATTATATCACAGGAGGTTTTTTCCTTGATGCTAAAGCTTTCTTCTCCCCCAGCATAGCTGGGGGTTTTTTGTTGTTAAAGCAGACAATAAAAACAGCGTAGCCGCCATAAAGTTGCTACGCTTAAAAATTTGACTTTTGGAGTAAGCTTGTCTTCGCTGATCACTCCATTTTTTTATTTATCTGATATTTTAAAATGTTCCAAAATCCCCCCGAACTTCCTTTATTTAGCGCCATTTTTTCTAATCCCCTCAATTGATAAACCAAAGTAATTTTAATCTTACTCCACCTCCTGTAAGATCAGGCTTCCATCTTCTCCGCTTGGATAAAGCATAAAAGTTCTGGTATTACCATCTTCGTCAGTGAAAGAAATCCCATTATTTGGAATAAGTCCTGCAAAATGCACTCCGACAATGAACGGACGGTTAGGATCAAGGACATCCATCCCATACACTTCTTCGATCACAAAGCTTTCTTTGCCATTTTCATCAACTTCACCATTTTTAAGCTCAAGTATTCTAAAATCTGCGACCATTTCATTGGTTGTAAAGGTTACTTTTACGGTGTCTTCATCTTCCACATTAAATGAATCATAGTCAAAAGCATATTTTAACTCCTCCTCTGTAGAATAATCTACATGAATCCTGATAGAATCAAACTCTGCCAGCGAATCTTCAGAATACTCATAAAAGGGAATAAAGCGAATTCTTTTAATTTGATCACTGATTTTGGCCAGGAGTTCTTCAAATTCACTTTCCGAAATCTTCAGCTCTTTTGAAATTTTAGGATCCGATTCCCCGACTTTATTATGAAAATAACCAAGCTTATTGCTGTTTTCGCTTTTTTCATGGATAAAGTAATAATCCAGATATTTAACCCCCATTCCATCCCTGGATAGTTTATAAATTCCCGAAACCTCATCCAGCGGATTGCCGACATAATTATGATAAAACTTACCATTCCCAAGATAAAATTGCTTTTCTCTTGCTGTTCCGGCCAGCACAAATTGAGGCTCCTTATCTATCAAGGTATACAAAGCATAAATATTTCTGCCATAAGCATATCCGCCTTCTTCCATCTCCACACTGCCGATAATCAGCTCCGGGATCTGATCGCCACTGACATCAAGAATATTATAGCCAATGTTCCATAAAGCAACAGGATCGTTTGGATTAATTTGCTTAAGCACGCCAACTGTATCTTCATTAATTTCTTCAATCAGAGGTTGGTTGGTATAGGCTTGAAATACACCGATCATATCATAGCTCAGTTCATCTGTTTCGATTTGATTGGAAAGCAATTTATAATACCTGGAAAGGATGTCATTATAAAAATGCTTGTATTCCCGGGCAGCTTCCTTGTAATCAGAATTATAATTCAGATATTTATCATTATTACTTGTCTGATCATCTGCCTGTTCCTGACTGTCGTCTTTTTTTGGCTCATCCTGAGCATCTGCCTGCTTTTTCTCATTCTTCTTTTTCACTTTATCCGTGTTCTTTTTATCTACTTTCTTTTTGCCGATTTCCTTTTTATTATTTTCTTTTTTATTATTTTCTTTTTTATCATTTTCTTTTTTATCATTTTCTTTTTTATCACCCTCATTTTCCACACTTGATGCTTGCTTATTTGGGCTTTCCTCTTTTTTATGCTCCTGATTTGAACATCCAAAAAGGAAAAAGGAAACCATACTGATTATCATCACCAACAACAAATATCTTCTTTTCATTCTATCCTCCCATCCATAGGCAAAATCATCTCTTCATTTTTAAATGCTCTGCTTCTCCTCTTTTTAAGATGCAGACTCCCAGCTGTCATTCCCATCTTAAATCAGCATGCCAGGCTTCTAATTCCCATCTTCTTTAAAAGGATAATTATCAAATTCGATTTCTTCATAAGATACCACCTTGCCATCAGCATCTGTGGTAACATATACTAAATCACATAAGTATTCTACATTTAATGCTTTCGATTTTTTTACCAGTTTCGTTGTTTGGTAGGTAATTGCTTCCCGAATTTGCCCATATGTAACTTTGTTTTCATCACTGTCATATTCCACTTCATCCAACCAGATCAATTTCTTGTCATAATCTTTTTTGCTGCAAATCGCATAGAATTCAGCATTCTTTTTGATTGATGAAGTTGGTTTTAAATCGCTTGTCTTTCGGAAAACATGAACCGGTGCATCAAATGCTTCAAACATAAAGGTGATGCCATTATTGATTTGATAAAGTTCTACGATGATCTCACCATCAGCTAAAGTTTTGTAAGTTAAAGTATAATCGCCATCAAAATTATCGCCAAAAAACATATCTTTCTCTGCTGACGGGACTTCAAATTGCTCGGTTTGAAAAGAAATCGTATTATCAAGCCCTTCCTCATCCTGCGTATAATCTAATATTTCTATATATCCCTCTGAATGATACTGGCCCTTATTGTCAGGATCGATGATCTCAAAAGAATAGGCACCATCTTCGGAAATCAATAGCTTTGCCATATCGGTGGAGGAAGGTGCATGCCAATATGTCCATTCTCCTACTAAAAACTGCATGATATCATCCGCTTTTTTAAATACCAAGGGATCTGTTTTTGATTTTTTGGGCTTCGTTTGAGTTTGAGTTTTTTCCGGTGCCTGATATTTGGAAAACGGAGTATAGGAAATGGCTTCAATTCGCTCTATAATTGCATTAACCCCGGTTGAAAACTCTCCCTGATCCAATTTTTGGGCCTTGTCTATATCATAATCCCCTGTTTCACTGTAATAATATACAGACTCCTCAGGTTGAAGAAATAATTCCTTTGAGGTCAATGTCGTTTCGCCGGCTTCAAGCTGAAAGACTGCATTTGAATATCCGTGCAGGCCAGTACTTTGATTGACAAACTCACCATCCCCCAAATAAAAGTATTGATCACGTGGATTTCCTGCCAAAATTAGCTGCGGCTTATTTTCTGCTAAAGTAAATACCGCATAAATACTGCCTACCTCGGTTGTGCCGGCTTCACTGTCCACCGATCCGATAAATAGCTCCGGCACCTTATCCTGGTTGATGTCCATGATCGCATAACCGACCATCTCTAAAATATCCTCCCGCTCCAAGATCAGGAACATCTCCCAAATCGCTGCCTTACTGTCATCGATCTCTTTATTATCCAGCTCACTGTTTTGATCATAATTTAAGATAAACTGATGATATTCGTTCAACAAAGCAACATACAGCTTTGAGATCGTATCGGCAGATTTAGAAGTCTTATTCGTCTCTTTATCTTTGTCAGAATTATTTTTATTTTCTTTTTTTAAATTAATTTTTTTCTCTTTTTTGGATTTACTCTTATTTTCTTCTTTCGATTTACTCTTATTTTCTTCTTTCGAACTACTTTTATTTTCTTCTTGGGAATGGCTTTTATTCTCTTCCTGGGAATTGTTTGGGCTGCCGGAAGGCACATCTGTTTCACCATTCTTTGAACCAAATTTGCCGCATCCACTCAGCATAATGCTAAATACGCAAAAAAATAAGATCAGGATCCTCGCTTTTTTCATAATCATACTCTCCTTTGATTCACTATCATTATATCTTGAATTTCCACATTTTTTTGGAAACTCCTTATATAGTCTACTTATCGCAAACAGAAATTTGAAGCACGTAAAGGAAATGTCTGCTGCGCAGCCGCTTCCATTTCCTTTACGCGCTTCAACAGAATTCTACATCAGACATCCTGTGATCGTAATTGAGAATGGTCCAGTATAAACTTGACCTGTAGATTCATATAATTTTTCTACATAAATCGTATATCCTGCAAAATTTCTGTAGGAGTCTTCCCCTTCCGGAATGATCTCAAAACCATCGCAAGGGGTTCCATCATAACCTAACACTTCAAATAGCTGATAACGAACTTTAACTTCTTTTTGATTTGCATCCACGACTCTTAAGCCCTCAACGGATCCAATTTTACCATCCGTATAAAGATCGATTGTAGATGATCCACAACGATAATCAGTCACCACAATTGGCTGGGCTTTAATGTCAGTATCCTGTTTGGCCTCTGCATATTTCTGCTCAGGCTCAGGAGTTGCCGGAAGAGTTTTTTTATCTTTGGGCTGCTCAACCACCGGTACATCCTTCCACATTTCGATCACATCAATCTTCGGGGGATCGACTACAATTTCAGCTGGTTTCGGTTCTTCAACTTCAGGCAACGGAATCTCTTTTTTCTCAAAAGCACTAAAATCAAGGACCAGCTCATCGGCCTCATCCATAAATTTATGATAAGGTGATGTCATATAGCCCCAAACCTTTAGTCTTGCTTCTTTCGTCGGATAAACTTCCGGATTTTTAAAGACCACCTTAAATTCCTTGCCACCCCAACTTAAATCATAATCTACCTTTTCTTGCATCAGCTTGCCGTCACTGTAGACTTCATGTCCTTCGGCTCCCTTTTTATGACCATCCGGCGGCATCACATTGATACTCAAAATGCCCTTAAAACTCTTATTATTTAACACTTCTCCCTGCACAAATTTAATCGGAGTAAAGTCCTTAAATTCGGCCTTAACGGTAGAGTCAGAAATTACCGATTTGCCGTCAAAAGCCTTTAGTCCGGTCATTCTACAGATAATGGTCTTACCATGTAAATTTTGATTGGAGAATTTAAAGCGAATACTAGCGCCGCCTGGTGAAATATTATAGTAAGCATCTTCAATCCGTCTGCCATCAACGGTAAATTCAAAATTGTTTTTACTTGGAGACGCAACCATGGTATTAAACTGCACTTCCAGCTCATCATAAAGATAAGTTTTGGCCGCAATCGGCTTTAAGGATGGCGGCAACTGAACAGCTTTAAATACCTTTGGAGTATCAACCTTGGGTGGGTTGGGAATGGTACTGTTTGGTTTTTCAAACTGTGCTTTACTCAGTTTATCACGATAACGCTTTAAATCTTCATTGCCTAAAATCATACCGGTATTACCATTTTGGGGAATTTCAAGTGTATTGGTCATATAAATAAAGGCCTGTCCTCTGGTAATCCCCTCCAGGCCATCGCCCGCATCAACGGTAATGCCCTGCATTCTGGCCTTGGCCATGATGTCCTCTCTCTCCCAATCAGCCGTATGAGCCAATGCCCTCAGCATATAAGTGGCCATGATCTTACGATTGACCGGTTGTCCTGCTCCAAAAAGATTATTGCCAATGCCATTGGTCAATCCCTTTTGATAGGCAAAATCCACATATTTGACCGCCCAATGCGTTAACGGAACATCAGTAAATTGGCCATAGGCTACAAAGGCCTGTGCTTCCTTTTCCAGCCCGAGCATTCGGATCAATATGACGATCGCCTGCTCTCTGTTTAAAGGCTTGCCTTCTTCCAATCCCTGTTCGGTGCCTTTGATAATATCCAGCTCCTGCAAAATTTGACCAGCCAATTCCTGATTTTTAGTTGAATCAGGGATGGTGGTCGCTTGAATCGTGACTGTTGATAAGATAAGACATAATCCGAAAATTACACTTAATCTCTTTTTCATACTCCTACCTCCTCCTTTGGATTGTTTAAGTAATATCTGTGTATTATTTTCCCCTGTCTTTCCGGCATTTCAGAGTTGCTAATTATATAAGAAATCACGCCGAAATTTGACTGTATTCAGTTTATCATATTTCGACAAAAATTGCACTATTTAAAGATCAGTTTCTTTCTATTTAGTATTTTTAACCAAAATTTCAGTTATCCATTGTTGCGTATCGACTATATAAAAGATCATTTATTTTATAATCTTTTGCTATTTCTCCATCTAATTTTTATTTTGACAACTTCGTAATGCTTTTCCATGTTGGAGGAAGCATCTTTTATCTATACATGATAGCCAAAGTGGAATACAATAAGCTTTTCACTTTTTCACACAGCGACATTATACCAGCATTTTTTAGTTCACAATCAAAACCGCCGGCTCAGCCGGCGGTTTGCTCTGCCCCTGTAAGGGGCTGTTACTGGCTGCGCTTGTAAGCGCACCGAAGGTCTGCCTCTCGCAT
>RQYD01000003.1 GCA_003858485.1 Clostridiales bacterium COT073_COT-073
TAGAAGGTTTTGAATACGGAAGATGGCATATGAGAGCCCTCGCGACCAAAAATTACGAAGTAATTTTTGGCTTACTCGTGCTTTTTATGATATAATATAGAAAAGCATTTTAAGACAGGAAAAGAGAGTTTGCAAAGCTGCTCTTTTCAGAAAGGAAAAAAGATGAATATTTGGCATGATATGAAACCGGAACGGATTACACCTGAGCGTTTTATGGCGGTTATTGAAATCAGCAGGGACAGTAAAGTGAAATATGAATTGGATAAGGCAACAGGGGTTTTGATGATGGACAGGGTGCTTTATACAGCTACTCACTACCCGGCTAATTATGGTTTTATTCCATTGACATATGCTAATGATAAAGACCCGCTGGATGTGTTAGTGTTGGCTTCAGTGGAATTTGTGCCAATGTCAATGGTCGAATGCTATCCGATTGGGGTAGTGATTATGGAAGATGAAGGGTACCGGGATGAGAAAATTGTGGCCATTCCCTTTAATGATCCAACTTACAGCAGTTTTAAAAAAATTGAGGATTTGCCGGCTCATGTTACTAAAGAATTATCTCATTTTTTTGAGGTATATAAAAATTTAGAAGGCAAATCAACTGCTATTGGTAGTGTCGAGGGTAAGGAAACAGCAATTGAGATTATCCGGACGGCATCGGCGGAATATTGGCAGCTGCGGGCAGGCGGAAAACTGGTTTAGTTTTGATAGAGACAGACTCCGGATTATTTCTGAGTTTATAAAGTGCGCAAATAATTGATTTTCTTGTAAAATCGGCGGTCGTGAGTAATTGCTGTAGCCAGTTACCAGGTGATGAAAGGGAAGCTGTGAAGCAGATATTTACGTTTTATGGTGTTTCACGATCAGAAAGAGAGCCCGAAGTACGACAATAAGCCGACGAAGGAAATGTTTAGAGTAGGAGAACATATGAAAATAGCGTTAGTCAGTGATACACATGGACATTGTAAAGGGCTCGCTGACAGTATAAAAAAGCATCAGGCAGAGTATATTTTACATATGGGGGATGGGGTTACAGAAGCATATCAGCTAAAGAAAGAAACTGGTTTACCAACTTTGGTGGTGGCAGGGAATAATGACTTTAGTACCAAGGAAAAAGCGGAGCTGTTTTTGGTGCTGGAAGGAATTGCGATTTGGATGACACATGGCCATCGCTATGGTGTCCATTATGGCCGGGAACAGCTCCTGGAAGCAGCCATGCAAAAAGAGGCCAAGATAGCCCTATATGGGCATACTCATATTTTTCGGGATGAATGTATGGAAGGAATTCGCATGATTAATCCCGGCTCTCCGACTCTTCCCAGAGATGGGGAAGCCAGTTATGCGATTTTAGATCTTTCAAGTGGAAAGCTGGATAGGATTAAGGTAGAAAAACCCAAATTATTTCACTGGTTTTAAAGAAAGTTGTTTTTTATAAGTAAATAGATTTTTTGCCAAGTGGTATTGATAGAGAATAAAAGCAAGTAACAAAAGGGCTGTTGCAAAATATAGACTTCACACAAGATGTGGTGGTTAATCACCAAAATTTTATCTTATATCTTGTATGAAAATCTTAAAATGCAACAGCCTCTTTATTATGTGCTCGGGAAAATAAAATTTGAGTGGTAAAGATTCTTTTTTTTAAATGAAAGAAACTTCAATGTCCAAAAGTGATTTTCTACAACATTATGCAGCTTGTTGGTTGTAGTATCACAGATAATAAATCATAGTACTCAAGACTATATAACTGGCAAAATATAGAATCAGTCTATTGCTTTTGGAGGACAGGATTTATCTAAAAATAAAAAAAGAAATATCCGAATAATAATTAGAAAAAATAAACATTAGTCTATATATTGATAACAATAAAGTATTTTTCAAAAGCGGAGAATGTATTATGATAAATAAAGAAAAAACAGAAAAAAGAAAAAAATATCATGTATTTTTGTTGGATTTTTCTTTTGTATCTGATAAGATTAATTTTTCTTTGTTAAGCCGATAAAATTTCGGGCTTTCACCAAAATAGGATTTAAAAATTTTGGAAAAAGTTAAAGGATTAGTGTAACCAATTTGTTCAGCTATCTGATTAATAGAAATATGAGTTGTTCGTAACAATAAAGCAGCATGATTCATTCTTAAATTTAATAAGAATTCTTGTGGCGAAATTCCCATGATTTTAGTGAAATGCGAGGTCAGATAACTACGATTAATCCCTATTTCAGAAGCGATTGCGCTGATTTTGATATCTTTTTGATAGTTGTTTTCAATATAATGGACAGTATATTCCACATAGATATGTTGAGGTGATCGGAAGTTGAAATTTGTAACTTCGGAGGATTGATTTTGTTCAATCATATTGGCAAAAAGCAGCATAAGGTTACTCTGACGAATTAAATCATGGGCATAAGTTAAATGATGTGCATTAAGGATATTATCAATGCATTGAACGATTTGGCTGCCATCAGAAAAATGGTTAATTCGTTTTTCTTCAGATAACCCTGCATAACGCAGACATGATTTGGCTTTAGCGCCATTAAAGCCGACCCAGACATAGGACCATGGATTATCGGCAGAAGCGGTATAAATGGTCGTTTCATTTGGAATAATCAGGAAACAATCACCAGTGGATAATTGATGGGTATGGTTATTAAATGTGAAGTTTCCCTTGCCATTAATGATATAATGCAGAACATATTCATGACGCTGTGCCGGACCGAATTGGTGATTGGGTTCACATTGCTCTTTGCCACAATAATTGAGGTATAAATCGCTGGAGTTGCATCTTAAGTATTCCAAACAGCGGTATTTTGGTGAGTTTGTATAAAGTATATTTTTGTTCATGGTATTTCATTCTCCGTTTTTATGAAAAGATGAAGGAGTGATATAAAGATTATATCATAAAAAGCACGAATGAGCCAAAAATTACTTCATAATTTTTGGTTGCAAGGGTTCTCATATACCGTCTTCCATATCCAAACTCCTCTATGCAAGCATGGTAGTTTTGATATGGAAAACGGCGCACTCGTGCTTTTTTCGCGAATATTATAACATAAATTTTGCGAGTACAACCAAAAAATATAGCTATTTTTTGATTTGCATTACCGCTCATCCACAAACCGGCTTATGGAGTGTCCTGGGCAGGCTTTTTTTGTGACTGAATCAGAATAACCACGGAAATATTTCTTACCTATATATTCATTGGATTGGCCTTGGTTCAGTGAAAAGTCTGCATATGGGGGCTGTACCACATTCTCTGGAACAGTCTTAAATGGGTGAGAACGAAGACCAGGTCACATGCCTGAATAAGAAGCATGAAGCACTTCGACCAGAGAAGCCTTACATAGTAAGTGGCGAAAGCGGAGAGTGCCTGCTTTCTGAAGCGGGATAGGGCAAAAAGGGCTGTGGGAAAGTTGAATAATTCAAATATAAAAAGTTAGGAGGGATAGAAAATAAGGTATTTTAATTGGGTGGAACATTAAACTGAATTTTATCAGGAGGTAAACATGAAAAGCATAAGAGAAAAAATACTGGCAATTATTTTAACCCTAACCATTTTATTTTCCAGTGGTGCATCATTTCAAATTTGGGCAAATGAAGATGAAAATTTGGAAAACGGAAAAACTCCGGTTGAAAATCTAAAGAAAACAGAGAATGTTTTATTGGGGAAAATTCCAACCACCAACAATGAATATGATGAAGTTTTAAATTTGGCGGCAGCGACAGATGGTGTTAAAGATCAACCGATGGATAATAGCAAATGTATGGAGATTAAAGTAGGTCAAGAAACCGGAAATCCGGAAGAATTAAATGGCTATGAAAATTGGAATCATTCCTATATTCAATATGATATTGAAGAAATCATGCCAATCAAAGAAATTCGGATTTATCGTAATGCATATGAAAACGCAATTTCGACCTTTAAAAAAGTTAAAGTAGAAATTTCTACCCTTGAAGATTTTTCAGAGTCAGAAATTATTTATGATTTGAATGACTATAAAGAAAAAGAAGAAGCTAAGGGAGAACCGCAAGTATTGGTATTGGATGAAACCAAAGAAGCTCAATATGTTCGAATTTGGGGTCAGGGACATTATATTGAAAATACAAATAGTTCCTGGAAAGGTTATAGTAATGCCTTGCGTTTTCATGAAATTGAGGTTATTACCGAAACCGAAGAATATCCGCAAGCTCCGGAAGAACCAAACGATCCAGAAGAACCAAAAGATCCGGAAGAGATGGTAGATATTAATATTTTAAAAGGGAAATTACCAACCACCAATGCTATCCATAACAATGGAACAATTAAAAATCCAAAAGCAGCGACAGACGGTATTTCGCAAAATTCAGCAGATGATAGTCAAAATACAGAAATTACAGTTGGAGAGGAAACGGGGAATGAGGCTGGCGACCAAAATGGATATGCAAATTGGCAGCATGCTTATCTTCAATATGATTTTGGCAAGCTTGTACCGGTAAAAGAAGTGAAAATTTATCGTAACTCTTTTCCGAATGCCTTTTCCCAGTATAAAAAAGTAAAAGTAGAATTATCAGAAACAGCTGATTTTACTAAAGTAGAAACAATATTTGCGGAAAAGGATGTGGAAGAAACCGCAGAAAGCAAAGGGCAACCACAGATAATTAAAGTAAATGATATTAAAGCCCAATATATTCGGATTTGGGGGCAAGGACATTACATTCAAAATATTAGTGGAAACTGGAAAGGTCATAGTAATGCCTTGCGTTTTCATGAAATCGAAGTCACGGCTTCCGTGCCGAAATCAGAGGCACCGGAAGAACCACAACAACCACAAGAAGAGTTGAAAAATATTGCAGCAGGTAAATTGCCATATGTTTATGGGCTTGAACCGACAGATATCGCTCATATCAGTGATGGAAACTGGACAAATTTAGCAACCCATAATAGTAAGGGAGAACATTGGTTGCAATTTGAATACAAAAATGCATATCCAATTAAAAAAATTAATTTTAAATTGGCAGAAGGTAGATATGACTCTGTTAAAATAACTGTTTCTCATAACCCACAAAGAAATCAACATCATCAAGGGGCAAAAATGGTATTTAACCGAAATAATTTTGCTCAGGGTTCGGATATGACTTCAATTGTTTTACCGGAGCCGGTAAATGGAAGATGTATTCGCTTCTTGGTGAAAAAGAGTAATGATGAACCAACACAATATTCGGAAATTGAGATTTGGTCAACTAATGATTTGCATGGAGAAGAACGTCCTATTTATAAAGAACCTGTTTCCAAATATAATAAATTGGTTTGGCAAGATGACTTTAATGAAATTGATGAGCAGAAATGGAATATCATTGAAGGAATGGCAAATCATGGAGCCATTTATAATCGAAAAGCGGTATCTATTTTGGAAGAAAATGGAAATAAATACTTAGCAATTAACTCTAAAAATTATGAAACCAAAGAAAGATTAATTGATGAAGTAGGATTGGATGATTATGGTGACAGAGAGATTCCTGATCATGTTACTTGGTCATCAGGTCGTTTGGAATCAAAAAATAAATTTGCTTTTCAATTTGGTAGAATGGCAACCAGAGCAAAGGTCAATGACTCACAGGGAGTTTGGCCGGCGATATGGATGCTTTGCCAGGATGAAACCGGACATGACGAAATTGATGTTTTAGAATATCTGGGTCAAGATGCTCATGGAGCATGGACAACAAATCACTATGGAATTTGGGGAAAAAATAAAGCCTCACATGGACATGAAACATTTAATTATGAAGCATGGTGTCAGGATTTTCATGTGTATGAAGTGGAATGGGATCCGGAATATATTAAATGGTTTATTGACGGTGTAGAAATATTCCGTACGACCAAAGGACAAGAGTTAGACAGTATGCATACCCGACCAATGTTCCCAATTTTAGAAACACAGGTAGGAGATGGCTGGGTAGGTAAAGTTGATTTTGATAAACAGAAAACAAAACAAGATAGCAATTTCCTGATTGACTGGATTAGAGTATATCAACAAGAAGATCAACCGGTGGTTCGGTTTGATGATTTGGAAACCTTAACCAATGCTAAAAATAACGAATATCGGATTGCTGCTAAACAATCCAGTGATGGCTTTATTTTCCTTACCAGGGGCAGTGAAGACTATGAAAATAAGAATAATTTCTTTTATGGCGGTCAACCACGCTATGAAGATAGTAGAGTTGCTGTCAAAGAGGATGCAGAAGGTGAACAATATATTGTTTATGAAGTAAAAAATGTAAAAGATGTTCATTTAACAGCATATTATCAAACGATTAAAGATAAAAAAACATGGAAACATGAAAATAATGCCGGTTATAGCGGCCATTCAATTCGAGAAGAATTGGTTGGAAATGCTGATATTGACTTTAAGATTATGACTTCTAAAGATGGCGTAAAATTTAAAGAATTTACCGGTGTTAAGGTTGTAAACAACTTTATTGAAGTTCATCCGGCTTATGCTCGTACAACCTTTGATGCCTATGATTTACCGGCGGAAACTCAATATGTTAAGATTGTATTTCCACAATACAAAGGAGTTCAATATCGCCTGAAAGGTCAAAATACAGATGTTAAAAACACAGATATTCAATTGGCAAAAGTTACCTTTTTACAAAAGCAAAAAGAAGTAGCTGAAGAAAAAGGAGAAGCGAATTTAAGAGTGTTCCCAAGCTTACGGAAATACGAAACAGTAGCAGGTGAATTTACACCCACAACATCAATGAAGATGGTAATTGAAACCAATCAGTGGGCAGATCAAAATGCCAGACTGCAAGAAGTGGCTCAATTAGTTGGTCAGGAATTTGCTGCATATGAAATTCCGCAAGCCACAGCCATGCCAATTATTTATGGTACGCCGGCATTAGCTCAAAAAGGGGATATTCTGATTACGTTAAAAGATAAAGTGGATAATATTACTATGGCAGAGGGCTTTGCAATCGAAGTTGGTGATAAGATTAAGATTGAAGCAACAACAGCAAATGGTGTGATGTATGCCTTACGCTCAGTAATGCAATATTTATATCTGCATAAAACTATGCCTTTTGGTCAAATCATTGACTACCCGGAAACAGAAGAAAGAGCATTGCATCTGGATATGGGTAGAAAATATTTTACAGCTGATTGGATTAAGAATTTAATTAAGGAATTGTCGTTTAGCAGAATAAATACTTTACAATTGCATTTTTCAGAACATGAAGGATTTCGTTTGGAATGTGAAACCTATCCTGATGTGATGTCGGAGAAGTACATTACCAAAGCGGAAATGAGGGGAATTATCGCTGAGGCGAAAAAGTATGGCGTTGAAATCATACCATCTTTTGATAATCCGGGACATCTTCGTCAAGCATTGCGGAATTATCCGGAACTGTGGTTAGAGCATGTAAATGGCTTTAAAGAAAGAGGTTCGCTGGATATTAATAAAGCAGAAGCAAGAGAATTTGTAAAAAATATTATCAAGGAGTATGCGGAACTTTTTGTGGATAGTCGGTATTTCCATATCGGTGGAGATGAATTTATTAATTTTGACGAGTTCCATCTATATCCAAGTTTAAAAGAATTTGGTCAAAAACATGTGAAAGACGGTGTTATTGCCAATGAGCAGGATGGATATATGGCGTATATTAATGAAATTGCAGAATATACCAAAGATTTAGGTTTTATTCCCCGAATTTGGAATGATGGCATCTATCGTGCCAATATGGAAGCACATATTAAATTACATGATTATATTCAAATTTGTTATTGGACACGCTGGAGTCATAACATGGCATCAACAGATGCTTTATTGAAAAAAGGTTTCGATTTGGTTAATGTTAATGATTTGATGTATTATGTGTTAACAACCAAAGGGCGTGCATACTTTAAAAAACCGGATGCCAGTGTGATTTATAATGCTTGGCATGTTGGTCTGTTTTCAGGAAGAAATAATGGCAGACTGCAAGAGTATACTCTGCCACATGATAAGATAAAGGGTGCAACTTATGCTATTTGGTGTGATGTACCGGAAGTGGAAACCGAAAAAGAAGTAAGTGAGGGTATTTTCTATTCATTGAGAGCAATGGCGGAAAAAAGCTGGGCAGGTAAACAAGAAAAAGGCAATTATGCCGGCTTTAAAACTTTACTTACCACTTTAGGTAAAGCACCGGGAATTAGTACTAAATTACCGGATGAAGCAGATGTGAATGTAAAAGATTTGATAGCGGTAAAATTAGTTGCCAAGACAACGAATGGACAAATTCTGGGCACAACAGAAGTATGTTTAGGTAAAGCCGGAGAAAGCTACCGCTTCGCTAAACCTGAGTTTAAGGGCTTTATGATGAAAAGCAGTGAAGATGAACTCAGCGGTACTTTTAGCGAAAATAAAACAATTACCGTATTGTTTAAACGTGAAGTATCCTTTGAAGAATTAAAAGCGGCATTGGCTAAACCATTAGCGGAAGCAGATTATATTGCTGAAACATTTGTTGAATATAAAAAGCAATTGGAAAAAGCGAAGCAATTAATTGATAATGAGAATGCGACGGCAATTCAAGTAACCAAAGCAGTAGCAGCTATTCGAATAGCTGCCGCTAAAGTGGTGAAAAAGGAATGGCAACCATTATATGAACGTTTGCAGGAAGCGAAACCTAAAGAAAAATATACCAAAAAAAGTTATGAACCATATTTGCGTATATTTAATAATTTGAAACTGTTGATTCAAGGTCCGACCAGTGATACCGGAAAAATAAATGAATACATAAACCGGTTAACAGAAGCGGAAAATGCTCTACAGTTACTGGGCGATAATGTGGAAATCAGCATTAATGTACCAAATTTAAAGGCATATCAAACATATACCTTTGATAAAATCATTGATGGAGATCGAAATAGTTTTGCTTGGGTAGAAGCAATACAAGAAGCTGGGCAGGAGTTTATTTTTGAATTCAGCAGTCCGGTTGTATTATCACAAGTTAATTTAGTCTATCCATCTGTTTTAAAAGAAGATTACATCGGCAAAGGAGAATTACAGATTAAAGATGATGGAGAATGGCAAAAAGTAGCAGATATTTCCGGAAATCGTTTGGTTCGGGAAATGAAGATTGACAATAAAAAAGTTAAAATGGCTCGGATTTTGATTACCGGTCATAAGGATAAGTGGACGCAAATTGCAGAAGTAGAGTTTAGCTATAAGAAATGGCAGGCTACACCGCCAACTCCAAAACCGATAGACAAAACAGCATTAAGAGCAATGATTGTCAATGCAGAACAAGCGATGACTACAGATCGGTATCGCAATGCTACTGCTGAGATAAAGGTAGCATTTGAGATGGCGTTTAAGACAGCTAAAGAAGTGGAAGAAAAAGAACAAGTTGATCAGGATAAAGTGGATGCTGTAACTAAGGATTTGGCAGAAAAACTGGCAAAATTGGATGGAAAACCACAACCGAATCCGGATCCACAGCCGAAACCACAACCGGATCCAAAGCCACAACCGAATCCACAAGCACAACCACAACCATTTGTGCCTTATGAGCCCAAAAATGATACATCGGTTACTTCATCAGTAAAACCGGATATTGTCATTGAAGATGAGGCTACACCACTATCGTCAGCAGAAAAAGAACGAATAAAATCAATTAATGAACGATTGACCAATCAGGCAGATAAAAATGCAGTGCAAAAATTAATCGAGAAGAAGATTGGTTATCGTGAGTTTACACAAATGATTAGTTCACAGGCACTGGAAGAATATGCCAAAGAAGTTGCTGATAGTTTTGTAGATGAAAAATCGGACAACTGGTATGCTAAAGAATTAAGTGCTATTAGAATTATGGGATTATTCAAAGGCTATCCGGATGGTACTTTTGGTGGAAACAGAGAGATTACAGGTAAAGAATTGGTAACTGTATTAGTTAGAGCAGGACAATGGAAGTTAGAAAAAATGGATGGAGATTGGTTTGCTCCCTATCAGCAAGCGGCTGATAAAAATGGATTGTTGAAGGAAATAGATTTTGACTTATCCAAAGCGATCAATCGACAAGAAGTAGCAGCATTGGCATATAACTTTATCCAACAAATTACCAAAGAAAGTAAGGCAAGTGAAGCATTAAAGTTTAGTGACAATGAAAAAATTGATAGTAAATACCAAAATGCAGTTGCATATTTAATGGGCAATGGTATTCTAAAAGGTTATGAGGATGGAACTTTTAGACCGCAAGATTTGGTAAAACGTCAAGAAGTTGTAGCAATTTTATATCGTTTGCTAAAGAAGTAGTTTTTTTGGTATCGATACTTAAACAAAGGGGCTGTTGCAAAGTACAGAATTTACACAATATATTGTGATAAAACACAGAAATTTTATCCTATATCTTGTGTAAAAATCTTAAAATGCAACAGCTCCTTTGTTACTCTCTACAATGCTATCAAAAATTAAATAGATAAATAGATGTTCCCGATTGCTAAAGCCTTATTTCACAACTTTAGCATATTTAAAGCAGAAATTGCCGGTTGGAGAAAGGGTCCAGCCCTGAACATAATCCCGCATCAGTAAACTGCTGGAACGATGATACAGTGGCAGGAATGGATAATCTTCCATTAAAATATCTTCTGCTTCCCGGATTAAGTTTAACATTTTTTCCGGATCCAGTTCTTTTTTAGCGGCAATAATTTTTTCATCATAGAATTTACTGCCATAACCGGTATCATTGGTAGGTTCGGTTGAAATAAAGACAGGTGCAAAGCTCATAGGATGTAAGTAATCGGCACCAACACCCATGGCTGCCACTTCATATTTTCCGGCTTGTACTTCGGCATAATAAACAGCCCATTCGGAATTCGTGATTTCCACATTGATATTCAGGTTTTCCTTAAACATTTGCGCCAATGCTTCAGCAATTAATTTGACCTGAGGACTGGTATAATAGGAAAGTTTCATAGTCGGAAAGCCTTCGCCATTTGGATAACCGGCTTCGGCCAAAGCTTTTTTAGCTTCCTCAACATTGGCATTTGCTGATAGTCCATAATTGGATCGGCCTTCGGTGAAATCCTTACCATTGAAAATATAACCGGGTGCAAATAAACTATAGGCCGGAATGGCATTGCCCTGCAGGACGTTTTCAATCAGGGAATTCCGGTCAACCGCAAGATTAAGTGCTTTTCTGACCAGAACATTATCATATGGCGGCTGAGCATTATTTAACAAGTAATAGCTGGTAGCATAGGATGGTACAATATGCAGATCATTGCTTTCGGCTTTCAGTCTGGCAAAATCAGCCATCGGCACAGAGCGCATACCATCAATTTCCTTGCTGTCAAAGGCCAGCAAAGCAGTAGCCTGGTCTTTAATCATCCGGAAGGTGATTTCTTCCAAAGTTACATTGGCAGCATCCCAGTAGTGCTCGTTCTTGGTTAACACAATGGCTTCATTCATATTCATTTTAGTGATTTTAAATGGTCCGTTGACAACATAAGTATCAGCCGATAAGGTCCATTTATCACCATTGGCTTCTACTGTTGCCTTTTGTACCGGACAATAAATAAACAGTGAAAGGATATCAATGTAAAAAGAGGCCGGGTCCATTAATTCGATCACAAATGTTTTTTCATCCGGTGCTTTAAAGCCAACCTGATCAAATGGTACTTTGCCCTCATAACAGGCCAGGGCGTTGACCACATAGTCAGTTAACATAGTCACGTTTTGGCAAGTTGTCTCCGGCTTTAGGATCCGTTCCATGGTATACATGAAATCAGCAGAAGTCAAAGGACTGCCATCACTCCATTTAAGATTATCCCTTAAAGTGAAAGTATAGGTTTTACCATCTTCAGAAATTGTCCATTTTTCTGCTAATGCCGGTGCCAATTCGTTTTTCTCATTGATTGAAACCAATCCTTCAAAGCAATTGCTTAAAAATGGAGTGGCAAAGGAGTTATTGGTGACATTTGGATCAATGCCGTCAGGTACATCGTGCAGGGCGAAAATGATTTTTTGCTCAGCCGTGGTCGTTTCAGTAGTTGGCGTTTGCGTGGTCTGCTCTTTTTCCGGAGTTTTTTCTTTGGCTTCCGTAGTTTCAGTGGTGTTTGATTTTGGAGTGTCTTCTTCCGTTTGACTGGTGCCCTGTTTTGGCCCGCAGCCAGCTAACAATGTGGTTATCAGGACTAAGCTGATAAATAGGGATAAAAACTTCTTCATAAAATTAACCTCTCTTTCTTTTGAATTTATAATTTGAAGTGCGCAAGCATGTGCCCCGAAAGCAATTTTGCGAAGCATGTTGCGAAAGGGGAAAATGGAAGCGGCTACGAAGCAGACATTTACATTTTCCGGCGCTTCATTATTTTTCCAGGATCTATCATGGCCACCGAAATTAATTAAACAGCCAGACGCTAACTATATAGATAACAAGCAACCATATGACCGGGAGCAGCTTCTTTCATTGGCGGCTCTGCTTCTGCACATATTTTTTTAGCATAAGGGCAACGGCCACAAAAGCGACAGCCGGATGGCAGGGAGATTGGGCTGGGTAAGTCACCGCTCATTTCTGCCTTGTCGGTGATCTTGCCGGCATGAATATCCAGAGCCGGAATACTGGCTAATAAACCTTGCGTATAAGGGTGTAATGGATTTTTATATAATTCTTTCGATTCGCTTAACTCAACCAGTTTTCCTAAATACATCACACCGACATGGTCAGAAATATATTCCACGACAGATAGGTCATGAGCAATAAACAAATAGGTAAGTTTTTCTTTTTGCTGAAATTCGGTCAGTAAATTGATAATTTGGGCCTGAATCGATACATCCAGTGCGGAAATGGGTTCATCACAGATAACCAGCTTTGGCTTTAAGATTAAAGCACGGGCAATACCGATCCGCTGCCTTTGTCCGCCGGAAAACTCATGAGCATAACGGGTGCCATGTTCGGTATTGAGGCCAACCTGCTTCAGCATTTGGGCGACCATTTCATGTCGCTCTTTTTGGCTATTACCGATCTTATGAGCGATCAGCGGTTCAGCAATAATATCCCGAACTGTCATTCGACCGTTCAAGGAGGTATATGGATCTTGAAAAATCATTTGCATATTTTTGCGAATTGGTTTTAATTCGCGCTGCGAGAGAGTAGCCAGATTTTGACCATCAAAAATAATTTCTCCGCCGGTTGGGTCATAAATCCGGATAATTGTCCGGGCGCAAGTCGATTTGCCGCATCCTGATTCACCAACCAGTCCCAAAGTTTCGCCTTCATTGATATGGAAACTGACATCATCAACAGCATGAACAACTTGACCTTTATGATTTTTTACTGGAAAATGTTTGATTAAATTTTTGACTTCAAGTAATTTCAAGGCTTTATCACCCCAATCTTATTTTATTATCTATGTTTGATGAAAATTGATATTTCACTCAACTTTTTTGGCTAAAGCAATATCCTGACCGAAATACATTAAGCGGTTGTCGAGCTTTGAGCAAATGGATTATTGGTAGCCGGAGCATCTTCGGTTACCAGCCAGCAGGCCGAAAAATGATGGTTTTTAATGGCCGTATAAGGCGGAACCTGACTGGCACATATTTTTCTGGCATAAGGACAACGTGGAGCAAAGGGGCAACCGGCCGGAGGATTGAGCATATCCGGTGGTGAACCTAAAATTGGCTGTAAAGGTACGGATTTATCCTGGCCGATTTTAGGAATTGAACGAATCAGCCCCATGGTATAGGGATGCCGGGAATGCAAAAACAAATCTTCCATTGAACCTTCTTCCATTTTCATCCCGCCATACATCACAATTGCCCGGCTGCAAAGCTGCATGACCACTCCCAGATCATGGGTGATAAATAAAATGCTCATGCCTAATTCTTTTTGCAAATTGGCCAATAGTTTTAAAATCTGAGCTTGAATTGTAACATCAAGAGCAGTGGTTGGCTCATCAGCAATTAAAATATCAGGCTTACAGGCAAGCGCCAGGGCGATCATTACTCTTTGCCGCATGCCGCCGGAAAATTCATGAGGCAGGTTTTTATATCGTTTTTCCGGCTCCGGAATTTTTACCAAATGAAATAGTTCCAGTACCCGGGACCGCATTTCTGTTTTGCCGGTCTTCGGATAATGAATCCGAATCATTTCGGCTACTTGTTCACCCACAGAAATTAAGGGATTTAAGGATGACATCGGGTCTTGAAAAACCATGGCAATATCTTTACCCCGGATCACCCGAATTTCTTTTTTGGATAAAACCGAGATGACCTTGCCATTAAAAGAAATTTTACCTTCCTTGATTTTGGCATTATCCGGTAAAAGCCGTAATACCGACATACTCATCACACTCTTACCACTGCCGGATTCCCCGACAATGCCCAGAGCTTCACCGGCCCGAAGTTCCAGATTGATACCGCGAACGGCCTGAACTTCTCCGTTTTGGGTATAAAAAGAAGTTTTTAAATTTTCAATCTGCAATAATGCTTTGCTCATCATAAGCTCCTTTCCGGATTAACGGCGGCTGGTTCTGCCATTGAGTTTTCATCCTATTTCTTTAGTTTTGGGTCAAGGGCATCTCTTAGTCCATCTCCTACATAGTTAAAGGCAAACATAATAATACATATCATCAGGGATGGGAAAAAAAGCTGATAGGGATTGCTGCGCAGAGCCTGGATCGAGTCATTGCACATGGTGCCAAGGCTGGCCATGGGAGCAGCAATACCAATGCCGATAAAACCTAAAAATGCTTCCATAAAAATGGCAGATGGTATCATCATAGTAGCAGTTACTAAGATCGGGCCCATGGCATTAGGCAGCAAATGCCGGAATAAAATGGTGCTTTGGCTGGAACCAATTGTTTTAGCAGCATAGACAAATTCATTTTCCTTCAATGAATAGATTTGTCCCCGCACCACCCGGGCCATGGTGACCCAATAGACACTGGATAAAGCAATAATAATACTTAAAAAGCCATCTGTCATAATAACCATAATTAATATGACATATAGGGTCAGAGGGACGGTGCTGATAATATCGACAATCCGCATCATCACAGTATCGACGCTACCACCGGCAAAGGCAGAGATACCGCCGTAAATCATACCAATGGTCATATTGACAAAGGTGGCGATCAGTGCCACAATCAATGAAATTTTAGTGCCATACATCAATCGGGTCAGTAAATCCCGACCCAGGCCATCTGTACCCAGCCAATAAGAAGTATTCCAAACCTTATTGTCCCGGCGCAGGCGTTTGCCTTCATGATTGAGGATGGCGGCTGGCTTTTTCTGATAACTAAGGGGAAGTTCCCTTCCGTTAAAATCATAATAAATGATCTTTTGAGCAGTATCTTCCTTTAACTTGGGTAAGGCTGCCAGCAGCTTGCCATTATTACCAACATGAATGACTTTTAAATTAGCAGTAATATAAAAGAGATTATCATCAACATTGGTCACTTCCATGAGTGGTGGAATATTTGAAAAATCAAGAGTTTGTGTATCAAAAGAGTAAGGAGTCAAATACGGACCAACAAAAGCAAAGAGCATGAGCAGAAGGATGATTAATAAACCGGCAAAAGCTGATTTTTTATGAGAAAAACGAAACCACACATCTTCGGCAAAGGTTCGCTGAGTACTCCAAATTTTTTCGCGCAAATCATTTTCTATATCCAATGGCTCCCAATCAGCAGGAGAAACTATTATTTCTTTACTCATTTTGCCTCCTTTCAGTTTGCCTGCTGCCATTTTTGAAATTTTCCAATATTTAAAGGAAAAGTGGCAGCCGGTCGGCATTCATCTTATTCACTCAGCTTTCCCACATTCCCAAGAACAGCCTTTTTTATGGTATGTGCCGCGATAGCATTTACAGAGTAAATCGCGAAAGCGACGGAACCCATGTGCCCGCCCCCTAGAACGGGATAGAGCCAAAAAAGACGGTGGGAAAATTGAGTTATTCATATTTAATGCGTGGATCAATTAATAAATAAAACATATCAACCACAAAGATCATGACAATTAAAAAAGTAGCATAAAAAATGGTCATGCCCATAATTGCTGTATAATCCCGTTGAGCCACACTTTCCACAAAGTGAACTCCCATGCCGGGAATGGCAAAAATCTTTTCGATTACAAAAGAGCCGGTCAAAAGCCCAGCCACAGTTGGACCTAAAATGGTAATCACCGGGATTAAGGCATTGCGCAGGGCATGATAGGTCACAATTTTGAATTCAGTTTGACCTTTCATCCTTGCAGTTCGGATATAATCCTGCTTCATTACTTCCAGTAAGCTGGAACGCATTAACCGGGCAATAAAGGAAATCGAATATCCACCAAGGGCAATCACTGGCAGGATATAGCCCTTCCAGGAGTCAAGTCCAAAAGTGGGGAGAAGTTCCAAGCGGTAACTGAAAAAATAAATTAACATGGTGGCAATGACAAAGGAGGGAATGGTAACTCCCAAGGTCGCTAAGGTCATAACAAAAGCATCCTGCCATTTGCCATTTTTCAGAGCTGCCAAAATTCCCAGCGGCAAAGCTGCCAAAAGAATAAAAACCAAAGTGATTAATCCAAGTTTGGCAGAAACCGGAAATCCATCAATAATGAAGTCATTGACATCTTTACCAATATATTTAAAGGATGGACCCAGATCCAACTGCACCAAACCTTTTAAATAATCAAAAAATTGTTTGGGATAAGGATCATCCAAATGATATTTCTTATTCAGGGCTTCCACTACTTTGGGAGGCAATTCTTTTTCTCTGGTAAATGGGCCGCCCGGAACAGAATGCATGAAAATAAAAGTTAATAATATAATGATAAACAGGGTCAGAAAAGTCATGACAATTCTCTTTAAAATATAGCGATACACTCCAAATCACTCCTTTCCGCTCAGTGATTTCAGAAAACAAAAACCAAGTCCTTGCCGGATATCAGTGCAACCAGTTAGCGAAGGATTCGTTCAAAGATGATGGGTATGTTTTTAGCCAGTGCAATGATGTATTATTTTGGCTTGAGTTGAAACCGGATATGAGTAGAGAGCCAAAATTATCGGTTAAATAAATAACAAAAAAAGAATGAATAAAATATTTTTAAGATTATAGCATAGAAGTCAAACAATTGCAATTTGCAAAGTGAAAAAAATAAAAATATATGAAAAGTAAATGAAAAAATGAATAAAAAATATAGGTTTATTATATAAAGGAAATAAAATATGCAGGAATCAAAAGAATAAATTTCACAAATTTAAGTAAGGTGGTTAAATTATGTGTGGATTTTTATGTGGAAGGGCAGATTCAGGGATAGATTCAGTACAATAGATCAGAAGGGGAAGCATGTCAGCATAAATACCTGTGATCGAAAGCTATTTAAAAAGTAAGTTGCGAAAGAGGAATGTGATTGGACAGCGGGCTCATTAAGTCAGATATAAAAATACCAACCTCCAATCGGGGTGTTGGAGGTTGGTACTTGGCCATATGTTTTTTTATAAAAAAGCGGGTGAAGAAGGAGTGCAAATACGATTTCACATGGATGAGGCTTTGAGCAGATCTTTTACGTGAAAATCTTAAAATGTGGCAGATTCTTTATTTTTCGCTTTTTTTATCAAAGACGTTGATATCCAGTTTATTATACGGAATTTCAATGCCGGCCTGATCTAAGATTTTCTTCGATTCTTCCATTAAATCAAAATAAACTTCCCAGTAATCATCGGCATTGACCCATGAGCGGGAGGTAAAAGTCAGAGAGCTGGCTGCTTGCGCCGTCAAACGCAGGAATGGCTCGGGATCTTTTAAAATTTTGGGATGAGCATTAATCATCCTGGTCAGCAGCTGTTTCACTTTTTCAATATCCGAATCATAAGACACATTAAAGGCTAAATCAACCCGGCGTTGAGATTTGGCTGAATAATTAATGACTATTGAATTGGCCAGAGTGCCATTGGGGATGGTAATGGCCTTGTTATCGGGAGTGAGCAGGCGTGAATTAAAAACCTGAATTTTATCAACTTTACCGGAAAAATTTTGAACTTCAATAAAATCACCAACTTTAAAGGGTTTTAGAACAAGGATCAAAACCCCGCCGGCAAAATTAGAGAGGGAGCCTTGCAGAGCCATACCAATGGCTAAGCCAATGGTACCAAGCAAAGTAATGATCGAGCTTTCTTTTACGCCCAGCTGTAAGACAACGGTAATCAGCAGCAGCCCTTTTAAGGCAATGTTGGTAAAGGATTCTAAAAAAGTGGCAGCTGTGGGCTCAATATGTGAGCGCTTAAAGGCAGCTTTAATCAGCCGGGAAGTCCAGGAAATGAAAAACCAGCCAATCACTAAAATAGCCAGGGCGCCCAGAAGTTTAAACCCAAAATTGATTATGTTATCTAAAAAAAGTTGTTGGTTAAACCCATCAATATTTAACCAGTTCATGGCTTGTAATTGTATCATAGATTTCTCCTTTTTTATTGTTTAAAATAACTGCATCTTTATCAAAAATTCCGGTTCTAATCGATAATTCAACTCTCTTCCGTTCCTAAAAACAACCTTTTTTTAGGCATGTGCTGCAAAAGCAATCTTACGAAGCAAGTTGCGAAAGCAGGGGGTAACCGCAAGCCGTCTTACGAAGTAAGTGGCGAAAGGCAGGTTGCCCACCCGGGCAGAAAAACGAAGTTTTTCGACAGGTTGTGTTAAATAGGTGATATGTTTCCGCTCTTCGGAGCGGGATAGAGCCCCAAAAAGACAGTGGGAAAGTTGAGTTAATTATAGTCAACCGATTTAAAAATGTCAAGAAAAGGAATGGTTTGTGATCGATGGGACAAAATTAAGAGTGATAGAGTTAAAATTATCTGTCCGCTGGTGAAGCGCCGGAAAATGTAAATGGGCGTTTTGCGATTGTTTCTATTTTCCCCTTTCGCAACATACTTCGCAAGATTGCTTTCGGGGCATATGCTTGTGTGCTTTATATTTTTTAAGAAAACCTTTTGGTCTGCCGGCTTTACATTTTACAGGAAATACATTACAATATAAAATAAAAAGTTGTTGGGCCACCCACCAGCAGACCTTATACTTCGCACCAGCCGTGCCTTCAGTGCTTTTGTTCGCTGGTGAAGCGCCGGAAAATATAAATGTCCGTTTTGTGGTTGCTTCCATTTTCCCCTTTCGCGACATGCTTCGCAAGATTGCTTTTGGGGCATATGCTTGTGTGCTTCAACTTAAAATAGATGATCAAAAAGTGATAAAATAAAATCAGTAGGGAGGTGCCGCCAGTGGAAAAAGAGAAGAGAATAGAAAATATGAAAAAATGGACAGCCATGATTACCAATAGTACCAGGATACCTAATGAATTCTATAGCCGCTTTGATGTCAAGCGCGGACTGAGGGACAGCAATGGCAGGGGAGTATTGGCGGGACTGACGAATATTGGCGGTATTCATTCCTATTTTGTGGATGAGGGCGAAACCGTACCAGTGCATGGCGAACTGTTTTATCGGGGGTATGAGATTAAAAATCTGGTTGATGGCTTTGCCGCAGAAAATCGTTTTGGTTTTGAGGAGATTGTTTATTTGCTGCTAATGGGTGAATTGCCTGGTCAGGAAGAATTGAGAGCCTTTTATCAGGAACTTGCGCAGGCGCGTTTGAGTTTTCCGGAGGATTTTACCCGCAGCATGATCTTAAATATGCCCAGTAAATCAATTATGAATAGTTTTGCCAGAAGTGTGCTGTCGATGTATAGTCTGGATGAATATGCTGAAAGCACTGATACCGAAAAAGTGCTGGAGCAGTGTATCCGGTTGATTGCCGTTTTTCCAATGTTGGCGGTATATAGTTATTATGCGATCCAGCATTATCACCGTGGTAAAAGTTTGGTTATCCATGCACCACAGGAGCAATTTTCGACAGCTGAGAATTTTTTGTATATGCTGCGCAAAGATAATCAGTTTACCGACACTGAGGCTAAGCTCCTGGATATTTTACTGGTTCTGCATGCTGAACATGGCGGTGGTAATAACTCGACCTTTACCTCACATGTGGTGTCTTCTGCCGGGACTGACACCTATTCGGTAGTAGCGGCAGCCTTGGGGGCACTAAAAGGAACCAGGCATGGCGGAGCAAATAGTAAGACTGCGCAAATGATGGCTGATTTAAAGGCACAGGTAAGTGATTTGGAAAAAGAAGAGGCCTTGATTTCCTATTTAAGTAATGTTTTGGATAAAAAGGCATTCGATGGCCAGGGCTTAATCTACGGAGTGGGCCATGCAGTATATACCTTATCAGACCCAAGGGCAATTCTGCTTAAAAAATATGCGGAGAAATTAGCGGAAGAAAAGGGCCGAATGAAGGATTTTCAGCTCTATCAAACGATTGAGCGAATTGCTCCGGAGTTGGTGATGGAGAAAAAAGGACTGCGGCTTCCGGTGGCGGTTAATGTTGACTTTTACAGCGGCTTTATTTATGAAATGCTGGACATTCCGGAAGAGCTTTTGACACCATTGTTTGCGATGGCCAGAATTGCCGGCTGGTGTGCCCATCGGCTGGAGGAACAGGTTAATCAGAATAAAATTATTCGTCCGGCCTATAAGAGTGTGGCGGAGCGTAAAGAGTATATTGCCATCAGTCAAAGATAAAAAGAAATGGGAAAGCTTGGGATATACATCCGGACAAAAATGGACAGCTTTTAATGGAAGAAATTACCAATACTTTTAATGCTCATAAAAGCAGAGGATTTGATTTTCAGGTCAGGAGGCAGGAGAGAGCAAAAAAGATGGAAATGGATTAAGGAAAAGATATTTAAAAGAACAGGAATGATCGAAAACAGCAAATTAAATGGGAAGCTTTATCAAACAGGAAGGTTGGGTCAGGCAAAAATGAATCAGAATTATCAAGCGAAAATTGAAAATTACACTTATTTTGATATTGTGGCATGGTGCCGGGAAAATCAGGTGGAACTGGCAGAATTACCATTTTCCATTCGGCTGTTGCTGGAAAATAATTTGCGCCATTTTGACGGCAAATACTTTACCGAAGAATATATAGGGCGCCTTGGCAATTGGGCAAAAGATTATGAGGCCAAAGAGATTCCGTTTTTGCCGGGCAGAATTTTATTGCAGGATTTAACCGGCGTACCGGCAGTTGTAGATATTGCCGCCATGCGTCAGGCTATGCTGGAGATGGGAGCAGCGCCGGAAAAAATCAATCCGCAGATTCCGGTTGATTTGGTGATCGATCATTCGGTGTCGATGGATTATGCCGGTCAGCCAGGTGCTCTGGAAAAAAATGTGGCTTTGGAATTTCAAAGAAATGCTGAGCGCTACCGCTTTTTGAAATGGGCAGAAAATAATTTAAGTAATTTCCGGGTTTTTGAACCGGGACAAGGAATTTGTCATCAGGTCAACTTGGAAAAAATCGCAACCGTAGTCAGTCAGGAAAATGAGTTATGTTACCCCGATACGGTGGTTGGTACGGATAGTCATACCACTATGATTAATGGCTTGGGCGTGTTAGGCTGGGGTGTTGGCGGGATTGAAGCGGAGGCCGCCATGCTGGGGCAGCCGATTTATATGCTGAATCCGGAAGTGGTTGGCGTCAAAATGTCCGGCCGGGTATCAGGCAGTGTTACCGCTACCGATATTGTTTTGCATTTAACGCATTTACTGAGAAAAGTAGGGGTGGTTGGGAAATTTGTTGAGTATTTTGGCGAGGGGGCTGATCATCTGCCGGTGACAGACCGGGCGACAATTGCCAATATGGCGCCGGAATATGGAGCGACTATGGGTTATTTTCCGGTGGATAATAAGACTCTTGATTATTTACGGCTGACCGGCCGGAGTGAGGAAAATGTTTGGCTGGTTGAAAAGTATTGTCAGCAAAATGGATTATTCCGTCAGAAAAATAGCCCGGTGCCTAAGTATACCAAGGTGCTTGAAGTTGATTTAAGTGAAATTCGGCCCGCCCTGGCCGGACCGAAGCGGCCGCAGGATCTGGTATTGTTACCACAGCTTAAAGAAAATTTTATGGCCAGTTATGGAGTAGCAGAAGAGGAAGTAGCGGCTACAATTCATAACCAGCAAGAGCCAGGACAGGATTTTACTTTAAATCATGGAACTATTGTATTGGCTGCCATTACCAGCTGTACCAATACTTCTAATCCACAAGTAATTTTGGGAGCAGGTTTATTAGCCAGGAAAGCGGTTGAAGCCGGATTAAAGGTACCGGCTTATGTTAAGACCAGTTTTGCCCCCGGCTCTTTGGCGGTGACCAGATATCTGGAACAGGCGGGATTATTATCCGATTTAGAAAAATTAGGTTTTGGTATAGCCGGATATGGCTGTGCTACCTGTATCGGCAACAGTGGGCCTTTGGCTGAGGAAGTCAGCCGGCAAATTCAAGAAAGAAATTTACAGGTGGCCGGTATTTTAAGTGGTAATCGTAATTTTGAAGGCCGTATCCATCCCTTGATTCCGGCCAACTATTTGGCATCTCCGATTTTGGTGGTGGCTTTTGCACTGGCCGGCCGGATGACCATTGATTTGGAGAAAGAACCACTGGGCATAAATCAGCAGGGGAAAAGCATTTATTTCCGGGATATTTGTCCCAGCCAGGAAGAAATGGAAACACTCATCCGGGCAGTGGTTAAACCGGAAGTTTTCCGCGGCAACCAAAGCGCTTTCAGAAAAGAGTGGAATGCCTTGTCCGGAGAGAAAAGTGCTGTCTACCAATGGGAGGAAAGTTCCACTTATGTTCGGCTACCTAATTATTTTGACAGTTTAATCAAAGCATATCATTTAAATAAGGAAGAAACCCATCCCATGACTGGAGATTTGCTGGTGGAAAAAGCAAAAGTACTGGCGATTTTAGGTGATTCAGTAACGACTGATCATATTTCACCGGCCGGTAGTATTGCGGCGGCAAGTCCGGCTGCCCGGTATTTACATGAGCATGGCATTGACAGAGCGGATTTTAATTCCTATGGTTCCCGCCGGGGGAATCATGAAGTGATGGCGCGGGGAACTTTTGCCAATATTCGCCTGAAAAATCAAATGGCGGATGGTAAAATCGGCGGTTATACCAAAAAAGAGGGGCAGCTCCTTAGTATTTATGAGGCGGCAATGGCTTATCAAGCTGAAAATACGCCATTGATTATATTGGCCGGTAAAGAATATGGAACCGGCAGCAGCCGGGACTGGGCGGCCAAGGGGCCATTGCTTTTGGGAGTGAAGGCAGTGGTGGCGGAAAGTTTTGAGCGGATTCATCGCAGCAATCTTTTAGGTATGGGTATTTTACCGCTACAATTTATGCCTGGAGAGTCGGCCGGCTACTATCATTTTAGCGGAGAAGAAAGTTTTTCGATCAGGCTGACTGAGGGCTGGAAAGCAAAGGCAATGGTTGAGGTTACGGCGCTTACTTCTGATGGCCGGGAATTGCGGTTTATGACTCAAAGCCGGCTGGATAATGAGGTAGAAATTGAATATTTTTTAAATGGTGGAATCTTAAATACGGTTTTAAAAGAAAAATGCTTATACTAAAACCGATGTCAGTGATGGGAATCGTATAAGTCCTGAAAGCATTTTAAGTGCTTACGGAATCGGTAAAACAGACAATTTAAACGGGTAATACGATTAGCAATCGATTGAGTCAGCCGAATCAGTGGAATTTGACAAGAATAAAAGATACCGGATGGGCGGTTTAAGAGTTCGGATGGAGTGAAATGAATAAAATGGAAAGGATGTTATGCAAGTAAAATATAAAAAAGAACCGGAATATGATATTGTGATTGTGGGGGCGGGGCCGGCTGGAGCAACTTTAGCCCGGCTGCTGTCGCCAGTGTACCGGATTTTAATTTTAGATAAAAAGCCAATTGAAAAAGAAATTTCAATGCAGGAAATGAAATGCTGTGGCGGTCTGCTGTCAGAAAGTGCACAAAAAGTGATGGCAGAAATGGGCTTAAATTTGCCGACGGACATTTTGATTGCCCCGCAAACCTTTGCATTAAAGGTAATGGATTTGGGCTATCCGGTTGAAAGAAGTTACCAGAAGCATTATTTTAATATGGATCGGGCTAAATTTGAAAGCTGGCTGATTGGCCAGATCCCGGATCATGTGGAAAAACGGGAAAGACGATATGTCAAGGAATTTCATCGCTGCCAGGATGGCGTGGAGTTGATCGTCAAGAATCGCCAAACCGGTCAGGAAGAAAGGATTACCACTCATATGGCAGTAGCAGCTGATGGAGCTAATTCGATTTTCCGGAAAAAATTATATCCACGTATGGCCTGGCCGGGATATGTGGCCTTACAGGAGTGGTATGAAAATGATGGCGGAATTGATTATTATGCGGCCATTACTGACGAAAGTATTACCGACTTTTATTCTTGGTTGATTCCTAAGGGGAATGCCTTGATTTTAGGCAGTGCTCTTAATTTAGATGATGAAAATTTAAGTCCCAGTGAGCGGTTTCGGATGCTGAAAAGTAAATTAGAAGAACGGGGGTTAATTTTTGGTAAAAAAATATTGCGCGAAGGCTGTGAAATTATTCGCCCAATTAATAATCATTTAACTACCGGAAATCGTAAAATTGCTTTGATTGGTGAAGCCGGCGGTTTTATCAGTCCGAGCTCGGCAGAGGGCTTTAGCTATGCTTTCCGGACGGCCCGGGCGCTGGCCGAGGCCATCAATGAAAAGGGAATTGATCAGTTTGCTACAAGCTATGCCAGGAACTGTCAAAATATCAAGCTAAATGTTTTAGCCAGAAATATCAAAGCGATTGGCATGTATCAGCCATTAAGCCGGAGATTGGCCTTAAAAACGGGATTTGGGGCAGTGAGATGATCATCATTCTATGGCCTTAAACCTGATCATGAACAACATATAAAAAAGAGTAAAGCTGACTTTGGATGGTCACTTTACTCTTTTTCTTTTGGGAAGGATACTTCCACCACTTCTTCAATCGCGCATTCCTGGAGTAGTTGGCAGATTTGCTCAAGGGTTTGCAGATTGATGTTTAGGTTAGGTTTTAATTTATGAATGGTTCGGGGATTGACCCTGTTTTTCATCAGATAATAGGTGCTGAGATTTAGTTTTTTCATGGTATTCCACAGGGGATTATAATTATAGGGCATAGGCAATTAAATGCTCTATTCCTAATGCTGAAGCGGTAATGGACCAGCTGCCGACGGCTGAAATTTTGGAAGAAAAAGACGGAGCATATACCACCAAAGTCGAAACCTTTGGCAGAGAGATTGATATGTGGCTAAGAAGCCAGAGGGAATATGCGAGGGTGGTATGTAAAACATAGAAATAGATACTTTAGAAATAAACAAGATTGATTGACAAAAAGTGAATTGAGAGATATAATTTTATTAGTTCTAAAAAGAAGAAGTAATGAAGGGGGCGATATTATGATTGTGATGGATTTAAGAATTAATAATCTGTTTGGTTTTGAGGATTTTAAGGTTAATTTTTCATATCCAAAGAAAATTGTAAATTCATTAATTGAAAATGAATTCCTTACCAGTAAACCAAGTTTTCGCTTTAAAAAACTGAATATTTTAATAGGGGCAAATGCATCAGGAAAGACATCTATGGGAAAAGCACTGATGAAAATTTTTAATTTTATTTCACGAAAAGACATTAGTGGTATCCTGGAAGTGATAAAAGACAAAAGTAAGTCAGCAAGTTTTTCTATAGATTTCTTATGTGATGAAGAAGTGATGTATCGGGTAAGATGTTTATGCCGGGAAAATGCTGATAACACAGAAGAAAGCGTAGATTTAGAGGTTTATTCAACTAAAATACTAAAAAAAGATAGTTATGAATCATGTGTCAAAAAGTTACAATTGATGTATTCAGCAGAAGAGCAAAGTCGGTTATCCTATGCTGAAAAATTAAAATTAATCAAAAGTTTTGGTTGGCTGTTTACTTTTCCGGATAGTGGCTCCAAATTGCTTTTAGATGAAAATGAAGTGGTTGATTTAAAGATTTTAAAGGCAATTTTACAAACTTTAGATAGTCATATCACAAATGTAAATAAAAGCAAGGAAGTAAAAAATGGCTATGTTATCCGGAGTAAAAATGGTGATGTGTTTATTCAAAATGGAGAAGTTGTGGATAAAAATATTTTATCCAGCGGAACGCAAATGGGAATTGACATTGCTTATGTGTTAAGTTCAATTCAAAAAAATTCACATGGCTTTTATTTTTGCGATGAAAAGTTTTCCTTTATTCAGACAGATGTTGAGCAAGCAATTTTAAGTTTGATGGTGTCATTGCTAAAGCCGAACAGTCAATTGTTTTTCACTTCACATAATATAGATTTATTAGAAATGGGATTTCCCAGACATTCTTTTACATTTTTGAGAAAAAATTCAATTATTGAAGCAGTTTACCCGGATAAATTAATCAAGAAAAATGATGTTTCCCTGCGCAATGTATTTAAAAATGATTTATTCGGAACAGCTCCGGACATTAGCAAACTATTTGCGATTGAAGAAGGTGTAGACGAATGAAAGGAGAAAATATTTTATATATTGTAGAAGGGGAAACAGAAAAGAGGTTTATTGATGTTTTAAAACAGCATTATATCATTTCGGGTAAGGTTATTGTCTATGATTTGATAAAGAAACAACTGACCTTAAATAATTTATTTTTAAGAACCATATCATCAAATACAACAGTGATCATTGTATTTGATACAGATGTTGATCAAGAGCAAAGTGTTCAGAGATTAAGTCAGAATTTATTGCTTTTAAAAACCAAAATAAAACATATTAAAGATGTGATTTTGATTCCGCAAATAGCTAATTTAGAAGGTGAATTAATTTATTCCACTAATATAAAGAAAATTCAAGATTTGATTGGTTGTAAATCAGAAAAAGACTTCAAAAAGAAATTTTTAAAAATACAAGATCACTATTTGATGAACCGGCTTAAAGAAGTTAATTTTCAGCTATCAAAAATATGGAGTAGAGCCCCCAAAAATAAGTATAAAATTTTTCAAAACCAATCATCCAAAATTAAAAATAAGAAATTGTCCAATTGAGATTTCGGAATTAGAGTTAATGTAGAAAAAATTTTAAAATAAAAAGTTAAAAGAAATTGTGTCAGACAATCATTTGGTAGGTTGGTAAGATAATGCTAAAGTAGCAATAAATGTGAAAAGTAAAAAAAGAGTAAAGCAGACTTTATATCATTGCTTTACTCTTTTTCTTTTGGGAAATTTATTTCTACTACTTCTTCAATTGCACGTTCCTGTAATAACCGGCAGATTTGCTCAAGGGCTTGCAGATTGACGCTTAGGCCATGTTTTTCTTTGTGAAATTTTTATGTATTTTTCTACAAAATTTTATGAAATTCCGCAACCAGCGGACGACTTTTAAATTTTTTCTTGCTATAATATTTTTAGGCTGGAAAAAAGAAAGAAAATATTCTATAATGAAAGGGGAAAAAGCATGGATAGGAGCAGTAAAAAAGAAAACTCAAAATTTAAAAAAAAGGAAGAATTAAATCAACCGCATGACCTCTTTTTTAAAGCGAATATGGGACAAAAAGAAATTTTGACAGATTTTCTGCAAAACTATCTACCAAATGAATTAAGGGAAATTATTCAATATTCTTCATTTGTTCAAGTAGAGCCGAAAAATATTAGCTCAAACTTAAAACCAGGAGAAGCGGATTTGCTTTTTCGTTTTCAACTTCCGAATATAAACGGTTACCTGCTCCTATTAATGGAGCACAAAAGTTACGAAGATAAATATACACCTATTCAAATCATGCGCTATATTACGGAAATTTGGCAGCATGATTTAGCTCAAAAGCAGAGCCTTTCACCAATTTTGCCCCTGGTCTTCCATCAAGGCAAGAAATGCTGGCAATACCCACAACTTAAAGATTATTTGCCATTAGACATGCCCATTGCGCTTTTACCGTATATGCCGCTATATCAGGCATTATATTATGACTTTTCTTGGGAAAATGCTGAAATACTTAAAGGTGGTAATTTGAGCTTTGAGTTATATATATACTTAAAAACGATTATATCTATTTATGAACCAAAACTGTCAGAATTTCAAGAGCAAACCTTAGAGTTATTTCGAGTAATCAGTCAGTTTGAAGTTGATACTTTAGTGGAAATTGCCACCAAAACCATTACTTATTTAGGAACTGCGCGAAAAGATTTTAGTGAGGAAAAAATCATTGAATTGGTCAAACAATCAGGAGGTGAAAAGACTATGGAAACCATTTTTGATAGAATAGAACAACAGGGCATTGTAATTGGCGAAAAACGTGGAGAGATTAGAGGTATTTCTATTGGCGAACAGCGAGGGAAACAGCAGGAGAAACTGGCTTTTGCAGTCAAACTGAAAAGGGACTTGTTTCCAATAGAAAAGATTATGGAATACACCGGACTTAGTCGGGAAGAGATTTTAGATTTGTAGAAATTATGGATTGGGATTGATTTTAGTGTATTTTAATGGACAGTGATTTGACTTTAAAAATTAGACTTTGTTTTGATTTTGATAGAAGTACAAGTAGGGAAATAAAAAAGAGCAAAGCATTTGCACTGATTGCCAATTGTTAGATTCTGATCTGACCTTTGGATGGCGATACAGTTGTTGCTTTACTCTTTTTCTTTTGGGAAGGATATTTCCACCACTTCTTCAATCGCACATTCCTCAAGTAATTGGCAGATTTGTTCAAGGGTTTGCAGATTGACATTCAGGTTGTGTTTTAATTTATAAATGGTTCGGGGATTAACCCCATTTTTAATCAGGTAATAGGTGCTGAGATTTAGTTTTTTCATGGTTTTCCACAGGGGATTATAATTATATGGCATAGGCAAAGTCCTTAAAAGCAGATAGATGGTTTCGTAAATATAGTATAGACAAAAACTGTCATAAAGGATATACTTACGATAGTATGCAGAGGTGCCGATAAAGAAAGTGAGGTCCGATAAATGATATAGGGTATATTAGTATAATGAGTGACTTTGATTATATCCCGAAAAACTTTGATCACATAAAATATCATGTTGGATAAAGACAGATTATGTCATATAAAAATGCTATAATACTCTTATCAGGTTAAAGGAGGAGTATATGGAAATCGAAAGAAATGGCAAAATTGATCGAGTGCTGGAGTTGTATACCAAGTTAATTAGTGGCAATATCATTAATAAAGCCAATGAAGCCCAAAATTATGGAGTGAATGAACGCTCTATTCAAAGAGATATTGAAGATATTCGCAATTTTTTGGAAGTGCGTTCGATCGAAGATGGCTATGTGGATACCGTTAAATATGATCGTGAGAAAAAGGGCTATTGCCTGGAGCAGAGCCGGGTGATGAAACTGACCAACAGCGAGATTCTGGCAATTTGCAAAATCCTCTTGGACAGTCGAGCCTTTACTAAAAAAGAAATGGAATCGATGCTAGGGCGATTGATTGACTGCTGCATCCCTAAGGAAAACGCCAAAATGGTGGATGATTTAATAAAAAATGAAGAATTTCATTATATTGAGCCAAGGCATAAGACGGTTTTTATTGAGCAAATGTGGGAAATTGGTCAGGCAATTCGTAACTTTAATTATATCGAAATAAAATATTTGCGCAATAAGGATAAGTCAATTGTTAGCCGTAAGGTGAAACCGGTGGCAATTATGTTTTCGGAATTTTATTTTTACCTGACTGCCTTTATTGATGACAAGGATGAATCCAGAGAACATTTTGATGTGCTGAATGATGCCTTTCCGACGATTTACCGGATTGACCGGATTAAGGAATTGAAAGTATTGGATGAGAAATTTCATATTCCCTACAGCAGCCGTTTTGAAGAAGGCGAATTTCGCAAACGCATTCAATTTATGTATGGCGGTAAATTGCAAAAAATCAAATTCATTTACTCCGGTCCCAATGTTGAAGCGGTATTGGATCGGTTGCCGACAGCTGAAATTTTGGAAGAAAAAGATGGAACATATACCATCAAAGCCGAAACCTTTGGCACAGGCATTGATATGTGGCTAAGAAGTCAGGGGGAATATGTGAGAGTGATATAAGGGATAATATATCAACGAAATATCATAAGAATGTGAATGATGGAAAATGGAGATTACTATGAGTAAACGCGTGTTCAAAATAAGTTATAATCCGTATCTGAAAAAAATAGAATATCAAGTAAAAGAAGAGGGGGAGAGTTGGCAAGACTTAGGGCCTAATTCAAAATTAATCCGTGATAGTAGGTTTTCTGGAAATATTTCTTTGCAGCATTGTGCAATGGATATAGTCGAAGAAATTAAGTGCCAGTATCATCCGCAGAAAATTATATTTGAGGGAACAGAAGAAGATTATCAGGATTTAAAAAATGTGATTGATAATTTTTATGAGGAGGAGATTTTCTGTAAAAAAGGAGATTATTATATCGAATCAGCACAAAATCTACTACCCAAAATTGAAGAAAAATTTAGTCAATTGGATAGAACTTTTCAAGAGTGTCAATCACCAGAGATTAGTAACATTATAGGAAAGTTTAAGGAGGTTATGGGAGTAGAAATTCCTGTTTTTGTGATGGGGACTTACAGTGCCGGAAAAAGTGCATTTATTAACGCAATGATTGGGGCAGAAATTTTGCCAAGTAGTGAGAAAACGACAACAGCAAAAATATATAAAATTAGCGAATCCAAAGGTAACGATAGGGGAGAAGTTAAATTTTTTAATAATGGCAAAGAAATAAAAATTGAATTTGATAAAAATAAGAAATGTAGTCTCAGCAAAGAGATGGAACAGGACTTGCAAACCATGATTAGCCAATCCCTTAAAAAAAATAGTAGGGATACAATCACTTCACAATTATTCTATTGTATCTCTGCCATAAATTCTTATGCCAATGAAAATTCCCATAAAATAGGGGATATTATTGAGGTGCGGATACCATTTAATGGCTTACTTAAAAATGATAAAAATACCTTTGTAATTTATGATTCACCTGGCTCTAATTCAGAAATCTGTAAAGAACACTTTAAAGTACTAGAAAATGCTTTGGAATCTCAGACGAATGGATTGCCTATTATATTAACAGTGCCGGACAATGTAGAAAGTGTTGATGTAGGAGAAATAAGGAAAACACTAAATAAATTCCATAACTTAGATAAAACAAACGCTATGTTGGTAGTAAACAAAGCAGATAATAGTGGAGAGGAAGGTTTAAAAGAGCGTACATCTGACAATAGAATATTAGTTCAATGGAAATTAAATCGACTCTATTTCCTATCTGCGATTATGGGACTTGTCAGTAAACTAGAAGATATTGAGAAAAATGGTTGGCTGAATAAAATCTATAAGGATTCATATCCAGGAGCGAAAGCAAAGCTTACAGAGGGAAATCTTAAACTTTATCAATATAATATAATGCCTCAAAACCGAAAAGTAGAGTATTGCAGAAATGCAGACGAATTAGGCGTGTCTAATACAATATATGTCAATAGTGGATTACATTGTATCGAAACAGAAATTTTGAATTTTGCTCAAAAACAGGCATCTTATCATAAGTGCAAAATGGCTCAGAAATTTTTAGAGCAAGCAATAGAGTATACAGATAGAGAAATTGCCGAAAAAGAAAAAAAAGTAAAAGAAATGCTAGAGCAGACAAAACAGCGCAAAGAACAGTTCAGAGAAGAACTGGTACAGTGTCTTAATCATAAAATTGAAACTTTAAAAAATGAATTTATTAAAGAATATCCTAATCATATGCTAAATGTGGTTACTAATACAGTAAAAGAGGTGGATGGTTATCTCACTTTGCAAATTGAAGAGGGGATAGAAGAAACAAAAGTTATTAAAGAAAATGGATTGGATCAAACTATAAAGATTTTAACCCCGATAGAACATGTAAAAAAGATTTTTTCAAACAAAACAAAAAGTGTTGAAAAAAATAGTGTGGATGAATTTATAAAATTTTTTAAACCAATTTATTTTTCGGCTTTAGAAGAAGCAAAAAGTCAGATTTTCAAGGTTTCTAAGAAATATTGGGATTCAAAATGTAAATTTCTTAAAGAAGAGTGTTGTGAAATTGTAAAAGGAAGTCAGAGTATGACCAAAAAAGATAAACAAATTCTTGAAGATTATATCATGAATTTTTCCATTCCTGTAAGAACGGCAGAAAGTATAACGATTAAAAGGGGAGATATCTCCAAAGCTATGTTTGAAACTAGGTGGTTTCGAATTTGGCTAAAGGATGAGGTAGATGCAAAATTAGTTCACAAGAAATCTTTGGATAAAGCAAAAGATAGTATCAGAGGGAGTAACACAGAAATTATTCAATTACATAAAAATGAATTTGCTTCTTGGAAAGAAGAGTTAAAAAATGGCTTACAATTTAGGTTAGGGGAGATGAATCCGAAACTTCAGGAATTTGAGCTAGAAATACAAAAACTGGAAAGAGAAATTAAGCAGAGGGAAAGTCAAAAGAAATTCCTTAATGATGCAAAGTCAGATCTTAATAAATTATATCAAATGGAGATAAGAAAATGAAGGCATTGGAAGAACGAAAAGCATTAATAAAAAAAGTTTTTGAAGGCAGCATTTCGCTGGAAGAAGTAAAAAACGAAGTGAAAAGATTAGAACGACAATATGGAGAAGATGTATTTTCTCCGCTCTCTTTTATTCCGCAGGAAAGACCGTGGACGGTAGAGTATTTAAATCAGTTAGAAAACTTAAGTCTTGCGGGTGCTGGTTCAAAAGAATTTATTCTTCATATTGCAGAAGTAAAACAGGAATTGAGCAAAGGAAGAAACAAGAAATCAAGAAACAAGAATATTCTTATGGTTGCAACAGTATTGATTTTCTTGATTGTGGCTTGTTTTCTTATTACGACTTTTTTGTTTAAAAAATAAGTAATGATTTAGAACAATGGGAGTTGATTTATGCTAGCTTACTTATGGGTAAACAGAGCAGATAATTAAGACAGTTAGCTAAGACTTGCCTGTACGAAAGTTTACTTTCGAGATAGGCAAATCCTAGCTAACCATCAAAGATACAGTTAATACAAATTAGAGATAAGGAGATTGTTATGGAAAAATTATTGGCTTCAGGTGTTGAAAAACTAGGAAAGTATACAGGGAAGATGATTGCCGTCGGTTTTTGGGCAGGCAAAAAAGCATCAGGTGGTATTTCAAGTGGTTTAAAAAAAGTTTTTTTAGATTCTGCGATTTCAGAAATTAAAGAAGTTAGCTTCGAAGAAATTAAAAATAGATTAAAAATAAAATAAAATGTTTATAGAGTGATGAAAGATTGACAGTTATAGGCAGAAATAATTCAGCAATAAAAAGTAAAATTCCCCAAAATATAGGAAATTAAGGGAAAGGAGAAGAGGGCGATAATTGAAACAATTATCCCTAAATAGTAAAATGGGTATTTTAACAACGATTAGAAATAAAGTAACAGAGGGAATTAATAAAGCGACCGGAGCAGCAGCCGATGGTGTAGCAGCCTTATCCAAGCTTAGTCCATCTCAAGTGAAAGAGATTGATGAAAAGAGAAGAAAGTATTTATCAGAAAGGCCGAGTGCTAGTGAAAGTAATACATTTAGAAATTTAGAAGCGGTAGGTATTGAAATTTTTAATGTTTATTTTTCTCAAATTTCCAATTTATATTTACCAATAGAAGAAGATGATTTTTTTAAAGAAAATGATCGAATTACTTATTTTGAAATTTGCAAATGGGTAAAAGATCCAAGTGAGGACAATATTGAAAAACTGATGAACATTTATCATGTCTTAAGTGCAGAAAAGTGTAATGTTGCTTTGGTTTATCATAGAAAAATGGATGGATGTTTCGTTTATTTGGCAGTGGTCAATAATGGCGATGAGTCGGACATTAATGAAGTACGATCCTACAAAGAGAGGATTAAAGGTGCATTAAAAGGGAATTTTCCAGGAACAGAAATTGTTGATGATGATAAGTGGGAAAATGTTCCGAAGTGCTTACAGTATCAAAATAATTCGGAAGAAGGGGATGAAACATGCAAAACAGTGGCATTGGTATCCAATCTGGCTACAGAAAAATCAGAGAAGTATAAAAGTCAAACAATTGAAAAATTATTGGATGGAATTGTGCCAACAACTCCAGCAGAAGAATATGTTTTGGTTTTATTAGTAACACCGGTGAAAGAGATAGTGGAGCGAAAGAATAGATTATTTGAATTGTATAATGCGCTTTTGCCCTATGCCAATTGGCAAACCAACTATACAGTAACTGAAATAGAAGGAGATAGTTCATCTGCATCTGCAGGCTTCAATTTAGGACTAAACATCGGAAGTCAATCGGGTGCTACAGCTAGTACGAGTACCGGAATAACTGATTCAGACACATCTTCTCTAACGGAAGCAATTAGTGGGCAAGCTGGATTTGGGAAGTATGGAATCGGAGGGAGTGTTTCAAAAGCAGCATCGAAAGCAAAGAGCGTTGCGCAAACGGCTGGGCGAGCAGTAAGTAATTTATGTAATTTCGGGATTAATACCGGAACTAATTTTGCCAGAACTTCCAGTGTTACAGTTTCATTAGGAAAAAATGAAGGAATTACGCAAAACCATGTGAATTATGGTGTAAAACATATGTTGGAATTGTTAGAAAAGCAGTTATTCCGTCTGGAGCAAAGTGCGGCTTTAGGGTTATGGGATTTTGCAGCTTATGTAATTTCAGAAGATTCTGTGGTGGTAAATAATGTGGCTCATACCTATCTTGCACTTTCGCAGGGAGAGGAATCTTTTCTGGCACAATCAGCAGTTAATGTGTGGCGTGGCGATTTGCCAAAAGAAAGAGATTCTAAGCGAGAAAAAGAGAAGGCGATGTCAATTTTAAAATCCGTTTCCAGACTTCAGCATCCGGAATTCTGTTTGAATGTTACAGAAAACAGCGATGCTTATAGAGAAAGACTTGTTTACCCATCTTGGGTAACAGCGACAACAAGTTTATCAGGAAAAGAACTGGCAAGAGCATTAAACTTTCCGAGTAAATCAATCAATGGATTACCGGTTGTGGAAACAGCCGCTTTTGGGCGGAGTATTTCTTCCTACAATGAGATAAAAAGAGAGTTGGTACTGGGGAAAGCATACCATATGCATAAAGAAGAAAAGAATTCTAAGGTAGGTTTATCGAAAGAAAATCTAACTTCCCATGTTTTTGTAACAGGCTCTACCGGCACTGGAAAGACCAATACAGTGATAGGTATGATTCAAAAACTCTGTTTGCAAAAAAATGAATTGCCATCTCCTAAATTTATGGTGATTGAGCCGGCAAAAGGGGAATATAAAAATGTACTGGGTGGGTATGAATGTGTCAAGGTGTATGGAACGAATCCGCAATACACAATGCTTTTAAGATTAAATCCCTTTTCTTTTCCTAAGAACATTTCAGTGAGTGAGCATATTGATCGATTGGTGGAGATATTTAATGTATGTTGGCCGATGTATGCGGCCATGCCGGCAATTTTAAAAGATGCGGTCATCAAGGCATATGAAGCGGCTGGCTGGGATATTTGTTTTTCGCAAAATAGATATTCGGATAGAGTATTTCCAAGTTTTGTGGATGTTATGGAGCAAGTAAAAGTTATTTTAACAAGCAGCGAATATTCTAATGAAACTAGAGGTGATTATACTGGAGCATTAATCTCCAGACTTAATTCATTGACGAATGGAATAAATGGTCAAATTTTTTCCAATAATGCTTTATCAGACAAGGAATTATTTGATGAAAATGTAATTGTTGATTTAAGTCGGGTAGGATCGATAGAAACGAAATCGTTAATTATGGGGATTTTGCTTTTAAAATTGCAGGAGTATCGACTGTCGGAGAAAGAGCCAAATATAGAAAAATTAGAGCATATTATGGTTTTGGAAGAGGCTCATAATTTGTTACGTAGAACATCGTTAGAGCAAGTAGCCGAGTCTTCAAACTTACTTGGAAAATCGGTAGAAATGCTGACTAATGCAATTGCAGAACTAAGAGCTTTTGGAGAAAGCTTCATTATTGTAGATCAAGCCCCAGAACTTTTAGATAAGGCAGTTATTCGTAATACGAATACCAAAATCGTGCATCGGATGCCGGAACAAGTGGATCGTGAAATAGTAGGAAAAGCAATGGCTTTAAAAGAGGATCAAATTATGGAGTTAGCCAAACTGGAACTTGGAATTGCGGCAGTATATCAAAGCGATTGGATTGAGGCGGTATTATGCAAGGTTGATAAAGTGGAAAAAAACAACGATAAAAGAAAAAATATTGTAGACACGAATCAGTATTTTATCAATGCGAGGGAAGATTTATTAGATTGGCTGATGACAGGAGAAATTTGGCATAAAGAAAATCAAGTTGATCTTCTTAAATTAAAGGATATAGTGCTTACTTCCAATTTAAGTGCAAGAATCAAGTGTAGTTTTCTGGAGTATCTGCAAACGGATAAAAAGAATGCTTTTGAAAGATTGGGACACTTTGCCTATGAGTTTTTTGAAGTAGAGAAGGCGGTGAAAGAAGCAAGAGAGATTGATAATATCACGCTATGGGTGAGGACACTAGTCGATAGATTAACCCCTTCTGTCAAAAACTACTCTGGAGAACAGATTGATTTGCTGTTAGCACATATTATTAATGAGCAGTCCTTGAGAAACCGAGAATATACGAATATTTTTCTTAGATTTACAGAAGTATATAAGCAAGAGGGGAGAGTGTTTTAGAGGTGGATATTAGAAAAACATTGGATATGCCAGAGTCAAGTTTATTAAAACCGGAAACAGGCAACTTTAAATCTATAAAGCCTCAAAGTGAGATTACCTTGTTGGAAATTCAAAACTTTTGGAATCATAAATTTATGCCTGAGGAAAGCATTAATATCTCCCCTCATTCATTGGGGGAGATAAGAAAAGATTTCATTCTGTCAGAAAAACAGGATGAAATCTCTATCAATATGGAGTATGAGAAAAATGGCAATAAATATTACTTAGATGACAAATCCAGAATTATCAAATGTAAGGCTAAACCACAATACACAGAAGATGGTGTCCGCAATATAAAAGAGCAAATCGAGGCCGGAGGAAATGAAAGAAGAAACGATGATGATGGTGGGCATATTGTTGGCAGGGTGCTGGGCGGTGCCGAGGGACTTGAAAATCTTGTCCCCATGCGTCGAACCATTAATCGTGGTGATTATAAAAAAATGGAGAATGAAATATCACATGGCTTAAAAGAGGGGAAAGAAGTTGAATTGGAGGTTCAGTTGCAATATAAAGACGATTCTGGCCGGCCATCAAAGATTATGGCAAATTATACAATAGAAGATAAAGTGGTGCAAGTCAAATTTGAAAATGAGCCTAATTCGTTGGATTTACTAAATGATGCTCAGGATAAAATATCAGAAGAAGATTACCGGGCACTAAAAAAAGAACTTGACGATATGTATGGCGAGGGCAGTACCATGACGATTACTTCGATCAAGACCGAGTATGATGATATGGGTAGTCCATATAAGGTAACGATTGGAGTACTGGAAGAAGAAACCTGTGAAAAATCATATAAGGTATATGAAGCAAGATAGGAGGATAGAATGAAGTTAGAAACTAAAATATATGATAAGTTGAAAAAGGCTTTACCACCTGTGTTTGATAAAGTTGTGCTTTATGCCAATGTGACAGAAAGTAGTTTTGATATTCATTATTATTTGTTTGAAGAGCAATCCCTTATTCCGAAACAATGCTATACATTGGCAGAAGAAGGAGACTTAGATGCCAATTTGCTTGATCAGATCTTTGCGGAACTGGCTGGCTTTATTCGACAAGAAGATAGATTTCAAAAACAAAAAATAAATATGGTAACAGTGGTAATAACAAAGGCTGAGTTAGTGCTGGATTATCAGGAGTTTGAACGCTTGGAGAATATGGCCAAAATAAAAAAAGAATGGAAAACAAAGTATTTAAAATAGAGATATTTTAAGGAGAATCATAATGAAAAATAGGTTTACATCCAGGTTAGATCACCAAGTGGCGGACGATAGGCTTGGTATAACGCAGGAATATAATAAGGAAAATAGAAGTAGGCTTTGGGATTCAGCGGAGGCTAGAAATCAATATAAAGATGAGGTGTTTGATGGTAAGCGATACATAGTCAATTCACAGCAAGAACAGTGAAAAATATAGGTAATGAATTAGGCAAAAGTGGCGACCGAGTAAAGTCAGAAGCAGTAGACAGCTTGGAAAAACTATTAACTAAACTGGATGAAGATACAGATGAAACAAAATAGAATTTTAAAAAACTTTTGAACAGCACCCCAATGTTCAAAAGTTTTTTCTTTTTCTCCTAAACCAGACAAAATCTGTCTACATCAAATTATATAATTAAATCATGTTCAGGAGATACCTTTAATAGAAAGGTATGAAACTATTCATTGATTTTACAAAAGGAGAATAATGATAATGAAAAAATTAATTTGTAGTGTAGCCTTGATCGTAATGCTGGCAATATGGGGGCTGATAAATCCGGTATATGCTGCCACCAAAGCCGAATTACAACAGGCATATGAAGAAGCGGTTAAAGAAAATGAAGCAAGAAAAGCCCAGATCGAGGAGTTGCGGGCGCAGGGGATACAGATCAAAAATAAGTTAGAGAAATATAAGGCGGTTTCGTTATCGCTGGCAGATGTTATATCAACCAGTCCCTATATTGTAAAAAGCGGTATTGGGCCCTATGGTATGTTCAAGCATGTGGAAAATTATTATTTGATCTCTAATCCACGTCAACAACCGATGATGGAGGCGCAACTGGTATTAGATATGGTGGGAAAACATACCGGTGATTATATTCCGGCCGGTCAAACAACCGTCTATGTATATGGCAGACCGTACACTGCGACAATACTGGAAAGAACTCCTGAAGAGTATGATCGGCTATTAGAGCAGGGAATTGAAATTGTTAATAAGATGAAAGCATTGGAAAAAGAGAATAATGCTAATAATGATAGAATTCTTGTGCTATCTGCTATGATTGCCGAAGCTGGAAATTATCCATCCCAATGGGCAGAAACAGAAATAGAAAGTGGAAAGCAAATGGGGATAATTCCTGAAGAACTGTTAAATAATTTTCAGGAATACATTACCAGAGAGGAATTTGCCAAGCTGACAGTCAGCACGCTGAATGCTTTGGGCAGAACGGATGGAAATATTGATGAATTGTTAAAGCGAGATGGAATTGTGCTGCCGGAAAGCAGTCCTTTTGCCGATACGAATGATAAAAATGTAGTAGTTGCTCATGCATATGGGATTGTAACCGGAAGCGGAGATGGGAACTTTAGACCAAATGATTCGATCACCAGAGAAGAAGCAGCCACTATGCTGATGAGATTAATTCATAGTCAAAAGATTGCTGGAAAAGATGGAGCAGAAGTAAATTTTGTGGATATCGATCAGGTGTCGGATTGGGCCAAAGAAAATGTTAGGCATATTTCGTCTTTACAAGGAGCCGGAAAGGCAATCATGGGGGGAGCAGATGGTTATTTTTCGCCGCAAAAAAATTACACCAGAGAACAAGCGTTTTTAACAATGAATCGCTTGTATCATTTTGCGAAAGACTATCAAACAAAAGAAAGGGAAAATTTGGACATAGCCTTTAAACAATTTGTGGATAAAACTTATTTTATAACAGAAGACAACGAAGATGGAATAATGTTTTATTTAGGCTATTCTAATGGAAGATATTGGATGCAAATTACCAAAGGAGAAGAAAAGTTAAATATTGATGAGCTGAAATCAGAGGATAATCGTTTATCAGGCGTATTCCAGGATGAAAATGGAAATAAAGGAGAGGTGATCCTGGAGAATTTCTCGTCAAGTGAAATGGAAGATACAGTTGAGATAACAATTAGTACAAAGGAGCAAAATAGTTCTCTATTGCTGCAATTGGAAAAACAAATGGCATCTACGATTGCCGGTTAATAGTTAGTACACATTTATAATTACCTTAAAGGGGCTGTTGTTTTAAGATTTTCACACCAGATATCGGATAAAATCTTTGTGATTTGCCACAATATCTTTTGGGAAATCTGGATTTTATAACGGCCCCTTTCTCTGATTTTTGATTATTCCTATTCTTTATCTTTTATCCTCTCCTTACTGCATTATCCTGAAACCGGAAATAATTCGGCCGGTGCCGGGACTGAGTATATTCAAACATGATCCCTTCGCTGTTATAGGTATAGCTGCTGACAACGGCCATGCAGTTATAGTCATTGACATCCAGATCCAGGTATTTTTCGTCAATTTCCGTTATTTTTTCTACTGTCATGATCCGGCGGCTGTTGACAATTGACATATGCAAGGTATTTTCCAGATAGTCATAAATGGAGGCTTCGGCAATGGCGACTGTTAGTTCCGGCATACATTGTTTTAAAAAATAATTATGGTTAATAATCAGGGGCTTGCCGTCCAGGTAGTGTAAGCGTTGAATATAAAAAAGCTCACTGCCAATCGCAAATCCGCTGCGCTCAGCCAGTTTTTTATCGGCGGTGACTTCCACAAAGAGCAGAACTTTGGTCAGTGGTGTTTTGCCGTTGCGGATGGCTGATTCGCGGAAAGTTTCAATTTCACCCAAAGTAAAGGCCGTTTGCTGGGTGGGCTGATAAATATTACGAACGCCCTTTCCCTGCATGGTTTGAACATAACCATCTGTTACCAGTAAGCCGATAGCCCGCCTTAAGGTATTGCGTGAGCAGTCATAACTTTGAATCAAAGTATTTTCCGAGGGAAGCAATTCCAGGTATTCAAATTCATTGGATTCAATTTTGCGTTTGATGTCCTTATAAATATCTTCATATTTGCTTTTTGGCATAGAGCATTCCTTTCCTGAATTATATAAATCAGACAGTTTTAAGACCATGAGCAATAGTATTATCCTTTATTATAAAGAATTTCAAGGGAATGTCAAGAAAACACAAAACTTGTTTAAACAAATTTTCAAAAACATAATGAAAACCAATGAAATGCTGGGTATTGTCTTAGGTTTGACCTTGGTTTCCGGCCAATTGTTAAATGCTTATGGGGTGGCAAGTGCTGCCGCCGGTGCAATTCCCCAATGGGATTTTGGATTTTTCCAAATCAATATGATTGGCTATCAGGCACAAATCATTCCGGCGATTATGGCAGCATTTACTTTGGTTTATCTGGAAAGATTCTTCCGCAAGATCACACCGGAAGTGATTTCCATGATCGTAGTGCCATTTTGCAGCTTGCTGTTAGCGGTGGTGGCTGCTCACTTTGTACTGGGTCCGATCGGCTGGAAAATTGGAGAAGTCGTTTCATCGGTGGTTTACTCCGGGATCACAGGCAGCTTTAAAATCGTCTTTGGCGCAATTTTTGGATTTTTCTATGCGCCGCTGGTTATTACCGGACTTCACCATATGTCCAATGCCATTGACCTGCAACTGATTGCAACTTATGAAGGGACTATGCTTTGGCCGATGATTGCACTTTCCAATATTGCTCAAGGCTCGGCAGTACTGGGGATGATTTATATGCAAAGAAAAAATGCAGTTGCCCAGGAAGTAAATATTCCATCCACCATCTCCTGCTATTTGGGAGTAACCGAGCCGGCCATGTTTGGTGTCAATCTGAAATATAAATTCCCTTTCTTAGCGGGGATGATCGGGTCGGCACTAGCGGCAATCGTCTGTGTGGCGACTGGTACAACGGCACGCTCAGTTGGAATTGGCGGCCTGCCTGGCATTTTATCAATCAAAACCGAATATATGCTCAGTTTTGCAATTTGTATGTTGATCGCAGTAGTGGTGCCGTTTGTTTTAACCGTCTTTTTGGGCAAACAAAAATTAAGCGATGTTGACCTGAATGGAGAAGATATCGCTGAAACAGAAGCGAGCTTTGATAAGGAAATGGCGATCAATCCGGAACTGACAGTCAAAGCGGAAGATGGACAAATCAAAGCTTTTTTATCAGGTCAGGTTATTCCTTTAAAAGAAGTCAATGATGGTGTTTTTTCAGAAGGAATGATGGGCGATGGACTGGCGATTCTGCCCGATAATGAAATTCTTTATTCGCCAGTCGATGCCGAAGTAACAGTGGTTATGCCGGATTCCCGGCATGCCTGTGGATTGAAAATGGATAATGGCATGGAGCTGCTGCTGCATATTGGCCTGGATACAGTCAATATGAAGGGAGATGGCTTTGAGTATATGGTTGCGGCCGGTCAAAGAGTGAAAGCCGGCGAGGCACTGATTCATTTTAGCAAAGATAAAATCAAACAGGCAGGTTATCCGGATATGACGATTTTTGTAGTAACTAATGAGGGGAATGCTAAAAATATTGAATTTAAGACCGGCTTTACCGCACAGGCAGCAGACAGCGTGATTGCAACTTTTAAAGCATAGGGAAGGAGAGCTGATATGGCTTATTTCAAAGATAAAGTAGTTTATCAAATCTATCCGAAGTCTTTTTATGACAGCAATGGTGACGGGGTTGGCGATATCAGGGGAATTACCTTAAAACTCGATTATTTAGCGGATTTGGGGGTGGATTATCTGTGGCTGACACCGGTATTCCCCTCTCCGCAAAAAGACAATGGCTATGATGTGGCTGATTATTGTGCGATAGATCCGCTTTTTGGCAGAATGGAAGATTTGCAGGAATTGATTGCGGCGGCCGAAAATAAGGGAATTGGGATTATGCTGGATATGGTTTTTAATCATACTTCAACCGAGCATATATGGTTTCAAAAAGCCCTGGCCGGTGACCTTAAATATCAGGATTATTATATTTTCAGAGAGGGAAAGCCTGACCAGCCGCCTACCAACTGGCAGTCTAAATTTGGCGGATCTGCCTGGGAATATGAGAAAAAACTGGGCAAATGGTATTTGCATTTGTTTGATGTGACCCAGGCTGATTTAAACTGGGATAATCCGGCAGTGCGGGAGGAGCTGAAAAAGGTGGTCCGTTTTTGGAAGCAAAAAGGGGTGAAAGGCTTTCGCTTTGATGTGGTCAATTTGATCTCCAAGCCAGCCGTTTTTGAAAATGATGATCAAGGTGATGGCCGGCGGTTTTATACGGATGGACCAAATATTCATGAGTATTTGAAAGAGCTGGTTCGGGATACGCAAATCGAAGATATGGTGACAGTTGGTGAAATGTCGTCCACCACTTTGGACAACTGTATTCGTTATTCTGATCCGGCCGAAAAAGAGCTGTCGATGTGTTTTAATTTTCATCATTTAAAAGTGGACTATAAAAATGGAAATAAGTGGGAGCTGATGCCGGCAGATAGGATGGCCTTAAAACAGTTGTTTGAAACATGGCAGATAGGAATGCAAAATGGAAATGGTTGGAATGCGCTGTTTTGGTGTAATCATGATCAGCCCAGAATTGTTTCGCGCCTTGGCTCGGAAGGCGACTATCATAAACAATCAGCCAAAATGCTGGCGGCGATGATCCATTTGCTACGGGGAACTCCCTATATCTATCAGGGTGAAGAAATTGGCATGACCAATCCTCATTATACCGATATTGCACAATACCTTGATGTGGAGAGTTTGAACTATTACCAAATTCTTTTGCAAGAAGGAAAAACAGCTCAGCAGGCATTGCAGGTTTTGGCGGCCCGCTCCAGAGATAACAGCCGGACGCCGATGCAGTGGAGTGCTGCTGAATTTGCCGGCTTTTCCGAGGGCGGGGCATGGCTTTCGCTGGCCGATAATTATCAGCAGATCAATGTTGAAGCGGCTCTGGCGGACGAGGATTCAATTTATGCTTTTTACCGGAAATTAATTAAGCTGCGCAAAGAAAAGCAGATCATTGCTGAAGGTGAAATCCATTTTCTGGAAAAAATGAATTCAGAAGTTTTTGCGTATCAAAGAACATGGGGTGACGAGGAACTGGTGGTTTTAAATAATTTGACAGCAGAAGCAATTACAATCCCGGCTCAGCTTAAATGGCAGGACTATGAGAAACTTTTAGGAAATTACGCTGGGGATTGGAGTTTAACAGCGGATAAGATGATGCTGAAGCCCTATGAATGCTTAGTGTTATATCAAGCGAAATAAAAAGCAAAGATAAAATAAAAGCTGTTGTACTCAGATTTTTACTAACATCTTGTATTTGCATATCATGCAGGATATCAGTAAAGGATTGAGTGACAACAGCTTTTTTGAGATTGTGTATTCCCGGAATAACGAGGAGGTGGCCCGGAAAATAAATAGAGCAGGAATTTTTTGCTCCTGTTTTTGAATTAAGATTTTGCCTAATATCCCAATAACTGCGGCAGCCAGGTGGTCAGCTGCGGAATAATGCTGATTAATATAAGCACAATAATATTACACACAATATAAGGAGCAGCACCTTTGAAAATGTCAATAATCGGCATCCGGTTAATTTTATTGCAGGCATTTAAACACATTCCTACTGGAGGAGTAACTAAACCAATGGCTAAGCCAACGATCATCATTGCTCCGAATTGCAGCTCAGAAAAGCCATAAGCCTGCATAACCGGCAACAGGATCGGTGTTAAAAGCATAATTGCCGGGCTGACATCAATAAAAGTACCAATCAGCAGGATCAGCAGATCAAAGATTAAAGCAATTGCCCAGAAAGGCATATTCAGGTCCATAAAAAATCCGGCTACTACTTGCGGAACTTTCATCATGGTCAGAATCCAGGTAAAAATAGTGGTAAAACCAATGATGATCATAATGGAAGAAGAGGTGATCAGGGTTTTTTTCAAGGCCTGAAAAACAGCTTTCCAGGTCAATTCCCGGTATAGGAGAAAACCCACCAGAACCGCATAAAATACGGCGATACCAGCGCTCTCAGAAGCAGTGCAAATACCGAATGAAACGCAAAAAATAACAAATACCGGCATCAACAGAGCAGGAATACCAACAAGAATAGCGGAAATAAATTCTTTAAAAATAAATTTGGTTTTTAAGGGATGCCAGTGTTTTTTGTGAGAGATCCATCCAACTACGATCAGCTGAGTGATGCCAATCAGGATTCCGGGCAGTGCACCGGCCATAAACAGCGCACCAACAGAAGCGCCTGAAATCATAGCATAAATAATCATCGGAGTTGAAGGCGGAATGATCATCCCCATGGTAGAAGAGGCAACGGTGATACCGGCAGCAGCTTTCGGGGGATATCCATTTTCTTCCATCGAAGGAATTAAAATCGAACCAAGCGCCGAAGTATCAGCCACTGAAGAGCCGGAGATTCCGCCGAAGATCATGGAGGCTACAATATTCACTTCACCTAAGCCACCATGAAAAGGTTTGACTACCTGGAGGCAAAAATTAATGATGCGTTTGGTAATGCCGCCGGTATTCATTAATTCTCCGGCCAGGATAAAAAGAGGCATGGCGATCATCAGCTCAGAGTAAGCTCCGCTCCAGACTTTTTGTGGAAACATACTAAATAAATTAGGGGCATTGGTAGCCAGATAGGTAACGCAGGAAGCTCCGATGGAAAACGCCAGAGGAATTCCCAAAAAAGCAAATAATAAAAGAAATATCAGTAAGAAAAACATTGCCATAACTATTTACTCCCTCCGGTTTTTTCAGACACTTGATTAGTGAGTACAATATTTTTAGCAGCAAAGAATTCATCCGGGGCCTGGATGCATTCAACGATTTTGTAGATAATGCAAATGGCGCAAATAACTCCACTGACCGGCATAATTCCGTACATATATTTCATGGAAATTTCCATGCCCTGACTGATCTGGATTCCGGCCATCATTGTATATTTATAGGCATATATTGTAAAGATGATATCGACAATCAGAACTACGATATAATTAAAGATGGTCAGCCAGCGTTTGAGATGTGGAGGCACTTTATCATAAAAAATGTCGATTATGACATGTTCATTGTTTAAAATACAAAGCCCCATTCCCCAAAAGGTGGTAAAAGCAAAAGTGGTAACATTGAATTCCGTCAGTTGCTTCCAGCTTAAAGAAAATAAATATCTGGCAATAACTGAAAAGATCATGCTGGCGGTTAAGATTCCCATGGCTGCAATCCCAATGCCAAAATAAATATGATATAAAGTTTGGGTAATTTTTTTAATCATGTCTACCTTCTTTCTGGCTTTCAAAGGGGCTGTTGGCAAATGAAAATTTTTATCCGCCAACCATTTTCTGATTTGGATAAAAATCTTGAAATGCAGCAGCCCCGGGATTAGATTATTATTTTGCGTTTTCTACGATTTTAAGCATTTCGTCCAGTTCTTCCTGGGTTAAGATTCCTTCATCAATACATTTTTGATAAACCGGCTTGCAGGCATCCTGAAAAGCCTTTAATTCATCAGCAGTTGGTGTATAGACTTCACATCCTGCTTGTTTGATGGTATCGAGAGCTTTATCTGAATTTTCATCAATTAATTTATCATTAAAGACAGACATTTCATCTGCGCATTCACTGATAATCTTTTGGAATTCAGCCGGCAGTGAGTTCCACCAGGCAGCATTGACATAAAATGGATCAGGATGGAATTGATAATTAACAGTGGTAAAATATTTTTGGACTTCGTAAAATTTCATGGTTTGAACGTTAACCCATGGATTTTCCTGGCCATCAGCCACTGCAGTTTTTAATCCCATATATAAATCGGAATAAGGAATGGTGGTGGTGGTAGCGCCTATGGATTGGAAAGTTAAATCAATGGTTTTCATGCCGTTGGTTCTCATTTTTAAGCCAGCCAAATCTTCCGGTTTGGTGATTGGACGCTTGGAATTGGAAAATTGCCGATAACCACCGGCATCACACAAACTGATAATAATAGTGCCGGTTGTTTTTTCGGCTTCCGCACATACTTTTTTGGCCAAATCGGATTGCAACAGGGCAGTTACCTGCGAACGGGTGTTGGTCAGAAATGGCAGAGTAAACATTAAAAGTCTGGGGCTGAAATCATATTGGCCACCACGCATACCTTGGATGGTACCGGCGACGACTTGCTCAAGCATTTCTTTTTCTGTTCCAAGCTGTCCATTGGCATGTAAATCAATGGTTACATGTCCCTTTGTTCGTTCGGTGACATCTTTGGCAAATTGTTCCATGGAAATGGTCCGGGGATTTCCTTCCGGCTGCGCATGTCCAACAATCATGGTAAAGTTTCCAAGAGCAGCAAAAGGATCTTCAGCTGTTGTTTGGGGGGCTGAAGAATTGCTTTCTTTACCAGAGGTGCTTTCTTTGCTGGCAGTGTTCTCGTTTTTGGCAGTGTTGTTACAGGCTGTCATCGAAATCAGGATGCACAGCGCAGTCAATACAGATAAAATTTTTTTCATAATTTACTCCTTCCTTTCATTTTGAAAATATACTTGGATACAAGATATTCATACAAGAAATCTTGTTGGAATTAAGTATATCAAAATAAGGAGATTATGAATATCGTATTTTTGAACAAAAAAATGTGAAAAATTTGTTTAAAATTCAGGGCGCTTTCTAACTTGAGTTTTTAAGGATTATAAAGCGTTTGATAAAAAGATGGAATGATTTTGGCAGAATTGTTTATTGACTCAGACGGCATTTTGGGTCTTTCTGTAAAAAATAATTTGGATGACCGGGAGAAGAAACAGGCTTTGGTAAAGTAGATGGAAGATGAAAAAATATTTTGGTTGTATACATGTTTTCCTATTGTTTTTCTGTTATTTTATGATATTCTGTTAATAGAGGTTTCCGTTCTTTCTGGAAAATTTTTTCAAGTATGCGCAGTAACTGGATTTGGAGGGAAGTAGAGAAAAAAGGAATGCAGGAGTTGAAGCGGGAAATAGTAATGAACTTAAGAAAAGTTGAAAATCCAAAAAGGAGGAAGTTCCGATGCAAGAAAGCATGGAGATATCGCATCCGGCCTATATTTATGAAACACTAAAACAGGATATTTTGCTTTTTCATATCAAACCGGGGGAATTTATCAGTGAGCATCAGCTTTGTGAGCGCTTTAAAGTGTCACGAACACCAATCAGAGGAGTGCTGCAAAGGCTGGCACAGGCCGATTTAGTGGAGATCATCCCGAAAAAAGGAACCAGAGTCACCCAGATTGATTATCGGATTGTCGATCAGATGATTTATCAGCGTAAAGCCGTAGAAGGTATGGTTTTGCGTGATTTTATCAGAGCTTGTTCTCCGTCTGATGTGGAAATTGTCCGGAAGAGCATGGATGATTTGGTTCGTACTTATCAGGATGGAAATGCCAATGGCAATTTTAATCCGGAAGAGTTTCAAAAGAAAGATATTAAAATGCATGAAATATGGTTTGCCAAAATGCAAAGATTATATCTTTGGGATATGATCCGAATGACTCAGTCCAGTTATACCAGATTTTGCTTTTTAGATATGCTGGAATGTAAAAATTATCAATATGTCCTGGAAGAACATCAACAAATGCTGAATATTATTGAAGAAAAGAATGAAAGTGCAATTGAAGATATTATGACCAGACATCTTTATGGTGGTGTTAAAAGACTGGGATCGATGATTTTCAATGAATTTTATGATTTCTTTTTGCCGGAAAGCATTCAGATTTAAGAGAAATCAATATAGGAGGAAACCATGCCTTTTCAAATAATCAGAAATGATATTGCTAATGTTAAAGCGGATGCGATTGTAAATACTGCCAATCCCAGAGTGGCGTATGGTCAGGGGGTGGATCGGACAATTTATGAAAAAGCCGGTAAGGAGCAGCTTTTGGCAGCCAGAGAACAAATTGGCGAAATTCGGCCGGGTGAGGTTGCACATACAGTGGCATTTGGCCTGGCGGCACAATATATTTTTCATGCAGTTGGTCCGGCCTGGAGGGGTGGAAATTATCAGGAAGAAAAAATTTTGCGCCAGTGCTATGATAATTGCCTGCAATTGGCCAAAGAACTGAATTGTGCATCACTTGCCTTTCCGTTGATGGCCACCGGCAGTTATGGTTTTCCCAAGGAAAAAGCTTTGCGGATTGCGATTGCAGCTATCAGTGAGTTCCTGGAGCGGGAGGAAATGCAGATAATTTTGGTGGTTTTTGATCAGGAAAGTTTAGTAGTTTCCGGCCGTTTTTTTGCGGAGATCCGTGAATTTATTGACCAAAACTATGTTGATGCAAAGATAAAGTCAGAATATCCAAGGAGGCAGAGCCGGTTTCAACCATCGGTCAAAGATAGGGGAAGTGAGTATGGCCAGAGAACTTTGCCGCAGAGGGAAAAGTCCGAATGGAAGAGAGAGGGGAATTTTTCAGAAGAACTGCCAAGTTTTGATGTGGGAATGGTAAGTGAGCTTAAAATAAGTGAGCCGGTGATACAAGAAGAATTATCACTGGCGGCTAATAGCGAGAAGTTGACCTTGGAAAATATTTTGCAGACCAAAAGCGAAAATTTTCAAGCACGACTATTATCTTTAATTGATCAAAAGGAAATGACAGATGTAGAGGTTTATAAAAAGGCCAATTTAGACCGGAAACTGTTTTCCAAAATCAGATGTAATCCTGATTACAGACCAACTAAAAAAACAGCCATTGCTTTAGCGGTGGCCTTGGAATTAAATCTGGAAGAAACCAAAGACTTGCTGAGCCGGGCGGAACTGGCACTTTCCCCTGGCAGCATCTTTGATTTAATTATCAGTTATTGTATTCAAAATCATGTTTATGATATTTATTCAATCAATATGGCACTTTTTCAATATGAGCAGCCGCTGCTTGGATAAAATGTCGCCTGGCAGGTGACCCTTTTTTTTCATGATTATGTTACTCTTTGTTTGGCAACAAAAGGATTTCAATTTTTTCCTGATCCTTGAGCTATTCTTTTTAAGACCATATAAGCCGGATGAACTTTCAACAATAAGGTTTTATATGGTCGTGGACAAGATGTAGACTTGCTTTAAAAAGGCAGAGGAAAGAGCGGAGAAAATTAAGCAATTCGTCTGTACAAATGGAGGGCAATAAGATGAAAAAAGATTTTACGGAAATTGTGTTTATTCTCGATAAAAGTGGATCGATGGCGGGACTGGAAAGTGATACAATTGGCGGTTATAATGCCATGATGGTTAAGCAAAAAAAGAATGGCAGTCAGGCTGCGGTGTCTACGGTTTTGTTTGATCAGGAAAGCAAAGTGCTGCATGACCGGCTGCCTTTGGATGAGGTGCCGGAAATGACAGCGCAGGACTACCAGGTGGGTGGCTGTACGGCGCTGTTGGATGCCTTTGGCAGCGCCATTCGGCATATCAGCAATATCCATAAATATGCCCGGACAGAAGACCGGCCGGATAAGACAATTTTTGTGATTACTACAGATGGAATGGAAAATGCCAGCCGGCAGTATTCTTATCAACGTGTAAAAGAGATGGTCGAGCACCAAAAAGAAAAGTATGGCTGGGAATTTATTTTCCTGGGAGCCAATATTGATGCGGTTAGTGAAGCGGCTAAATTTGGTGTTTCAGAGGACAGAGCCGCTAATTATCATAGTGACGGAATTGGTACTCAATTAAATTATGAAGTGGTGGGGGAGGCGATCAGCGCCTATCGTTCAGTGGGTTCTTTGGATGAGGAATGCTTAAGTCGAATCAAAGCAGATTATAAGGAAAGGAGAAAATAATTATGTATGGCGCAATTTTAGGGGATATGATCGGTAGCCCTTATGAATTTGATCGAAATAACATTAAAACCAAAGACTTTCCATTATTTTGCCCAAAATCAAGGTTTACTGATGATAGTGTGATGACATTGGCAGTAGCCAAGGCATTAATGGATAGCTACGGCGATTCGGAGGAAAAAATCCGGCAGGAATTGATTCGCTCCATGCAAAAATATGGCAGACTATTTCCGGATGCCGGTTATGGCCAGATGTTTTGGTATTGGCTGAAAGAAAAAAATCCCAAACCTTATGGCAGCTATGGGAATGGATCGGCCATGCGGGTATCATCAGTGGCCTGGCTATATCCGGAGAAACTTGTAAAAGTGCGCCAAATTGCCCGCCTGACTGCGGAAGTATCACATGATCATCCGGAAGGTATTAAGGGGGCGGAAAGTGTGGCGGCAGCTATTTGGATGGCGCAAAAAGGATATTCTAAAGGGGAGATGAAAAAATATATAGAAAATGAATTTGGCTATGATTTTAGTCGAACAGGTGAACAAATCAGGGAGTATTACCATCATGTGGAAACATGTCAGGAAACAGTGCCGGAGGCGATTACCGCTTTTTTGGAAGGGCAGGATTTTGAAGATGTCATTCGGACAGCCGTTTCCCTTGGCGGGGATTGCGATACAGTTACCTGCATTGCCGGCAGTATTGCCGAAGCTTTTTATGGAATTGATGAAGACTTAAAAGTGAAATGCAGAGTCAGACTGGCACCGGAATTGCTGGCAGTGATGGAGGAGTTTGAGGGGTTTATAGGAGATGGAATTAAACGCAATAAATTTTAATTAATAGTGATAGCAAGTATACTATTTAAGAGAGCCTTAAAACGGCTCTTTTTTGATTGTATTCAATAACGGAAACAGAAATAAAACGTTTTATCATTTTTGCAAAAAGAACAAAAAAATATAAAGAAATTAGTAATAAAATAAAAATAATTAATTAAAAAATATAAAAAATAACCAAAAATAAAGAGAAAATTAATGGAATATAGCAGTTGAAATCTAAAAAATACGATAGTATAATTGATATACAAAGTGATGGAAAAACGATTTACCAAAGGGGTTTAACTATTTTTATGGAAGGAGGAAGTAAAATGATTAATTCTAAGAATTTCACCAAATTAACGATTTTTTTAATTCCAATTGGGATCGCTGTAAATGTCGTGGGAGGACAGTTGGCTGTTTTATTGAAACTTCCGGTTTTTCTTGACGCTATTGGAACCTTTGTGGTAGGAGCTTTATGTGGATGGGCTCCGGGCGTGATTGTAGGATTGGGCTGCGGGCTGATCAATGCAATCTCACTACCGACTTTGCTTCCTTACACAATCATTGGAATGCTGTTTGGTGTGCTTGGTAATTTTTTAGCGAAAAAAGGAATGTTTTCTGCTTTTTGGAAAGCGATTGTCAATGGCCTGGGAGTGGCTTTTATCAGTACCTGTATGGCAGTTCCGATTACAGCGATATTATATGGTGGATTTGTAGGAACTGGTGCCAGTGTGATTGTTACGACATTAATGACAGCGGGCTGGGGAGTTCTTCCAGCTACTTTTGTCAGTGAGCTGAGCACTGAGTTAATGGATAAAATTATTTCAATGATTGTTGTATTTTTGGTGCTAAAGGCGATACCGGCCAGATTTGTTGTCAAACTTCCAAATGGTAAATACTTTTTAAAAGAAGAAAAATAGAGAACAGAGTGCAGTCATAGTCAAATATGACTGCAAATTTTTGGCAGGGAGGAATTTTTATGGACTATGGATTTATTGAGAAATATAACCAGCCATGGACAAGTGGAAATCCGATCAGAGATTTAAATCCGTTAAGCAAATTAAATCTTATGATTGTATTGGGGCTTTCTCCTTTTGTTGTTCAAAACTATGTCTATGGATTTGGAATGGCTTTACTTTTTATTATTATTTCTATCTTAGCCGGGTGTTTTCGCTCCTTTTTTTCGTTGTATTGGAAAGTTTTGCTATTGTTTGGATTTTTTTTGTTTTTGGTAAAAGCGGCATTTTCACCAGGAGAACATGTTATTTTTCAAATTTGGGGAATTCGTGTAACATATGAAAGCATTTTTTCGGGGCTGAATATCGTGTCACTTGTGTTAGCCTTTAGCGGAGCTTTTATTCTTTTTGTGAAAACCACACCGATGGATGAATTTACTTATATGCTGGAACAAAAAGGGGTTTCTCACGTAGTTTCCTTTATTATTTTATCTTCTTTTCAAACGATAACCGACCTGGGACAAAATGCTAAAATTATTATGGAATCGCAAAAGGCAAGAGGAATAGAAACGGAAGGAAATGTTTTTCAAAGAGCAAAAGCATATTTGCCGGTAATTGGCCCATTGATTTTAAATGCGATTTCAAGTACAGAAGAAAAATCCATTGCCATGGATGCAAGAGCGTTTTCGGCACCGGTTAAACATACATATTTGATGGAATTGCCAAAGCCGAGTATTAAAGAGAAAATAATTGTTTTAGGATTGGACATCATATTTGTTCTGCTGTTGATAGGGAGGATTGTATTATGGCTTTTATAAAACTTAAAAATATTACATACACCTACCCTTTGGCAAAAGAACCGGCTTTACGAAATATGAGCTGTGAACTGGAAAGAGGGAAGTTCTATGGTGTGATTGGCGAAAATGCCGGTGGAAAAACTACTTTTTGTAATCTGCTAAGAGGATTGATCCCTCATTTTTATCGTGGCGAATTGGAAGGAGAAATGACCATTGATGGTCAGGAGATACGCAATATAGATGTTGATATTCTTTCCACACAGATCGGCTACATATTTCAAAACCCATTTACGCAGATAAGCGGAGTAAAAAAAACTGTGTTTGAGGAAATTGCTTTGGGGATGGAAAATTTAGGAGTTCCCAAAGAGGAAATCATTCAACAAGTGATTGAAATTGCAGAATTAGTGAAGATTGAAGATTTATTACAGAAAGATCCTAATCAATTATCGGGTGGTCAAAGGCAGAAAGTTGCTTTTGCATCAATTATTGCAATGGACACAGATGTATTTGTTATTGACGAACCGACATCACAGCTTGATCCACAGGGAACAGAAAGTATTTTTGAGATAATCGATAAACTGAAAAAACAAGCCAAAACAATTATCCTGGTGGAGCATAAAATAGATTTGGTTGCAGAATATGCGGATGAACTTATTGTAATCGGCCAGGGTGAAATATTGGCAAAGGGTGATGTACACCAGGTTTTAAGTGACTTTTCCCTGCAAACAAGAGGTGTGATGTTTCCGCAAGCGGCATTGTTAAGTAAAGCTTTGTCAGAAAAAGGATTTGATTTTCCTAATATACCGGTTACTAAATCGGAATGTATACAAATGTTAAAGGAAAGGATGCGTTAAATATGGAGCAAATAGAGCTGAAGCATGTATATTTTCAGTATCCAAACGGTTACTTGGCAAATGAGGATTTGAATTTAACCGTCAAAAAAGGGGAACAGATCGCAATTGTTGGCCAAAACGGAGCCGGGAAAACAACAGCAGTAAAATTAATGAATGGTTTACATAAACCATCAAAGGGAGAGGTAATAGTTGACGGAAAAAATACAAAAAAATTTACAACCGCTCAAATTGCCCGCTATGTAGGCTATGTTTTTCAAAATCCCGACGATCAGATTTTTAATCAATCAGTTTATGCGGAAATTGCATATATGCCAAAGTATTACAAGATGTCAGCATCAGAAATTAAAAATCGGGTAGAAGAGTCAGCGGCATTGCTTAAGATTGAAAGTTTTTTGGATAAAAACCCATTTGAAATACCATATGTTATGAGGAAATTTGTAACAATTGCCGCGATTTTAGCTACAAAGCCTCAATATATAATTTTAGATGAGCCCACAGCGGGACAAGATTTAAAAGGAATAGAAGTATTGGCTGATTTATTGAAAATATTAAAAAAACAAAATATTGGAACAGTAACGATTACACATGATATGGATTTTGTGGCAAATAATTTTGAAAGAACAGTGGTAATGGCCAATAAAAGAATTATAGCAGATGGGAAAACGAGGGATATATTTGGCGAAGATGATATATTAAGAGAAAGTAAGATAAAACGGACATTAGCAGGAGAAGTGGCTGTAGAGTTGGGAATGGGAAAATGTATCTTGAATATTCCGGATTTTTTACAAGAATGGAGTAAACTGGAGGTAAAAGATGGAAAATAGAAAATTGGAAGAAGTTCTAAATAAAAATAAACAAAAATACATTAATTATTTACTTAAATTGGCCAGTATTGATACACATGATATTGGACATGGTATTGATGGGGGACTCGAGGCGGCGGGTCAGGATTATTTGATAGAGGTATTTAAAGAATTAGGAGCAACAGAGATAATCAAAGATCAATTAAAAGAGGAAAGCATTTTGCAATGCCGTAAATTGTATAACGAAGGCAATACAGGGCATAATTATGAAAATCGCTATAATGTATATGCTAGCTTTTCCGGGAAAAAAGACAAATCTATTTTATTTAATGGACATATTGATACTTTGCCAGCTGAAATGCCTCAAAAATGGTCATTTCCTCCGCTGGAGCCTCGAGTTGTTGATAATAAAATAATGGGGGTCGGTGTGGCGGACATGAAAGCTGGTCTGATGGCATCAATCATGGCGACGGCATTACTTAGAGATGCAGGAATTGATTTGCCGATCACAGTTAAATATGCGTCAGTGTGTGATGAAGAAGGAGGCGGAAATGGTTCTCTTTGTGCAGCCATAAGTGGGGTACATGCAGATGCCGTGGTTGTTTGTGAACCAACGAACTATGAATTGATCGCGGCGCATATGGGCTGGGTATTTTTCCAAGTGGAAGTGGAAGGAATTGCAGTGCATTCGGGATTAAAGTTGTCAGGAGTGAACGCAATAGAAAAAGCTTATAAACTGATGGATGCAATCCATGAGTTGGAGCACAATTGGCTTTTAAAATACAAACATCCCTTGCTGCCGCCACCATCTAGTAATGTTGGTGTTATCTATGGTGGGGAAGCAGGATCAACGATTCCGGATTATTGCTGCTTTAAGACTTGCGTCCATTATCTGCCGCGAGTGATGAGCCATGAACAGGTGGTTGAAGAATACATCAATGCAATACTAAGGCGCTGTGAAGGGGATGACTGGCTAAAAGATCATAAGCCGAAAATCACGATATATCAGACAGGCAATCCCTTTGAGATGGATTTAGAGCATCCATTTACAAAAGCGTTTCAGACTGCTTATCAAAATGCAAGGGCAAGGCAGATCAAGATCACCGGTTCACCGGCAGGATGTGATTCTAGAACATGGTATAATATTGTGAAATGTCCGACCTTACAATATGGCCCGGGCTCTCTGGAGCAATGTCATACCGTTGACGAATATGTGACAATTGATCAATATTTGGATGCAATTAAAATATATGCCAATTTGATTTTAGAATGGGCAAAATAATATATCGAAAGGAGCGAAAAGAATGAAAAAGATTTTATTGGCTGGAGAATCATGGATGAGTTATACAACACATGTGAAAGGTTTTGATAGTTTTTATACTTCGACCTATGAAACCGGAGAAAAATGGATAAAAGAAGCATTAGAGAAGGGAGGCTATGAAGTTGTGTTTTTACCGAATCATCTTGCGCCTGAGGGATTTCCTTTTGAGATGAAAGACTTGCAAAAATACGATTGTGTGATTTTATCAGATATTGGTGCAAACACACTATTACTTCCGCTTGCTACTTTTTCTTCCAGCATCAAAAGGCCTAATCGTGCAGATTTGATCAGAGATTATGTTTTAGAAGGTGGAGCGCTTTTGATGATAGGTGGATATCTGACATTTTCCGGGATTGATGCCAAAGGAAGATGGCATGAAACAGCAGTACAGGAAGTTTTGCCAGTGGAAATTTTAACGGTCGATGACAGAAAAGAGCATTGTGAAGGAATTCGTCCGGTAACCATAAAACAACATGAATCTTTAAAAGAGATTGTTTCAGAATGGCCGGAAATATTAGGGTACAATAAAACAGTAATAAAGGAAGAAGCCGAATTGGTGGCAACAGTTGATGGCGACCCATTTCTTGCATATGGTAAATATGGAAAAGGAAGAAGTGCAGTATTTACAACCGATTGTGCCCCTCACTGGGCACCAAAAGAATTTTGTGAGTGGAAAGAGTACAATAAACTATGGCAGGGAATTGTCGGATGGCTTACTCAAAAAGAATAGAAAAAATTATAGATATTACAGAAGTGCATAGACAAAAATCATCAGTTGAGGTATTATTTTTATATGAGATACTATATAGGAAATAACTGGTTGAAAAGTAAGTAAAAGAGGAAGAAATTGAGAACTACGATTAAAGATATTGCAAATTACACAGGCGTTTCGGTAACAACGATTTCATTGGTTTTAAATAATAAGGCTACAAAAATTTCACAACAAACAAAGGATATGATTTTAAAAGCAGCCCAGGAATTAAACTATCGGCCAAATCAACTGGCGATAGGTCTGGTAAAAAAGAGAACCGAAACGATTGGCTTGATTTTATCTGATGTAAGCAATGTCTTTTTTGCAAATTTGGCAAAAGGAGTGGAGGATGAATGTAGAAGGAAAGGATGGAATGTAGTACTGTGTAATACAAATGATAAACATGAAAGAGATTTATCTTATATACAGGTACTTGCAGATAAAGGGGTAGATGGCATTTTATTTTGTATGTCAAAGGATAGCAATAAAAAGAAAGCAATGGAAAGTATTCAGCTGATCGGTAAACTTAAAATTCCGTTTGTAATGATCGACAGATTTTTGGAAGAGGCAGATTGCTGCTCGGTCATTGTAAATCATAAGCAAGGTGGATATGAAGCAACAAAACATTTGCTGGCACAGGGACATCGGAGGATTGGCTGTGTTACTGGTCCGATGGAGCTGGAAGATTCAAAAGAGAGGTTAAAAGGGTATAAGAAAGCTTTAGAGGAAATGAATCTCTCTTACAAAGAGGATCTGGTTTATAAAGGTGATTATAACCGGGAAAGCGGCTTCCGGGCAGTGGATCATTTGTTGAAACAAAAAGTGACAGCCATTTTTGCGTTCAATGACATGACGGCATATGGAGTATATAACCGTTTGAAACAGAAAGGGCTGGATGTTCCCAAAGACCTGTCTTTGATTGGCTATGATGATATCTTCTTTTCTGAAATTTTAGATGTGCCTTTAACTACAGTTAGGCAGCCGATTTATGATATGGGCAAAGAAGCGGTAAGACAACTAATTGAAGGGGTTGAAGCGGGAATTGACTTGAAGAAGTGCATTACTTTTGAACCAAAATTAATAGTAAGAAAAAGTGTGGCTGGTGTACGGAAGAAATAGTTTACTGAAAGGAGCATCTATGGCATATCAATATTTAAAACTAACAATAGAAAACAAAATCGCAATTATAACCTTTCATCGATCGGAGGCATTAAATGCTCTTAATTCGGCAGTTTTAAATGAACTGGATCAAATTATGGATGAATTGACGGAAAATCCGGAAGTGCGGGTAGTCATCTTTACCGGTGAAGGCAAAAGCTTTATTGCCGGAGCGGATCTTGATGAACTAGGTAAGGCACATGGAGTTGGGGTTATGGAGTACTCCAGGCGTGGACGTGATGTTTTCCGAAAAGTGGAGCTGATGCCAAAACCAACGATTGCGGCGATTAATGGCTATGCATTTGGTGGTGGCTTTGAATTTTTGCTATGTTGTGATATTCGGATCGCTCATAAAAAGGCTTTATTTGCCATGCCGGAAGCAACACTTGGATTGGTACCGGGATTTAATGGTACAGTGCGATTACCCAAGACGGTTGGTATGGCTAAGGCCAAGGAACTTTTGTTTACCGGCCAAAGAATAAATGCCGAAGAAGCGTTGAAAATAGGTGTCTTAAATCAAGTGACTGAACTGGAAAATTTTTGGGAAACGGTTATGGAAAAGGCTGAAGTCATGGCTGGCAATTCTCCATTAGCGATTCGGCTGATCAAAGCAGCTGTGATTGCCGGAGCAGACACATCTTTTGATGTAGCCAAAGAAGTGGAAATGGGTTATATGACAGCCGGTTTTGACAGTCCTGATCAAATTGAGGGAATTGCTGCGTTTAAGGAAAAAAGAAAACCGATATTTGAAAGCTGATTAGAAGAGATGCCACATGATGATACCTTAAATTAAGAGTTGTTTGGTTATTTCCACCGCCAGACCAAATGCTTCGCATTTGCCGCACCTGCCGGTGCTCTTTATCTGGCGGTGACGCACCGCAAAATGTAAATGTCCGCTGCGCGGCCGCTTCCATTTTGCTTGCGCGCGTCAAATTAAGATTTGGAGCGACTTTCGCCAACTATTTTTCTGTGAGCTGTGGATATAGACAAAAAAGTTAACATGCACGATGGGGCAAGAAAAAATAAATTTATTCTTCGCTACTGTCAAAAATCAGCTTTTATTGACAAAACCCCGAAACACGATTACAATAAAAGTACCAAAAAGGAGAAGTGCATGGACAAAGAAGACATCACCCTCTATCAGGGACATGATAAGTTTTTTAAAGCGGTCATGCAGGATAAGGGGGCTAAAGAAGATTTTTTAAACACCTATTTACCGGAAGAACTAAAAGCCGACTTGGATGTGGAACAAGTAGAAGCTGTAGACGGCAAACAGATCAGCAGTAAACTGCAGCTCCAAGAATCCGACCTATTGCTCAAAGTCAAAGGAAAAGACAGCGATGTCTACATCCTGACATTAATGGAGCATAAAAGCTATGCCGATCGCAAAACGAGCTTTCAGATCCTGCGATATATGCTGGCGATCTGGGAAAGCCAGCTGGAGAGAAAAGAAGAACTTCAGCCAATTGTGCCGATCGTGATCTATGAAGGAAAAAACAAATGGGAATACCCGCAAATCGGAAAACACTTTGAAAAAATACCGGAAAAATGGCAGCGTTTCTTGCCGTATTATGAAAGCCTGTTTTATGATTTTTCCATGGAAAGAGCGCTGGAGCGGCTGCCGGAAAATGTGTATTTAAAAAACTATATTCAAATGATCCGCTTGGTATACGAACCGGACAAAAAGAAATTGATCCAGGAGCTGGTGGAAGCATTTTCGATGATCTCTGACGATGAAATCTTGATAGAAATCTTTCGCCGTGCGGTGTTATTTGTGGATTATGTTAAGCGGAATGAATGGGAAGAAAGTATTGTAGAAGTTCTGAAAGGAGAAGAGATCATGCCGAATGTCATTGAACTATGGGAAGAGCAACTTATGGAAAAAGGCAGAGTTGAAGGTAGAGCTGAGGGCAGAGCTGAGGGCGAAGCGGTGGGAATAGAAAAAGGCAGAGTTGAAGGTAGAGCTGAGGGCAGAGCTGAGGGCAAACGCAGCATTGCCGAAACCATGAAAAACCTGGGGTACTCTTTGGAGGATATCAAGAAAGTAACGGGCTTGATGTTATAAAGTGCAACAGTCCCTTTGTACCGAAGGAATTTACGGAAAAAATGATATAACCGGATATTGGCAGGAAATAAAAACCTGTAAGGAGCGACTTTCGCCAACTATTTTTCTGTGAGTTGTGGATACAGACAAAAAAGTTAACATGCACGATGGGGCAAGAAAAAATAAATTTATTCTTTATTACTGGAATATGAAAGAAATGATTGAAACTTAATTATCATTGTGTTAAAATAATTTTAATCATTCCAGGAAGGAATCAATCATGAGGAAATCAGATGCTGTTAGGCTACTCAATCATATGGATGACCAATGAATAATAATTTCTTCGCAGGCATTTATCAGCAAAAATTTGAATATGCAGATGAATGACGATTTAGACCGGTACAATTTATAAACAGATCAAGAAGATCATAAAAGAAGATTTAGAATAAATCTGGTTTTGTGATCTTTTTTTTATGGTGTAATGCTTGCCAAAAAGCTGGAAAACGGACAATAAAGCTGGAATTTCCTGACCTGCTTTGCAAACAGCTGCGATAAGCACCGGAGACATTAAAATACAAACTGTTTTTTGATACATATGAATTATAGTGTGACAATTGTACTGACAGTAAGATTGGAAAGCGGGTGAAGTAAAGTGATTCAGGTATTTTTCGTTTCATTATCAAGCAGGAGGAAAATAAAATGGACAATCAGGCAGCCAAGAAATTATGGGATTCAATGGCGAATAATTTTGCCGAAATGGAGATCCCAACTGACAAAGATAATTTTACTTTAAAGATTATTGCCGGGCAAGAAATGTGCCGGACTGGCAGCAAGGTGCTGGATGTTGGCTGTGGTGCCGGCCGTTATGCTATTGCCCTGGCTGGCAAAGGCGCTGAGGTGTGGGCTACGGATTTTTCAGTGGAAATGATTGAAGCCGCCCGCAAATGTTCAGCAGCACATGGACAGGAAACAATTATTTTTTCACAGGATGATTGGGCCAATTTAGATTTAAAGGCAAAAGAGTGGGAAAATAAATTTGATTTGGTGCTATGCAGCATGACACCGGCTATTCGGGATGAGCAAACGATCCGGAAAGCGATTTCTGCTTCTAAGAAATGGCTGGTCATTACCAAACCATGTCGCCGGATCAATTCGATATTAGACAAGCTGACAGAAATACTGGGCTTATCACCGTTTTTTAACAAATCAGATCAGCAAATAAAATGGGCCTTTGACATATTATGGGATATGGGAAAAAATCCGCAAATGCGGATGGAAGAACAGGTCTGGACTAAAAAAAGGAATTTAAGTGAAGCCATAAAGCATTACTGCTTTTTTATTGAAAGTAATCATGGTACATTAACAGGCGAGCAAAAGCAAATTATTAAGCAATATTTAACTGAATTTGCAGTTGAGGGTATGATTGAAGAAATCACCAATACTACAGTTTATGCCTTATATTGTGAAGTAAATTAAAATAATAGCAGAGCGCGGCTACTCGGCTGAGCCTTAGACCAATTGACAAAAAGTTATACTTTTTAACAAGCTATGTAAGATCGGTGCGGTTGCCAGAGGTGAGATTCAGAGCAATACATAAAAGAAAAAATCTAATTTATTCAACTTTCCCACGTTCCCCCGGAACAGTCTTTTTTATGGCGTGTGCCGCGAAAGCCATCTTACGAAGTATGTGGCGAAAGCGGGGGAACCCATGTGCCCGCTCCCTGGAGCGGGATAGAGCCCAAAAAGACTGTGGGAAAATTGAGTAATTTATATCAACGAAAAGACAGGAGAAAAGGAGATACAATGAAAAATAAAATTTGGATATTGATGGTAATGGCAATTTTAATGTTATCAGCTTGCAGTAACCCGAAACCGGAAATGAAACCGAAAAATAAAACAGAGCAAACACAAGAGCAGAAAACAACAGTAGAGGGAAATGCAGAGAAAAAAGAGGTGCCAAAAGAGCAAACACAGACAGCAACCGATTCACAAAACGAAAAGCGTAAAATTATTGATACAGCCGGTCGGGAAGTGGAGATCCCCAAACAAGTCAAATCAATCATTTGTGTTGGAGTAGGAACTCTGCGCTTTACCAGTTATATGCAGGCGACCGATTTGGTGGTTGGTGTCGAAGAAAATGAAATGAATCCCAAAGTGACCAAGCCCTTCAGTTATGTCAATCAGGAAATTTTTGCCAAGCTGCCTCACACCGGAAATAATGGCAAAACCTATGATGAAGAAATTATCAAGGTAAATCCGGATGTAATCATGACTTCCGGCAATAAAGAAGCAGCTGATCTGTTACAGCAAAAAACCGGTATCCCGGTGGTAGCAGTACCGCTGATTGATAATATGTTTGATGAAAAGATTTTTCAGATGTTTGCCTTACTGGGTGAAGTTTATGGCAGACCGGAGCGGGCGGAGGAATTGATTGCATATGTTAAAGAATTAAGGGCTGATTTGGAAAGCAGAACCGCTGATATAAAAGAAGCCGACAAACCGAAAGTATATGTTGGTGGAGTTTCCTTTAAGGGACATCATGGCTTTGAAGGAACTGAAGCCGATTATTCCCCTTTTACTGCGATTAATGCCTTTAATTTGGCGGATCAAACCGGACAAAAAGGGGCATTTAACATTGACTTAGAGCAAGTTTTAGAGTGGGATCCAGATATTATTTTCCTGGATTTTAATGGTATGTCCTTGATCAAAGAAGATTATGCCAAAAATGCAGATTATTATAATTCATTAAAAGCAATTGGGCAAGGCCGGGTTTATTCTCAAATTTCTTTCCGATTTAATGCAGTTAATGCTGAGTTATCAATGGCGGATGCTTATTATGCCGGTAAGATCATCTATCCCGACAGATTTGCGGATATTGATCCGGTGCAAAAGGCAGAGGAAATCTTTGAAAAAATGCTGGGTGTGAAATTTTATGATACTCTCAAGGAAAATGGCTATGAATTTCGAGAAATAAAAATTACAGAGTAAAGTGGAGCAGCTAATGACAAAGAAAATAGCGGATTATGAAAAATATAAAAAGAAAAGCCTGATGATTTTAATAGTCCTGGTTTTGGCCTGGTTAGGGATAGGTTTGTTTTCGCTGGCAGCCGGTTCTTACAATGTTCCGTTGACGGAAATTTTAAAAGCAATTGTTGGCAAGTCGGAGCAGGCCAATGTCAATACAATTATCTATAATTTACGGCTGCCCAGAATCTTAACAGCCATGATTGGTGGAACTGGCCTGGGCATAGTTGGCTGTGTTTTACAGGCGATCCTGCGAAATCCATTGGCTTCCTCCTCGACCTTGGGAATTTCACAGGGAGCTTCTTTTGGGGCGGCCTTTGCCATTATCGTGTTGGGTGCCGGGGTGCAAGGCAGTGCTGTTTCAGCTGTTAAATTTGTCAATCCGTTTTTAATCAGTTTTTACGCATTTTTAGGCAGCATTGCGGTTTCCTTTTTGATTTTGGCTTTGTCCAGATTTAAAAAAATTAGTGCCGAAGGCATGATTTTAGCGGGGGTTGCTTTAAGTGCCATGTTTCAGGGAGCGACTACTTTGCTGCAATTTTTCGCTAATGAAGTTCAGCTGGCATCGGTGGTTTTTTGGGCATTTGGTGATTTGGGCAGAACGGGTTGGCGTGAGGTCATCATTATGGCGGTGACAGTATTTGTTTCCGGTTGTTACTTTATGTTTAGCCGCTGGGATTACAATGCGCTGGAGGTAGGAGAACAAACAGCCATTAGTTTAGGGGTTAATGTCAATCGGGTTCGGATCATGAATATGCTGGTTTGTTCGATCACGGCCGCAGTCATTGTTTCGTATTTGGGGATTATTAATTTTATAGGGCTGGTGGCTCCGCATATTGTACGGCGTTTTATCGGCAATAATCATGTGTTTTTATTGCCGACTTCGGCACTAATGGGCGGGATTTTATTGTTAGTCGGAGATTATATTGCCAGAATGGCGATTACACCGGTGATTTTACCAATCGGTGCAATTACTTCCTTTATGGGAGCACCTCTCTTTTTATATTTGTTGTTTAAGAGTGGGCAAAGAAAATGAGCGGCAGAGTAAAAGAAAGGAATGAAATGATAACAGTCAAAGAGATTTCTTTTCAATATGGCAAGGAAAATCCGATCCTGGAGAATATTTCCTTTTCGGCTAAGGCGGGGGAAAGCTTGGCCATATTGGGCAATAATGGAGCCGGTAAGAGTACGCTGCTCAAATGTATGAACCGAATTTTGATGCCGCAGCAAGGTCGTGTTTTGGTGGATGGACAGAATATTTACCAGATGCCTTTGCACCAAGTTGCTCAAAATTTAGCATTTGTCGAACAGAAGATACCAAATAGCAGGCTAAAGGTCTATGATGTAGTTATGCTGGGAAGAAAACCCTATATTAAATGGGGGATCCAAAAGCAGGATGAAGAGATTGTACAAGCTGTTTTGCAGCAAATGGATCTTCAAAAGATGGCAGTTCGCTATTTTGACGAACTCAGTGGTGGGGAACAGCAAAAAATAATGATTGCCCGTGCCCTGGCCCAGCAGCCAAAGGTACTTTTGCTGGATGAGCCAACCAGCAGCCTGGATCTGCGTAATCAATATGAAGTATTGCAGTTGGTGAGGGATATTGGCCGTGAGAATCAGATTGCAGTTGTCATGGTAATTCATGATTTGAATTTGGCCTTGCGTTATTGTGATAAATTTTTGCTGATGAAAGATGGCCGTATCTATGAATATGGCAGTCAGGAAATTATTACAGAGCAAAGCATTGCTGAAGTTTATCAGGTTAAAGTAAAAATTGGCATACTCGATGGAGAAAAGGTAATTTTGCCATGCAGCCATAAAATTTAAGAGAGCGCTTGTAAAAGACAAAATCACACTGGATATCTTGGGAAATCATAAGAATTTTTCCTGGTATCCGGCGTGATTTTTTAGTTTGTTTAAAAAAATTGATAGATAAACACGCATCTTGCAAGTGTCCGGCAGGGCAGTCCTTAAAATATAGTGTGATTGAACTCTTTGGTGGCAAAAGCGCGGGCCAGCATTTCTTTAAATTTCTTTATTTCCTTATAGCTATATATTTTAAAATGTTTGGTATATCGGACCTGACCATCTTGGTCATAAGTATCAGTTGCCAGTTTTTTGGATACTTTGGCTTCATTTTTCCAATCCTGATGCCATGCCACGATAATTCCGGTTTGGGTTGAGTCGCATTGGATGGATAATTCAATGGAAGGCTTTATAATTTTTCTTTCAAATTGCCCTAAAGAATCAAAAGTGAACTTACAGTTTGCAAAATACTTATCTCTGATTTCCCAATCAAAGCCAATGGTTTCACCGGTGGATTCATTTCTGATAAAGCCATCATCGACAAAGGTTTCCTTTTCGATAGGATTTATGGTAATATTGGGATATGAACTGTCAGCCTTAAATAATACCGAAAATTTGTTTAAAGACTCGGCTGACAGGGCATATTTGCTTGATCGATACATGATTATTCCTCCTTGTAGAATGTTTGCTATGTCCTGGTTATTTGTGTTAGTCATAGAAATACATATTATTTCTAAAAGCCAGGTTTGTAAAGATTGGGAAGATATTTCTGAGAATTATATCGGTGCAAATCAGTAAAATATAAACATATTTTTGGACTTATTAAATTTCCAATAAAATCCAAAAGAAAAAATTAGTTTTTTTTTCAGCTTTATGGTAAAATGGGGCTAAAAGCAGAAGAATAAGGTTTATCCTTAAAAGCTGATTATTTTGTGTTGACCGGCTGTTTTTTAATAAGAAGCAAATTATCGCCAGAGAATAAGCGGTCATAAAACAGAATAGAAACTGAATCAACGATATCCGGGCAAATTGCGGGGAGGAAGTAATGATTAAGCTGATTTTAACCGATATGGATGGAACACTTTTAAACAGTGAGCATCAGGTCCCATTACAAACAATGGAAACGATAAGGCAATTACATGGCAAGGGCATTCGCTTTGGCGTAGCCAGTGGCCGTGAGTATGCAAATATTCGGGCGTATTTTCCGGAGCTGGCCGATGAAATGATTTTTATTGCTGATAATGGAACCTTGGTATATGATGGTCAGGAAGAAATTTATGTTGACTGTATGGACACTGAGGCAGTGATTCAAATCATTCAGGCCATTCGGATGATTCCCGACACCTGGTTGGTGCTTTGTGGAAAGGAAATGACTTATATTGAGTGCCGGGCTGAGGAAAGGCAGGCAATTGCGGAAATTGCGTATAATTTTTATAAAAATGTTGAATTGGTTGAGGATGCAGTCATATATGCCAAACAAAAACAAATTTTAGAGTTGTCGGTTTTTTGCATTAATGGGACAGGACAGGTGGAAGCGCAGCTGCAATGGCTGAAAGATGATTTTCAACTATATGTGTCCAGTTCAAATTGGATCGATATTTTAAATAAAAGTGCCGGAAAAGGAAATGCACTGAAAAAAGTGCAGGCCCGTTATGGTTGGAAACCGGAAGAGTGTATGGTCTTTGGTGATTATCTTAATGATAAAGAAATGCTGCAAAATGCGGGTGAAAGTTATGCGATGGCCAATGCTCATCCGGAAATTTTAAAAACAGCTAAATATCAGGCTCCAAGCAATGAAGAAGGCGGAGTGATTAAGGTTATTCGCCAGCAGCTGCTGGAACACCCCAACAAGTATTAAAGTGAAGCGCGCAAGTGCAAATGAATGCGACTGCGAAGCAGGCATATTCATTTCACGGCGCTTCACCAGCGGACAGAAGCGCTGGTAAGCGCGTCTGGTACGAAGTACCAGGGTCTGCTGGTGGAGAACCTTCAACAAGCATCAAAAGTGAAGTGCGCAAGTGCAAATGCGTGTGACTGTGAAGCCGGTCTAAAATCGGGGTGGGGGAAAAGCGGGAGTTTTAAAGGATAAGACAAGAGCAAATATAAGGAGGCAAAGATGCTGTTAGTTTATTTAGCCATATTATTGGTTAAGGTGTTTGAAGTAACATTGGGGACGGTCAGAATTGTTTTGATCACCAAAGGAGAAAGAGTAAAAGGTGCGATATTGGGAGTGATTGAGGTTATCATCTGGGTTAGCCTGGTATCGACTGTTTTAAATAATGTGGCAGAGGATCCAATTAAAATTGTAATTTATGCGGTTGGTTTTGGCTTGGGCAATTACTGTGGTTCGCTGGTAGAAGAAAAACTGGCTATTGGCACAACCCGAATTGAAATTATTGTTTTGCAGGAACATGAGCGCAGACTGACAGAAGCCCTGCGTGATGCCGGATTTGCAGTGACAGTAATCGATGGCCATGGTAAGGATTATGAGCGGAAAATATTAATCAGTATTGTGCAAAGAAAGAGTGTGAAAGAGTATATTGAAATTGCCAAGAAAATTCAAAAAAATGCGATGATTACAATTTCCGAAAGCAAACCGGTTTATGGTGGATTTGGGATCCGTAAATAAAACAGAAAATTTGAGAAAATCCGGTAATGGATAAAAATTAGAAAAAGAGAGTGGAATCGAACAGAAAAACCACTTTTTTTGTAGAAAATATACAAATAAAAAACCAAATTTAAAAAGCAAGATTGCAAATATTTTCTCTATGAAAATATTTGGCATTTGCCCGAAAATAAATAATTTGATTGCAAAAAGGCATATAATAGGTTAAAATAATATTAAGAAATCGTCAAGATTTCGAATGTGGCTGTAATATATTTAATTTAGGTTGCTTTTATACAAAATGCTTAAAGAGGGAGTGATGAAATGGTTGCAAAAGAAATGATTGGCTTATTATTGGCCGGGGGTCAGGGAAGCAGACTGGGAATTTTGACATCATCTACCGCAAAGCCGGCAGTGCCTTATGGGGGAAAGTATCGGATTATCGACTTTCCGCTCAGTAATTGTGTAAACTCAGGCATTGATACAGTAGGGGTATTTACTCAATATCAGCCGCTTGAGTTGAATGCACATATCGGCATCGGAAAGCCTTGGGATTTGGACAGAATTAATGGCGGAGTAACGATTTTATCTCCATTTACCAGTGAGGAAAATAATGATTGGTTTAAAGGAACTGCCAATGCGGTCTTCCAAAACATTCATTATATTGATAAAATTAATCCTCAGTATGTGGTTATTTTATCCGGCGACCATATTTATAAAATGGATTATGCCAAAATGCTGGAAGATCATAAAAAGAATAAGGCTGATGGAACAATTTCTGTGTTTGAGGTGCCTTGGGAGGAAGCCCATCGCTTTGGTATTATGAATACGGATGAAACCAGGAAAGTTGTAGAATTTGAAGAAAAGCCGAAAGAGCCGAAAAATAATCTGGCTTCCATGGGTGTCTATATTTTTACATGGAGTGTTTTGCGAGATTATTTGATCCGGGATAATCAAAATCCGAATTCGGATTACGACTTTGGCAAAAATATTATTCCGATGATGCTCGATGAAGGGAAAGCGATGTTTGCCTATCCATTTGTCGGATACTGGAAAGATGTTGGTACCATTGATGCCTATTGGGAATCGAATATGGATTTGATTAAGTTAGTTCCGGAATTTGATTTATTTGATCGTTCGTGGAAGATCTACACCAATAATCCGGGAATGCCGGCACACTATGTCGGTGCTACGGGCAGCGTTAAAACTTCCATTATTGGCGAAGGCAGTGAAATATACGGAACAGTGCGTAATTCCATTATTTTCCCCAATGTATATGTTGGTGAAGGAGCCTATATTGAAGATTCGATTGTAATGCAAGGTTGCATCATTAAAACCGGAGCAAAGGTTTGGAAATCTATTTTGGCAACAGATGTAACGGTTGGCGAAGGTACGGAAATCGGTGGCGGAGAAAATATTCCGAATATATTAAAGCCACATCTTTATTATACAGGAATTACGGTTGTAGGAGAGCGGGCAAAGATTCCTGCCGATAAGAGGATTGGTAAAAACGTAGCCATTCATCATGGTGCTTGTGAAAATGATTTTCCGGCCGATGAAATCGCCTCCGGAGAAACAATTTTTAAAGGAGGAATCGCTCATGAATAATATTTTCGGTATTATCACAACGGGAAATCAAAAACCTTTACTTGGTGAACTGGCGATGAAGCGGTCGGTTTCGGCTATGCCGGTTGCCGGAAAATACAGAGCTATTGATTTTGTACTTTCTAATATGGTAAACTCCGGGATCGATAAGGTTGGTGTGGTTACCCAGTATAGTTATCGGTCGTTGACTGACCATTTGGGAGCAGGTAAAGAATGGGATTTAGACAGGAGAAATGAAGGCCTTTTCCTGTTTCCACCGTATTTGTCAATGGAACATAAAGGCTGGTATAAAGGTACAGCCGATGGAATGTACCAAAATATTTCTTTCTTAAAACGTTCTCATGAGGAATATGTGTTGATTGCCACCGGCAATTGTATCTATTCCACCACATACAATGGCCTTTTGGAAAAACATATCGAAACCGGAGCGGATATTACGATGATGTATTATGATATGGCAGGCACACCACTTGAGGAATTAAGAGAATTTGGGCAAATTAAAGTAGATGAAACCGGCCGGGTGGTTGATTTGATGGAAAAGCCGCTTTCGCCTAAGGATACGGTAGTATCCATGGGAGTTTATGTTTTAAAAAGAGAGCTGCTGATTGAATTGCTGGAAGAAAGTTCTTCCCATGGTTACTATGATTTTGTACGGGACATTCTGATTCGTAAGGTCCATGAATTAAAAATTTACGGTTATGAATTTAAGGGATATTGGCGAACAGTCAACAGTATCAGCTGGTATTATAAAATCAATATGGATTTTCTCAATAAGGATGTGCGGGAAGATTTATTTGGTGGTGGCAAAAAGGTTTTTACCAAAGTAAAGGATGAAACACCGGCCAAATATAATCCGGAAGCAGAGGTTAAAAACTCAATTATTGCCGATGGCTGTATTATTGAGGGATATGTGGAAAATAGTATTTTATTCCGTGGGGTCAGAGTTGGTAAGAACTCCCGGGTAGTCAACAGCATTATTATGCAGGGCTCGGTGATTGAAAATGATGTTAGTCTGGAACATGTTATTTTTGACAAGGAGATCACCATTACCGCCAATCATTCCTTAAAAGGAGAAGTCACAGCACCGATGATTGTTGGGAAAAATCGTAAGATTTAAAAAGCTTTGTCAAGTTTTTGAGGTTTGCTCAAAATTAAAAAGCTAAGGGGAGCGAGCAAAGAGGCTTTTGCTAAAGGATAAGTTAATATTGAGAGGATACCTCTAAAGCAGATGCGGAAAATTATTTCAAACTGCCTTAGAGGTATTTTTATTAAAAAAATTCTTTTCCAGAATGAGGGCCAATGCAGTAATAAAGAAAAAAATCTGTACACTAAAAAAATAATCAAATTTTAATCATGTTATAAGAGAAATATATAAAGGATATGTTATTCTATCCTTTGATATTTTTTAAAGTTTTTATAAGGAAACGGAATTTGAATTATAAAAACGGCAACTAAAAACGAACCTATACTTTAAAAGGAATTAGAAAGGTTCATTGGAAAAGGGCAGGCCTTTTCCCCGCACTTTGTAAAGGAGAATAATTATGAGTATCACTCAAAAAAGAGTCTGTAGTGTACTGTTGGTATTTTGTATGCTATTGACATCAATACCGGGAATCACAGCTCAAATGGGAACTTCACAGGATCTGACAATCAGCATTGGTGAGATAGAGCTTAAGCCGGAGGAAGGCAAAGTATATTATAAGAATAATGAGCTTCAGGCAATAACCGTAGAGGATTTATCTATGGTGTCTGGTGATTGGGACTATAATGTATATTTTAATACCCAAGCCAATGAATTGATTTTAAATAATTATCAAGGTAAGGACATTTGTTTTTCCGGTTCCAAGCCGGTAAATATTACAGTGAAAATAGAGGGCAGTAATAAGATTAAGGACCAGACTCAAGGCATGGGAATTGCCAATCTGACCGGTGGTGATTTGGTGATTACTGCTGAGTCTTTTGGGATATCCCCCCAACTCGAAATTATACAGGATTATACCGGCAACCAATCAATAATTTATGGAGTTACAGCCGGTAATCTTGACTTCCCTCAAGCAGGAAAGGTAAGTATTGAAGGAGAAGCAAAACTTAAGATCAGTTTGGAACATCAAGCTGCTGCCAGCGAAGCAACCGTAATCGGTATTTTCGGTAAGACAGTTGAAGTTAAAGAAAAGGCAGATGTCACCATCTCAAAAATGAAGACAGACTTTGCAAATACCACTCGTTTTTCCGGTGCCGGAATATATGCGAAAGAGAGCTTAAAAATTTCTACAGGCACTAATGTTAATATTAATGGAAAAGATACTAAAAAAGCATCCTATGCCCTATATTGTGAACAAGATAAGATTAATTTAGATCGGGCTGAACAAATTATTTTCGAATGGAAAACAGTTGGCAGTGAGGGTGCAGATAGTAAACCGGCAGCACAATACCATAAAAAGAATTTGCGTATATTCGAAAAAAATCCAAATAAGATTAAATATGGAAGACCGGACTGGCGTACGGTTACGGTAATTAATGGGCAGACAGATAGAGCGGATAATGAGTATTATGAAGGAGAAACAGTTAGCATTTCAGCAGCCAGTATTACCGTTCCTTTTAAAAAATGGACAGGAGTTGCTCCGGCTTTATTTATAGAAGGAACATCAGAAAACAATTCTACAGCAAAGTTTAAGCTGCCGGATTACGGATTAAAGATTAGAGCTACTTATCAGGCATTTACCAATACTCCTGTATTTACTGAGGGAACAAAAGAAATAACCTTGCCAATTATAACCGGGCCGGGAATAGCTTCACCATCTGCCATTTATTTGCTTTCTATAAATGGCAATCCAAATAAGCCACAGGATATTAAGAAAGTGATAAATGTCGATGACTTTAAAAATAATCAGAAAACGACAATTGATAGCATGGAAGTCCCGGGTGGACTCTATAAATTGGCAGTAAAAATTGATGAGATCTGGCATGAGAGTGATAAATTTGAAATTGAATGGTCGGGCCAATTTGCAGCAGTTCCTAATATAGAGGCTATGTATGAGGAAGAAATTGGAGAAAAATTGATTGCAAAAGCATTTAACATAAATACGGGAGAAGAAATATCTAAAGACGATTTGACTTATCAATGGTATCGGGATGATCAAGAAATTCATGGAGAGGTAAATCAACAATATATAATACAGAAGGCTGATCTTGGAAAAATCTTAAAAGTGAAGATTAGTAATAAAATTCTACCGGGAACAGTCAGTGCATCCACCGGGAAAATTAAAAAAGGATTTCCGCAAACACCGGCTGCACTGGAGGAAGATAATGTGGAAATCACACATAACAGTATTACAATTGCAGAAGCATTTTGGAATGCTCATCCGGAGTATATCTATCATTTAACCAAAGCCAGTAATGATGAGAGGGTCGGATCTAAAGAGAACAAAGCCGGTGAGAATAGAGTTTTTGATAATTTGATGCCGGGAAATGTTTATAATCTTACCGTGCAGAAAGCGGAAAATGATTATTATGTAAAATCAGATTCATCAAACGAATTGAAAATTAAGACAAAAGAACTCCTCATCGGTACCATTCAATTTGCGGGTGAATTGAAATATGGCAAAGAAATTGAAGCCAAGGTCAGCAATGCACCGGTGAAGGCTGATAGCCTGAAATATGAATGGCAAAGAGTGAAAAATGGAATGACAGAATCATTGACGGGTACTACCGCAAAACATCAAATTACAGCTGAGGATATTGATGCCGAATTACAAGTAGTAGTTACTACCAGGAACAGCCAATACAGTGGTCAGCTTAGTCATAAAACAGCAAAAGTGGCAAAAGCCGATGGCGAGGCGGCACCGACGCTTTCGGCCGATGATTTTGTAGTGACCGATAGTCAAATCGGATTGGCAGTTTCTGCACAAGCAGATTATGAATTCCGTTTGAGCAGTACAGCAGATTGGAAAAGCGGCAGTCAAAAACTGGAAAATTTAATGTCTGATACAGAGTATCAGCTGGAAATCAGAAAGAAAGAAACGGCTACTCAAAAAGCATCAAATATTCAAATATTACCAATTAAAACACAAAAAGTTGAGGTTAGCATTCGTGGCATTCTGCGCTTTGGAGAAACTTTAACCGCAGAAGTATCGCAAGATATCATAAATAGCGGAGCGGTCAGTTATCAGTGGAAGCGTGGCGGTGTAGATATTGCCGGTGCAACTCAAAAGACTTATGTATTGGTAAAAGAAGATATTAATCAGCAAATAAGTTGTCAGGTGACCAGTGGTTTGGGTGTATACACGAAAAATGCCAACGGCTTAGTGGAAAAAGCCGAACAAGCCGCTCCGGCAAAACCGGTACTGGTAGCTAAGACAGACACAAGTATTACCGTTAAAGCGGAAGCTGGACACGAGTATAAAATAAATAAAGCAGGTAGTAATTGGCAAATGACAGCGGTATTTACCGGCTTAGAACCGGATACTGAATATCAAATCAAAGCCAGAAAAGCAATGACACAAACGCATATGCTTTCACCGGAATCGGAAGGATTAACCGTTAAAACAGAAAAAAATGCACCAAAACCAAAAGAAAATCTTCAGCCATATACACCGGCAGGAAATGAAAATACAGAGATTGTAAAACCGCAACCTCAGCCAAAAGATGAAAAGAAAAATTCAATGAATCAATCCAAAGACAAGCCGAAAGTGGATGAAAAAGATATGTCCAAAGAGCAAAACACCATGGATAAAGCATCATCTTTTGCGGATGTGAAAAAAGGTGAATGGTTTGAAAAAGCGGTTCAGTTTGTGTATGAAAGTGAATTAATGCAAGGAACGGATACTATGCACTTCCAGCCAAATGCTGAGATTACAAGGAGTCAATTAGTAACAGTCCTGCATCGCATGGCTGGTAGCCCAATGCCAAAAGCTTCAGCAGACTTTAAGGATGTTGAGAGCGGTTCTTATTACCAAAATGCCGTTTCATGGGCTAAAGAAAATGAAATCGTCAGCGGATATGGAGATGGATTATTTGGTGCAATGGATAATGTAACCAGGGAGCAATTGGCAGTTCTGCTTTACCGTTTGGCTAATTTGACCGGCAAAGATACCAAGATGCGTGCGGATTTATCCATATTTGCAGATGCAGGTGAAATCAGTGCATTTGCCAAAGAAGCATTATCATGGGCCAAAGCAGCCGGATATATCAATGGTACTGACAGTAATCGGTTATTACCGCAAGGTCATGCCAGTCGTGCCCAAATTGCTGTTATCCTTATGCGTTATTTACAGGCAAATAAATAAAAACAGCAGGAAATGAATGGATCCGAAAGTTTTTTGAAAAAATGAAAGACTCAACTGATCTAAACAACTTTCTCAGACATATGACTGGAAAGCAATTGCACAGAGGAAATTGTAGTAGGAGCAAAAGTGTCTGAAAAGCAAGAGGAAAAGCTGAGCCAAATAAAAATACAAGGTTGCCGGACAGGTAAGTCTGCATGATTCTCTTGAAACAGAGAAAAAGCCAAAGAAGAGGTTCTTTTATGACAGACAGCTGAGCAGCCTTGTATTTTCTTGGGCAAAAATGAAAAGCAAGAACCGGCTAGTGTTTTCAGCCAACTCGGTGTTAGCCTGATCTTGGAAAATGACACCAAATTTTGGGACAATGGTAATTGATATATAAGAAAGGAAAATGGTTAAGTCCTTTTTAGAAAAAAAACACTTGACAAGGATTTCTGCTTTATAGTATAATGCCATCTGTAAAGGAAATCTACTTAACGGTATTTAGTGACCGGAAACCGTAACAGGTGATAACAATGGAAGATTTTGTCAGAAAATCCCTACTATTTGATTTTTATGGAGAGCTATTAACCGAGCGCCAACGCGAAGTTTATCGTAAATATCATGCCGAAGATTTATCGCTGGGAGAAATCGCTGAGGAATATCAAGTCAGCCGTCAGGCAATTTATGATTTGCTGAAGCGCTGTGATAAACAATTGGAAAATTATGAGCAGCGATTGCAGCTGCTAAGCCGTTTTGCCGCTCAAAAAGAAAAGATTTTGCAGATTAGAAGGCTGGCTGAAATGCAGCATAGCCCGGAGATGACAGCCATCTTCAAACTGACCAGTGAAATTTTGGATGAATTATAGCTTGAATCTTCCCATAAAAGTCTTTTCCCATAAACCGAATAGACATGAAAAACCAAAGGAGCAGCTATGGCATTTGAATCTCTATCTGAGAAATTTCAATCAATATTTAAAAACTTAAGAGGCAAAGGCAAGCTGACCGAGGCAGACGTTAATGCGGCTATGCGGGAAGTCAAAATGGCACTTTTGGAGGCAGATGTCAATTTTAAAGTGGTCAAAGACTTTGTGGCGGCAGTTAAAGCCAGAGCAGTTGGTGAAGAAGTAATGGGCAGTTTATCTCCGGGACAGCAGGTGATTAAAATCGTTAATGATGAAATGACCAAGTTAATGCAGTCGGATGATTCAGCCTTAACCTTTGCCAAAGAGCCGCCTACCATTTATATGATGGTTGGTTTGCAGGGGAATGGTAAAACCACTTCAACTGCCAAATTGGCCGGGCTTTTAAAAAAGCAGGGAAAAAAACCATTGTTGGTGGCCTGTGATGTCTACCGTCCGGCGGCAGTTAAGCAGCTGCAAGTGGTGGGCAATCAGCAAAAAGTCGATGTTTTTGAAATGGGAACGGCGGTCAGTCCGGTTGAAATTGCAGTGGCGGCCTTAGAGCATGCCCGGAAAAATAAATATGATTTAATGATTGTTGATACTGCCGGGCGCTTGCATATTGATGAAGAAATGATGCAGGAACTTGTACAAATCAAGGCCAAGCTTCATCCGCAGGAAATTCTGCTGACCATTGATGCAATGGCTGGTCAGGATGCAGTTAATGTGGCTGAGCGTTTTCATGAATTATTGGATATTACTGGTGTGATCCTGACCAAAATGGATGGGGATACCAGGGGTGGAGCAGCCCTGTCGGTTAAGGCAGTGACTCAAAAGCCCATCAAGTTTGTTGGTGTTGGCGAGAAGCTCTCAGATTTGGAAGTTTTTCATGCCGACCGGATGGCTTCCCGCATTTTGGGGATGGGTGATGTCCTGACTCTGATTGAAAAGGCAAGTGCTAATATTGATGCTGATAAAGCCAAGGAAATGGAACGCAAGATCCGCAAAGCCGAGTTTAACTTTGAGGATTTTTTGGATCAAATGAAGCAAATGCGCAATATGGGACCATTGACTGATCTGCTGGCAATGTTGCCGGGGGTTTCCGGGCAGCTGAAAGATATTGAAATTGATGAGTCCGGAATTGATAAAATGGAGGCGATGATATTATCAATGACTCCGCAGGAACGGCGTGACCCGTCGATCTTAAATCCATCCAGAAAGCATAGAATTGCCAAAGGATCAGGTAATCATATTCAGGATGTCAATCGCTTTATCAAACAGTTTGAAGAAAGTAAGAAGATGATGAAGCAGATGTCGGGTATGATGAAGGGCGGGAAAAAGAAAAAAGGAATGTTTAATTTGCCTTTCTTCAAATAAGCAGTCATAAAGGCTGGAACGCAGTAACAGCCTATGATCAGCCATTTAATAGTGGCTATAGATGCCGTAAGGCAATGTAACAAAACGAACCTCGACATAAGAGTTTGAAGCACATGTTTCGTTTTTAGAGAAACGCAAAATGGTGGAAACGCAAGCAATCTTTCAGAGTAAGCTGTAAAAGTATGCGACCCTGAAGTAATGTTGCCCGGTAAGTTATAAAAGGTGATATTGGTGTGTTTGCCTGCTGCTTAAAGATCATGTGAAAGAAAACTTTCGGGTTTGGATAGAAAAATAGTTTATAGGAGGTGAAAACAATGGCAGTAAAGATGAGATTAAAGAGAATGGGTGCAAAAAAGGCTCCTTTTTATAGAATTGTAGTGGCAGATTCTAGATCTCCTCGTGATGGTAAATTTATCGAACAAGTTGGTTATTACGATCCAACCAAAAATCCTTCGGAATTTAAGATTGATGAAGAAATTGCGAAGAAATGGTTGTCGACCGGAGCGCAACCGTCTGACACCGTTCGTAAATTACTGAAGATTGCAGGAATTGTTGACTAAGAAATTCCAGTCAGCAGAGGAGGAAAAAATGAAAGAACTCGTAGAATTGATTGCAAAATCGCTGGTAGATAATCCGGAAGCCGTAGAGGTTAATGAAGTGGAAGGCGAAAAATCCACTATTATTGAGCTGAAAGTAGCCCAGGAAGATATGGGCAAAGTTATCGGCAAACAAGGCCGGATTGCCAAAGCAATTCGCACCGTAGTTAAAGCAGCGGCGATTAAATCGGACAAAAGAGTCGTTGTAGAAATTCTTTAAAATTATAAGCCAATCCATGGACTATCTCCGGATTGGCTTATCTTGTCCTGTGCCAAAGCTGGTTTGTACCGGGTTTTAATGGCTGGAGATTTGAGCAGATAAGGAATGAAAACTGTTTAATGGAAATGATAGGATGATTTTAGCTGAGTTTTTATTATAAAAAAGCGATGAATTTAAAGCATACTGGAGGAGGACAACGGTGGCAAGGGATTTTGTATGGCATGAACTATATGATTTAATGGAAGAAGATAATTGCCCGGTCTGTGCTTTGATCGATAAAAGACTGCATCAGGCCATGGACCGTTTTTTATTCGATAGTGTTAATGACCGGGGCCTGCGTAAAAAAATTGCCGAAGCGCATGGCTTTTGTAATTTTCATGCACACAGGCTTAAAGAAATGGGGGACCCGCTGGCGCATGCGATTTTATATACCGATTTTCTCACGCAGTTATCCGCCGAAATGCGGCTGAATAAACCTAAAAAAATGAATGCCTATTTAGCAAAACAGGGCTGTTTGTTTTGTGAAACTGCCGCTACCGGAGAAAAAAGCTATGTTCCGGTCATGGTCGAAGGCTTTGCCGATGCTGATTTTGTTAAAAAATATGAGAGCAGTGGATTGCTGTGTGCAGCGCATCTGACCCAATTTTTGGAAAAATGCAAATGGAAACCAGCCATTGCCAAAAAAATAATTGAAATCAATGAAAAAAAATATCAGCATATGATTGCGGTCTTATCGGAGATCAAACGTAAAAATGACTATCAAAACCAGCATGAAGTCTGGACAGATGAAGAAAAAAATATGTGGAAAAAAGTGGTGTCGGTGATGAATGATTTAAGCGGCATCCGCAAATAAGTGCTTTTTAAGAAGTTAGCTGTATTTAATGCAGGCCTGTCACCAATGCTCATGGCGATATATCCGGCTAAAATCGGAATTAAAAAAGTAAATGCTCCATTTCTACATTTTTATCGGCAGCGACAATAACGCCGACTGATCTGGCAATTTCATCGGCAGTCAAAATATTTTTAGCGCCATCACTGCCATTGGTTTCAACCCGGATAGACACGCCCATTTGCGCGGCTTTTTCCTTTAAGGAATCTTCGGCCATATAGGTATGAGCAATTCCGGTAGGGCAGGCGGTAACAGCGGCGATCATAAAAAAGAGATAGACCGGCTCGTCATCTAATGCCTGATAATCAACACCATGCGCACTTTTGGCAAATAAAACACAGGCGGTGTTGACCGCTGAAGTCTTAGCATGAGGCATGGCAACGCCACCGCCCAGACCGGTAGATGTCATTTCTTCCCGATTTAAAATTTCGCGGCGGAATATTTCTTCATTACTAATCATATTTTTGGCTTTTAAATTGGCAATCATTTCATCAATGACTTCCCGTTTGGTGGTAGAATGCAAATCCATAATCATAATTTCTTTTTTTAGTAAGTCTGCAATTTTCATAGGCTCTCCTTGTTTGGCGGAAAATGTTGGATTGGTAAAAATACTTAGTACAAACGGCTAATTCTGACTTCGGGATAAATAGTTTTAATTTCTTCGTGGGTGGCAATATCTTCGCAGAAAGCGGTGGCAGTACCGGCGGCAACTGCAAACTGAAAACTGCTTAAAGGCGACTGCTCCTGTTTAATGTGGCTGATAAAACCGGCAATCATGGAATCACCGGCACCAACGGAATTCACTAATTTTCCGGAAACGGGAGCAGCATAATAAACAGAATTTGTTTCTAAAAAGAGAGCACCTTTTCCTCCCATAGAAACAATCACATATTTTGCGCCCCATTCCAGACAGCGTTTTCCATAAAGGATCGCTTCTTCTGTGGAGGTGATCTTATGACCGAAGATTTCTCCTAGTTCATCCAGATTGGGCTTAATTAAAAGCGGCTTTTGGCAGATCGACTGCTGAAGAACATCACCGGTGGTATCAATTACAAAATCAACTTTTTTTTGCCGGCATAAATCAATCATTTGCCGGATAATATCACTGTCAGCACCAGGGACACTGCTGCCGGATATAATCAAAGTATCGCCGGCTTTAAGCTGCTCCAATTTATTAAGGAAAAGAACTTGTTCTGTTTTGGAGATATAAGGACCCTGACCATTGATTTCGCTTTCCAGATTACTTTTTAATTTAACATTGATACGACTGTTTTGACTGACATTGACAAAATCGTGTTGTAGCTGGTTTTGATCGAACCATTGCCGGATATAATCACCGGTAAAACCACCTAAAAAGCCCATTGCAATATTTTCGGTGCCGATATTGGAGAGAAGTTTAGACACCATAATGCCTTTGCCGCCAACATTGATGTAATCTTCTGTTGAGCGATTTAATTCGCCTGCTTTAAAATCATTGACATGAATAATATAATCAATAGAAGGATTGAGAGTTATAGTATAAATCATAGCGACCACCTTTCTTTTTTTTATATCATAACACAATTTTCTATCAAAATCAACTGCTTTCTTTCAAAAACTATCAAAAATTATCGGGCATACATTATGATGCTGATAGTTTCTGCCAATAAAACTCTGATATTATGTATTAGTTGGACTTGAGGATTATGATTTTGTCAGGGAATGAATTTTGCCATTTGTCGGAGGATATAGGCTCAGCTGGTACTCCGGCAACTAAGAGTTGATCCGGTGTACATTTTAGAAAAGCAGAGAAAGGGAGAAAACACAGCACTATATCAGAGAGTGTTCCGGTTGTGCGAAAATACAATAAAAAAGACAGAAACCTGCTTCATGAAAGATAGAACAGGTTTCCGCCCTGAATGAAAGATAATGAACGATTTTATGGAGCATAAAGAATTGTAGTTTGTTGTATAATTTCCTCTTCAAGAGCTTCTTTTTGGACATTGGTAATGATAGTAACATCAGCCAAATCACAAATTTTAGCAAAAGAAATACTTCCAAATTTAGAGACATCAGCTACCAAATAGGACTGAACAGAGCGACGGATGGCATGGCTTTTCAAAATGGCCTCACTGACATCCGGGGTAGTTGCAGCAGAGTGAGCGCTGATTCCATTGGCACCAATAAAGGCTTTACTAAAACGGAATTGGTCTAAGCTAACCAGAGCTGCTTCGCCAATGATTGTTTTGGTTAAAGGCTTGATCTTTCCGGCTAAAATATAGGAAGGAATATTGTTTTCAATCAGGCGTTCCGCATTGTATAGTCCATTGGTCACAACAATAATATTCATCCCTTTTAAAAAAGGAATGATCTCTGAAGTGGTGGTGCCGGAATCCAAATAGATAAAATCACCGTCCTGGATCAGAGAAGCGGCTAAACGGCCAATTTTCTGCTTTGCCACCATTTGCTGCTTGCTACGTTCGGGAATGGTATAATCATAGGCAAAGGGCAGACCGGTGCTGACTGCGCCGCCATGTACCCGCTTTAAAAGTCCTTTTTTTTCTAATTCGTCCAGATCACGACGAACAGTAGAAACACTGGTATTTAAAGCAGAAATCAAATCCTTTAATTTGACAGTATGGTATCGGGCAATGGCATCTAATATATATTGATGTCTTTCTTCGGTAAGCATATTTATAATTCCTTATGTCGGGCAAACTGCCTCATATATTACTGCTGTGGAGTGGTTGGATTAGCCGGATTATCCGTCGGTTGATTTGGCTGTCCACCAAAATTTTGCGGTTGACCCTGGTAATTGGCAGGCTGCTGTGGTTGGTTAAAATTTTGATTATATTGATTTTGATCAAAGCCTGGTTGGGCCTGGGCATAACCTTGATTATATGCCTGATTTGGATCATAGTACTGATTTTGCTGACCATAAGCATAATTTTGAGCTTGCTGCTGCATATTTTTTTGAGCATTTCCGGCTTCTTTTTTTAGTTCATTCATAGTATTGACAATGCCGGTTAATTCCTGATCAGGATAAGCCAGTTTATAAGTATGCTCATATAGCCGGAACAAAACCAGCGCCAGTTCAAAAATAACACGTAAAATGAATGGAACGGTCAAAAAAGAAACCAGGGCTGTAAAAGATGAGGTCATACCAAATACGCTAAAGCTGATCAAGCCTGCGATCATTTGCCAAAAGTAGCGAATTAAGAATAAAACAGTTAAAGTCGGATATAAGATTTTAATTAATGCCGGTGTAATAAGAGTTTCAAAATTTAAAAATTTTTTCATACTGTCCTCCTCAATGAAATTATTTACTGTACATATGATGAACCTTTTTTCATCTGTTACTTTATTTTACTTCATAAACCGAGAAATTGCAAGTAAAAATCACGACCGATTCGGCGAATAGCTGTCTTGCTGATCTTTAAATTATAATAAGGTTAGGATAGACAAGGTGAATAGAGCTTACAGAGCAATGCTAAAAAGTCAAGTAACAGTCAAGAAGGGGACTTTCTTGACAGCTGATCAGAAAAAAGGTATATTAATAAGAAAAACTTTCAAATATTGGCGGAGGAGCAATTGTGAAAACAATTATCGCTTATTTACAACCAAAGAAAAAAGTGATTCTGCTGGGGTTGTTTATAAAATTTGCCGGAACAGTGGCAGAATTATTGCTGCCATGGATCTTAGCGGTGATTTTAAACCAATATGCCCCGGCTAAAAACTGGGAAATGACAATTCGCTGGGGGATTGTCATGTTGTTATGTGCCACTTTTGCCTTGATAGCCAATGTAACAGCTAATCGAATGGCAACCAGAACTTCGCGTGATATTACTTACCGAATTCGCGGGGATTTATTTGCCAAAGTGATGAATCTTTCTTGTACCCGGGCAGATGCCTTTACTATCCCGACTTTAATTTCACGGCTGACAGCCGACACTTATCATGTCCACCAATTAATTGACCGAATGCAGAGGATAGGAGTGCGTGCGCCGATCATGTTGATTGGTGGAATCATTGTCACCCTGTTGATTGAACCGGTACTTTCTTTAGTCCTGCTTGCAGTTCTGCCCTTGCTGGCTTTTATTGTGCTGCGGGTTTCAGCCGGCGGTACAAAGCTCTATGAAAAAACTCAAAAATCACTGGATCATTTGGTTCGGCGGGTACAGGAGAGTATGGCCGGCATTCGGGTAATTCAAGCTCTGTCTAAAAGTGAATATGAAAAGGAGCGCTTTGATCAGGCTAATTCAGAAGTAGTACAATTAGAGCGGAAGGCTACACTTTTGATGAATGTAACAGGTCCGGCATTGCATTTTTTACTGAATGGAGCTTTAACTATGGTGGTGGTGGTGGGAGCTTATCGGGTAAACCGGGGATTGACTCAAACTGGTACAATTATAGCTTTTTTAAGTTATTGTACTTTGATTTTATTAGCACTGATGGCAGTTTCCCGAATGTTTATGATGTATTCCAAAGGAGCAGCCAGTGCCAATCGGATTGCTGAAGTATTGGAAACACCAACCGAAAAAATGCCGGAAAATTCAGCGGCCGGGCAGGAGGAGAATCATATTTCCTTTGAAAATGTCAGCTTTTCCTATGATAAAGTGATCGAAAATATTTCAAACTTGAGCTTTCAGTTGAAAAAAGGCCAGGTTTTGGGCATTATTGGCCCGATTGGCAGTGGGAAAAGCACGATCCTCCAATTATTGCTTCGCTTTTATCAGCCGGATCAGGGAACTATCCGCATCAATGGGAAAGAGCTGGCCGCTTTTTCGGAATCGGAATTATATTGTAAATTTGGAGTGGTATTTCAAAATGATTTTTTATATGCGCATACCATTGAAAATAACATCAGTTTAGGCAGACAATTGACGGAAACTCAATTGCAAAAAGCGATTCAAACTGCCCAGGCTTCTTTTATATATGAGAAAGAGGGTGGGCTTGAATATGAGATTGCTTCCAAAGGACAGGATATCAGTGGCGGCCAAAAACAGAGATTGCTTTTGGCCAGAGCTTTGGCGGCTCAGCCGGAAATTTTGCTGTTGGATGATAGTTCATCAGCCCTTGATTACAAGACTGATGGCCAGCTGCGGCAAACATTAAAGCAAAATTTTGCCGGCATCACTAAAATTATCATTGCCCAGCGCATCAGTGCGATCAGAGATGCCGACCAGATCATTGTACTTGAGGAAGGAAAGGTAATCGGCCAGGGCAGCCATCAGGAGCTGCTAAAAGATTGCCAGTATTATCGGGAAATTGCCCAAGTGCAAATGGGGGAGGGAATGAGCGATGAGTAATGTCAAAAATCAGCAGTCATCTTTTGGGCGGGGATGGGCCAGTGAAGCTTATGATAAGCCGATTCAGGCCAAGGGTGCAATTTTAAGGCGGTTGTGGCATTATTTATCATGTTACCGTTGGGGTTTGGCGTTAGCTTTGGGCTTAATGCTTTTAGCGAATAGTTTATCATTATTTGGTCCAAAACTGTCCGGTTATGCCATTGATGCCATTGGTTCAAAACCTGGTCAGGTCGATTTTCCAAATGTATTTTACTATGCTGGCATGATGATCAGTTTTTATTTGGTGGCGGCAGTGACAAACTATATTTTAGCGGCTGTGATGGTGCATATCAGCCGAAAAATTGTCTACCAAATGCGGCGTGATGTTTACCAGCATTTAATGAGGTTGCCGGTCAGTTTTTTTGACAGGCATTTGACAGGTGATATTTTAAGTGTGATCTCATATGATATTGATGTGATCAATGCCTCTTTATCCAATGATTTTGTGCAGATATTGGCCAGCATTATTACTGTACTTGGCTCGCTGCTCATGATGCTTTCCATTTCGCCGCAGTTGATTTTGGTATTTGTGGTTACGGTTCCGATTTCCATTATTTTTACCAGGCGACGTTCGCGTCTGGTTCGGCCCAAATACCGGAAACGCTCACATAAACTGGGAAAATTAAATGGTTTTGCTGAAGAAATTACCGGTGGCCTGAAGACGATTAAAGCCTATCATCGGGAAGAGTATTTTATTCAGGAATTTGACAAATTAAACCGGGAAGCATGTGAGGCTAATTACGAAGCGGATTGGCACTCCAGTTCCACCGGGCCGGCAGTAGGCTTTATCAATAATTTGTCATTAGCCTTGGTTAGTATGTTTGGGGCAATCCTGTATATGCAGGGCCGTATTTCCCTGGGGAATGTTTCCTCTTTTGTGCTTTATTCCCGTAAATTTTCCGGTCCGATCAATGAATTAGCTAATATTATGGCAGAGCTTCAATCAGCATTGGCCGCAGCAGAAAGACTGTTCCGGCTGCTGGATGAACCAATGGAAACTCCGGATCGGGAAGATGCAGAGGAATTGAAAGAAATCAAAGGTGAAATTAAGCTGCAAAGTGTGGCTTTTGGATATGATGAAAAACCGGTGTTAAAGGAAGTGGATATGACAGCCCGGCCGGGTGAAACCATTGCTATTGTTGGAGAAACCGGCTCCGGTAAAACGACAATTATTAATTTGTTGATGCGTTTTTATGATATTGACTCCGGCAGTATCACCATTGATGGCAAAGAGATTTGTCATGTTTCCAGAAGCAGCCTGCGCAAGGCCTTTTCGATGGTACTGCAAGATACTTGGCTTTTTTCCGGCACGATTTTTGAAAATTTGGCTTATGGCCGGGAAGGAGTTACTTTAGAAGAAGTAAAGGCAGTGGCCAAGGCAGCGAAAATCAATACTTTTATTGAAAGCTTGCCCCAGGGATATGATACCATGATCAAAGACAGCGGCAGTAATATTTCCAAAGGTCAAAAGCAGCTTTTAACCATTGCCAGAGCCATGCTCCTTGATGCGCCCATGCTGATTTTGGATGAAGCGACTTCCAATGTTGATACTCAGACAGAAAGGCAAATTCAGGCAGCCATGCTTCATTTGATGAAAACCAGGACCTGTATTGTAATTGCCCATCGTCTGTCAACCATTGTCGGGGCCGACCAGATCATTGTCTTAAAAGATGGCAGGGTGGTGGACAGCGGAACTCATCAGGAACTGCTAAACAAAGGCGGGTATTATCAGGAATTATATCAGGCCCAGTTTGACAATCAGGCATAAAAAATCAACTTATAAAATCGTTTAATAAAGATAAGCCGGAGCGGGAGATTATTACTACAGCTATAACCGGCAGGGAGGGCAGGGAAATGTCAATTGAAAAAGTCAGAGATTTTTTTCGGAAATTTAATATGGAGGAGCGGATAAAAGAATTTGAGGTATCCAGTGCTACGGTAGAATTGGCGGCCATTGCCTTAAATTGCGAACCAGCCCGAATTGCCAAGACTTTGTCTTTTATGGTAGATGGAAAGGCAATTATTATTGTTACCGCCGGAGATGTTAAAATTGACAATGCCAAATATAAAAGAGAGTTTAAGACTAAGGCCAGGATGCTTACACCGGAAGAAGTGAAAACATTAGTTGGACATGCAATTGGTGGAGTTTGTCCATTTGCATTAAACCAGGAGATACCAGTGTATTTGGATGATTCACTAAAACGCTTTGCAACCGTTTTTCCGGCGGCCGGCAGCAGCAACAGTGCGATTGAACTGACCATTGATGAACTGGAGCATGTTGCTGCACCGGTGAAATGGGTCGATCTTTGCAAAGACCGGCCGGGTGCTGATTAAGTTATTTTTATACAGTTTTTGCGAAGTAAAATCCGATGCCTTCATGGGCAATTCGCTTGCGGATTGCCAGAGGACCGCAGCTAATGATTTAATGTAAAGTATTTGTTCTGATGGCAACAAAATTTAATTTATACTTAAAATAGGCAGGCCATGGCTGTAATCAATGAAATACTGATGCTTATTTGTACAATAACAAACATTTTCGATCAGGTTCTTTTTATTTGTTGGAAATTGGGGATGATTTGCCATAGTAAGATCAAATAATTTAAGATAATCAGCCTCCAGACCATGTTCACAGGATTGAAAAATTTCGCCATCCACCTCATTTTGAGAAATTGCAAAAAAATTAAGATTATCAATTTGACTGCTAAATTTCTGTTTTTGGGCAAGGGTAATTAAACTATCCTCAGTTCCATGGTAGCAGATGATATGGCAGTGATTGGAAAACTTTTGATATAAGTGGTTTAAATCTAAAAGTTCATCATCAAAATCCGTGTTTTGAGCCAGATAATTAAAATAAACAATAATTTCAAGGTTATTAGATAACAGATTTACCTTGCGCTCAGATTTTAAATACAGAGGAAAGGTCCAGGCGGAATTATCAATCAGCATGGAGAATAAATGTGGTGCCAGGGCATTGCATAAATAAGCCAGATAGGCACCATGCGAATGACCATAAATAATAATTTTATTTATATCAATTTGGTAATTATTATCTTTGAGGATTTCCATGACTGCAATGACAGCACTGATATTATCCAGAGCCTGCATGATACCCATATCATTAAAATTATTGAGGTCTTCATCAAGGGGTTCTGATATTTCGATTGGATAAGCATAGTTTTTTAGAACTTCTGTTAAAGAGGCAGAAAGATCCTGGCTATTATATAGTTTTGAAATTTCTTCGGGAGACAAATATTTTAAATTTTCGATGCTGATGCAAGCATTAGTTGGGGTTTGCATAAATTCCCAACCAAAGTAATCACATTGAACAGTAATCAGATTGTATTTGTCAGCAAATTGATGCCGCATTTTTTGGTAAACTTTGGAATTGGCATGACCACCAAATCCGGGAATGAGTAAAATCAGACCGGTTTGTTCATTTACCCCTTTATCCGGTTCAGCAAAATAAATTCGAAGTTTACGCTCTTTGGCGCTGTTTTCAGCAGTATAAATACTGGGATGAGCATATATTTCAAAGTCATAATTTTTAGCCATAAAGAAATCTCCTCTATTTAGTAGTTATTGACTCAACTTTCCCACGTTCCTTGGAACAGTCTTTTTTATGGCGTGTGCCGCGGAAGTATCTTTTCGCAGAAAAGTGCGAAAGTGGTGTGCAACCGCAAGCCATCTTACGAAGTAAGTGGCGAAAGGTAGGTTGCCCACCCGGACAGAAAAACGAAGTTTTTCGACAGGGCACGTTAAATGGGTGATATGTGCCCGCTCCCTGGAGCGGGATAGAGCCAAAAAAGACTGTGGGAAAGTTGAGCTATTGATTTAAATGGATTTATAATCAATAAGAATGTATTAAGTCAATTACAATATCGTCAGCTAATTGTCAAATAGTTACCAGGTTGTTACAAATTATAAATTAAGTTTTTCCCCATTCTATAGAATATTTTTCAGGTATAAGTTGCAAAAGCATCTTTTCTTAGAATTAACTCCTTTTTATAACTGCAAGATTCCTGTAAAAAATGATTGACATTTTGCCGGCTTTGTTTTATAATTATTTTTGTTGTTTACCGGACTCGCAGTCGTGGCGGAATTGGTATACGCGTTAGACTAAGGATCTAATGGAGTTTTATCCTTGGGGGTTCGAGTCCCCCCGACTGCACTCCAGCAATAAGCAGCTGTGGCGGAATGGCAGACGCGCTAGATTCAGGATCTAGTGGTTGCAAAACCATAGGGGTTCAAGTCCCCTCAGCTGTATAGAATAAAAAATGCACCCATTAGGGTGCATTTTTTATTCTATGAATGCGAAAAGAGGGGGCTTGAACGGAGGTGATAGCAAGTGCCAGTGGCACTTGCGAGCCGACGGGCCTGAAAGCGCGTGCAAAAACTAAAATAGGAAAAAAAGAGCAAGCGCGCGGAGGAAGTCCCCTCAGCTGTATAGAAACAAAGGAGCTAGAGGCTCTGCATAGGGCAAATGCTGCGAAGGATGCATTTGCAAAATGCAAGAGCCTCTGCGAATGACTTGCGAGTATAGAATAAAAAATGCACCCATTAGGGTGCATTTTTTATTCTATGAATGCGAAAAGAGGGGGCTTGCCTGCCCACTGCGGAATTGACTTTTTGGCAACCGGCTTTTTCGTTGAACGCGAATTGCTCGCAATTCGCTGCCTCTTTGTTTTGGGAAGATTACTCGCCGCCGGCAATATGATGTAAGATTTTCATTGGATTTTAATTCGATTCTAATTCTTTTTCTGTTATATCATAGTATAATATCTACGTTTATACCTTTAGCAACAAATATTAAATTTTTACTAAGGAGTTAATTTATGAAAAAAATGAAACAGCGATTATCGGTGATGATGGCGATTATTATGTTGTTTGCCCTCTTTCCTTCTTTTTCAGTGGGGGTTCTTGCGGCGGGTGAGCCTTATTTTATTAATGGTATAGGAGTTTTTGCAAACGGAGTACCGATCGTAATTGAAGCCGGAAATGCTCCGAATACCTCTAAGATAAGATATGGAAATAATCGATACTTAGATTTAGATCCATCCAAGCCCGGAGATCAAATTGAAGCAGATTTATCGGGGGAAGAACTTTATGGCGGTTCTAACAGAGGGCATGTAGAGAAAAGCTCTATCACCATGACCGGTGGTAATGTTAAATTGATTTTCGGAGGCGGTTTTGGATATAGAGTGAAAGGAGAGGTTAATATTGATATTTCGGGGGACTCAACAGTAAGTACTCTTTTTGGGGGTGGATTTGGTGCGGATGTTGATGGAACAGTTACTATCAATATTTCCGGAGGAACAATAAAAAACTCTATTTCCGGAGCCGGCTCTCATGATACGACCTCATCAGCGGGTGGTTCTGTGCAGGCGGTATTTATCAATATTACCGGCGGCACGAATGAGGGTATAATTTATGGTGGCGGATACAAAGGTGGTGCAGTTAAAAAAGATGTTCATATAGCTATTTCCCAAAATGCTAAGGTAAAGGATGTTGTAGGAGGAGGGCTTGAAAGTGCTGTGCAGGGAAGTACCAATATCATGATTTCAGATCATGCGACTGCCGGCGACATTTATGGTGGCGGATACAAAAATGGTGAGGTTGCCAAGAATACGAATATTAAGATTGGGGGAAACGCTAAAGTAGAAAATATTTATGGCGGTGGAGCTCATCATGATACAATATCCAGCTTAGTAAAGGGAAATGCCAGTATAACCGTTACCGGCAGCAGCATTGTTGTAGGAAAGGTATATGGTGATGGAGAGAATGGTATGCAGTCTGTCCAAGGAACAAAAAATGGAATGATTAGCTCTGCTGCCAAGATAGATCAAAATAGTTTTACCAATCTTATTGCTAAAGATGAAAATCATAACTGGCATATCAAGGGTAATGTAAGCTTAAAGTCAGATCAGAGCATTACGGTTGAAGCAAACGAAAAGCTTAGCATACCGGTTGGAGTGGCCTTGAATATAGATGGGGAGATTGAGAATCAAGGAGTATTACATGTAGAAGGTACTTTAACAGGAAGTGGACAGTTGACCGGAAGCGGAAAATTTCAAACAGTAGTAGAGAATCTGAGGCCGGAAGATATCAGTGTCAAAGACTATACATACACAGGAGAAGAGATTAATCCGGAGCATAAGATACATAAAAAAATTACCATGCTAAATCAGGATTTTGATATTGTAAACTGGAAATTTGAAGCAATTGATCCAGCAATGGTTAAAGCGGCGGGAACTTATCGCTTGACATACAAAAAGAAAAATGAAGAGGTAAGGACGACCAAAGATTTTCAGGTTACACCGGCAAATCAAGGTGGCAGTATTCGGCTGGCTAAACAAGATACCAATCATGACGGCAAGGTGAATGCAGGCGATATTTTATCGGTTGATGTGGCTGATTTAAATCCTCAAGGTGGTACACTAAACTATTCATGGAAGAAAAAATCAGGAGCTGTGGAGAAAGAAATAGCGACGACAGCTACATATACCATTCAAGCAGGAGATGCAGGAGTGGAGATATACTGTGAGGTAGCCTTTTCCGGAAATACAGTAGGTAGCCTGAAAACAGAGACGATAATGCTAAAGTTACCGGCACCGGTTATTAACTTCCCGACAGCCGGTACAATAGAGTATGGTCAAAAATTAAAGGACAGTATGCTAAGCGGTGGCAGTACCGAGTATGGAAGCTTTGCCTGGAAAAATCCAGAAACAGAGCCAACTGTAGATAATACAGGATATGAGGTAGTCTTTATGCCAACTCCGGAAACAATTGCCAAATACGAAGCGATAGCAGTGACCGATAAAAAAATAGCAATTGTAGTTACACCGGCAAATCAAGGGGGCAGCATTCGGCTGGTCAGACAAGATACCAATCATGATGGCAAGGTAAATGCAGGCGATATTTTATCGGTTGATCTGGCTGATTTAAATCCTCAAGGTGGTACACTAAGCTATTCATGGAAGAAAAAATCAGGAACGATGATTACCGAAATAGTGACAACAGATACATATACGATTCAGCTTGGAGATGAAGGAGCGGAGATATACTGTGAGGTAGCCTTTTCCGGAAATACGGTGGGTAGCCTGAAAACAGATGCAGTAATGCCAAAGTTACCGGCACCGGTTATTATTTTTCCAACCGCAACAGCGATTAATCAGGGTCAAAAATTAAAGGACAGTATGTTAAGTGGTGGCAGTTCCGAGTATGGAAGCTTTGCCTGGAAAAATCCGGAAACAGAGCCAACCGTAGATAATACCGGATATGAGGTAGTCTTTACGCCAACTTCGGAAACAATTGCCAAATACGAAACGATAGCGGTAACAAGCCAAAAGGTTGCAATAGTAGTGAATAAGGTTGCACCGATTCAAAATATTGTTTTGTCCAGTTACGCGCCGAAGATGGATCAACAGAAAGGAAAGCCGGAAAAGAAGACGGTGGAAAAAGGAAAGATACAATTTATTGATGTAAAGCCGGAAGATTATTTTGCAGAGGCTGTAAACTGGGCAATTGAAAATGATATTGTCAAAGGAACATCAGAAAATATGTTTTCTCCGCATAATATCTGTACCAGAGCAGAAATGGTTACTTTTTTATGGAGAGCGGTTGGAAGTTCGCCGGCTACTATATTAAGTCCTTTCAGCGATGTAAGAACGACAGAGTATTATAGTGAAGCGGTAAGTTGGGCAGCTAAAAATAATGTAATAAGAGGAATAAATGAAAATCAGTTTGGTCCCGATTTAAATTGTACAAGAGCACAAATGCTTGCTATGCTGTATAGATATGCCAATTATCCGGTATCAAATGAGAGAATAAGATTTGTTGATGTGCAGGCTGATGCCTATTATGTGGCAGCGGTTACTTGGGCAACTGAAAAAGGGATTACAAAAGGGACAAGTGAGAGTACATTTAGTCCGGATGCGGAATGCACCAGAGCCCAAATCATTACTTTCTTATACAGAATGTATCAGTTAAAAGCTGAGAATTAAGAAAGGTTTACCTGTTCAATAAAATTATTGCATATAGATGATGGATTTAAAATAAAGAATCAGGGAGTATAGCCAAATGATAGAAAGGGTTTATACTCCCTTTTTGATGTTTAGAGGTCATTTTGTAATTGATCCTGCTGTTTTTATTTATGCCTGGCACTTCTGGTTATTCTAAGGATGTAGTTATTTACTCAACTTTCCCACGTTCTCTGGAACAGTCTTTTTTATGGCATGTGCCGCGGAAGCATCTTTTCGCAGAAAAGTGCGAAAGCGGGGGAACCCATGTGCCCGCTCCCTGGAGCGGGATAGAGCCAAAAAAGACTGTGGAAAAGTTGAGTTATTTATATATGTTATGTATTCTTTTTTCTGCTTTCGGCCTCTTTCATGGAAAAAGCACAGCCGCAGTAATCCTGGCGATACATATCAAATTGCCTGGACAATTCAACGGAGCGTTGATATCCCCCCCGTTTTTTAAAGTCGGAGGGAAGATGTTTGACACCATATTCCTGGCCGATGCGTTCTCCGATTTCATTTAAAATCTGGGAGTTTTTATGAGGGCTGATAGTCAGCGTGGTGGTAAAATAATCAAAATTATTTTCCTTAGCCAGTAAGGCCGCTTCAGTCAAACGTAAATCATAACAAGCCTGGCAGCGCTCACCACCTTCTCTTTCCTGAGATAAACCTTTAACTATACGATAATATTTTTCGGTTTCATATTTTCCGGAGATAAAATGAATAGGATGTTTGGGAGTCAACTTTTTAATCAGTCTTTCCTGCTCATCGACCCGAAACCAGTATTCGTCTTCAGGATAGATGTTGGGGTTATAGTAAAATACAGTAATGGCAAAATAGTCCGATAAATATTCCAGCACATAGGAACTGCATGGTCCACAGCAACTATGAAGCAATAAGGAAGGAATTTTTGCTGATTCTTCAACCTTATGAATGATTTTATCTAATTCTGATTGGTAATTTATTTTCATTTTTTTCTCCCATTGATTTTAAATTAAGTTTATATATAGACAAATACTTAGATTTTCAAAGTTAAATTAAATACAGTATAACATATGAAGTAAATTTATTAAATTGGAAAAACTTTAAATTTATGTTATAATGTACAAGAATAATCCATGAGTGGGCTGGGCTTCACCTCAAGAGATATAGGCTTACATGAATATTTCTTTAGGTGAAGCCCGGCATATGAGCGGAAACAAATATCGGGAAATGGACATTTTTCGATTACGTTCAGAGAATTTATGTTATTATGAATAATGGTTGTAAAAATAGATACTAAAAATCTATTTGTTTGAGGATGAGCTCAAATTACAAAATAAGAAAAAGACTTTGCAAATGTGTTGAGTAATCAGAGACGGAAAATAAAATGTGTGTAATTGGGAGGATAGAGAGATGGATCAAAAAATTGGGTTATATTTACAAGGCGGCGGAGCAAAAGGTGCTTTTCAAGTAGGAGCATTAAAGGCCTTGGCTGAGAAGGGAATCGATTTTGATGTGATTGTGGGAACGTCAATTGGTGCAATTAATGGAATGATGATTTTCTACAAAGGTTACCATCGTCTGGAAGAATTGTGGCTGGAAATGTTAAAAGGCCATTATGATAAAGACAGAAAAGCGCCGGTATTGGAAACCAGAGAAGTAGTCGCAGATATTTTTAAGTATTTAAAAGGGCAAAGAGAAAGCGGGATTGAACACTTTTTTGTAAATTATGCACCAGTTGAGAATAGGCATATTCGTCATGAATTCCGGGATTTAAAATCAGAAAATGATGAAAAAGTTCAGGCATATGTCAGAGCTTCTTCCCTGTTACCTAATTTTTATAGTTGGCCGGATTTGGAATTGGCAGGTAAAACGCAGCAGGATATTTTCAGGGAATTAATTATGGCCGGTAGCTATGATGGCTATCTATTAGATGGAGGCTTATTAAATAATCGCTTTTTAGAACCGTTTTTGTTAACACCGGTCACAACCATTTACGGGATCGTGTTTGAGCATGATTTTATAGTGCCGGATTCCATTTGGGAAAAATATCGGCCGGAGCAGGTCATTATTATCAAACCGGATTTTGTCTTTGGTGAAAATGATTCCATGCTTTTTAGTGAAGAAAATTTCAAAAAATGGTATGCGGCAGGATATCAACAAGCTAAGATTACCTTGGAAAATATTATAGATTCTCAATGTTAGTTTTATGATAATTATATTAAAAACTAATAATACTTTAAAAACAAAAGAGTATACTAAAAAGCTATCATATGTGAATGACCAAAATATGAAGAAAAGATTCAATTTAAAATATTTAATAAAAAACTCAATATGTACACATTCTCCGGAACAGTCTTTTTAGGTATGTAACCGCCAGCCAGGTCGTATGCCCGAGCAGAAATGTGAAGCATCTCGACAGGGTAGTCTTGCACAGCAAGTTGCGAAAGAGACGGAGCAGAGCCCAAAAAGACAGTGGCAAAGTTGAGAAAAAACAAAAGAAAGGCTGTATAGAATGAAATGTAATGTTTGCAATAAAAACACGGCAGTTGTTTTTATGACTAAAATAGACGGCGGCAAGCAGAGCAAAATTGGCTTATGCTTGCCCTGTGCCCAGCGGCAAGGGATTGCGCCATTGGATGAAATGCTGGCCCAATCCGGAATGTCGCCGGAAGATATGAATAATATTAATGATCAGATGATGCAAATGCTGGATGATCCTCAGATTGGTGACAAAATTAATCAGTTTATGGAAAATTTCGCTGGAGCTGGTGCCGGTTTTATTGATCCGACATTGGAAACGGAAGAAATGATAGGAGATTCGGGTCAGGAACTCCTGGCGGCAGAAGAAGATTCGCCTAGAAACACAGCAACTAAAACCAGGGTAAAAACCAATCGCCGAATCAAGCGTAAGAATTTGGATCAATTTGGGATTAATTTAACTGAAAAGGCTAAAAAGGGCGAAGTTGACAGAATCATTGGCAGACAAAGGGAGATCGACCGGGTCATTCAAATTTTAAATCGTCGCCAAAAGAACAATCCGGTTTTAATTGGTGAGCCGGGTGTTGGTAAAACAGCAATTGCTGAAGGATTAGCAGTAAGGATTGCCGAAGGAAATGTTCCACATAAATTATTGGGAACGGAAATTTATTTGCTGGATTTGGCTGGAGTTGTGTCCGGAACTCAATTTCGGGGACAGTTTGAAGGCCGGATGAAAGCCATTTTACACGAAGCAGTAGAGAGCGGCAATGTTATTTTGGTAATTGACGAAGTTCACAATATCACTGGTGCAGGCGGGGCAGAAAGCGGCTCAATGAATGCAGCCAATATCTTAAAACCGGCTTTGGCCAGAGGAGATATTCAAGTTATCGGAGCTACTACATTGGAAGAATACCGGAAACATATTGAAAAGGATTCGGCACTGGAAAGACGCTTCCAAAAAGTATTAGTGGAAGAACCGGATGAAGCCGACAGTATTGAAATTATCAAAGGGATTAAAGATTATTATGAGAAATTTCATCATGTGATCATCTCCGATCAGGTGATTGAATATGCTGTGCGGATGTCCAAGCGCTATATTCATGAACGTTATTTGCCGGATAAGGCGATCGACTTGATTGATGAAGCCGGTTCCAGAGCCAATTTAAAAAATTTAGGATTGGTGGAATTGGAAGCATTGAAAGCGGAGTTAGCCAAGACCATAGAAGAAAAGGAAATTGCGGCAGCGGCGGATGATTATGAAAAGGCGGCCGATTGTCGGATGGATGAATTGCGCCTGGAAAATAAAATCAGGGAAATCGAAAAGCAGTGTGACCAAGTGGAATTGACTGAAGAATTGGTAGCAGATGTGATTGAATCCTGGACCAAGATACCGGTGCAAAAACTAACCGAAGAAGAGGCAATGAAACTAAAGCGCCTTAATACTCGCCTTAGCCGCTGGGTCAAAGGCCAGGAAGAAGCAATTTTAGCAGTATCGACTGCGATCAAGCGTCGCCGTTCCGGCTTTATGCCAAAACTGCGGCCGGCTTCCTTTATTTTTGTCGGCCCGACCGGAGTAGGTAAAACAGAATTGGCAAAAGCAGTGGCCAGAGAGCTGTTTGGCAGCGAGGATGCATTGCTGCGTTTTGATATGTCTGAATTTATGGAAAAACACACAGTATCAAAGTTGATTGGAGCACCTCCAGGCTATATTGGCTATGATAGTGCCGGACAATTGACAGAAAGAGTACGCCGTCGTCCATATTCGGTAATTTTACTGGATGAAATTGAAAAAGCGCATCCGGATGTCTTTCATTTGCTGCTGCAAATCTTAGAAGATGGACGTTTGACCGACAGTCAGGGGCGGACAGTTAATTTTGAAAATACGATTTTGCTGATGACCAGTAATGCCGGTACTGATCGTAAGGGAGCAGGAATCGGTTTTAATCCAAGTGTGGAAAGAAGAACAGCCGATAAAGTCAAGTCGGCATTAAATGAATTCTTTAAACCGGAATTTATTAACCGGCTGGATGACATTATTGTATTCCAACCATTGACAAAAGAAAATCTGGGAGAAATTGTGGATATTATGATTGAACAGCTGCAAAAAACTACCAGAGAAAAGGGATTTTCCATTGAGATTTCGCCGCAGGTGAAAGAATTTTTGGTCAAAGATGGATATAATGAAAATTATGGGGCCAGACCATTGCGCCGCAGCATTACCCTTCATATTGAGGATGCTTTGGCTGAACTGTTTTTGGAAAAGCAATTGGAAAATGTGGAAAAAGTAGAATTTGTTATGGAAGAAGATAAGGTAAAAGCCATTCCTCATTATAGCGAATGATAATGATAGGCAACTAAGAACAGTTCCGGCACACATTAGGTTTTTGAGAAATGCCGGATGTCTGTATATGGCAGCGGGCTTACCGGTTGCTACCTGGCGCTGGTTCCCTGAAAACTGAGAAAACAACAAAGAGGCTTGTAAAATGATAATTGCATCATTTTCGGGCTTCTTTTTTCATACTTAAATGACTATTTGATGTGGGAAAACCGGTTTGATAAAGAATTGCCGGGCTGTTTCCATTGTCAGACCAAATGTTGCACATCGCAGGGGTTAAAGTCTTGCAGCAAACAAAAGGCAAATCTGTAGTCTGAACAAATGGCAAGGTAAATATGCAATAGATTGAAAAATCGAAACAGGATCTTAAATTGGATTCAAATTTCCTGGGATAAAGAGAGAAGATCCAATTCAGAAAGGGCATAAGAAGATCAGTAGTCAAAGATATTAACACAATTTGGCCTCAAAAAATAAAATGAATAAGAAAAAAGGCCTATTAATATAGAGAAAAATTCCCTGATAAAAGTGCTGAATGATTAGAGAATATAAAAAAAACAAAAAATAATTTATGAATAAACAGCGAAATAACAAAAATAGACCAGAAAAATGAATAGTAATTAGTAATAATTGCTGTTTGAATATTCTGAAAAATTACATATGGCAGAATAAAAACTAAGATGTTTAAATTCGCTTGACGGCAGCATAGGCTATCGGTATAATTGGCAAATCGCAAGTAAATCTTGGAAATAGATGTTTTGCGTTCACCATAGATGAAACCGAAGAAACAGAGAAAGAAGAAAATAGAAGAAATGAAACAAGAAAGGAGCAGACAAGATGAACTTTCTAAAAAAATTATTTAGTAGTTTAAAGCAAGGTCATCAAAAGGGTCTGGTTATTTTCGCTGCCTGCTGCGTAATCGTAGTAATGCTTGGTGTAAATGGATTTGTCGCACAAGGAGATGACAAGGCTGCGGAGCAAAAAATTCCGGCAGTGGATGATCAGGAACAATTGGAAGCAAATGCGGAAGACACTGTGGAAGAGGGAATATCGCATTATTATGCTGATAAAATAGAAGAATATATCAGCCAAATGGAAGTCGGGGAACATATTTTGCAAATTGCGGATAACACTGAGGACAGGCAGTTTGTCACTTCCGGGCAATTGATTTCCAGACAGGCCAAAGATACTTCCACTGAAGAATATGAAATTTTGACCAGGATTGTGGAAGCAGAGGCTGGTGGTGAACCATATGAAACCAGATTGTTGGTTACCAATATTATCCTGAATCGAGTTGAAAATAGCCGTTTTCCTAATAGTATCAAAGAAGTGGTTTTTGCAAATAATGGAAAAAATTATCAATTTTCACCGTTATCTAATGGCAGTTATTATCGGGTGAAAATTCAGGACTCAACCTGTAAGGCGGTCGATGATGCATTGGCAGGTAAGGATAATTCCGGTGGAGCCCTTTATTTTATGGTTCGGAAATGGAGCACTCCGCGAAATATTGCCTGGTTTGACAGTAAATTAACCAAAGTTGGTCAAATCGGTGAAGTTGAGTATTTTAAATAGGAAGAAATAGAAAAAGGCGTTATTCATGATGATTGCTTATCATGAGCAACGCTTTTTTGCATTTGTCTTACTTTTAAAGATGGAAGCAAAGGAAAAATTACATTGAAGAATTTGCTTTAGCATACCTTTTTATTAAGGGATAATTTGCGGATCAGTTTATTTTTTATTTACCAGTTATAAGAATTTCATATCCTGCTGCAGCTTGCCCCTTGAATAAAGGTGGCATTAATTATTTTAGATACAGGTTCATCCGGAGGAGAAATAATTAATTGAAATAATTCATTAGAAATGGTATGCAAATCTTGTTCAACAGTGGTGATTTGCGGCTGGTGAATATTACTGATAACATTATCAAAACCGACAACCGAGATATCATCGGGTACTTTCAACCCCAGAGAATAGGCCGCATTTAAAGTACCCAAAGCAATCATGTCATTACAGCAGATAATGGCGGTAGGAGCGCTGGATAGAGATAAAAAATATTGAAGAGCCTGGCCGCCTGCTTGCAAGGTTAGCTGAGTATTTTGGGTATAAATGTATTCAGGATTCAGGGGGAGATTTTTATTGGCGGTGAATTCAATATAACCTTTTTGGCGCGAAAGAACAGAATCCATTGGTGTCTTACAGCCAACAAAAGCAATTTTACGATGTCCTAAATTATATAAATAATCTACAACTGATTGCATAATTTGACGATTATTTGAGCGGACACTGGAAAATTTACCATGGGTTTTTCTGTCTAAAAAAGCAATTGGAATGGGAATTTTACAGGATTCAAAAATATCAGAGTCAATCCCTTCTGTTAAGATGATTCCGGCACAGCGATTGGCTAAACAGAAATGTAAATATTTTTTTTCCAGGTCAGGATTGCTTTCGGTGTTACAAATCAGAAGAATATAGTTATGATTTAAGCAAATTTGATTTAATTCTTTGATTAACTTGATAAAAAAAGGATTTTCCATGTCGTATATGAAAACAGCAATTGTGTTTGAGGTTTTAGAGAATAATTTTTGAACAGGTTGATTAGGAATATAATTATATTCCTCAATTATTTTTTGAACCTTTTCTCTGACTGCATCAGAAGTCATGTTTGGACTATTAATTACCCGGGATACAGTGGCGGTTGAAACACCTGCCAGTTTAGCGGTATCTCGAATTCCAATATAGGTATTTTTTTTCTGTGTGCTCATTTGAAACACCTCCAAAATTGTAATTGCAACAAGTTTCATTTTTTGAAAATAATCAAATCAAAAAATGATGAAGATATAAAAATATTTTATTGATTTCTATAATATCATAAAAAAGAAAAATAATACAGAGTTTTTTTGTTTTTGTCTTTGAAAATAGATGCCAGATTTAATAAGAGTTAGTAAAAGAAAATTGAAAAGCCAATAAAATAAGCGATCCAGAAAGTTTGCCTGTAAGATTGACAAAAAACAGAAAAATAGTGAAAAAATAAATAAAAAAAGATAAAATTATTGACAGGAAATAAAAATAGTGATATATTCAGAATGAAACAAGTTACATTCTGAAAGTGAGGATGATATGAAAGGAAGAGTTCAAAGGTTAAGAAAGCGTTTATTTGATGTAGAGCCTCGCATTTGTCCGGAAAGATGTGTTTATTTCACGGAATCCATGAAAAAAACAGAAGGAAAACCTATTTCACTAAGGCGTTCTCAGGCGTTTTATGATGTACTAAAACAAATGACAGTTTATGTAAATGAAGATGAATTAATTGTAGGAAATCAAGCACAATGGCCGAAAGCCTCTCCGATTTACCCGGAATATTCAATAGAATGGCTGGAAGAAGAGCTGAATGGAAAACCATTTTTTCCTAATGAAAGACCGGGGGATAAATTTAATTATAGTGAAGAAGACAAAGAAAAAATATTGGAATGTGTTTCCTATTGGAAAGGAAAATCTTTATATGAAAATCTCAGAAAAACTTTGCCAGTTAAAATCAATCAGGCTTGGGATGCGAATGTTATTGATGATACTTGGGTTTCGGCAGCCGGATTGGGGAATATTATTGTAGATTATAAAGAAGTTTTGGAAAAAGGATTAACTTATGTAATTGATAAAATAGAAAAACAAATTAAGAAATTGGATCCAAAGGCACCCGGAAGCATAAAAAAAATTTGGTTTCTGGAAGCAGCTTTGCAAGGAAATAAAGCAGTAGTAATGTTTTCAAATAGAATCGCAGATTGTTGCAGAAACTTAGCTGATAAAGAAAAAGACGATGAAAGAAAAAAAGAACTTCTTGAATTAGAAAGTATTTGCAGAAATGTACCATTGAATCCAGCACGAAATTTTCATGAGGCGATTCAATCGATTTATATGATTTTACTGGCAATACATTTAGAGTCAAATGGACATGCCATATCATTAGGCAGATTTGATCAATATGTATATCCTTACTATAAAAGAGATTTGGAAAAAGGAATTATTACCAGAGATAAGGCGCTGGAGTTAATTGAATGTTTTTTTATAAAATGCAATGAGTTAAATAAATTAAGAAGTTGGCCGGATTCTGAATTTTTCCTGGGTTATCAGATGTTTATTAACCTTACAATCGCTGGCCAAACGCAGGCAGGTGAAGATGCGGTCAACGAAGTATCCTATTTATGTGTGGAAGCATGTGAAGATGTAAAATTGTTTACGCCATCGGTTTCGGTGAAGTGGTTTGAGAAAACCGATGATGATTTTATGATAAAAGCACTGACAGCTGCACAAAAACATCAAGGCGGGCAACCGGCATTTTACAATGATAAGGCGTTTATCAGGACATTGGAAAACATGGGGATTGCAGAAGAAGATAGGATTGAGTGGGCTCCGGATGGCTGTATTGAAGCCTCCATTCCTGGGAAATGGGATTTTGCGGCAAAAGGTCCATGGCTAAATGTAGAAAAGGTTTTAGAAATTACCCTTAATAATGGCAAGGACCCCAGAACCGGATATCAATTTTTGAATTTTAATACGGATATATCACATTGTAAAAGTGTAAGAGAAATTATGGGATTATACAAGCAAGCTCTTGACTATTTTATGGGGCTTCAAGTTGAAACAGAACATATTAATGATGAGATTCATATTTTACAGGATATTAACGCCTTCCGGTCGTCACTGGTGCATGATTGTATTGAAAGAGGATTGGATCTGGTAGAGGGTGGATCTATCTATTCGGCTGATGGCGGACCAACAGCGGGTACAATTAGTGCGGGTGATTCATTGGCGGCAATTGAAGAAATTGTGTTTCAAAAGAAGATGATTAGTATGGACCAATTGTTACATGCGCTGGCAACTAACTATGAGGATGTCAGCACAAATCCAACTGGTCCTCAAATTAGAGATATTATGCTAAATAAAGCTCCTAAATTTGGTAATGATGATGAAAAAGCAGATAAATGGGTGGTGGAGCTTGAAGAATATATTGGCTCTGGTTATCGATATAAATACAAAAGCTCAAAATATGGAAAAGGCCCAATTCCTTGCTGTTATTCTTACAGTCAAAGTCCGGTTAGTGGAAATATTGCTTTTGGTAAAAGCATAGGAGCCACTCCGGATGGAAGAAAAAAAGGTGATCCCGTGAATAATGGAATTTCTCCGGCAAATGGTTCAGAAAAACATGGTGCAACTGCCGCCTGTAATTCCGTTATAAAATTACCGAGCATTTGGTTCCAAAAGGGAGCGATTTTCAATATGAGATTAATGAAAAGTGCTTTAGATACAGAAGAAAATAAAAGAAAAGTGATTGCTATGATTAAAGTATTGTTTGATAATTATGGCCAACAAATCCAATTTAATGTTGTGGATAATAAAGTACTTTTAGCAGCAGTGAAAACACCGGAAAATTATAAGGATTTGATGGTTAGAGTTTCCGGATATAGTGCACTTTTTACTTCATTATCCTTAGACTGCCAAATGGATGTAATTAATCGTTCAGAATTGGAATTATAGTTTGATTTAGGAGGAATAGAAAATGAGAACGTGTAATGTCTTCAACATTGAGCGGTTTGCCACAGAAGACGGACATGGGATTCGGACAGTTATATTTTTAAAAGGTTGTCATTTAAAATGCAAATGGTGTGCGAATCCGGAATCTCAAAAACAACAATCAGAAATATTATTAAAAGTGAATGCCTGTATTTCATGCGGAAGATGTCAAACCATTTGTCGGGAAAAAGCAATATTTTTTGACTCTGAGTATGGATATATTACTGATTCAAAAAAGTGTACTTTATGCATGGATTGTGTGGAAGGATGTTATAGGAACGCCAGAGAAGTAATTGGTAAAAAGTATGATGAAACGGAACTTTTGAATGAAATTCTGTGTGATGAAAAATACTTTAAAATGTCGGGTGGGGGCATAACGTTTAGTGGTGGAGAACCTATGAGATATTATAAGCTAATTGATTCGATTGCCAATCAAATGACAGCCAGAGGATATAATACTTTAGTTGAAACCTGTGGTTATGCTCCTACTAAGGCCTTTGCTGCAATTAAGGATTCAGTGGATTATATATACTATGATTTTAAACAGTTTGACTCACGAAAGCACAAAGAGCTTACGGGGGTGGGCAATGAAAAAATTTTAGAGAATTTAGAATGGCTGTGTCAGAATTATAAGGGCTTTCTGGCAGTTCGGTATCCATACATTCCCGGGTGTAATGGTGATCAGGATTCCATTCATAATTTTTTTAGATATATGACCAAATTGCAAAATGTTCAAGAGATAATTTTTCTTCCCTATCACAGATTAGGAATTACCAAATATCAGGGCCTGGGAAGAAAGTATGAAATGGGTGAATTACCAGCGATAAGAAAAGCAGAATTAAGTTTTTTAAAGGAAGAGGCAAAGAAATATGGATTAGAAATAAAAATACAGTGAAAGAGAGGACATGAAATGAAGAAAAATATGGTAGCATTTGATTGCGGAAATTCCTCTTGCCGTGTTATTTTGGGAATTTATGATGGAAAATGCATTAAAACAGAAGTTATTTTACAAGTACCTAATTATATGGTGAGATATCATAATTATTTTTACTGGGATATTTTAATGATTTATCATAAATTGCTTGAAGGCTTAAAAGAAGTGCAGAAGAAAGTTGATATCATTCATTCAATTGGTATATGTACGTGGGGAGTGGATTTTGCACCATTTGATAAAGAGGGATTTATGTTGCAGAACCCGTTGTCCTATCGAAATACTGTCGGAGCAGAAATGCTAAGTAAAATATCGGATGAACAACAACGATTTCTATTTGAAGAAACTGGAATACTATGCGATAAAATTAATTCGCTTTACATGATAAAGGCCTTAGCAATGAAAATGCCTCAGATTTTTTCGGTTTCGGATAAAATCCTGATGATTCCGGATATCTTAAATTATATGTTTACTGGGAATATGTTAAATGAACCAAGTGAATTTTCAACTACTCAATTGATGAATGTACGAACTCAAAAAATAAGTGAAAGAGTATTGGAAAATATGAATATTCCTCAAAGATTATTTCCTGATTTGGGAAAACATGGAGAAAAAATAGGTAATATTCGAGCGGAAATTAAAGAATATCTGGATATTAAGTATGATATTCCGGTAATTTGTGTACCTTCTCATGATACAGCTGCAGCTGTTTTAGCGGTACCAGCCAAGGAAGAAGAATTTATTTTTATTAGTTTAGGAACATGGGCTTTAATTGGGATGGAATTGGAAAAACCAATTATTACAGAAGAAGTAAGGAAAAGTCAATTAACAAATGAAATAGGGGCATTTCAAAAAATTACTTTATTGAGAAATAGTGCAGGAATGTTTATTATCCAGAGATTAAAAGCAGAATATGAAAAGGAATATTCATCAATACCGTGGGAAGATTTCAATGATTTGGCAAGAGGAGTATGCAGTCCGGTACCACTATTTCCGGTTAATGAAAATCGTTTTTTTAATCCTGTCTCGATGGCAGATGAAATATGGAAATATTTTAAAGAGACAGGACAAGTCAATACAGAAAAGAATTGGGCGGTGATTGTAGCTGCTTTTCAATATTCAATGGCATTTAATCTTTGTTTAACGGTTGAGAAATTAGAAAAAGTCAGTAAAAAACAACAGCATAAAATTTATTTGGTTGGCGGCGGAAGCCAAAATAAGAGGCTATGTCAATTGATCGCGAATGTTAGTGGGAAAAAAGTGGTAATTGGTGCCAAAGAAAGTACTTCTTTGGGAAATTTAGGCGCACAGCTTAAATTCTTTGAAAAACAGCAATCAATTCAGGATATTCGCGATATTATAGAAAAAAATATTGAAAAAATGGAGTATATTTGCCAAGAAAGACTAAGTACAGAGATGATGAGTTATCGAAACTTGCTGAGTTAAGGAGGATACCCCATGAGTGATTGCATACTGAGGATGAGTAATATTAATAAGAGCTTTTTTGGAGTTCCGGTATTAAAAGAGGCCAGACTAGAGGTTCTGCCAGGAGAGGTACATGTTCTTTTAGGGGAAAATGGAGCTGGGAAATCCACATTAATAAAGATTTTATCAGGTGCTTATACCAGAGAAGGAGGTCTTATTGAGATTAATGGTCAGGCAATTCCGGCGATTAGCCCAAAAGAAGCGCTAAATATAGGGATTAGTGTGATTTATCAGGAATTTAATCTGATTCCTGATTTACCGGTGTATGAAAATATATTTGTGGGCAAAGAATTTGGAAAGGGCATTTTTGTGGATCATAAACAAGCAATGGAAAAGGCGGAAGTGTTTATGAAAAAAGTAGGGCTGAATGTTAGCCCGAAAACCTTGGTCAAAGATTTAAGTGTTGCTCAGAAACAGTTAGTAGAAATTGCAAAGGCAATTTCCAATCATGTAAAAATTCTGGTGCTGGATGAACCGACAGCGGCTATTACTGAAAAAGAATCGGATATGTTGTTTGAAATTATAAAAGAATTACAAAAAGAAAAAATAGGCATTATTTACATTTCACATCGGATGAAAGAACTATTTGAAATTGGAGACAGATGCACAGTAATGAGAGATGGTGAATATGTAGGAACTGTTAATTTATCTGAAACAAGTGAGGATGAATTAACTAAAATGATGGTGGGAAGAACGGTAAATTTTGAAAAAAATATTAACAATTTAAAAGACAATGATCAAGTGGTATTGGAGGTGAATCAACTACAATATCGTAATTACTTGAAAGATATTTCTTTTCAATTGCATAAAGGAGAAATCTTGGGATTTGCTGGTTTGGTCGGAGCGGGGCGAACAGAGGTGGCAAAATGTGTGGTCGGAGCACTGAAAAAAACAGGAGGAAGTGTAAAATACAAAAATACCGAACTATCATCCTCTTTGCCGGAAAATATAAGAAAAGGAATTGTTTATTTAAGTGAAGATCGTAAAGAAGAAGGTTTAGTTCTGAGCCATTCGGTAATGGATAATATTGTGCTCCCCAATTTGAGTAAGCTGGCAAAACCGTTTCTTCGAAAAAAAGAAATGGTTTGCTGTGCAAACAATTATATTCAAACACTTCGCATTAAAACGCATTCTCATTTAACGGAAGTTCAAAACTTGTCAGGGGGAAACCAACAAAAAGTAGTAATTGCAAAATGGCTGTATTCAGAAGCGGATATTTGTATTTTTGATGAACCAACCAGAGGAATTGATGTTGGAGCGCGCGAAGAAATTTATAACATAATGAAAGATTTAATAGAACAAGGAAAATCAATAATTATGATTTCTTCCGACTTAGTAGAAATTCTCAAAATGTGTGATCGGGTTGCTGTTATGAGAGAGGGGATGATTGAAACAATATTGGAAAATAATGCTGACCTAACACAGGAGATCATACTGAAATATGCTATGCAAGGAGGGGAATAATTATGGAAATTGTTAAGAAAAAAATAGATGGGAAATTATCAACACTAACTATTTATTTGGGACTTGGGGTAATTTTTCTGGTTTTTGCATTAACTTGTAAAATCCTGGGAAAAAATTTTTTGACATTGAATAATTTGTTTAACATAATTACTCAAGCCAGTATTATATCAATTCTTGCAATTGGAGCATCGTTAGTTATTGTTACAGGTGGAATTGATTTGAGTGTGGGTTCGATTGTGGGGTTTATTGGAATTTTTGGGGGATTGTTAATTAAAGCAGAGCTGCCATTGTTTTTGGCTGGTATTTTATGTATTTTAGCAGGAGCCTTATTTGGATTTGCTAACGGAATGCTGGTCAGCTATGGAAAAGTTCCGCCATTTATTGTAACTTTGGGAGCCATGCAGGTAGCGAGAGGACTTGCACTTTTAATCAACCGGGGACAGCCTATCTCGGGTTTTCCCAAGTCGTTGGGCATGGTGATGTCTTTTAAAGTATTTGGTTTGATTCCAGTTTCTGTATTATATGTTTTTGTGTTTTACGCAATTATCGTAGTAATTATGGGATATACTAAATTTGGAAGACATATTTATTCGGTTGGAGGTAATATTAATGCAGCCCGGCTTTCAGGGGTAAATGTAAAAAAAATAATTGTCATGGTTTATGTTTTAAGTGGTATATTTGCGGCAATTGGAGGTATTATGTTGCTGGCGAGATTGACGTATGCTGATCCTAATGCCGGAGCAGGCTATGAGATGAATGCTATTGCTTCAGCGGTCATTGGCGGCATTTCGTTATCCGGTGGAAAAGGAAAGATAGGAAATACCTTAGTCGGAGCCATAATTCTAAGTACACTAACTTGCGGACTTCAAATTATGAATGTTCCGACATATTACCAAACAATTGTCACAGGAATCGTCATTGTTTCTGCGGTTTTTGCAGATAAGAAAAAGGAACGCCAAAGTGAATAAACAATATCAACTATTTTAAAATTATAAGGAGGCAATCAATATGAAGAAAAAGATGATAGCATGGATTATGAGCATAGTAGTTGTAATGTTGGCAATAGGAGGATGCACGGAAACCAAAACAGAAACAAATGGAAAGAATAGTAAGACAGAGGTAAAAGAAAATAAGGCAGAGATAAAAGAAAATAAAACGGATGATCAGAAAACGATCGGATTTGTTGGTATGACTTTAAACAATGAATACCATATTACATTGGCGAATGGAGCGAAAGTTGAAGCCCAGGCCAATGGTTTGAAGATAGAAATTCAAGCGGGAGATCAACATGCCAGTGCCGATGCCCAATTAGGAATTATTGAAAATATGATTGCCAATAAAGTGGATGGAATTTTATTGGTACCAAGTTCTTCTGACGGTTTGGAATCTGCTTTGACCAAATGTAAGGAAGCGGGGATTCCAATTATCAATTTGGATACTAAGCTAACGGATTCCAGTTTAAAAAATGTGGGAATGGATATTCCGTTTTATGGAACAAATAATTTTGAAGGAGCTAGATTAGCTGGGGAATATGTATCTAAAAATTTTAATAAAGGAACAAAAACTGCAATTTTAAAAGGAATTGAAGGACAAACAAATGCAGCCGAGCGCTATAACGGGTTTATAAAAGGCGCTGGAGACGCAATTGAAGTTATTGCTGAGCAAACTGCTAACTGGGAAGTTGACCAAGGATATACGGCTGCCCAAAATATCATTAGTGCAAATCCAGAAGTAGAGCTGTTTTTCTGTTGTAATGATAATATGGGAATTGGAGCTTTAAGAGCAATTAAGGAAGCAAGTTTGCAGGATAAAATAAAAATAATTGGCTTTGATGCTGTTAGTGAGGCTCTTAATTTAGTTGAAAATGGGGAATTCTTGGCAACTGTGGCACAATATCCGGCAGAAATGGGTAAATTGGGTGTGCAAAATATGATTAAGGTTTTCCAGGGAGAAAAAGCAGAAAATTATATTGATACTGGAACCAAAGTGATTACCAAAGATGATGTAAAAGAATTTAAAGAATACTTAAAAACATTTGAATGAATGGAACAGAAAAATATTCGAGGAAAATTTTATTTAGCTTTCCTGTGTTTTCAGATGTCATTTGATCACACAAAAGAAAGTTTTGATTTTATTCTTTATAATAGGGTTAGAAGTTTTGATGTAGAAAGCCAAAATTTCAGGTTTTGTTCTTATTATGACCCTTTATGTAAATGGTGGAAAGGAAGAGCGAAATTATGTTAATGGAAAAAGAAAGATATGAATTAATTAAATATGGAAAAAAATTAGTTGAAGCGGGTTTAACTAAAGGAACTGGTGGTAATTTGAGTGTTTTCGACCGTGATACTGGATATGTGGCAATCACTCCTTCGGGCATTGATTTTTTCGAGATTCAGCCAGAAGATATTGTGATCATTGATTTAGAAGGGAATATTGTCGAAGGTCAGCGCATCCCTTCTTCCGAATGGGAAATGCATTTAATGCCATACCGAACCAGAACCGATATTGATGCAGTGATTCATGCGCATACCATGTATGCTACAGTATTGGCTTGTCTGCGCTGGGAATTGCCAGCCACTCACTATATGATTGCAGTAGCCGGACCATCTGTCCGGGTGGCTGAATATGCAACCTATGGCACACATGAACTGGCAATTAATTCCTGCAAGGCAATGGAGGAAAGAAAAGCAGTGCTACTAGCTAATCATGGCATTTTGGCAGGAGCTAATGATTTGCTCAATGCCTTTAATATCGTTGAGGAAATTGAATATTGTTCTGAAATTTATGTTAAAGCTAAGAATATTGGTACTCCGATTATACTATCAGATGAAGAAATGGCATTAATGGCAGAAAAGTTCAAAACTTATGGTCAAAAGCAAAGTATTTTGGGATAATTATTATGACAACCAGAATTGTGCTGAATGAAAAATCTTATCATGGAGAAAGTACATTACAGGAATTAGCGACTGATTACCAGTAGGGGCTTTTTCAGCTGTGGCCTGGGCATTGTGCATAATCTGTTAACTCAATCGGCTATGAATGTGCCTGTCGCCCTGGTAATCCCAAAGCTCCGATCTTTGAAGATATTAAGAAGTTGTATCTGTTCCTGATGTAAGAAAACAAGATAATTAATTGGCCGATTATATTAAATCAATAAGAATACTATACAAAAAATAAAAAAGAACCCAAAAAGGGTTGTTGCAAATATAGAAAGTTCACACAAGATATTGTGATAAGACATAGGAATTTTACCTTGTATTTTGTGCGAAAATCTTAAAATGCAACAGCCCTTTTAATTTTATATGGAAAAAATAAATTCAAAGAGATTAAACCAGGTACTATGGCCATTTCGAGAAGCCAGGTATCAGTTCTATTCACGCCTCCGAATTATTTGTGCAGATGAATAATAACCATTTTCTAATTCGCTTAGTTTTTTGGTGAAAATTCTTTTGGATTTCCAGCCGGTACTTTACTTAAAGTTAGAAAACATGATTTCCTAAAACCTGTATACAAAATAGCTTACAGACTTAAAATCGTTTCTTCACTCAGTCCGGTTGCCGATACGATATCTTCGATCGGAATATTAAGGGCCAGCAGGTTCTTGGCGATGGTGTTCTTTTCTTGTTGTATGCCTTGTTTTACTCCTTTATTATGACTTTCGGCAATTAGCGAAGCCCGGTCACATTCATAACGAAAAGCGGCTTCGTATTGCAAACGTTCTTCTTTATTGCTAAAGAAACGGTTCATGGTTTGATTGGCATAATCAAGAGTGGTATTTTCTTTGGCTAGCATTGATCTCACCTCCGAATTATTTGTGCGGATGAATAATAACCATTTTTCTAATTCACTTAATTTTGTTAATGAAATTTCATTTGGATTGCTCGCCGGTATCTTACTTAAGTTTAAAAAATGCAGTTCCAATAAATCATCAAATTCTCTGGAGTCATCAACATTTATCAGTTTATACAAGGAATGAACGGTATTGGCATATTCAAAGCTATCGTTAATCAATGTAATATTAATACATTTTTTTAGGGTCGAGTAATTTTCGCCAATAGCGAAGTTTTCGGTATAGCGATTGGCCCAGTAAAATAGAATTCTCTCCGGGAAAAAGCTTTGACTTTGGTTTTGCATTTCCAGATTGATTTTTTTGCCATTTTGTAAAGCTAGCTTAAGATCTAGAATTCCCTGTTTAGTATTGCTATATGCCTGAAGGGTAAAGGGGTTTTCAATCGTGATTTCTGCTAATTCCGGCTTTGGGATTTTAAGCACCAAAGACAGAAATTCCCTTAAAACAGGCCGACCCTCTGGGCTGGCAAATAATTTTTTAAATGCGTAATCATTGCGAATGGTAAAAGTAAAATCCTGATGGAAATTGTGCATAGTATCCTCCTTTATTATAGAATATTTTTCTGAAAAATGCTAGTAGGAACTTGAGTTTCTGCGAAAAATCAGTTTTAAATCATGTTAGAGCATATTTTAGCAATTTTAACTCTCATCATTTCTGTTTGCCATGAGCAAGCGGAAACCCACTTTATATAAAGAGTTTCAAAAAAACTGCAGAAACACAAGCAATAGGAAATCAGAGAATGGAGCGGAAAACAAGAACAAGATAAATGAGGTTTTAAGACAAAATATAAGAATATCTATATTCGCACAATTATCTAAAGTGTGGAGATAGGTATTAGATAAGTTCAGTATAGCAAAATTATCTCCAAAAGTCGTCCTCTATTAGAGGAATAGGCTTATAATTTTATAAAAAAAGAATAAAATATTTAGATGCAATGGAGCCGGTCTTTTTTTGAATAAAAGTAACTTGTTATATTTATTAACTCAACTTTCCCACGTTCCCTGGAACAGTCTTTTTTATGGCGTGTGCTGCGGAAGCATCTTTTTGCAGAAAAGTGCGAAAGCGGTGTGCAACCGCAAGCCATCTTACGAAGTAAGTGACGAAAAGTAGGTTGCCCACCCGGGCAGAAAAACGAAGTTTTTCGACAAGGCTTGTTAAATGGGTGGGATGTGCCCGTTCTCCAGAGCGGGATAGAGCAAAAAAAGACTGTGGGAAAGTTGAGTTATTAACAGATGATTTCATTTTATGCCCTGACAGCTTACAGGCTTAAAATTTTTTTGCCTTTTTAGGGGCTTTGTGGTATACTATCAGTCACGAAAAAAATAGTAAAAGAAAAGCGGTGAATTACGGAAATGCTGAAGTAAAGCAGTTTGGTAGCAGATTTGAGCAGGAAACGGCAAGAAAGATCAGAGCTTAATTTATTTTACTGGAGGATGGAAGATTAGGAAGGAAACAACTGTGAAAGAAGAAAAACAACCGGAGCGGATGCTGTCAGCCGACTATCAAAAAACTTTAGCCGACTTGCGACTTAAGGTCAGTCAAATGGCTAAGCAAAAAGACAGACCACTCTTATATCATATTACAACTTATGGCTGCTTAATGAATGAACATGATTCCGAAAAATTAAGAGGCATTTTGGAAACTATTGGCTATCAGCCGGCTGCCAAAGAAGATGAGGCCGATATCGTTCTATATAATACCTGCGCCATCCGGGATGGAGCCGAGCAAAAGGTATATGGCCGATTAGGATATTTAAAAACAGTCAAGCGCAGGCGGCCGGAGATGCTGATTGCCCTTTGCGGTTGTATGACTCAGCAAAAAATTGTTTTGGATAAATTGCAGAAAACATATCGGCATGTGGATATTATTTTTGGCACTCATAATATTTATATGTTTGCTGAGCTTTTGATGGCATGTCTGGAAACCGGTGAGCAGATCATTGATATTTGGGACAAACATCAGGAAATTGTGGAAGATTTGCCGATTATCCGGGATAATCCATATAAGGCCAGTGTCAATATCATGTATGGCTGCAATAATTTTTGCTCCTTTTGCATTGTTCCCTATGTCAGAGGCCGTGAGCGTTCAAGGCCATCGGCTGATGTAGTGGCAGAAGTCCGGGAATTGGTTGCTCAGGGAGTGGTGGAAATCATGCTGCTGGGGCAAAATGTTAATTCCTATGGACATGGACTTGAGGAAGATATTAATTTTACCGGATTACTTCGTAAATTGGAAGAAATTGACGGATTAAAACGGCTGCGCTTTATGACCTCGCATCCTAAAGATTTAAGTGATGAACTAATTGAATTTATTGGCATTAGTCAAAAGTTGTGTCCACAATTTCATTTGCCGATGCAATCCGGTTCCAATAAAGTATTGAAAGAAATGAATCGCCATTACAGCCAAGAGCATTTTATGGAACTGGTGGCTAAATTGCGTAAAGCCCGGCCGGATATTGCCATCAGCACCGATATTATTGTCGGTTTTCCCGGAGAAACTGAGGAAGACTTTGCCCAAACATTGGAAGTGGCAGAAAAAGCCGAATTTGATATGGCCTATACCTTTATTTATTCTCCGCGAACCGGCACCAGGGCTGCGGCCAGAGAAGATAAAATTCCGGATGAAGTCAGCAAAGAGCGTTTTGGCCGATTGCTGAAAGTTGTTAACCAAAATATTCATAAGAAATCAGTGGCACTGCTGGATACTATCCAACCGGTGCTGGCTGAGGGAATCGGGGAGAATGGTAAGATCAGAGGACGACTGAATAATAATCATTTGATTCATTTTGACGGAGATGCCTCTCTTTTGGGGAAAATTGTGGATGTCAAAATTGTCAAAGCCAGAACATTTTATTTAATGGGAGAATTAGTAAATCATGGATAAAGCAAAGCTCACTCCGATGATGCAGCAATACTTTGATTTAAAAACAGAATATGCCGATTGCATTTTATTTTTTCGTTTAGGTGATTTTTATGAAATGTTTTTTGAAGATGCCAAAACGGCCAGCCGGGAGCTGGAAATTGCACTGACCGGAAGAGATTGCGGAATGGAGGAAAAGGCGGCCATGTGCGGAGTACCGCATCATGCAGTCGATAATTATCTATACCGCCTGGTCAACAAAGGATATAAAGTGGCAATTTGTGAACAGGTGGAAGATCCGGCGCTGGCCAAGGGAATTGTTAAGCGGGAAGTGGTGCGGATCGTTACTCCTGGTACCAATTTAAATCCGGACAATCTGGATGAAAGCAAAAATAATTATATTTTTTGTATGACTGCTTATGGCGGGAGTTATGGCCTGGCCTATACGGATATTACTACCGGTGATTTCCGGACAACCGTCGTTCACAGCTTTGAAAAGGCAGTCGAGGAAATCGCCAAAATTGATCCGGCAGAGATCCTGCTGAATCGTGATTTAGCTGAAGATAAAGATTTTGTTCAAAAAATCAGGCAGCAGTACCGAATTTTTATCAGTACTAAAGAAGATTGGTTTTTCGATTTGGCTGCCTGTAAGGAAGTAATTATCAACCATTTTGGAATATTGTCATTGGAAGGCTTGGGGAATTTGGAGGCTGCCCATCAGATTGCGGCCGGAGCACTGCTCCGTTATGTATCCGATACCCAAAAGGGCCAGGTCAGCCAGATCGGGCATATTGAAGTATATGTGCCGGGACAGTATATGATTTTAGACCCGGCCACCAGACGAAATTTGGAGCTGACCGAAACCATGCGGGACAAAGACAAACGCGGTTCGCTTTTGTGGGTGCTGGATAAGACCAGAACGGCCATGGGTGCCAGAATGCTCCGTTTTTTTCTGGAACAGCCATTGATTGATGGCCAGCACATTGAAGAACGTTTATCAGCGGTTGAGGAATTGAAAAATTCACCGTTTTTTTTGGCAGATGTGCGGGAACTCTTAGAGCCGATTTATGATCTGGAGAGACTGATGACCAAATTAATTGCCAAAACTGCTAATCCACGTGATTTACTGGCCTTTAAAAATTCGCTGGCGATGCTGCCGCATATTAAAAATCTTTTAAATGAGGGCAATAGCTCAGCGATTTCGGGAATTCGGGAAAAATTGGATGTGCTGGCTGATCTATGGCAAATGATTGAAAACGGTATTTCGGAAGAAGCACCGATTTCCTCAAAAGAAGGAAATGTCATTAAAAGTGGTTATGATGAGCAGATTGATAAATATCGCCTGGCTTCCAGTGAAGGCAAAGCCTGGCTGGCCGGTTTGGAGCAAAAAGAAAAGGAAGCAACCGGGATTAAAAACCTGAAGATTAAGTATAATCGGGTTTTTGGCTATTATCTGGAAGTGACCAATTCTTATGCTGATTTGGTGCCGGCGCATTATGTCCGCAAACAGACAACCGCTAATGCTGAGCGTTATATTACTGAGGAATTAAAGCAGATGGAAGATACCATTCTGGGAGCGGAAGAAAAATTATTAGCCAGAGAATACCAACTGTTTAGTGAAATCAGGGAAAAATGCGGAGCCGAGGCAGAAAGGATCAAGCGAACAGCCGGGCAGATTGCCACTTTGGATGTTTACCAGTCATTGGCATATGTGGCAGCCGCCCAAAATTATGTGCGGCCCACATTTACAGCGGATGACAGTATGGAAATTGTGGATGGCCGGCATCCGGTCATTGAAAAAATGCTGGCGGAAAATGAATTTATTGTCAATTCGACCATCTTAAATCAAAAGGAGCATTTGCTGATCATTACCGGTCCGAATATGGCGGGTAAGTCAACTTATATGCGGCAGATTGCCTTAATTCAATTGATGGCCCAAATTGGCAGTTTTGTACCGGCCGCCTCAGCCAGGCTGGGCCGGGTTGATCGGATCTTTACCAGAGTGGGTGCATCCGATGATTTGTCTTCGGGCAAATCGACCTTTATGGTAGAAATGGCGGAAACTGCTAATATTTTGCGGAATGCTACCAAACATAGCCTGGTTATACTGGATGAAATCGGCCGCGGTACTTCGACCTATGATGGCCTGAGCATAGCCTGGGCGGTGGTTGAGTATTTGGCCAATCGCCAGCTATCGGGAGCCAAAACTTTGTTTGCCACTCATTATCATGAACTGACGGAGCTGGAAGGTAAGATTGACGGGGTGGTCAATTATTGCATTTCCGTAGCCGAGCGGGGAGAAGATATTATTTTTTTAAGGAAAATTGTGCGTGGCGGAGCGGATAAGAGTTATGGTATTCAAGTAGCCAGACTGGCCGGGATACCGGGGACAGTGGTACGCCGGGCAAAAGAGATTCTGGCTGAGCTGTCAGCGGCTGATATTGCAGCGCAAAGGGAAATTAAGCCGAAAAATCTGGCATTTATGGCGCCGGACAGTGTACAGCTGAATTTATTTGGCGAGGAGTCGGTCGTTGAGGAGCTAAAGGAGCTGGATTTGGATGAAATGACTCCAAAAGCGGCCTGGATTTATTTAAGTAAGCTACAGGAACGAATTCGGGCGCAGGAAAAATAAAACAAATATATTTTATAATTGTGACTTTTATGATATACTAAATGAAAAAATGGCAGTTGCTTGAAAAATTATGATTGTATTTATTCCCCAAATGGCAGGAGAATTGATATAAGCGATTGGATGCTGTCTGGGAATAAAGACTGGAGCTTTTCATTTTAGGCTGAGAAGGAAGAACCTGATATAAAAATGTCAGCTAAATGGATGGCTCCGGAAGCAGGAAATATTTGGCAATAATTATGGCAAACATTGATTGAAAAACAAAGAAAGATAAAAGGAGAATACTATTATGGCAAAACGTGGTGGATTTCCGGGAGCAATGCCGGGGAATCAGGCAAATTTAATGAAACAGGTTCAAAAAATGCAAAAACAAATGGAAACTATGCAGGAGGAGATTGAAAATAAGGAATTTGAGGCAGCCGTTGGTGGCGGAGCGGTAAAGGCGGTCGTCAATGGCAAAAAGGAGCTGAAAGCAATTGAATTATCTCCATCAGCAGTTGATCCGGATGATATTGAAATGCTTCAGGATTTAATTGTAGCTGCAGTCAATGAAGCGATTCGCAAGGCGGAAACGGAAATGAATGCGGAAATGTCAAAATTAACCGGCGGACTTAGTTTACCGGGAGGCTTTGGAGGCTTATTTTAATGGATTATTACGGGAAGTATTTTTCGCGCCTGATTGAACAGTTCGGGAAACTTCCGGGAATTGGTTATAAAAGTGCCAGACGTTTGGCTTTTCATGTAATTTCTATGCCTGAAGCGGAGGTTGAGGAATTTGCCCGGGCGATCATGGAAGCCAAAAAAAATACCGGTTACTGTAAGGAATGCTTCACCATTACCGATGAAGAAATTTGTCCGATTTGTGCTTCAACCAAACGGGAGCCAACCACCATTATGGTGGTGGAGGAAACCAAAGACTTGGTGGCATATGAAAAAACCGGCCGTTATCAAGGCTTGTATCACGTGTTGGGAGGAGTGATTTCGCCCATGCTGGGAATTGGACCGGGAGACATTCGGACGAAAGAGCTTTTTACCAGGCTTAGGCAGCGGGAAGTTCAGGAAATTATTTTAGCGACCGGCTCAACCGTCGAAGGAGAAGCAACGGCCATTTATTTAAGTAAATTATTAAAGCCGATTGGGGTGAAAGTGACCCGGATTGCCAATGGTGTGCCAGTTGGTGGTGATCTTGAGTATGTCGATGAAATGACATTGACCAGAGCCTTAGAGGGAAGAACTGAAATTTAAGGAGGCAGGCTTGAATAAGAAATTATTGATGTTCATTAATGTGTTGGTAGTGATTTGGTTGGCGGCAGCGCCGGTATCGGCAGCCACCACCACTCAAATTTATGCGGGCAATCAACTCCGGACTTTGGGTATTTTGCAGGGATCGGGTGATGGCTCTCTGCAGCTGGACAATAATATTACCCGGGCCGAAGTAGCTACGATTATGGTGCGGATTTTAACAGAAAGTCCGGTCCTTTATCCTGAGGGCAAGGAATTTGCCGATGTTTCAGCCAAACACTGGGGCAGGGATTATATTCAAAAGGCTTATAAAATTGGAATTATTCATGGTTATCCGGACAATACTTTTGGCCCGGGAAACAAAATTACTTATGCCGAAGTGGTGGCAATTATGGTCAATGCTCTGGGACAAAAAGAAAATTTAAATCCGGAACTATTGTGGCCGGAAAATTATTTAACCAAAGCCAAAGAATTAAAAGTGATTCCCAGTGATAGTCAGGTTTTGCCGGAGCAGGCGATTACCAGAGGTGAAATGGCGCTGATTGTATGGGATACGATTTTGGTGAAAAATAAATGAGAGAAAAACTTTTAAAAATCGGAAAAGTATCAGAAAAATTATTGAATCGTTGGATCTTTGCGGCTGGTAACTATCAGCGGGCAGAAGTGCTGCAGGGGCCGGCACTGGGGGAAGATTGTGCGGCAGTGGAGCTGGCGCCGGATGAAATTATGATTTTATCAACTGACCCGATTACTGCGACTGAGGAAAATATTGGCTATTTAGCGGTGCATGTGACCTTAAATGATTTGGCGGCGGCCGGGGCCGAGCCGATCGGACTGATGGTAACTGTTCTGTTACCGCCGGAATACCCGGAAAGTAGCTTGGAATCGCTGCTGACCGAATTAAGACAAAGCATGTCCGGACAGCAATTGGCAATTTTGGGTGGTCATACCGAAGTGACGGATGCGGTCAATCGGGTGATTATTTCTGTTACCGGAGTTGGTAAAATTACCAGGGAAAAGGTATTGCTGAATAAAGAAATAAAAGCTGGTGATCAAATTGTGATGACCAAATATGCCGGTCTGGAGGGAACTTCGATTTTGGCCAAGGCCAAAGCAGAGGAGTTAGCCAAAGAGCTGAATGCTGATTTTTTAAAACGAGCAGCTGATTTGGACCAGCTGATTTCAGTTTTGCCGGAATCAAGAGTGGCCATGGCTGATGCCCGGATCCGGCTGAAAGCAATGCATGATGTGACTGAAGGCGGTGTGCTGGGGGCTTTGTGGGAAATATCAGGAAAGGCCGGGAAAGGACTGGCAGTTGATTTAGAAAAAGTACCAATTTTACAGGAAACCATAGAGATCACTGAGTTTTTTGATTTAAATCCTTATAAGCTGATCAGCAGCGGTTCTATGCTGATGATTGCTGAAAACGGAGAACTTTTAGTCAGAAAGCTGGTTGATGCCGGGATTCCGGCTGCGATTATCGGTGAATTAACGGATTCCAAAGAAAGAATTGTAGTTTACGCCGGGGTAAGGCAAGCTATTCTTCCACCAGAGGGAGATGAGCTTTATAAAATAATGTAGGAGGATCCAGAATGGAAGCGAAAAAAACGACCAAAAGAGCAAAGAAATTTACCAAAACCATTGAACTATTAGATATTCTGGAAAATGATGCCAGAAGAGAAGTTAAGGATTTAGCGGAAATGCTGGAAGAAAATGAAGCGGATATTGCTTCTCAGCTGACAGAATTGGAAAAACAAAAGGTCATTTGCGGTTATCATACTTTAATTAACTGGGAGAAAACTTCCAGCGAAAGAGTGACTGCTTTAATTCAAGTCAGTGTCACTCCGCAAAGAGGCAAGGGCTTTGATAAGATTGCTGAGCGAATTTATCGTTTTGATGAAGTTCGGTCAGTATATTTGATGTCAGGCGGTTATGACTTTACGGTAATTGTGGAAGGCAGTACCATGAAAGAAGTGGCCATGTTTGTAGCCAAACGTCTGGCACCGCTGGATTCGGTTACCAGTACAGCTACGCATCTGATTTTAAAACGCTACAAAGATTACGGAACAGTCCTTGAGCCTGATGAAAAAGGCGGCAGAATGGCGGTAACACTATAATGAAAGAATTAAATCATACTGCATACCATATGAAGCCGTCAGGGATACGGAAGTTTTTTGATATTGTATTGCAAATGAAAGATGCCATTAGTTTGGGCGTAGGTGAGCCGGATTTTGAAACACCCTGGCATATCCGGGAAGAAGGGATTGCCGCTTTGGAAAATGGTTATACCTTTTATACGGCCAATGCCGGTTTAGCAGAACTACGGGAAGAAGTTTGCCTATATCAAAAACGTCGTTTTGGATTAGAATATGATTCGGAAAGTGAGTGTTTGATTACCGTTGGTGGCAGTGAGGGGCTGGATATCATGCTGCGGGCACTGTTAAACCCGGGTGATGAGTTTTTAGTAGTCGAACCTTGCTTTGTTTGCTATCAGCCATGCACTGCCATGACCGGTGCCATTCCGGTGGCCATTGCCACTAAGGAAGAAAATAATTTTAAAATTACCCCCGAAGAAATCAGGGAAAAGATTACTCCTAAGACAAAAGGGATCATTATTTCTTTCCCCAATAACCCAACCGGGGCGATCATGACTAAAAAAGAGCTGGAAGCGATTGCTGAAGTAATCAAGGAACATGACTTATATGTGATTTCCGATGAAATTTACGCAGAATTGACCTATTCGGGCAAGCATTTTTCGATTGCTGCGTTACCGGGGATGAAGGAAAGAACCATTGTGATCAGTGGCTTTTCCAAGGCATATGCGATGACCGGCTGGCGGCTGGGGTATACCCTGGCACCAGCGGAAATTACAGCAGTGGCTAAAAAAATTCACCAATATGCGATTATGTGCTCGCCAACTCTTAGTCAATATGCGGGGATTGAAGCTGCCAGAAATGGGGATGCGGATATTGAAAAAATGAAAGAAGCCTATAACCAACGGCGTCGATTTTTGGTTAAGTCATTTCGGGAAATGGGACTTTCCTGTTTTGAGCCGGAGGGAGCATTTTATGTGTTTCCATCCATTCAGGCAACTGGCCTTAGTAGTGAAGAATTTGCCTTAAAGCTGCTGGAAGAACAAAAGGTGGCAGTGGTGCCCGGCAATGCTTTTGGCGATTGCGGTGAAGGCTTTATTCGTTGTTCTTATGCCTATAGTATTGATGAATTAAAATTAGCTGTGGCCCGAATCGGCAAATTTGTTCAGCAGTTTAATTTAAAACCGGAGGCGGTCGATTCTACTGAAGAAAATAAAGTGGCTGCCAAGGCCGTAAAAACCAGGAAAACGGTTAAAACGAAAGAGCAGAAAAAGACAAAAAGCTCAAAATAACGGAATGAATCAAAGGAAAATAGTGCTTTAACCCGGAGGTGAAGCACTATTTTGTTAATTGGCAAAAAACAAGATAATATGCTAAGTTTGCCTATATGAAAGCTTGCTTTCAATAATAGGCAACGAAAGCAGATTATTAAGGAAAGCTTAGTTAATAACACAACTTTCCCCTGTTCTTTGGAACAGTCTTTTTTATGACAGGTGACGTGAAAATCTTTTGGCAGAAAAATGCGAAATATATGCCCGCTCTCCGGAACAGAACAGGTTCTAAAAGACATGAGTAAAAAAAACAATTGTATTTTTGTAAAGCAGATGATACACTTGAAGAAATAAAATTGATAGAGATATGCTGTGCAAGAGCTGTCATGCATCCCAACTTTGTTATAATTTTTGGAAGATAAGCCCTTGGAATGAAAGGCAGCAGGCTTCAAAGGCCGATGGAAAAAATAAGATATTGATTGGATGGATGAAAAAGGAGTAATTATGAATATTGTGTTGCTGGAGCCGGAAATTCCGGATAATACCGGAAATATTGGCCGGACCTGTGTGGCTACAGGTACGGGTTTGCATTTAATTAAACCGCTGGGTTTTGATATTGATGAGAAAGCAGTTCGCCGGGCCGGACTTGATTACTGGAAGGATTTAAAACTATTTGTTTATGAAAATTATCAGGATTTTCTGGAGAAGAATAATTTTCCGAAAGTGATTATGGCGACCACTAAGGCAGAGAAAAAATATACGGATGTCACTTATGATCAGGACAGTTTTATTATGTTTGGCCGGGAAAGCAGGGGAATTCCCGAGGAAATCCTAATCACTTCACCGGATAGTTGTGTCCGCATTCCTATGGAAAATGAAATTCGCTCCCTTAATTTATCTAATTCGGTGGCCATTATTATCTATGAAGCACTGCGTCAAAATGATTTTTCCGGTCTGCAAACTAAGGGACAATTGCATCATTTACATTGGAATCGTTGAAAACCAGTTGTCAAATTCAAAACCAAATACCGGAAAAGCATATGGTAAAAAGAAGATGGCAGCAGTGCCATGGCTGATCAATAAGATATTAGCCGGCAGTAATTAATATGGAAAGATAATTTGAGGAAATTATGAAGGATAAAAGAAAAGAAATATTGGAAGGAGATATCTCCAAAGGCCTGATTTGGCTGGCATTGCCGATTATGGGCACTTCTTTTTTGGAAATGGCCTATAATTTGACGGATATGTTCTGGATCGGCCGGCTCAGCAGTAGAGAAGTAGCAGCAGTTGGTACAGCCGGATTCTTCCCTTGGCTGATGATGGGCTTAATTACGATTCCCAGGATCGGTGCGGAAGTAATGATCGCCCAGTCCGTAGGTCGGCAGGAAGAAAGTGAACGCCGGGCATATATTGCCACCGTTCTGCAAATGGGGGTATTGCTGGGAATTTTATATAGTATTTTTATTTGGCAAAACAGCAATTGGCTGCTCGGTTTTTTTAGAATTAAAGAAGCCGAAGTGGTGGCCATGGCTGATGACTATTTGAGGATCGTGGTATTTGGCATGGTTTTTGCCTTTTTAAATCCGATTTTTACCGGTATTTTAAATGCTCATGGCCAAAGCGGATTACCTTTCCGCTTCAATACCACCGGACTGATCATCAATATTATCCTTGACCCGATTTTGATCTTCGGTTTTTTCGGTTTACCGGCCATGGGGGTAAAAGGTGCGGCCTACGCCACAGTGATTGCCCAAATCAGTGTCAGTCTTTTATTTATTATGTTTATGATCAAAGACCGCAGTGAATTTTCTGGCATTCCCTTTCGCCGGCTGTTTTTGGATAAGTGGAAAAAAGTGGCAATGACCGGAGCGCCAACTGCCGTTCAGGGACTCTTGTTTACCTTGATCTCAATGGTTTTGGCCAGAATTGTTACTTCCTGGGGAGCGGCTGCCATTGCTGTGCAAAAAGTGACTGCTCAGATTGAGGCAATTTCCTGGCGCAGTGCTTATGGTTTTAGCACTGCTCTGACCACTTATGTTGGCCAAAACTATGGAGCCGGCAATAAGGAGAGGGTGAAACTCAGTTATCAAAGTGCAATGAAGATGGGGATGGGCATTGGTATTTTTGCTACTGGCCTGTTGCTGTTTTTTCCCCGAATTCTGCTGGCACCGTTTTTTCATGAAGCAGAGGTCCTGGAGATGGGAGTTCAGTGTATGCGGATTATGGGGGTATCGCAAATGTTTATGGTGACAGAAATTATTACCTCCGGTGCCTTTAATGGACTAGGGAAAACGGTTCCGCCATCGATCAATGGGATTGTTTTCACAGCTTTGCGCATTCCGATGGCCTGGTATTTCAGTGGCTTGATTGGTCTGGATGGTGTTTGGTGGAGTGTGGCTTTGTCCAGTGTCTGTAAGGGCATTGTTTTGCCGGGATATTATTATTTTGGCTTATATCGGCGATTGAATTAAAATAGGACAGCTGTTTTAGGCCAATTCTTCAGGAAGACGGAGCAATAAATATTTTGCAGGAAAATGTGTAATCATATCCAACAGCCTTTTCCGGAAGCTGAAGCAAAATATTTTATTAGCAAATGGAACTGTTAATCTGCCTATTTGACAGGAGGAATTATCATAATGACGAAAATAAAGATTGAAAAAAATTCAGTTCAGGAAACCTTGATTGTTCCATTATATGGCCGAAAAATGTGTGCCGAAAAATTTCCTGATTTATATACGGACCATTCCGCTAAAAAATTATGTGAACAGTTGGATTATGATTTTTCTGAGCAGGAAGCGAAGAAAGATTCCTGTCTTTATGAATTTGGTGCTTTGGAAGCAGCCATGCGCCAACTTGACATCATGTGGGAAATACGTGAATACTTAAAGGAATATCCGGAGGCGACATTGGTCAATTTGGGTTGTGGCTTGGATCAAACCGGCAAAGCTTGTGATAATGGGCAGTGTCGGATCATTAACATTGATTTTCCGGATATTATATCAATTCGGCAGGAACTGCTGCCGGCTGGCGAACGGGAAAAAAATATTTCAGCTGATTTAAAAGAGGATGGCTGGCTGACAGAAATCAATGGTGAAAAAGGAGTGATTTTCTTTGCGGCTGGAGTATTTCACTATTTTAAGCGGGCAGATGTTAAAAAGTTGGTATTGACCCTGGCAGCAAAGTATCCTGGTGGCCGTTTGATTTTTGATACCGTTGGCAAAACCGGTTTAAAATTAATGATGTCAAAAACTTTAAAAAACATGGGCATCAAGGATGTCGATGGCTTTTTCTATGTCAATCAGCCGAAACAGGAATTGCAGTGGGCAGATAAAATAAAAGTCAGCAGTAAGGGCTATATGCTGGGCTACTATGATATGAAAAATACCGGAATTCGGCGGATACATCGCTGGCTGGCCGGAATTGGTGATAAAATCATGAAGATGGCGATTATTCGGATGGATTTTTAAACTACAACGGAGGTTCAGGACTTTTGTGATAAAGGTACTGGAAATATATAATATTGAGGTTATGGTGACTGAACAAATGACCGTGAAGGAAGAAAAAAAGTGGTTGAAAAAGTGGACATGCCGGAAAAGGTGGAAGAAAACAAAACTGGGAGGAAAAGAAATGACAGTTAAAATAGCAAATGGCAATTATGAGATTCCGGCTATTATAACCTTACCGGAAGGTGCCGGACTATTTCCGGCAGTGGTGATGCTACATGGCACCGGTTCTGATAAAAATGAGGTTGGTGGTGGCTATGCTATGTTAGCATCAGCATTTGCCAAAGCCGGGATCGCATCCATTCGGATTGACTTTATCGGAAGCGGAGACAGTACCGGGGATTATAAAAACTATAACTTTACCACAGCGGTAGCTGATGCCAACGCTGCCTGTGATTATTTGGCAAAAATGCCGGAAATCAATAGGGATAAAATCGGAATCATGGGCTGGAGCCAGGGAGGGACGATTGCTCTACTGGCAGCCGGACAAAATCCGGCCTTTCAATCAGCACTGACCTGGGCAGGTGAGCCGGATTTAAGTGATATGCTGCCCAAAGAAGCCTATGAAACTGCTCAAAAAGACGGTTTTTATACCATGGAATTTGAATGGCGGACAGCACTGAATGTTGGCTTGCAGTGGTTTAAAGAAGTAGAAAAAACTGATGTCTTAAAGGTGTTTGCCAACTCTAAGGCACCGGTCCTGGCAATTAACGGAACTGATGATACGGCGGTTGCTCCGGAAAAAGCCGGTCAGATTAAAGCGGCCTCCACTCATCCACAGTCAAAGGCTTTGCTTTTAGAAAAAGCGGACCATACTTTTCATATTTTGGCGGATGATAAATCGACCATCGAAGGCTTGATCAAAACGACTGTCGATTGGTTTGGTGAAACTTTAAAGTAGGAGGGTTCAGGCAAAGGGGCTATTGATCAATAGCCCCTAAAATAATAATTAAAATATCCGGTCAAGTACAAGCAGCTTACTTTAACGGTAGATGGGAGTCCGGATAAGGAGAATTCCTCTGAGAAATCCATACCATTTACCTGCCAAAAAGAATAAGTTCATGAGCAATTTTCTTGCTTATAAACTTATTATACGAGGAGGACAGAAATGAAAAAAATGAAAAGGTATTTATTGATCTTAGTGTTGGTAGCCAGCTTATTGTTTGAAGTTTCAACTACAGCTGCGGATATGACCGGGAATGCACCTTCGATTTTGTGGTTAAGCAAGAATTATGAGTGGGTGCTTGCCTTTTCAGAAGGTTTGGCACCGGTCCAGGACAAAAATGGTAAATGGGGATTTATTGATACTTCCGGTAAGGAAGTGGTATCCTGTCGCTATGATCATGTCTTTCCTTTTTCTGAAGGCCTGGCAGCGGTCGGAAATGTAGACAAGGATACGCAGATCGGTAAGCATGGCTACATCAATGCAAGAGGGGAAGAAATAATTCCCTTGCAATATGAATATGAAACGGCCACCGAGTTTTTGGATGTGGCTTCTTTTTCCGAAGGGCTGGCCCCCGTAAAAATGAAAAATGGCAAGAAGGGCTATATTAATAAGCAGGGAAAGGTCGTGATCGCACCCCGATATGATATGGCAATGAAGTTTCAGGAGGGACTGGCAGTAGTCAGTCAGGCCGATAAAGAAAGTTATATTGATAAAACCGGACAGGCATTGATCAGTCTGCCATCTGGTAAAATAGGCTATCCTTTTGCTGAGGGACTGGCCCAGGTGATTGATAAAAATAATAAAACCGGTTATATCAACCGGCAGGGAAAGCAGGAAATTGCAGCCCGTTATGGTAATAGCTGGATGAACTTTTCTACTTTTTCTGAGGGACTGGCAGCGGTCGTTCAAGACAATAAGATTGGTTACATTGATCATCAGGGCAAAACTGTCATTCCGTTTCAGGAATATCAGGAAGTGCTGCCCTTTTCCGAGGGCATGACCGCAGTTGGAGTGCATGTTCCCTTTAAAGAGCATATTATTTTGTGCCACTGGGGATATATGAATCGGGATGGTGAGCTGGTGATCCCTCTGCTGTATGAGGCTGAAGTTTCCGATATGAATGGAACAGCGCTAACTGAATGGAATTCCTTTAAAGAAGGTCTGGCAGCGGTGCAAAAAGGTGACAGATATACTTATATTAATCAAAATGGTGTGGAAATATTTCCGTTTGGTATGTTTGATCAAATTACCGCCTTTTCCGGCGGATATGCCATGGTTAAAAAGAATGCCAGATGGGGGATTTTGACCAATCCTTTAACAACCGGAGTTCAGCCGGTATGGCGAAAAGAAGCAGTGATGGCAGCTTATAGTAATGTGAGGGTGTCGGTAAACGGGAAAAGACAGAGCGGAGTGGAAATTTATAATATTGGTAACCGGACTTTCTTTAAGTTAAGAGATATCGCTCAGTTAATGAATCATACTAAAAAATCCTTTGCGGTGGAATGGAATGGTTCAAAGAAACAGATTTCATTAATTACCGGTAAAATTTATCAGGCCCGGGGAAACGAACTACAGGGCGGTGATGGCCAAGATAAGACAGCCATCTTGTCAGATGCGGTAGTTGAAATTGATGGCAAGTCGGTGACCTTGACCGCCTATGTCATTAATGGTCATAATTATTATAAAATAAGGGATCTGGCAGAAGCCCTGGACATTGATGTGGATTGGGATAGCGCTACCCAAACCGTTATTCTGGCAACCAACTAAACCAATCAATGACCGGCAAACAGATGGAATCTATTATATTAGCGGAGCCGGATTGAAAATCTATATAGACAAGCCTCCAATCTTAGTATATAATATTTTTCAATGAATAAGAATAATGATATTCTTAACTGATTTACAGAATCCAAATGATGGGAGGCAGTTATGGCAAGAGAATTGGAGAAAAATTATAATCCAGCGGAAATGGAGGACCGTTTATATAAAAAATGGGAAAATAAGGGTTACTTTAAAGCGGAGGTAAACCGCAGCAAAGAGCCATTTACCATTGTGATTCCACCACCAAATGTGACCGGACAGCTGCATATGGGTCATGCCTTTGACAATACTATGCAGGATATTTTGATTCGCTTTAAAAGAATGCAGGGCTATGAGGCCTTGTGGCAGCCGGGGACGGATCATGCCGCCATTGCGACCGAAGTTAAAATTGTAGAAAAATTAGCAGCTGAGGGTCTGACCAAGCAAATGCTTGGCCGGGAAGGCTTTATGAAAAGAGCCTGGGAATGGAAAGCTGAGTATGGTGATCGGATTATTAAGCAATTAAAGAAATTAGGTTCCTCCTGTGATTGGGACAGAGAACGCTTTACCTTAGATGAAGGTTGTACCAGAGCAGTTAATGAAGCCTTTGTTCATTACTATAATAAGGGTTATATTTATCATGGCCATAAATTGATCAACTGGTGTCCACATTGTAAAACCACGATTTCGGATGCAGAAGTTGACCATGAGGAAAAGGCGGGCCATTTTTGGCATATTAAATATCCGTTTGCCGATGGTTCCGGATATATTGAAATTGCCACTACCCGTCCGGAAACGATGCTGGGCGATACTGCGGTGGCGGTGCATCCGACTGATGAACGCTATCAGGATCTGGTCGGTAAAAATGTAATTTTACCACTGGTTAACAAGGAAATTCCAATCATTGCGGATGAATATGTGGATAAGGAATTTGGCACCGGTGCTGTTAAAATAACTCCGGCTCATGATCCGAATGACTATGAAGTTGGGCTGCGCCATGATTTGCCGCAAGTTAATGTGATGAATGATGATGGCAGCATTAATGAAAATGGTGGCAAATATCAGGGGCTTGACCGATATGAAGCCAGAAAACAAATGGTTCAGGATTTAGAAACGGGTGGTTATTTATTGGCAGTTAAGCCACATAGCCATAATGTTGGTACACATGAACGCTGTGGCACAGTAATTGAGCCGCTGCTTAAGGAACAATGGTTCCTGAGAATGAAAGAATTAGCAGAACCGGCGATTGCTGCCTTAAAAAGCGGGGAACTGAAATTTGTACCGGAGCGCTATGGTAAAATTTATTTGAATTGGCTGGAAAATATCAGAGATTGGGCAATTTCCCGGCAGCTTTGGTGGGGACACCGGATCCCGGTTTATTATTGTCAGGACTGCGGTCATAAAAATGTTAGCCAAAATGCAGTAACTACCTGTGAAAAATGTGGTTCCGGTCATTTACATCAAGACGAAGATTCGCTTGATACCTGGTTTAGCTCAGCCTTGTGGCCATTTGAAACTTTGGGCTGGCCCGAGAAAACTGAGGACTTTGAGTATTTCTTCCCGACCGATGTGCTGGTTACCGGTTATGATATTATTTTCTTCTGGGTGGTGCGCATGGTTTTTTCATCCCTGGAATTTACCGGTAAATTGCCATTTCATACGGTTCTAATTCATGGCCTGGTGCGTGATGACCAGGGCAGAAAAATGAGTAAATCTTTGGGGAATGGTATTGATCCATTGGAAGAAATTGAGAAATATGGAGCAGATGCTCTGCGGATCACACTTTTAACCGGGAATGCGCCGGGCAATGATATGCGCTATTATCGCGAAAGAATTGAGGCTTCCCGCAATTTTGCCAATAAGATTTGGAATGCCTCACGCTTTATCCTGATGAATATGCCGGAAGAGGAACTGAGTCAGGAATATGCTCTGGCTCCGGCCGATAAATGGATCATCAGCAAGGTCAATACCCTGACCAAAGAAGTAACGGAAAATCTGGATAAATATGAAATGGGAATTGCTTTATCCAAACTAAATGATTTTATTTGGGAGGAATTTTGCGACTGGTATATTGAGATGGTCAAGCCTCGCCTTGGCAGTGAAGACGATGTTGATCGAACCGCTGCTCTATGGACTTTAAAAACTGTACTGATCCAGGCGATGAAATTGCTGCATCCATTTATGCCGTTTATTACTGAAGAAATTTTCGGACATTTACAGGCCCAGGAGGAATCGATTATGATTTCTAAGTGGCCGGTATTTAAAGAAGAATGGAATTTTGCAGCCGAGGAAGCAGAGATTTCCCTGATCAAAGAAGCGGTCCGCAGCATTCGGAATTTGCGTGCGGAAATGAAGGTCAGCCCTAAGAAAAAGGTGAAAATTGTAGTTGAAAGCGAACAAAGTAATATTCGTCGAACTTTTGAGAAGAATGTAATTTTCTTTGCGGCACTGGCGATGGCATCAGAGGTGGAAATTACTGATAAGGCAGATGCCGGGGATGATTTTGTTTCTTTGGTTGTGCCAAATGCCACACTATATATGCCTTTTGCGGAATTAGTTGACATTGCCCAGGAGAAACAGCGTTTGCAGAAGGAGATCAGTCGGCTGCATGGAGAAATAGACAGAATTGATAAAAAACTGAATAATCCCGGTTTTATGGCAAAGGCACCGGAGCAGGTAGTGAAAGAGGAAAGAGATAAAAGGGCCAATTACCAGACAATGCTGAAACAGGCAGAAGATAGCAGGGCTAGATTAGGTTAAGACAGCTTTTTGCAGCGGTTTCCAAAAGTAGTAAAGTTTTCGTGGAAGACACCGATATATAGATTGTGAAACGAAAGGCTTTGATTAGGAGGAAGACATGCAAAATAATCCGTATGCAAAAATAAAGAATAATTCCATTATGACAGCAACTCCTGCAGAATTGACACTGATGCTTTATGAAGGGGCAATTAAGTTTGGCAACCAAGCCGTTTCTGCAATTCAGGATAAAGAGATCCCGGAAGCTCATCGTTTAATCATTCGGGTTCAGGATATTATTGATGAACTAAGAGGGACATTAAACTTTGACTATCCGATTGCAGCGGAAATGGATCGACTTTATGAGTTTATCTCTTATACTTTAATAGAAGCGAATATGGAAAAAGATGCTGAGAAACTAGAAACAGCACTTAGTTTGATTCGTGATTTCAGAGATACATGGAAGGAAGCAATGACACTAGCCAAAAAGTAAGAGGCTGTTTACCGGTTTTCTAAAAACTGTGTAAAAGTTAAGATGCTTTTAGATAACCCGCCTTGCCGGACGCAAAGCGGGTTTTTTGCTGTCGATTGCTGGTTCTGTTTCCTGGAACGATTGCTTTTAAGTTGTTGTAGATAGAAGCCTGCCGGGAATGGCAAGTTGGATTGATAAAAAGGAAAGGACAGAGAAAGTTTTTGTAAAAATCGATAAAATGGAGGTTTTTCATGAAGAATATTTCTGTTAAATTAAATTTGTTGTTTTTTAGTTTGCAGAAAAAAATCGAAAAATTGGAAGCGATCAAAGAGTGTACACTGGCTCAAAGTCAAGAAACGTCAGTGCCTGCCTTAACTGAGCTGATTCACCAAAAGCAAGATTTGATTGAGGAAATTGAAAAGCTCGATCAGGGGTTTCAAAGTGTTTCAATGGAAATTATGCCAATTTTACAGGCGGATGTGATGCAGTATTCTGAGCTGATTCAGCAAATGCAAGAGCAAATCAAACGGATCAGTGAAGTGTCGCTGGAGATTCAGGAGTTGGAAAAGAAAAATTATAATTCTAAAATGTTAAGAGAAAATCGGCCGGAACTAACCAAAGAAGGAGTTAGATTGCCAAAAGGAAAGGCCTTGGATCAATACCGGAAAATGAAGTAAATAGCAGTATTGACAGCGGCTGAAGATGTCTGAGAAAGAAATGCAATCAAGATAGGAGAAGAAAAATGCTGTTAGTAATTGATGTCGGAAATACCAATATTACCGTAGCGGTTTATCAAAACAAAGAAAATAAGGGAAGCTTTCGCTTGCGCACTAAAACGGAACGGACCAGTGATGAGTATGGTGTGATTTTGGTTAATTTATTAAAAGAGCGTGAGGTTGAAAAATCAATGATTGAGGATGTAATTATTTCTTCGGTGGTGCCGAATTTAATGTATTCCTTGAGAAATGCTATTTATAAATATTTTGGAGTAAATCCGATGATCGTGGAGCCGGGACTGAAAACCGGCATCTCAATTCACACCGATAATCCCAAAGAAGTTGGAGCGGATCGGATCGTTGATGCAGTTGCTGCATATAATGAATATGGCGGACCGGTTTTAATTATTGATTTTGGTACTGCTACCACTTATGATTTAATTTCAGAAAAAGGAGTGTTTGAAGCCGGTATTACGTCACCGGGAATTCGGATCAGTGCCGATGCTTTGTGGACGCAGGCAGCTAAGCTACCGGAAATTCAAATTGAAAAACCGAAAAGTATTTTGGCTAAAAATACCATTACCAGTATGCAGGCCGGTTTGGTTTATGGCTATATTGGTCAGGTCGAATATATTATTGAAAAGGTTAAAGAGGAAACCGGGATTAAGGATTTGAAAGTAGTGGCGACCGGTGGATTGGGCCGGATCATTGCCGGAGAAACCGATAAAATTGATATTTATGATCCGGATCTTAGTTTTAAAGGATTGTATTATATTTATGAAAAGAACAAAGCGAATAGGGATGGAAGAAAAGAATGGAAATAGGTCATCTGGACTTTATACATGGTTTGTTTATGGCGCCAATGGCTGGAACCACTGATTTAGCATTTCGGCTTTTGTGCAAAGAACAGGGCTGTGAATTGGCATATACGGAAATGGTCAGTGCCAAGGCCCTGTCTTTTGATAATGATAAAACCAAGACTTTACTGGAAATTGATGAACAAGAAGGAATGGCAGCCGTTCAGCTATTTGGTTCAGAGCCGGAACTGTTGGCCGAAATGGCGGAAAAGATCGACAACCCAAGAATTGCCTTATTTGATGTAAATATGGGTTGTCCGGTGCCGAAAATTGTCAATAATGGTGAGGGCAGTGCCCTAATGAAAAATCCTGATTTGGTGGGCGAGATCGTGTCGGCCATGGTTAAGCGCCTGAAAAAGCCGGTGACGATTAAGATTCGCAAGGGTTTTGATCAGGAACATATTAATGCGGTGGAAATTGCTAAAATTGCTGAAAGTGCAGGAGCGGCAGCTGTTGCTGTGCATGGCCGGACAACCAGACAATTTTACAGTGGCAAGGCTGATTGGGAGATTATTCGCCAGGTAAAAGAAGCAGTTAAGATACCGGTCATTGGCAATGGTGATATTTTCTCCGGGGAGGCAGCTCTGCAAATTAAGGAAATTACCGGTTGTGATGGGATTATGGTTGCCCGGGGGGCTGAAGGAAATCCTTGGATTTTTGCGGAGATTAAAAATGCCCTGGAGGGAAAAGACTATCAAAAACCAAGCTTATCCGACCGGCGTGATATGATCTTAAAGCATTTGCAGATATCAATTGATAAAAAGGGAGAATTCAGTGCCATGCAGGAAATGAAAAAACATTTGCTGTGGTATACCAAGGGACTTCCCGGAGCAACGGTTTTGCGCCGGCAGTTGATGGAGATGAAGGAAAAGGAAGCGGTGATTGATTATTTGCATAAAGCGTTTGCCCAAATGGAAAGCGTGGATTAAAGAGGGGCCCCGACGGGCTTTGGATGTTGACTATTTCCCGGGACTGATGGATGGCTGGAGATATTGGCCGGAGTGGAATCAGGTGATGAAAGATTTTTGGGTAAAATTAAGGAAAAAAGCAGTTAAACTATAAGGAGATTACAAAATCTTCCGATATAACAAAAGATATGGAAAATAGCTGACAACCCTTGAGAATATTGCTATTGATATAGCTTTCTTTATGGAGGGGGCATTTTTGAAATGGTAAGCTCAATTGGCGGTCGAATAAGCAGCGATTATTACAAAAATGTGAGAAAAATTACATTTTGTTAAATACCTTGACAAGCGAAGGGGTATGGGCTATAATACGAAAATGATGTTTGTGCAGGAAAATGCCTTAAAGTCTGGATTACAGACTTTTTTGTATAATAGGAACTTCCGGGGTTATAGGATTCGAGGCTTAGCCACGGACTTTACCGGGGAGATCTCTTGCGTGGGCCGCCGCAGGCGGAGCATCTTGCAAATGAGATGCTTTCCCGTATGTATTCGGGAATTATGAGGAACACTATTTCAATTGCGTATGATTAAGGGCAAAGAAGGAGCGGGACAATTTGAAGACATTAGAAAAGAAAATACTTACCTATAATGGTTTAAAAGCGCTGGAAGATGAATTACAGAATTTGAAATTAGTAAAACGTAAGGAAATTGCGTTGAAAATTAAAGAGGCCAGAGAACAGGGTGACTTGTCGGAAAACGCTGAATATGATGCGGCCAAGGATGAGCAAGGTGAGATCGAAGCCAGAATTGTACAAATTGAAAAGATATTGAAAAATGCCGAGGTCATTGACGAAGATGAAGTTGATTTGACGACGGTTAATGTTGGTGTCAAAGTTTTGGTATACGATATGGAATTTGACGAAGAAATTGATTTTGCAATTGTTGGTTCAACCGAAGCCGATCCGCTGTCGAATAAGATTTCCAATGAATCCCCAATGGGCAGTGCCCTAATTGGTGCCAGGGAAAATGACATTGTGTCTTTTAACACACCCAATGGTCTGGTTAAAGTCCGGGTGTTAAAGATTCACCAATAAAATTTGATTTGCGAAAGCAGTATCCTGACATGCCTAAGGCGCTGATGGAGGCTGCTTTTTTTGTCGTTTGCTTATCCGGCTGTTACTTATGGCAGCAGATAAAATCGGCCAATAGCGGGGAACATCATAAACAGTCAAATAGAAAATCAAAAAGCTTAAAATGAAAAAACATTATGACTAAGGCAAAAGCAAATAGGAATCAGGGAAATTATGTAGTAGGAGAAGTAGGAGAAGTGAAAAAAACATTTGAAAAATCAGGCCGGATTTGGTATACTGGTAACAATGTATATCAGCGGAAATGCTAAAAATAAAGAAGGAGTAAAAAATGGAGAATCATAATATCCCAAATCAGGAACCGATGACAACCGAAGAATTAGGAGAGTTGTTTCAAATCCGGCGTAATAAATTAAAGGAATTGCAGGAAAATGGGAAAAATCCGTTTGCCATCACCTCTTTTCCGGTCACTCATTATAGTCAGCAAATTCAGGATAATTTTGAGGAATATGAAGAAAAGGAAGTTACCCTGGCTGGCCGGATGATGACCAAGCGGATTATGGGCAAGGCATCTTTTTGCCATTTGCAGGATAAAGATGGTCAAATTCAGCTTTATGTGAAAAAAGATATTGTTGGTGATGAGGAATATAAAGCCTTTAAAGAGTTGGATCTGGGAGATATCATTGGTGTTACTGGTTTGGTCTTTCGCACCCATAAAGGTGAAATTTCGGTACGGATAGAAAAATTGACTTTGCTGAGTAAGAGCCTGCAAATTTTACCGGAAAAATTTCATGGCTTAAAAGACACCGATATTCGCTATCGCCAAAGATATTTGGATTTAATCGTCAATCCGGAAGTGAAAGACACTTTCCGTAAGCGTTCAGAAATTATTCGGACAGTCCGCAATATTTTAGATGAAAAGCAGTTTTTGGAGGTGGAAACTCCGATTTTAATGAGTATTCCATCCGGGGCAGCAGCCAAGCCTTTTAATACTCATCATAATGCCCTGGATATGCCTCTGCACCTGCGGATTTCCCTGGAGTTGCCATTGAAACGCCTGATTGTCGGAGGCTTTGACCGGGTTTATGAAATTGGCCGGGTCTTTCGGAATGAAGGAATTTCCACCCGTCATAATCCGGAATTTACTTTATTGGAATTATATCAGGCCTATACTGATTATCATGGAATGATGGATCTGACTGAAGAGCTGTTTCGTGAAACCGCTCGCCGGGTACTGGGAACGACAGTTATCACCTATGGTGATGTGGAGATTGATTTAGGTAAGCCATTTGCTCGCCTGAGCATGAAAGAAGCGGTCAAACAGTATTCCGGTATTGATTTTGACGAGATTAAAAGTGATGAAGAAGCCAGAGAACTGGCGATTAAGGATCACAAGATTGCTAATACCGATGTCAAATCCCATCTGAAGAAAGGCGAAATCCTGAATTTATTCTTTGAAGCTTATGCCGAAGAACATTTGGTACAACCGACCTTTATTACTGACCATCCGGTGGAGATCTCCCCGCTGGCCAAGAAAAAGATGGATGACCCGGCATATACCGAGAGATTTGAGTTATTTATTTTAACCAGAGAACATGCCAATGCTTTTTCTGAGCTGAATGATCCGATTGATCAAAAAGAGCGGTTCTTATATCAGGAAAGCCTGCGCGCAGCCGGTGACGAAGAAGCCAACCGGATTGATGATGACTTTATCACCGCCCTGGAATATGGCTTGCCGCCAACGGGAGGACTGGGTATCGGTATGGACCGGATGATTATGCTGCTGACCAATGCCCAATCGATCCGGGATGTACTGCTGTTCCCGACGATGAAGATTAAGGACTAGGGAAAGGGCTGGAATAGGTTTTTGTTATGCAAAACTAATTGTTTGTTGATGAAGGATTACAAAATGGAAATATTTGTTTTGTAGTTGCCTCCGCTTTTATCAATTGCTATGTGAGATGGCTTTGGAGGTACACATTTTAAATTGAAAATAACAGAAAAAGAATCTAAAAAGAGTAGTGTTTGATAATGGCACTACTCTTTTTGATGGTGCGCCAGACGGAATGTTTCCTAATGGTGAAAGGCTTTAATTCGTTCGACAGTGAGAAGGGTATGGATGAATATCAAAGGGATTCATCGTGAGATGAATCTGAAGGAAGGTATAGCCCCTTCCCCCCGGTTTTTCTATAAAGATATAGATTTGACCAGGGAAAATATCGTATTAATAAGCTGAAAGCACTTTTTCATAGTTGATATCATTTGAATGTTTAGAGCAGTAGAATGTAAGTGTATTGAAAAGAAATTTTTTTGAAAAAGTTCCTTAGAAATCTTGAAAAATATCTGGAAAAACAAGCAGTTTATGTGATATGATAGATATAAAAAGAACTCCTTTCTTGAGTAATTGTTTTTAACTTCATAACAATTCTATTATACTATGATCGGTGAGGAGTTGATTCTCTGTTAGTAAGAAAAAGAGTTGTTTTTCATGAACTTTTGATGTTTTAAAAACACTTGAAAATAAAGGAAGGAGTGAATAGGTTATGGCTAGTATTAGAGACGTAGCCAAAAAAGCAAATGTTGGCCCAGCAACTGTTTCTAGAGTGTTAAATAACAGTGGGTATGTATCCGAAGAAACACGTGAAAAGATAGAAAATGCGATGACAGAGTTAAATTATATACCAAATGAACTGGCCCGTAATTTGTTTCATAAAAAAACTGGAATTATAGCTGTTCTTGTTCCGAGTGTAGCGAATCCATTTTTTGCAGAATTTGTTGAATGCATTGAATCAGAACTATATACATATGGATATAAAACTATGTTATGTAATACCGTAAAAGAAGGAAATGCAGAATTAGAATATTTGGATATGCTTAATAGACATATTGTAGATGGCGTGATTACGGGGGTACATTCCTTAGATGTAGAGGAATATAAGCAAATTCATAAGCCGATTGTTGCGCTGGATAGGTATTTGAGTGAAAATATTCCTGTAGTTGCAGTTAACCATAAGAAGGGTGGAGAATTAGCTGCTGAAGAATTGATTTACTGTGGATGTAAGTCGGTGTTACATTTTTGTGGTTCAAAGGCTGTTGAATCACCATATCATAATCGCCATTCTGAGTTTGAAAGGATTATGAAAAAAAATGGTATAAAAGTACACTCCTATGAATTGGAATGGAATCGCTTTGATGCGGACTATTATGAAAAAGTAATAAAGGACATTTTTTCAAATCCATTGGAAGTGGATGGAGTGTTTGGCGTTGATCAGATTGCAATTCGATTTTTGAATGAAGCTAAGAGAAGGAAAATATCTGTTCCAGAGGAAATTAAAATTGTAGCTTATGATGGAACATTTGTAACTGGGCTAACAGAACCTAGACTTACTGTAGTTGCACAGCCAATTGATCAGTTAGCACGGCAATCCGCGGAATTGATTTCGCAGTTAGTCAATGGAAAAACATGTAAGAATAAGCAAGTTCTTTTGGATGTAGAATTACATGTTGGAAACACAACAAGAAATTTATAAATTATGAACAAACTATATAAGAAATGTTTGTAAAAGTGTACAAAAACAATAAAAAATAATATTTTTTATTGACTTTTTGAGTGCAGGTGCTATTATTTAAATAGGTTAATTAGCGTGTGCACAGTAGATTTACTTATTTTTTTATCAGATGTGGAACGGGTTCCACAAAAAACAATGGAGGTAGAATCATGAGAAGCAAAAAGTTGAAAAAATGGTATTCAGTATTATTGACAAGTGTGATGGTAGTTGGGTTATTAACTGGTTGCAGTTTTTCGGGCAAGGACAGTGATAAGCGTGCAGACGGAGGAGAAGTAGTCATTGATTTTGGAATACATGTAGCAAACCCTAAAGAACAGGAAAAGGTAACTTATAATATTGTTCAGGCATTTAATGAGAAAAATAAAGGAAAATATAAAGTAGAATTTCAGGCAGCTGATACAGAATCTCATTCTAAAAATATGAAATTAGCAGCTTCAGATAATACATTGCCTGAAATTTTTTGGTTGGATGCAAGTGAAGCACCAGAATATGATGAAGCAGGTGTTCTTCTTGATTTAAGTGGTTTCCTGGCACAAAATTCAGATGTTAAAAATGCTTTAGGCAGTATGAAAAGTGCTTTTACAGATGATAACGGTCAGTTTGGATTGCCATATCAGTGTAATGTTCAAGGAATTTTTTATAATAAAGAATTATTTGATAAAGCTGGTGTTGCATATCCGACAAATGAAACAACTTATGAAGATATGCTTAGCATGATTGCAAAATTCAAAGAAAATGGAATCATTCCGCTTTCTATTGGTAGCAAAAATAGTGGATTTGCAATGTGGGAATTTAATGAAACACTTGCAAGATATGGTTGGGAAGAAAATATCGAAAGTATTTTAGCAGGTGATAAAAAGTTTAACAACAAAGATTTAGTTGCTTGTTTCGAAAAATTGAAAGGACTGGCAGATGCGGGCGCATTTCCTGAAAATATGGCAACAATTGAGTATTTTGATGCAAAACAACTGTTCAATATAGGACAAGCAGCAATGTTTGGAACAGGACAGTGGGATTGTGCTGAGTTTGATAAAAATATCGGGAACAAAATCGGATTTTGGTGGGGACCAATTTTTACAGATACAGCTTATGAACAAAAAATTGCCATGAAAGTACCATCAGCACCAATTGTAGTAAATGCAAAAGTAGCGGAAGATAAGGCAGTACAGGAAGCTGTTTTTGAGTTCTTGAAATTCTACTATAGTAAAGAAGCGGCCGAACTTTCCTATGAAGGCTCAATTTTCCCAGCAACAAATTACGAGGGTATGGGTGCAGCAGATACACAGTATGCAATGAATGCAATGTTGAATGCTTTGGCATCTGGTTGGAAAAGTCCAAGTACTGCCCCAGATTTAACAGTAACTTCCGCAGTTCAGGAAGCGTTATACAATTCGCTGTTTGGTGTTATGCAAAAAACATATACACCGGAAGAAGCATTGGACTTGATGGATGATGTTTTAAAGAATACAAAATAATACAATTATAAGACAGGGGTACATGCTATGTATTGGTTAAGTAAAAAAAGATATAAAATAGGATTTCTGATTCCTACTTTAGTTGTGTATAGTGTGTTTATTATTCTACCAATCATCATAGCGGTGAGTTATAGTTTTACACGATATTCAGGAATCGGAAAAGCAAAGTTTTTAGGACTTGATAACTATATTCGATTGTTTCAAGATAAATTATTTTGGATATCATTAAAAAACACGATGATTATCTTTGTTCTTGCATTTGTATTGCTACTAACAGTAGCTTTTTTAATCGCATTATTATTAAATAATCGTTTAAAAGCTGTTGATGCCAGCAAAGCACTGATATTTTCACCAGCCATAATTGCACCAATCATTGTTGGAATTATTTGGGTATATATATTAGATCCTAATATTGGTATTTTAAATAACATTTTGGAAGCATTCGGTGCTTCTGAAATGAAGCAAAAATGGATAGGTGGAGAATTTTGGTCGCCATATAGTGTTGCAATTATTTATTTTTGGCAACAATTGGGGTATCTTGTCACAATATTTATAGCAGGATTGAAAATGATTCCAAATGATGTTATGGAAGCAATGAGGATAGATGGAGCAAATGGCTTTCAAGAAGTAAAATATGTGATTATTCCGATGATGAAAACAACGATTTCTACAGTCGCTGTTTTAGTTATTACAGGCGTATTTAAAATTTTTGAAATTGTCCAGCAAACAACAGGTGGTGGACCGAATCATTTATCAGAAACATTAGTCACATATAGTTATTCCATGACTTTTACAAGTAGTCATTATGGGTATGGTATGTCTCTTGCAACAGTTACATTCTTACTGTCATTGATTATTACAGCTATATATTCTTTTCTGACAAAAGAGAAAGAGAGGTAGGAGACATGGTTAAAAAGAAGAAAAAAACAGCAATGTATATTGGAATGATATTAATTACATTAGTAGTTGTATTTCCCTTTATTTGGATGGTAATACTCTCATTCAAATCAAATTCAGATATAATGTCTTCTCCATTATCATTACCGAAAACTCTGAATTTTGATAATTATAAAAATGCATTAAAAACACTGGATTACTTACAATTATACAGAAATACAGTATTTGTATGTGTTATATCAGTTGTGTTTGAGATAATCATTACATTTCTGAGTTCATTTGTATTATCAAGAATGGTTTTTAAAAACAGTAAAATTCTTAAGATGATTTATGGATTTTTGATTATGGGACTTTCAATTTCACCATTTATTTTATTGTTTCCGGTATATAAGATTAACGTGGTGTTGGGACTTAGAGGAAAATTAGCATTAATATTCATATATGTAGCGACATCTATTTCTTTTAATACATTATTGTTGGTAGGTTATCTGAAATCCTTGCCGACAGAAATAGATGAAGCAGCGGTAATTGATGGCTGCAATATATGGAATTTGATGTTGAAAGTCATTCTTCCCATGACAAAACCGGTTATTGCAACCATTGTGATTTTTAATGTTTTGTATATATGGAATGAATTTCCATTTGCATCAGTTATGTTGCGAGATGTTTCGGATTATACGCTTTCAATGGGAGCATCCTTCTTTAAAGGAAATTATACAGTGGATTATGGTGGAATAGTGGCATCTAGTATTATGATTATAATACCAGAGTTGATTTTCTATGGAATATTTCAGAAAAACATTGTAGAAGGAATGACGGCAGGAGCTGTGAAAGGTTGATGAAAATAGAATATATAAATTGAAAGGATAATTATATTATGAGTAAAGTATCAGGATTATTTAAAGATTTGACTACAGTAAAAGAAGCTAGAAATGGTCGTTTGGCAAGTTGGGATCAGAGAGGAAAAAATCAAGATTACTGGGAAATTCCGGCAAAGGAGAGCATCCTATTAGGGGAAATCGAAGGGCCGGGATGTATTACTCATATTTGGATGACATCCTCATGCAGAAAGGTAACAGCGCCAAGTATACTGGATCCTGTACAGAATGCATCTGCAGCGCCGGTTATGGAAATCCATCCGGCACTGGGAGTAATATGGGATGATTATGATCCATTTTACTATAGAAAAGCATTAATTAAGATTACATGGGATGATCAAGAAATGCCAAGCGTGTTAGTTCCATTTGGTGATTTCTTTTGTATCGGAAACTGTTATCCGGGCAACTTTAGTTCGTTGCCATTTAATGTATCTCTTAAACCAGAGGAGGCGGGAAGATATGGAGCTCCATGCTCTGTTTCATGCTACTTTCCAATGCCATTTAATAAAAAAGCAAAAATTGAGATTGTCAATGAAAATGAGCTTCCTTTTATTCTTTATTTTAATATTGACTATGAAATGTATAAAGAACCATTGGATCAAAAAACAGCATATTTTCACGCTAGTTGGCATAGAGAAAACCCATGTGATGGATGGGGACCAGATATTCAGGTGAATTCTCCGGAAGTAAATAATGTAACGAACTTTAAAGGAGAAGGAAATTATACAGTATTAGATGTCGAAGGAACAGGACATTATGTGGGATGCAACTTGACGGTTAAACATTATCAAGGTAGCTGGTGGGGCGAAGGAAATGATATGTTTTTCATTGATGGAGAAGAATATCCAAGCTTAAATGGTACAGGAACAGAAGACTATTTTAATCATGCCTGGGGAATGCAGCGAAATGCATTTCCATTCTTTGGAACGATTGTTCATGAAGGAGATACGGATGGATTTCAAGTATCTTACCGTTTCCATATTACAGATCCAGTGAGATTTGAGAAGAGTTTACGTGTAACAATTGAACATGGTCATGCAAATCATTTGTCTGATGATTGGAGTTCAACTGCATATTGGTATCAGATACTTCCGACAGCAAAACCATTAACAATTCTTCCTGTTGAAGAACGTTTACCAAATGTACCAGTACTTCCAGAAAGAAGACTGAGGACTCCTGAGTTAACAGAGGAAATGAAAGCAGCAAGAGAAAATTATGCAAAACGCTGGGATGTATATGAACCAGCACGTCAGGAACAATTTAGAATTAAAGAAGACAAAACACGTAGAGAATCTAAATTAAATATAGAATTTTCAAAAAAATTACGTGATGAATATAGGTAGTAGAGAAGATCAAGCGGAGGAGCATTATGTCAAAAGAATTAATGCAAATAAATATTGAGAAAGCTCAGCGAGAAATAGAAAAAAATGCGGAGAATGTCAGCTGTGGAAAAATGAGACAGCATTACCATTTCATGCCTCAGGTGGGGTGGCTGAATGATCCCAATGGATTGATTTATTTTAAAGGAAAATATCATTTCTTTTATCAATTCTATCCATATGAAGGTTTTTGGGGAATGATGCATTGGGGTCATGCTATTAGCGATGATCTTGTTCATTGGGAGCATTTACCAGTGGCTCTTGCACCAAGTGAAGTTTATGATAATCATTTAAAGGGTGGATGTTTTTCAGGAAGCGCTGTTGTATATAACGATAAACTATTTATTGCATATACAGGAACAGCCAATCATGGAAATGGATTTGAACAGACACAGTGTATTGCATATAGTGAAGATGGAATTCATTTTGAGAAATATGCAGGAAATCCAGTAATTACAGCGCCAGAAGGTGTTTCAGCGGATCAGTTCAGAGACCCGAAAGTATGGGAACATGATGGAACGATATATATGGTGTGTGGGGCAAGTAGAGATAATCGGGCGCAGGCACTATTATATAAATCCTCAAATATGTTTGATTGGGAATTTGTGAATGTACTGGCAGAAAGCCGTGGAGAATGGGGATTTATGTGGGAATGTCCGGATTTTTATCCATTGGGTGATAAGTATGTACTTATGTTTTCGCCAATGGGTGTGGGAGAGCGGACTTCTGTATATTTGGTGGGTGATTTTGACTATAATACAGGAAAGTTTTGCTATAACATTTCTGGAGAAATTGATTGGGGGTTTGACTTTTATGCGCCACAGTCGTTTAAAGCGCCAGATGGACGTAGATTGATTGTTGGCTGGGGAAATTGTTGGGATTGGATGCCATTTTGGAAGGATTGGGGACCAACTTATAGAGAGGGCTGGTGTGGATTCTTTAATCTTCCAAGAGAAGTGAAACTGTGCGAAGATAATACATTGCAATTTTCCCCGGTAAAAGAATTAGAAGCATTGCGGGAAGAAAAAACAGAGCTTTCAGATGTCTTATTGCAGGACAATGAAATTAGAGTAGTATGTAATGATGCAATTTTCGAGATGAAGATAAAGATTGATTTAAGAAACACTACAGCGAAACAAATGAAGTTAATTTTGCGCCAAGCAGAAGACCATAAAACAGAAGTAGAGTTTGACTTTGAAAATTCAGAAATTAGATTCGATAGAAACATGGCAGATGGATGGAGTAAAGGAACTGCCAGATGTTCGTTACCATTACACAGGAATGAAGAATTAGATATCCATATTTATTCTGACCGCAGTAATATTGAATTGTTTAGCAATAAATATAGAAATAATATTACATGTAATATTTTCTCTCATGATGATGATGTAAACAATATGATTAAGGCGTATGGCGGTCAAGTTAAATTAGATAAAGTGGAAATTTGGAAATTAAAAAAAGTATTTTAAGCATAATCTTTCGGAACCTGGAGTGATTATCTTCATAGCAACGGGAAAGGAGCAGAGAAAAGAAAACATATTCAAAAGGGAAAAAATAACAGAGGGATAGGGCAATTAGAGAAATCTGATTGCCTTTTTTTGTCTGCTTTAGCAACAAAAAAGGGGCTGTTGCAAAATAGCCCTTAAAAAAATGAAAAACTAAATTAAAAAAAGCAAAAGCACATGGTAAAGAGAATTCCAAACCATGTGCATTT
>RQYD01000021.1 GCA_003858485.1 Clostridiales bacterium COT073_COT-073
GGTCGCATTCCTCCCCTGGGCAATCGACTTCGTCTATTGCCCAGGGGACTCCGATTTTGCTCCGCAAAATCCTTTCCTTGCTCCTACAACTATCCCGGTAGAAACGGAATGCTTCGCATTCCCCGCGCTTCGCGCTCCTGTTTCTGCCGGGAACGCACCGGAAAATGAATATGCCCGCTCCGCGGTCGCATTCATTTTCCTTGCGTGCGTTCAATTCCAGCGATAGAGTAGTAACATAAAGTAGTATACAAATGGTGCTACAAATAAAATGCTGTCCAGTCGGTCCAGAATGCCGCCGTGGCCGGGGATAAGATTGCCAAAGTCTTTGATTCCGGTTTCTCTTTTAATGGCTGATCCTACCAGATCTCCTACCTGGGAAAAAAGAGAACCCAAAAAACCCAATGCTGCTAAGCTAAAATAGGCTTCTTTCGGCAATACAAAAAATTCTTTCCACTCCAGGAAAACTCCATATAAAAGGCAAATCAAAATACTGCCTGCAATCCCGCCAACTGCTCCTTCTATTGTTTTTTTAGGACTTAAAATCGGTGCTAATTTATGCTTGCCCAAGGTCACTCCACTAAAGTAGGCAAAAGTATCACTGCTAAAAGCAATTAGCAGGACCAGCCAAACCAGTACTTTACCATGGGCTAATCCCTCCCGGATCAGCAAAATATGCATTAGCATATAAGGAATATATAAAAATCCGACTATATTAATAAAGACATGCCTTAATTCTATTTTCGGATATAATAATACATAGGCAGCCAATTCTGTCATTAATACAAAACCGATTACTGTTTTGGCAATATCCCTGTATTCAAAGTAAAAGCACAGAATATATACAATTGCTGCTATCATAGTCATTCCCAAAAGCAGTTTTTTATCCTTATAACCAAAAGCCCGATTGAATTCAAAGATACCGATACAGGCAGCTGTTCCCGCCAATAGATACAGGTAAATGCCCCCAAAGTAAATACCGGCAATTACAATCGGTAGCGCCACAACAGCCGATAGCACCCTTTGCTTCATCTATTCTCCTCCAAAACGACGATTTCTCGCCAAATAAAAATTGATTGCTTCCCTTAAATCTGCTTCTTTAAAATCCGGCCAAAAAACATTGGTAATATAAATTTCACTGTAAGCAATCTGCCATAGTAAATAATTACTAACCCTACTTTCACCGCCAGTCCGAATTAAAAGTTCGGGTGCCGGAATATCGGATGTGTCCAAATAATGTTCAAATAATTCTTCATTCAATGCGGCGGCTTCTATTATACCATCCTTACATTGCTGCATCAGTTTTTGAGCCGCCCTGATGATTTCATCCCGCCCTCCGTAATTAAGCGCAATTTGCAGATTAAGTCCGGTAAAGTCTACAGTTGCCTTTTCTAATTCTGTGATTTGCTCTCTGATATCCTGAGCTAAGCCGATTTTGTTGCCAATAACCCGAACCCGCATATTATTAGCAGCTGCGTCTTTAATGCTGGTTTTCAAAAACTTACGTGCCAAGTCCATAATATAATTAACTTCTTTGGGCGAACGTTTCCAATTTTCAGTCGAAAAGGCGTACACTGTTAAGTATTTAATTCCATTTTCCCAAACCAATTGGCTGATCTCTCTTAAATTATCCGCACCTTTTTGATGTCCGACCATTTGTGGAAGAAGCTTTTCTTTTGCCCAGCGTCTATTTCCATCCATAATAATCGCAATATGTTGTAAATCGTTCATACTTCTACCTTTTCCGTTTTTCTTTTGCTGTAATTATGTAATGCCGCAATTCATTCCTTTCCTGTCCTGATGCTTACTTATCTCCCATTCTCCTGTCATTTTTCTCAATTTTCTTTGGTTTATTTCTTATAATTAATATGATACGGCTGCCTGTTTAAAAGCTAATGCCTGCCAGGCAGCCATATCCACTACGATTTATGAGTTTTTAACAACTTCAGAATTTATTTTATACTGTCATAATTTCCTTGGTTTTTTCTTCTACCAATTTATCAATATCTTTCACAAATTTATCAGTTAAATCCTGAGTTTCTTTTTCCAGGTCTTTTAAGTCATCTTCCGTAATCAATTTATCTTGTTCTTGCTTTTTAAAGTCATGCATGGCATCACGGCGGATATTGCGGACTGCTACTTTGCCCTCTTCGCCCAAATGTTTTACTTTTTTGGTCAATTCTTTTCTTTTTTCCTCTGTCAGCTCCGGAAATACCAGGCGAATTACTTTCCCATCACTGGATGGAGTAATTCCAATATCAGACATATTAATTGCCTTTTCAATTGCCTTAATGACACTGGCATCCCAAGGCTGAATTTGAATCATTCGTGCTTCCGGTACAGTCACATTGCCAACTTGTTGAATTGGTGTTGCCTGTCCATAGTAATCAACCATTACTTTATCCAAAATATGGGGATTGGCACGCCCCGCCCGAACAGTATTTAACTCTTCTTTTAACACCGCCACACTTTTGGTCATCTTTTCCTGATAAACTTTTACTAAGTTATCCATAAAATCCTCCTCATTCATATTATTTATGCTCTCATTTTTATAAACTCAACTTGCCCTTAATTTTAGGATCGAAGCTTTTGGCTTCAGCTATTATAAAGAATCATCCCCATGTATGCAGGAAAGATGAGTCATTTATTGCCTTTTCCGTACCGATCCGGTGTTGCTCCTCTGCCGATTTCGGTGCTGTCTGTTCCATTGCTCTGCCGTTCCGCTATCTACCGGTTATTCGGCCAAAATCGAAGTTCCCTTTTGTCGGCCTTCAGCTGCCGCCAAAATCGCATTTTCTTCTCCAAAGAAAAAAACCTCCATCGGCATTTTATTTTCCAGGCAAAGCTGAGCGGCCGTCATATCCATAACCTTTAAGCCCTTAGCGATCACATCTGATAATGTCATCTTTTCAAAACGAATGGCATCCGGATATTGGTTGGGGTCCTTATCATAGACACCATCAATATTTTTAGCCAATAAAATTGCATCTGCTTCCATTTGCAATGCCCGCAGTGCTGCGCCGGTATCGGTTGAAAAATAAGGATGCCCGGTTCCACCGGCAAAAAAGACAATCTTTCCGGCATTTAAATAACTTATCATTGCTTCTTTAGAATATACTTCGGTAAATGTTCCAACCGGAAACGGTGTCATAATGACCGAATCCAAACCCACCATCCGAAATACAGCCGCTGCATACTGGCAATTCATCACCGTTGCCATCATTCCGATTTCATCGGCCTTGGAACGGTCCATTCGCTCACTGCTGCGTCCCCGCCAAAAGTTACCGCCGCCAATCACAATTCCCACTTGTAACCCTTGTTCAACAGCACTTTTTACCTGTCTGGCCACATTTAAAGTTGATGCTTCATCAAATTTTCCAGTATTTCCACCGGAAAGTGTTTCGCCGCTAAGTTTTAGCAGCACTCTTTTGTACTTTAACATATATCCTCCTTGAGGTAATCTTGCTATATGATATCAATTTATCATATCATTTTTTAGAAGAATTATCAACTGTTTCATATGTTTGATTTATTTTCTCCCAGGTTGGAAGATAATGTCTGATTTTCCTCTTTTGTCTACCTCCTATTTAATTTAGCAACAGGTCAATAATAGTATATCTCCTCCCTTGATCAATGTCAACTTTTTAACCTTCTTTCTATCGGATTGTCATTGCTTTTTTGCTTATTTTATTATATGATATATTCAATTTTCCTGCATTCCCCAGAGCAGTCTTTTTTAAGGCATGTGCTACAAAAGCTATCCCGCGCAGCAAGTGACTAAAGCAAGGTATAACCGCAAGTCATCTTACACAGTAAATGGCGAAAGGCCTGTGCCAGGAAAGCATCTTTTCGTAGAAAAGTGCATGTGCCTGCTCCCTGGAGAGGATGGGGTCAAAAAAGGCCGCGGGAAAGTTAAGTGATATATTATAATTTTCCACCCTTTTGTCGCGCATGGTCTATACTGATATAAAACCGGCAGAACCCACCCGGAAGGAGCCAATTCCCGTAAAAGTATATGACACATGAGCAAAATAGCGAAACAAAAGACAATAGATATGTAAGGAGTATATAATGAAAAAAACACTGTATTTAATTACACTTATTTTATTGTTGTCAGCTTGTCAGACTGATAATAAACAGCTGCCCGACAATCATGTACAAGCTGAGCAAAATAGTTCAAGCAAAAATATTACTAAGTCAGAGGATAATAATTCTCAAACCGCTGAGTCCCAAAAAGCGGTCTATCAAAAAATCAGCGCTGAGGATGCTAAAAAGATGATGGATGAGCAGTCAGTGGTCATTGTCGATGTCCGAACGGAAGCTGAATACAAAGGCGGACATATTCTCAATGCAATTTTATTGCCCAATGAAACCATCGGCAAAGAAGCTCCGGCTGAGCTGCCAGATAAACAAGCTACTATTTTAGTATATTGCCGCAGCGGTAATCGTAGCCGCCAGGCCGCCAATAAATTAATTGAACTGGGCTACCAAAACATTTATGATTTTGGCGGAATCGGCGACTGGAAATATGATATCATTACTGAATAATTTAAGCTGTCTTTAAAGCATTGAATTGGAATGACCGCTCTTTCTGATATCTTTTGGCAAGGGTGGTCATTACTTATACAAATTCTGATAATAAATATACAAAAACCTCCTGGCAATTTTCTGAAAAATATGTTATAATAACAATATCGTATTTACAATTCTTAAATAAAAAGAGGTGTGTATGAATGATCGATCAATCATTCCTAAGATGTGAAAACGAAGGCTAATCTGAAATTGCAAAACTTATTACCGTAAAATACTGTAATAAGAAGAAAGGAGATTTACTATGGGATTCATCTGGTCATTAATTGTCGGAGCGATCATTGGGGCTATTGCCGGAGCAATTACAAATAAAGGGAAATCAATGGGCATTATTGCTGATATTATTGCAGGATTAGTTGGTTCTTCAATTGGACAAGCACTGTTCGGTAGCTGGGGACCAAGTTTAGCCGGGATGGCACTTATTCCTTCGATTTTAGGGGCTGTAATTTTAGTAGCAGTTATCTCTTTCTTTCTGGGAAAGTCAAGAAATAATTAATGCAAATGAAAAAATGCTGAAATAGTAACATAAGCAATATCATAAAGCAATTATTTTATGATATTGCTTTTTTAAAAATATGTCAGGAGGTTACGATAGGTATTTTAGGACAAATTTGGTTGTTATTCTCTATTTTCTGTGTGGCTGGTCTGTTATTCACTGTCATTCGCAACCGGTACTTTTCTTTAAAAACAAAATTAATCATTCATTTGATTGCTTTTATTGCTGCAATGTTGGTCAATTATATTACCGCCAGTGGCTTAATCAGTGGTTTCTCCCAAAGTGAAATCTCACAAAAGTATCATACCTTAATTACACCAGCCGGCTTTGCTTTCTCGATCTGGGGTGTTATTTATGGTCTGCTCTTTCTTTGTCTGCTTTTTTGGTTATGGAAAAAGAACGATATCGATCAGCAGCCACTTTTGCATCAGCTCTCTCCCTGGATTTGGATGATGCTGGCTGTGAACATTGCCTGGAATATTGTTTTTTCCCTGTCTCTAATTGGTGCATCCCTGCTCTTTATTCTGATGTACTGGATCATTTTGTTATTGATCTGCCATAAGCTCAAAGGAAATCTCAATTTATTCAGCATCAGCTTTGGCATTCATTTGGGCTGGATCACTGTGGCTTCAATTGTTAATTTCTTTGCCTTTCTGGTACAGCTAAATGGTCAGGATTTACAGTCCTCATCTGCCCTGTGGTATAATATTGCCCTGCTTTTTGGTATATTGATGGGCTTTTTGTTGATATTTATTTTAAAAAACGGAGCTGTTCCGCTAGCGATGGCATGGGCCTACTTTGGAATTTACATGAAGTTAAACAGTATCCCGGATAATACCAATTTGATCCTCAAATTAAATACCCTAACCGGAATTATTTTTCTATTGGGGCTGAGTCTGGGTTCCTTTGTTGGTTTAAAATGGAGAAAATTGTTTGGCAACAAACCAAACCAGTCCTAAGCGTTAGCAAAGACCTGAGTATCAAAAATCACTCAGGTCTTTGTTTTATTTTATTTCCGTAACAATCTGATGATACTCATCCCTTTTCCCAGTCCTTGACTGGTTTTGAACCGGGCTGTCAAAATATTTATGATTTTGGCGAAACTGGTGACTGGAAATATGATTTGTTACGACAGCTCTTCTCTGGCAATCGGCATTAAAACTTCTGTTACAAATAATGATTTTTCTTGCGTAGTCCAATAATCGACCACATATCGTTCGTAGGACTCTCCTTTTAAAGTGTAATTATTTTCTTTGGCAAATTCTTCTATTCTCTTATATGCCTTTTCAATCTCTTCAAAGCTTCCGATATGATAAGTCGATAAGAATTGCCCCCCAAAATTAATTTTGCCAATCCCTTCTTCCACATCATTTAATCCTTTTTGAAAAATCGTCGCTGTATTGATTTTACAGCTGATTTTATCCTGATAAGAATTAAATTTTAAAATAACTGGTCCTGTGATTTCTTCGCCGCTCAATTCCAGTAATTTCACCCATGGAATATTAATAATCGATTCTTTATAACAGTATTTAAATTCCTGCTTTAAAGAAGGATAGCTTCTCTCCTCAATTTCTTTTACAATAACTTTTTCATCTTTAAACTGTATTACCAAAGCCGCCTCATCAATGAGCAATTTCCAGTCCATGGCAGCTTTGATTTTATTCTCAATTTTTCTTCTTTCTTCTCTTAATTCATTCGCCTTTTCTTTTAAGCTTTCCAGGATATAATCATAATTATAAGAGTTAAAATTTTCTCTTATTTCACTTAAACTATAACCCATTTGCTTAAAATATTTCAATATCATAATGTCATGCATATTATCCATACTATAATAGCGATAACTATTATACTCTGAAATATGTTCCGGCTTTATCACATCAATATCATCATAATATCTCAATGTTTTTTTCGATATATTACAAATTTTACTTACATCTCCAATTAAATATTTATCCCGATATTGTTTTGACATGATATCGCCTCCTTTCTAGTAAAATATTTTAGTCATTTTGTTTTAACTTTTCCAGATTTTGTAAAACCAAATTATTTCCTAAACCAGCGTGGGATAAAAAAAAGCCTAATATCTTCACTAAAGTCATATCAGAATAGGATTTTAATTCGCCCCGCATATATGTTTCTGCCGAAGTGGAATTTACACTATCGAAAGTTGAAAATAATGGTCGACTGCCTTTATCCCCTTCTGACTGCTCTAACTCAGTCGGTCATTTTTTGCGGACAGTTCATACATGCTATCCTTTTCTGTTCTCTGCTCCTGCGTTTGCTCTCGTTTGATTTCTCCCTCCGTATCTTCTTGGCACAAGCAGGACAATACCTTGATGCACCAGAGCCCGGGACATATTCAACGCCGCACACCGTACAATTTTTAGCGGGCATTGCTGCCCACCGTTTTGTAGGTATGATATGTAATTCATCGACAAAGCCGATGAATTTATAGTAAATCTTGATTTCCTGCTTCACTGTTCCGTCTGCCATCTTCTCACGCTCCGAAACAAGTATCTTGTCTATGAGTGCGTTTATAACTGTTGCATCCAGTTCTTTTAAGCCTTGATAATTTCGGATAAGGGCGAGGAAGTCACGGATTCCCCGTGATTTCTCGTAGCTTTCATTAAGAGTTTCCGTCACCTCTTTCAGCCTTGCTTCAATTTCAAGCTGCTCTTTCTGGTATTTCCCCGACATCATCTCAAAATTCCGCTCGGTAATACGCTCCATGACCTTATCCTCGTAGAGAGAGGAAAACAGCCTGTCCAGTTCCGCAAGGCGTTTGTTCAGCTTCTTACGTTCTTTCTCTAATGCTTTCGCCCTGCTCTGGTCTGTTTCCGTGAGCCGCTTTTCTATGGCCCTGACCGCCTTTTCATCATTCACTGCCATATCCGCAAAACAGTTGATGTCGGCAAGAACGGCATTGAATAAATCCCTTGCTTCTATATTGTGGGCACTACACTCGCTTCTTCCGTTTCTTGCATAATTATTACATGAATACTGTACACAGTCGATAATCTCTGGGCGTTTCCTCCTGTGTACGTTCATTGCCCGCAGAGCACATCCGCAGTCCACACACTTGATAACGCCTGCAAAAATATTTACAAATCCTCCCTTGTTCTGTGGAAGCCTACGACTTGTAATAAGCTGTTGGACAATATCAAATTCCTCCTGCGTGACTATTCCCTCATGGGTATTGGGTATCACTTCCCATTCTTCGGGCAGCTTAGAGGGGCGTTTCTTGCTTTTCATATTGGCGGCAATCCGTTTGTAGCCTACAAGATTTCCCGCATATATCGGGCTTCTTAAAATGCTCCTCACGCTGTTCCCACTCCAAATATAGCGTTTGTCCTCGTTCCCCTCAAAATGACGTTCAAAGCCTGTTTCGCCACGCTCCGCCGCATAAGCGGCAGGGCGTAGGATATGCTGTTTATTAAGATGTCTGCAAATTTTGGCAACTCCATTCCCTTTTAATGCAAGGTCGAATATCTCTTTTACAACATGTGCCACTTTATCATCTATCAGCAGATGGTTGTGGTCGGCAGGGTCTTTGATATAGCCATAAGGGGCGGTAGTTCCCATGAATTTCCCCTGTTGAAACCTCGCCCGATATGCCGATTTTATCTTAACAGATATGTCAGCGGCATACATTTCGTTTAAAATGTTGCGGAAAGGCGTGATGTCCATAGCAGATTTATTCAAGGTATCTACGCCGTCATTGACCGCTATATACCTCACGTTATGCTCTGGGAAGAAAACTTCCAGATATAACCCACAATCAAGATAGTTTCTCCCCAGACGGGATAAATCTTTCGTAATCACGCAGTTTATCAGACCGCTTTCAATGTCTTTTATCATATTCTGGAAACTTGGTCTTTGGAAATTTGTACCAGAATAACCATCGTCCACATACGTTTTTGCTATGTGCCATCCCTGCTTTTTCACATAATCCGTGAGGATGGATTTCTGTGTCGCAATGCTCGCACTCTCGTTATCCGTACCATCGTCTTTAGATAAGCGGCAATAAATGCCGACTAAATAGATTTTCTTTTCTTCTTTGATTCCTGCCATACTGTAAAACCTCCGTATCTGTCCTATCTGTTTTCATGTCCCATTGCGTACATTCTAAGCGGACAGCCCCTCATTGTCGAAGGTGTCGCCCTCGGCAATCTTCTTCCGAATATCCTCGGAGATAATCGGGACAAACGCTTCTGTAACGGTCTGTGTGCCGACATATTCACGGCTGATTATCATCTGCACTGGTGCTTTTGGCACGATACGCTTTCTCTTTTTATCTGCTTTCTTATCCTCGCCCATACTTAAATCTTCCTTTCCAGACAGGGCAGGGAAGAGTTTGGAAATGTCCCCGCCCTGCCAATCAGATACCATTAATCCTCGCTGTTTAATTCTTTCTGTAATGCTTTAAGGAGTGCCGCCGCTTCATCAGCGTTCAGCGTGATTCCCTTGCCGCACTTTTCACGGTTCGGGGAAAAGCTGCGGATGTCATACTTCGGCTCTTTCCCATTCCATGAAATGAGATTGATTTCCTTTGTGTAGCCACTGTCGCCCGTAGACAATACTGCGATTTCCTTTACGATTTCATACTGGATTTCTCTCATTCTCCATACCTCAACTCTCTGTATTTACTTCCCGAAAAAAGAAGATTAGCGGCTGTCACGGTTGCGTTTCCTCTGCAACTCACGCTCCAAAAGTTTGATGATGGTTTCCTCCATCTGCTTCGGCGTTGTGTTCTTCGGAAAGTATTTTTTCAGCTTGCTTGTGTTGATTTTCAAGGTTTCTTTCTGGTTGCCCTTTTCCTCCGTCATAATCGCAAATATCGTATCCATGTCAAGCCGCCCGCTCTGGCTTAACTGTTTCATCCGCTGTGCCTGTGAGAGTGAGGGCGTTGCTTCTTCGCTCTCCATCGTGGCAAAGAGGTTTTCCTGCTCGTCTTTCTTCAAGAAGGACAGTTCCACCGCAGGCGTGAGGGCGATTTTCCCCTCGTCCACCATCTGCAAAATCGGCGGTATCAGTTCCGTCAGGCGGATAAAACGCTGCACGGTCATCCTGCCCACGCCGAAGCCCTGTGCCACCTTGTCGTCCGTCCGCAACTTCGTCACAACTTGTGACGAGGTTAAGTCTGTGCGGAAACCCTGCCGCTTCATGGCTTCGGATTTCATCTTGTAAGCAAACGCCCGCTCCGATGGCAGGATATTCTCACGCTGCAAATTGCTGTCTACAAGGGTGATGATGGCTCGGTCACGGTCTAAGGGCAGGACAAACGCAGGCACGGTATTTATCCCTGCAAGTTCAGAAGCACGGACACGCCGCTGTCCTGCAATCACTTCATAACCGTCCCCGTCCTCTTTCGGGCGTGTGATTATCGGCGTGACAATGCCAAATTCCTTGATGCTTTCCGCTAACTCTGACAGTGTTTCATCTTCTGCCACATGAAACGGATTGTCGGGGAACGGGTACAAGTCTTTGGTCTTTAACACCTTAAAATCCTGTTTCTTCATTCACATATCTACCTTTCTTTCGCTCTGCTTCTATGATTTTTCTGCAATTCTTCCAACACTTCGGGCGGTATTTTTGACAGCAGCCGCCCCATCTGCTCGTTGGTTCTCTGCAATTCAAATATCTTCTGATTCGCTTTCTGCACCTTTAGTTCCTGCTCGTACTTTTCATCACGCATACGCCCCGCATAGTCTGATTCCTGCCCAATTCTCTCTTTCAAACTGTCGATATACGCCTGCTGTTTCCCGATTTCCTTAGAGAATTTCTCCACGTCTGGCAGCCATGCAGAGAGTAAATCTAACGCTTTATCCCTTTTCTTCCCTGCGTTAAAGGCGTTGATGTCGGATAGGGCAGACACGATTTCTTCATACTGTTTATCAAGCCTGCCGCCTAATTTATAGAGCCATGTGGGGACGTGTTTCCGCTTGGTTTCCATTGAGGACTGCCCCCGTTCAAGCTGATTCCACCGTGAGGACATCCGCTCATGGTAGGCGGTCTGCCACTCGGATAATGATTTCTGGTTGCCTAAGATAGCTTTCGCTGACAGCTTATTGTCTGGCGTAATCGGCACAAAGCAGAGGTGCATATGGGGCGTTCTCTCGTCCATATGGACGACAGCGGAGAGGATATTCTGCTTTCCAACACGCTCCGAAATGAAGTCAAGAGCCGTCTGGAAATACGCTTTTTGTTCTTCGGGCGGTAACTGGTTCATAAATTCTGGTGAAGCTGTGATGAGCGTTTCCACCATCATCACGCTGTCTTTCCTTGTCCTGCACCCCGCTTCGGCTACCATGCGGTTAATCTCTTTCTTGTAGGTGTACTTTGGTGGTGCTATGAGATGGTAATTGTTTTTAGAGCGTTCCATATCTATATCTGGGTTGCTTTTGTAGGCTTCTTTCTTCCGCTCGTTGTGGCGTTCACAAGCCGCAACGCCGCCCGCTTTTCGTTTCTGGAAACGCAGGATTGCATAAGGCATAGGCGGATTCCTCCTTTCTTTCGGCGGGTGACCGTCCTTTGGGGTGACAGCGGTGACGGTGGTGACAGCAGTTTTGGGATACCCCCTGCCGACTGCCGCAACTGTCACCCTCACCCCCTGCATGACGGTCATGTCGATGATGACGGTGTTTTTGGGATACCCCCCTCGCAAGAGCCGTCACCGTCATGCCGCCATTCTTTTATCCGAAGCCGTAAGGCGTAGGATAGCAGGGCACAGCCCTGCCTTAAGGGAGTCCAGAGGGAACGTCTGGCACACGACTTTGCAGGGCAAAGTGTAGTGTGTTACACCCTGTAAACGCAGTCGGAAAAATCGGAATGATTTTTCTGACCGCAGGGGTGGTTTTACACGACCGAAAAGGGCGAGTAAATCTCACGCCTGCATTTTGCGTTTACGGGGTGTTCTCCCGTAGGGATGACAGCGGCAGGGTATCCTAAAATCACTGTCACCACCGTCACTGCTGTCACCCGCAGGGCAGAGCCGCCAGCTTTACATGGCTTTAAGCGTCAATGACAGTAACAGGGGGGTATCCTAATATCGCTGTCACCACCATCACCGCTGTCACCCGCCCTCCTTGCAAGGGCAATCCGCCTGCCGTCTTTCCTGCGGCTGTACTGGTAGCAGATACGGTTCTCGCTTAAAAATGTGGTGCGGTATTCATTCAGCCATTTCGTAATCACCGTGGGTATGGTTTCCGTTTCCCCCATAGCGGCTAACAGTTCCGTTGCCGTGCCTATCCATTCTTCCTTATCCCTCATAAAATCCACCAACCGAAAAAGGACATCTGGTATCGTTTCTTTCGCAAGCTGCTCCTGCGTTTTCCGCTCCACAAGCTCCCAACGGCAATCACGGAAACGCAGCGTGTATTCCTGATAAGGCGTGTCCCTGCCCGTCACATACAGCTTGGCGGTGTCAGACGCACGTTTCTCCTTTTCCAGAACAAAGGTAGCGTCCGCACTCCCCGTTAATCCTGTCGTCCCAGACACCTTGTTGAACACGTCGCTGTCATTCTGCTTTCGGATGTGGTGTACGACAATGACCGCCAGAGAGTGCCTGTCGGCAAAGTCTTTGATGAGGGAGATGTCCCCATAGTCGCTTGCATAGGCATTGTCTTTTGAAGCTGTACGGACTTTCTGCAAGGTATCAATGACAATGAGCCTGCTGTCTGGGTAATCTTTCAGATAATCTTCAAGCTGCACGATAAGACCGTCTGACAGCTTGCAGCTTGCCACGGCAAAGTGGAGCCGCCCGCTTGCTTCGTCCGTCAAACGAAATAACCTGTCCTGTATGCGGCAGAACGTGTCCTCAAGGCAGAGGTAAAGCACATCGCCCTCCATTGTCGGCATATCCCATAAAGGGATTCCCTGCGACACGCATAAGCATAGCTTCAGCATGAGCCAGCTTTTGCCTATCTTCTGTGAGCCGCAGAACAGCGATAAGCCTGTCGGGATAAGGCTGTCCACCACAAAGGATGGTTTCTCAAGCGGTTCATAAAGGAGCGTTTCGGCGTTGACTGTCTGTAACTTCTGCATGGCTTTCCTCCTTTCGGGCGGTGTCTTTGTTTTCGTTGCACATAGGCGTTGACCTCCTTAAAAATAGATTTACTCCCACGGAAAAAAGTGAGAGTATGTAATGCCGCCAATCCCACACAAATAAAAAACAGATTTCTTTTTCGGGCGGTGTCGGTCACGGTTGGAGATATTTCTTCAATTTCCGCCTTTACTTTCTCCTTTGCAATCGCAACAGATTTCTGTATTGCCGAAGCGGTGCAATGCTCCATAGCGGCGATTTGGTAAAAATTGAACTCATACTCGTAGTAGAGCAGGAAACGCCGCCTTTGTATCTCTGGAAGGCTCCCAACCGCCTTATAGAGCGTTTCATTCCGTTCTTCCTCAACCATGCGTTCATCAAGGCTCTTAGGCACACGCAACGCCCGTCTGTAAAGGGTTTCGTCCCATACCTCGTTAAACTCCCTGTGCCGCTCGTCCCATTAGAAAAGATTCCTGTTCCTGCGCTCCATCTGCCGAAACTCCATAAAGAACTGTTCCGACACTTCCAACTCGTGGGATTTGCCCTGCCCGTCCTTAAAGCTGATAAAATACCTTGTGCCGCTTTCCGTGGATTCCTCCCGAAGCGTGTATGCCTTAACCCTGTATGCCATCCTGTTGTCCTCCTGCAAAAAATGAGTGAGGGGATTTCCATCCCTCACCCAGTAGCCCGCAGGATGGCAGGCTGTTTTAGAAGCTATAAAATTTTCCGCAGCTTCTTCCGCAGATGGTCTAACCTCGCATAGATGGCACCAGTCGTCAAATGCACAAGCGGGGCAATCTCCTTTGTGGAATACCCCTGCATTTTCAGCAGGACGATTTTCAAGGTACGCCCGTCCACCGTGACTAATACTTGATAGAGATTTTCGCTCTCAATCTCTTCCAGTAACTCCGCAACCGTACCCACTTCCGCCTGCCGCTCCCTGCCTGCCATGTCCTCAAGATATTCCGCAACGTCATTCGTCCATCGGTAAAACCGCCTGTTGGAATTGAAGTCTGCCCTGTCCGCCATGCGTATCTGCTCAATGGTCGCTTCATCAACGCCGCACTCACGCAGCAGCTTTTCCTCCGCTTCTTTCCAGATACGCCATTTCCTGTCCTCCCGTCCGTGGTTGTATGCCATTCTTACTTCCTCCAATCAGAATTGATTGAGAGGGCAGAGAAAAGCCCCCTCATCTTCCCAAAGGAAAAAACAAGGGGGCTGAACGCCTTAAATTTTAATTTTCTATTATCTTTCTTAGTTTTATTAGGATTCTGGCTTTGCGTTTGTTTACAACGCTCTGGGTTATGCCCAACCTCGCCCCGACTTCACGCTCGGAAAGTCCGTCAAAAAAGATTGCCTGTATCAGCTCCTGTTCACTATCCGACAGCAAAGGCAGGGCGGCTTTCAGCCTGTCCACCATGACCGCATTGACAACGGTTTCTGCAATGTCCACCGCTTCATCAGTGATAAAGTCCAGAGGATTCCCCTCGCTGTCCGTAAATCCGTCGAGAGATAGCAGTCTATTCTTTGTATCTAATTTTTGCAGATAACGCCACCGTTCCTTGTCACGGTAGAAGTCTGTGTATTGCTCCCTCACGACTTCAAGCAGACAGCCTTGAATGGGGATAAACAGCTTGTCCATATAGGTCTGGTCGGATTCCCTGCAACGGCAGAACTCCGTGTAGGATAATTCCACATAGCCGCCACTTTCTCTGATATATACCTTTCTTGGTGCATATTTCACCATAAATACCTCCCATCTGAATTTTTGAAATGTAAAAAATCCAGATGGAGAGGCGGAGAACGACACCGCATATCAGAAACAGCCCTACGGCACTTTCCAACAAAAATCGACAAAAGAAAAACCGCAAAGGCTCTGTGACCTTTACGGTTATAGGAAATAGTAATTCTATTGTATGGAGATTGTACTTCTACTTTCAAGGTGAGAAGTACCGTTGCACTGGCAGAAATTTTTTTAACTGGTTTCCTGCCGTTCTCTGATATGCTATGTATTGATAAATTTTGCTTCGTATGAGCAGATAGATAACTGCCCGAAAAAAGGACATAAAAAAATCCCTCCAAATTTAAAAACAAATTCAGAGGGTAATTTAGGGTATAACAAAATAACCCACCCGAATATCGTTTTTTTTATTTGGTGAGTTTGTTCTTTCAAATACGAAACAAAAAGAGCCGATGATTCGTGAATTGTTCCACAATTTCATCGGCTCTGCGTCTTAAGCGTCTGGCTCTTTGATGACAGTTATCTTCAAGTTGTCAACTTTAATCAATCTTTCTTGTCTGCATTTTGGACAATAAAGGGGATAATTCTCCAAAACAGTGTCCTTCCTAATTTTATTACGGGTTTTGCTCCCACAAACAGGACACAATATCCATTCGCATTTCATCATAATTAGTCTCTAATCCTTTCAAATCTCATTTTATATGACTTTTGCAAGCTGTTAAGCTAACTTGTGGAACATATGCCGAACCTTATCTATACGGCTATTCGGGCGGCGGGGTTGGCAAATAAATTTACCAATAGCTGGCTGGTATCCTTTTAACTCTGTCAAGCAGACTCCCTGCCCATTTGTGAAATAAGTTAAATCGTTCCTGTATTCTTGAATACATCTAGCAGGGATTTCTCCTTTCAGAATGACCTCGTCATTCTTTATCTGAGTACTTACAATATCTGCACAATACCTTGGAGCATCATGATACGCCCGTGAGAGATATTCCTGCGGTGCATAAATTTCAAAGTGGAGATATGGCTCTAATAGTTCTGTCCCTGCTTTTTTTAAAGCCTGCTCCAATACGATAGGGGAAAGCAGCCGAAAGTCTGCGGGGGTACTTACAGGACTATAATACAATCCATATTCAAAACAGATTTTACAGTCTGTCACTTTCCATCCATACAGCCCCTGCTCGCAGCCATAAAGAACCCCCTCCATAACCGCATTTTGGAACGATTGATTTAAATATCCAAGTGAAACTCTGCTTTCATACTGCACTCCGCTTCCAATAGGGAGCGGCTCTATGGACAACCCGACAGAAGCCCAGAAAGGATTTGGCGGGACTTCTATGTGGATGGTATATTCTGCTTTTCTAAGCGGTCTTTCCATATATATAACAGTAGGCTCTTTTATTTCTGCCTCCACATGATATTTTTCCTCAAGGATGGCACAAATGACTTCCATCTGCACATTCCCCAAAAAAGAAAGTATAATCTCATGCGTTGTAGTATCCACATAATATTTTAAAAGAGGGTCGCCATCTGAAATTTCTGTAAGTGCCCCAAGCAATATTTCCCGCTGTTCAGATTTCTTTACTGCAATCGTTGTTTGGAGCATAGGGAGAGGATTTTCAATAAATTTTCTCTGCGGCAACAGTATTTCGTTCCCCAAAATACTGTTTAGCTGCAAAACATCATTTGGTAAAATTACAATATCACCAGAGCAGGCTGTATCGGATGAATATAATTCACCGTTTGTCGGAACATACATCTCTGTGATTTTTATTTTCTCTTTTTCAGATATTCTAATAACATCCCTCAAATGCAATGTTCCGCTATATATACGCACATAAACAAAACGCCGCCTTTTCTCTGAATATTCAATCTTAAAAACCTGCCCGCATAGTTCAGATTGACCTTCAGGCGTTGATGAATAAAATTTACTGGCAATTACTTCTATAAGCTGCCGAATCCCCAGATTGTTTTTAGCGCTTCCGTGATAAACGGGAAATAACGTTCCGTTTTGGAATCTCCTGTTTTCTTCCTGTTCCAGTTCTGACATTTTAAACGGTTTCCCTGACATATATTTCTCTAATAGTTCATCGTTTCCCATAATTACCGCATCCCACTGTTCCATATCGTCATTGTCCGTTACATTTATATGGGGATGCTGCCCAACCTTTTGCTTCACTATAATTTCCGAAGAAAGCTTTGCTTTCATTTCCCGATATACCATTGGCAAATCAATCCCCTCTTGGTCAATTTTATTGATGAAAAAAATTGTCGGAATCTTCATTATCTGTAGTGCATGAAACAGTATACGGGTCTGTGCCTGTATGCCATCCTTTGCAGAAACTAATAATACTGCTCCGTCTAATACGGATAAAGAACGGTATACTTCCGCCAAAAAATCCATATGGCCTGGCGTATCTATAATGTTGACTTTTACATCCTCCCACTGAAAAGATGTCACTGCTGTCTGGATAGTGATTCCCCTTTGACGCTCCAAATTCATTGTATCTGTCCTTGTTGTGCCTTCATCTACGCTCCCTAGTTCTGCAATTGCACCACTGGTATACAATAAACTTTCCGTTAATGTTGTCTTTCCTGCGTCAACGTGAGCCAGAATGCCTAAGTTAATTATTTTCATGTGATTTTCCTCCTATCAACACCCAAAAAAGGGCATAAAAATACCCAGTGATAAATACTCCTATCACTGGGTAAATAACTCCAATAGCCCCAAAACACTTATATGTTTTCGGGCATATAAAATTACATGATAAAAGTATTCTTAAACTGGGTACAAAAAACTAAGCCCCATATTAAAAGTGAAACGGGACTGCTACTTTTTGTTCCCACTATCAAATTGACAGTTTATTTAAGAATACCTTGCCGCATATTTATTAACTCCTTGTATAATACTGAATCTAATTATATTCCTTAACCCTTTATTTGTCAAGCTGACAAACTAAAGCAGAAAAAGCGGCAGGATTTCCCCCTGCCACTAATCATCTGTTTATGCAAAAATAATTTCCTTTTCCACAATCTCCCTCGCACAAGCCCTTATGTTATTGAGGCATCCTGTCCATTCTAAGGCGTTTTCTGCCTTTAGCTGTTCCGTTATGCCCTGTGCCTGTTTCATACCCTCTATGAGCCTTTCAAAGCGTTCCTGTGCCTGTCTGTTGATGTCGGCAAGGTAGGCGTTTAGCCTGCCGCTTGTAAGAAGATTGGTGTATGTAACTTTACGGTACTGTTTTAGATAATCTAAATGCCGTTGCCCCCAGATGCCTATTGCCTGTTCTTCTTCGGCGGGTACAGTTAAGCACGGTATCAAATAATCCCCTTGCCTTTCGTATTTGCCGCCCAGTTCCTCAAATAATGATTTTGCCATTGTCTGTTACCTCCACATTCTTTTTTATTTTGAATGTCCGCAAAATCCGTCCTACATCTTTTAACCATTGAACATAAATATACATAATGCTCTCTACAATATTGCTTTTTTTATCTGATAGGGGCAGAATCTGATCTTTTATTTTATTAAAATTCTCTATATCCGTACTTTCCATCATATAAGCATATTTTTGAGTTACTAAATGAATTCCTTTTCTTTCTGCTGTTTCAAGATCGGATAAATAAGAGCTTAAAATTTCTTCATCATATATGTTTAAATATGCTTTTCGTGATAAGTAAAAGCTGCTTTTCTGGTCCTGACAATAGGATCTTTGCCCAATATTAATTGCATTGGTAAACTGCAGCCATTCTCTGTCTACAATTGCATCAACTATCTCTCTTTTTTTCATTAGCCTACCTCATCCACAAGTCAATTTTGCTTAATTGTTCATCCTTAATCTGTTTCGCCACTTCTTTTGCCTGATAAGATAAAAAGTTGATCTTACTGCTACTATAACCGGATTGATTTAAATATTCTACAATTTTATTACATATTTCTGTAATTATCTGCTCTCTTTTCTCCTTGGGGGCTGTAATTAATTTCTGTAGCATCTCTTCTGAGTATTTTCCCAAAACATTCAAATGCGTACAACTCTTATAACTCCATTTATAAAATGGTGTATATTTTTTATTAATCAGATGAATAAAATAAATATAGTATTTAATAAATTCCTGTAACGCCAGTTCAGAAGCGACGATATCTCCACGTTTTAAAATACGGGGATAATTATACTGACCGGATTGTGCCATATTATTTAAATAGAACGCCATCATTTTAAAATACAGATCCTGCGGATAATGATTTAATAATCGCTTTCGGATCTCAGTAAATTCACCCAATTTATCAATAAAAATTTGTCCGTTGGTAGCCGTACTTAAGTATTCTTCTTTTATTTTCCTAAAATCTGAAATACTCACCGGCCCCTGTTCAAATGAAGTATAATGTTTATAAAAATCTCCTATTCTATATATTTCAATTTTTTCCCGATACCTGCTGCTCAAATCTGTTTGCAGTCTTTGTGCAAATCTTTGATAGGTATCATCTCTCAAAAAAATCATGCATCTGGCCTCAAAATCATGATCCTGCGACAATTCGTCATCATAGCCATAACATTCTGAGCCTTTTCCAACCAAACCTACACATATCTCCTTATAAACATTTGGATAATTATTGCCAATATAAACAATCAGTCTTTTATATAAATCATAGGCCAACTTTAAACCTACCGATTCTTCGTTATTTACTTTTTTGGTATTTGTGTCAATCAGAGATTTGGTTTGCTCAATATTTTTCAAAATAGATTGATAAGCGCTGCTTTTCTGTCCATATGTCTTGCTGATGATATCCAGGGCTTTTTCATACAAGCCAAGCGCTTCTTCATATTTACGCTGATTATAATTACAATCCGCAAGATTATTCAGTACCGCCGCATATAAAGGATGTTCTCTGCCTAAATTCTGGCTTATAATATTTTTCGCTTTTTCTAAATATTCATTCGCTCCTGCTATTTGGCCGAGCTTTTTTTGAATTTCGTATAAATTATTATAGCTGATCGCTAAGGGAATAAGATATGTTTTATCCTGACTTAATATAGAAATTGCCTCTAATTGCATTTCATTTGCTACTGTATAATTTTCTCTTTCCTGCATTAGCAAAGCATAATTATTTAGCAAACCAACATAAGAATAATTTCTGATATGGAGGCTCTCAAAAATCTCTTTGGCAGATTCAAAAAAACGTTCGGCCTGCTCATATTCTTTCTTTTCTCTATAAATATTCGCTAAATTCATTATGGTTGTCGCATAGCCCTCGGTCTGTTTTAAATAATTGGCTTCACATAATAATTTGGCTTCACCAATTATATCAATCGCCTGATCATAATCACCCACTACCCGCAGAGCACCGCCATATTCATTTAATAATTCTATGAGTCTTTCCTTTGTCTGCGAATGCCTGCAAATTTGTACCGCTTCCTTTAGAAAGTCTAATGCCTCTAATTCCCTGCCCTCTCTCCATAATGCATGTGCTTGTTTTAATAAATTATCCATGATCTGCTCCATATCTGATCAGCTCTTTTTTATATAACAATAAAGGTTATATATCCGTATTTTACCACATCATATATAACCTTTACTGTATGTCTGTTTACCTATTTATTCCCTTTGGGTAATATAACTTCTACCTCAGAATGTGGTCTGGGAATAACATGGACAGACACTAATTCACCAACTCTTTGTGCTGCTTCTGCTCCTGCATCGGTTGCCGCTTTTACTGCTCCAACATCACCTCTGACCAAAACAGTGACAAGCCCGCCGCCAATAAACTCTTTGCCAATCAGAGTTACATTTGCCGCCTTCACCATTGCATCAGCTGCTTCAATTGATCCTACCAAACCTTTTGTTTCTACCATTCCTAATGCATCATATTTCATTTTCGTCTCTCCTTATCTGTTATTTTTTTATTATTATTTGTGATTTAGGAGTAAGTCCTAAAGCATTTGCTTCCTCTACATCTAAGTGGCAGTCCAGTCTTGACGTGTCATTTGCACGTATGACAACATTATTTAAAATACCGCCTCTCTGACCTAATATTTCAATACTTACAATTTGACCATCACTGACTCCAAAGCGCTTTGCATCTTCCAGAGTCATATGAATATGTCTTTGCGCTATAATTGTACCTTCTTTGATATACACTGACCCCTTTGGCCCAATCAAAGTAATTGGTGCTGAATCTTCCAGTTCGCCGGACATTCTGACCGGAGCTTTTATTCCCAATTTAAAACAATCTCCCTGCAAGATTTCAACTTGTGTTTTATTGCGCAGTGGTCCTAATATTCTAACGCCTTCAATTGCTCCCTTTGGCCCACATACTGTCAAGGTTTCTTGGGCAGCATACTGACCTGGTTGAGATAAATCTTTAATGGCAGTCAGCTCATACCCCTGCCCGAATAAAACTGTCAGCTCTGCCTGGGATAAATGGATATGCCGATTTGAGATCCCCACAGGAATGGTAAGCGCTTCCTGTTCAGATTCCTGCTGTATTTCTCTTCCCAAAGAAAGTATAAATTCCTTTATTTCATTAAAATTATCCATAAGCCTTATTCAACTCCTAAGCTAACGCTCTAATCACGTCAAAGATAAGATTTTTTAATTTATCACCTTCCAGATCGGTTAAATCATTTTCCTGCTTTTTCATTTCTACTGATTTTTGATTCAGGCTTTTTTCAAATGCTCTTTGAATTTGCTCCGGACTCCATTCATATCCGCTATATTGGCAACCATTGACGCAACAACTTTTGTCTTCTAAAAGCGCCTGAAATCTGGCATCATTTTGGGCTAATGTCCTCACATCCTTAATTCCATAAGCTACTTTCTTCATATTGACTAAATCCAATGGACCAACATTTTCTGAAACAGAGCTGCCCCCCATTGTGCCGCAGCCAAGGGTAAAAGAAACAGCAAGTCCTGTGGAAATACCCGTTCCGCCTTGTGTTCCACCAGTATTTACCAAGATTCTGGAAGCTGGTTTGACGGAAAATTTATTCACAATATCATCATTATTGGTATGAATACTCATGGTATGTCCAATTCCGTTTTGTAAAAGATCAATACTTAAATGACAGGCTTCTTCCCAGTCTTTGACTACATAAAAACCTAAGACAGTAGTAAGTTTCTCATAAGACAGCGGATACTCTTTTCCTACCCCATATTGTCTGCCAATTAACACCTGAGTATTTTCAGGCACTTTAATCCCGGCATGTTCAGCGATATACTTTGCCGGTTTTCCTACAAACTGAGGATTCATTGCCATATTATTTCTAAACAGCAAAGCACATACCTTTGGGGTTTCTTCCTCTGTCATAAAATATGCACCGGCATTTTTAAACTCGCGAACCACTTCCTCATAATTGGTTTCTTCGCAAATAATGGACTGCTCTGAAGCGCAAATCGTACCATTATCAAAGGTTTTGCTGGCCATAATGGTTTCAACTGCTTTTTTTACATCAGCACTTCTTTCAATATAAGCCGGTGAATTGCCGGCACCTACTCCGATTGCCGGTTTTCCGGCGCTATAAGCTGCTTTTACCATTGCCGGTCCACCTGTTGCAATAATTAACGAAACTTCTTTGGCGGTCATAATTTCATTGGTAGTTTCTAATGCCGGCATGGTAATACAGCTGATAATTCCCTCCGGCGCACCTGCTTCAACTGCTGCCTGTTCCATTAACCGTGCTGCTTCTAAGGAACATTTCAGTGCTGCCGGATGAGGTGAAAAGATAATCGCATTTCTGGATTTCAAGGCAATAATTGATTTGAAAATAATCGTCGAAGTTGGGTTGGTGGAAGGTACAATTCCCATTACCAGTCCCACCGGATCAGCCACTTCCATAATTTGTTTTTTCTCATCTTTTCGTATTATGCCAACTGTTTGCATATCCCTAATTTCATCATATAAAAGTCCGGATGCGGCATAGTTTTTATATGCTTTGTCAGTGGCCACTCCAAATCCGGTTTCTTCTTGTGCCATCTGACCAAGCTTAACTGCATTTTGCATCGCCACATCAACCATATTTTTCACAATTTTATCCACTTGCTCTTTACTATATGTTGCATATTCTTTAAATGCTTTATGCCCTTTTCTAAGCAAATTTCTTGCTTCTTGGATTGATTGCAAATCATAGTCAAATTTTTCCATTCTTTTCCAGCCTTTCCATCTTGCTACTTATTTACTTCTCATAAAGTCCCCTGATATAGTTAATAAGTTCTTTTTTATTAGCCTTATGCACTTTTAACACTTTAGATAATTCTTCATCATATGCTGTAATAATATTGCAAAGTTGTTTATTGGTTAATCTGGACAACGTTGTTTCTGCTACTTCTAATCCATAACCAGATACAACCTCATCTAGTTGTTCCTTGTTCTCAATAACTATATCCACTGTCATATCTGGCTCCGGGGCTTGTTCTTCATCTACCTGATCATTCTCCGGCATCTTATCTGAAAAATCATTCGATTTAGCCAACAATGCCTCTTCTGCCCGGTTTTCTGAAGAGTTTATAAAAATACTTAATTCCTCTACCGGGCTAGGTATTACATGACAGGAATGAAGCTCCATGCCCAAATGCCTGACTGAATCAACACCTGCCTCTACAGCAGCTTTAACCGCTCCGACATCCCCCTCTACAATAACTGTAACCAGACCTTTCCCAACATAAGTTTTTCCTCTTAAACTTACATTAGCCGATTTTACCATGGCATCAGCTGCTTCTATTGCAGCTATCAATCCCCATGTTTCTATAAAACCCAGTGAATTCATTGCAACCTCCTTCAACTTCTAAGCTGTCTTTCTGATAGTTTTTGCAATCTTCATCGCTCAGCTCTGCTTCTGTTTGGCAACTTTCTCTAAAAGATTGCTTTCACAGTTGGCTTCGCAACTTTTTTCGTTCCAGGCACCATGACCATCTGCAAAAAGCGAAATGTCAGCTCGACAACTTTTTACTTATCTCCACAAGTATAAAAAATGTTAACAAATCCTTCTGACGAACATTCGATTTCTGAGCCTTTGGGAATACTTAGTACATCTCCCTTGTAGGCTCTGAATTTATTACCATTTACTTTAATATCCAATACTCCTTCGACAATATAGTAAGTTTCAAATATTTCGGTTGTTGTTTTAAAGCAAGAGCGATCAATGGTAAAGTATCCTGATTGCATCGGCGAATCTTCAGCATGAATCAATTCAACATATTTTACTTTATCTCCGTTTGTATCTGGAAATAAAGCTTCCAATTTGGCTGTATTGCCTCTGACCAATTTAAATCCATTTCCTGATTTTTCTGCCTGATATGGCTTAGTTTCTACATCCAATAATCCTCTGTCAACCAGCACTTTTAAAATCTTATATAAATCTTCCTTGCTTAGACCGGCAACATCTAATTTATCCATCATTTTGCACTCTTCCTTTCTTTCTACAAAGACCATATTGTTTAGCTTTACATAATCTCTTGCAGCAGGTGTAATGATAGTTCCTTCTTCTATGTATACATCTTTTTTGTTTTCAGAGTGCAAACCTTTTACATCACTTAAACAGATAAGTTTTTTCATTGCTTTTTCTCCCATTTAAAAATTCAGTTTACAATCTTCATCAATAATTCCTACAATAGATGCATCCGCAGCACTGTTTTCGTTTCCAAGCATCTTTCTTGCACTGGACCCTGTTGTTATTACCACTCTGTCACCTATGCCGGCTCCTATGGTATCAACAACAACCATAATTTGGCCTTCGTTTGTTCCGCCAATGGTCTTTGCAAGCATTAGTTTATGACCACCAAGACTTTCTGTTTTTTTTGTTGCCCATAGATTACCTATAAGAATTGCTGTTATCATTTTATAACCTCTTTTTATTTTGTGGCATCCTGTATTTCTTCTACTGCATTTTCCACAGATGCTGTATCACCGAGTATTGCTAAAGATATCATGTTTTGCGGGCAACTTCCCTTTAATTCAACTGCCATCACACCTGAACTTTTTTCAGCAATATCCGCCGCAACTATCATATCTATCATTTTCCCCTGTACAAGCCCAATTGCTTCAACATCTTCAGCCACAAACTTGACACCGCTTCTTCTTTGTACAATATCGATTGTGCCTGGCGTTGGTGACTTTATAATACGAACATCCATAAAATACCTTTCTTATATCTTCTGTTTCACTAAATTTTTATATATTTTCTCTAAATCCTTTAACGAAGGCTGCTTTGGATTGGTGATTGTGCATTTATCCGCCAGCGCATTTTTGGCCATGTCTTCTATCGCATTTTTATACTCTTTGATATCTACCATATCATCTAAATAAGCAGGTATATTAACACTTTTAATCAGCTTTGTCACTTGCCGAACCAATGCTTTTACACTCATAATATCATTATAAGTTCCAAACCCAAGTGCTCTGGCTAATTCTGCATATCGTTTTATGGTTTCTTTATTATCTAAGTCTAAATAAGTATTATATTCCATGACATGAGGTAAAAGCATTGCATTACTTCTGCCATGCGGAATATGAAACCGTCCGCCCAAAGCATGAGCCAAACTATGACAAATTCCCAAGGAAGTCTGATTAAATGCAATCCCCGCCATGGCTGATGCATTGTGCATATGCATTCTTGCTTCTCTGTCATTTCCGTTATCCACTACTCGTTTCAGATACTGAAACACCAGCATAATCGCTCTGATGGCATAAGCATCTGTAAAATCATTGGCTTTTGTTGATGCCAATGCTTCCAGTGCATGCGTTAAAACATCCAGGCCGGTATCGGCTGTAACCGATGCCGGAACTGACATTGTAAACTCACAGTCCAGAATCGCCAGATCCGGCAGTAGACTGTCATCAACCAGCGGAATCTTGGTTTGGGTTTCTTCATCCGAAACAACTGCAAATGAAGTTAGTTCACTGCCTGTACCACTGGTGGTGGGAATCGCAATAAACTGCACTTTTTTGTTTTTACTGACTTCAAATATCTTCCTTACTACTTTGGCCGCATCAATGGCAGAGCCCCCACCAAGGGCGATAACCGTATCGGTCGTATCCATCAATTCGCCAACTGCTTGTGCTACCAGCTCTATACCAGGATCCGGCACAATCTTATCAAACACCTTATAAGCAATCTCTCTCTTTTTAAGGATATCTGTAATTAGATTGATTTTACCCGAATGATTCATAAAGGGATCACAAATAATAAATACTTGTCCCGCATCTATGCTTTCTAATTCCTTCAGGCTATCCATCCCCATACATATCTTAGTAGACATTCCAAAATATTCCATAAAATTACCTCTTTTATGTTCTTGTTATTTTTGTACCACTAAAGCCCAGTTTATCGCTTAAAACCTGGTTTACACTTTCCAGTGCATGCTCCACACTTTCTACATCTCCACTAATTACCACTGAACCGGTAAAGCGATCCAAAAAACCAATTTTTACATTGGATGCCTTTGTAGCAATGTCAGCTGCAATAATGGCTGATTCAGAAGGCGAAAGCGTAAGAATTCCCAATGCGCCTTGATCTTCAATTTCCAGATTAGAAAATAATTCTGCTACCGGAGAGGCAATGACATGGGCGATCGTAATTTGCTTTCCTGGTACGCTTTCTTCAATAATTCGCTGTATATTTTCATTTATAATATGTTCCATAGTTAATGCCTTATTACTCTTACATGGAGCTTTTTTTGTGCTATCAGTTGCTCGATTCGATTCAAATCTTCTTCACTTAAACTTGGATCGCCTTCTATTTGATATTCCATATCCAACTGCTGATATTTATTAACACCAAGCTTATGATATGGCAGCAAGTGAATGCCCTGGAAATTTTTATAGGATATAAATTTTTGCAAAAAGTCCGATATTTTTAAAATCTCCTCTTCACTGTCATTAATTCCTTTTAACATTGGCATTCTCACTATTACTTGCTTTCTTCTTTTAATCAATTCTTCCAGATTATGTAATATAATCTCATTGCTCATTCCCGTAAGATCATTATGTTTTTTAGGATCCATATGCTTCAGGTCAAAAAGAAACAAGTCCACATATTCTGCTAGTTCTAACATTTTAGCCGGATTAGTATATCCACAAGTTTCAATGGCAGTATGAATTCCATATTCTTTACAAGCTCTCAGCAAATTTTTGGCTGCTTCTCCTTGCAACGTACATTCTCCGCCACCCAGGGTCACTCCTCCGCCCGAAATATCATAAAACGACTCATCTTCTTTTATGATATCCATTAATTCTGATATGGTTTTAAACTCTCCGCTGATTTCCAGTGCTGACTTCGGGCAAACTGCCACGCACTTTCTACAGCCTATACAGTCTATATCACGGCGCACAATATGAACACCATCTTTAATCTCATGTATTTTTTGAGGACATACCGAAACACAGGCACCGCAATCAACGCAGTAATTCTTTTTATACATGACATCGTATTTTCTGCTTAATCCTTCCGGGTTAGAGCACCACTTGCATCTTAATGGACATCCCTTAAAAAAGACAATCGTTCTTGTTCCCGGGCCGTCATATAGACTGTATTTTTGAATATTGAAAATCAAGACTTTTCTTTCAATACCTTCATTGGCTGTTTTATTCATTTTATCTCCTAACTGCTTTTTATAACTGCAATTTACATTATCTTAAAAATGCTCAAGCATGGTTCGGCTGATAATTTCATCCTGAACATCCTTACATAATTCTGAGAAGAAAGCACTATATCCGGCAACCCGAACAATTAAGTCTTTGTGTTTTTCCGGTTCTTTTTGAGCCTCTAAAAGAGTATCATTGCTTAAGTAGTTAAATTGCATTTCTCCGTTTCCCAGAATGGAAGCTGTACGAAGTAATGTAATAAGACTTTCTTCTCCCTCCGGAGTATCAAGGATACCTGACATAATTTTAAAGTTATGCACCATTCCAATATTCATATTATCATTGGACATCTTGGAAACAGATTTAATAATCGCTGTAGGGCCTTTGTAGTCAGCGCCTTGTGTAGGACTGATGCCATCAGATAATGGTGTCCATGCATCCCGGCCGTTTGCACTTGCTCCTGTTAACTGACCAAATGGCGTATTATTTGAAATCGACAAGGTTCCATGGCTTAATCTGGAATACAGAGTCTTATATTTTCTGTGTTCATTTTCTGTAAATTGAATCAGATCAGTTGCGATTAAATCTGCATAATCATCATCATTGCCGTATTTTGGTGCATTTAAGCAATCGGTTTTTACTTGTTCATACCCCTTAAACTCCGCTTTTAATGCTTCATTTAATTGTTCCAATGTATATTTTTTATCATCAAATACCAGCTTTTTAATGGCAGCCATTGAATCAACATAGGTGGCCAGTCCTGACCAAACAACCCCCGGACCAAAGTTGTACATTGCACCGCCGGATTCAACACCACGTCCGTTTTCCATACATCCTTCATACATCAGGGACATTAATGGTTTTGGCGCTAATTCGCGGTGTACTCTTTGTGAAATAACCGTTGCCACACTGCTCCACTTGGTAATGTATTTAATTTGTTCTTTGACTGCATTTTCAAATTGCTCATATGTTTTATATTGACTGATCGGACCCATATCCGGTGTAACTTGTTTGCCATACCATAATGGCACACCATTATTAAGTACCAATTCAATACAAATCGGCCATTGCGTATATGCTGTTGATGTCCACTGATACAATCTGCCTGCTTTTTGCGGTTCTACACAACCCATCAGGCAATAATCTCTTGCATCTTCAATAGAAACCCCTTTGGCAAGCATCATTTTGATATGGGAGTCATCAAAATGACAGGCCGGGAATCCCATGCCGGCACGAATAACGGATACAATTTTTTTCAAATATTCTTTTGGCGACTTATTATGAATTCTACATGCTAAGGATGGCTGGTAAATTTTTACATGTCTTACTGCATCCATTAATAAGTAGGTAAGCTCATTCGTCGCATCTCTGCCTTCTCTGGTTACACCGCCCACACACATGTTTACAAATGGCTGATAGCCGGCAAAGAATTTAGAACCACCTTCACTGGTAATCCACATCATTTCGGACATTTTGATCAACATACAGCCTGCTAATTCAAATGCTTCAAAATCATTCATTCTACCAGATTCAATATCCGCTTTGTAATACGGATACATATATTGATCGACCCGGCCAATTGACATACCTGTTTGGTTTTCTTCCACCACCAGCAGAGATTCAATCGTCCATACTGCCTGAATTGCTTCCCAGAAACTTTCCGGTTTATTGGCCGGAACTCTTGCATTTACTTCCGAGATCTTTAATAACTCTTTCTTTCTGACCGGATTACTTTCTTTTTGCGCAAGTTCTTTTGCATATTCAGACATTCTCTTTGCATAAATTTTAACACCCTCGGCTGTTTCGATTAATCCTTTATAGAAGTAAATTTTATCAATATCTTCCGGATTTTCGTAACTAAGTTGCTTTAAATGCTCTCTTGCTTCTGCCTGAATATCATTCATGCCTTTTTTCATAAGGATTACATCATATCCCGGATTAGAATCTCCACCACCATTTACAGCATGGTACGAACAGTCCGATACAAACGATTCTCCGGATAATTCCCACACACCGGCTTCCCTATATTGGTCTTCACAATATTCATCCAGGGATTTTCCCTTCCAATATGGGAAAAGCTCCTCGCGCATAATCTTTTTATCTTCTTCAGAAATATAAAATGGATCCTGCGGTCTGTTACCAATGGTATCAATTTCATCTTCCATCCATCTCCAGGCAATATCCGGCGAAAAAGCTCCTGCTCTTGGTGCTCCCTGTGGTGCCCCAACGATAAGCTCGTGGTCCTGAATTACTAATGGCGCCGTTTCACAGCAATATCTAAAGCATTTTGCTCTTAATAAAATCTTCGGCATACCCGGATTTTCTTTGGTGATTTTAGTAATCGCTCTTGCCCGATAAGTAGTAATACTCGGTTTATGTGTCATGTAAATTTCTTTTAAGGCTTTTAATCTGGGAGTAATTCCTTCCGGAACTCCTTTTGTCTCACTAACTACTTTTGAATCACAACTTCCATCACAATCTTTTTTGGTTATTTCATCTGACACCTTTTCAAATATTTTCATTAATGCAATTTTTTCATCTGCACTCATATCTTTGGTTGCGGCTGCCAGTTTCTCAGAAAAATCTTTTAAATTCAAAGCTCTTCCCTCCTATTTTTCTATGATTTTTGCAAGCAATGCTAAAAAATCATCGACCATGTATTCATCCGACTCTTTCGAGCCACCATAAGTTTCATTTTCCTTGCCTCTTACCACATCTCTTACATATACAAGATGATCTGGTGTTAAATTACTTGATAAAACACCAATCCCCCTTGTAAATGCTCCTAAAATCGCACTTGGATAAATATGCGTTCCAATTCCCATTGCCGAAAAACTGGTATTGGTATTCACCATTACCCGGCCAACCGGCTTTTTAATAGCAAATTGTCTGATTACTTCAGGATCTTTACTATAAATGGAAAGACTATGACCATCATGCTCTGTGGTCAAAATTTTGATACATTTTTCGCATGCATGAAGCCAATCTGCCTCTTTATATACCACTAACACCGGAACATTCAGTTCTTTGGTATAAGAATTAACTTCTGATATATATTCTTGATATGACACCAGCAGCGTCGTTTCTACCGGCACCTCAAACCCGGCCTCTAAAGCTAACTTATATGCAGATTTACCAATTTTTTCTTCATCCATTTTATCTTTATGGATCAAAACATTTAATAATTTTTTTTCATCTTCCGGAGTCATAAAATAACAGGAATTCTTCTTTAACTCTCTGTTAACTTCATTAATAACCGGTTCATCTACTACCAGAAACTGTTCTGCGCCTGGTAAAATACCATGATTGAATTTTCTGCTATATACGATATCTTTGATTGCCGGTTTTATATCAGCAGTTCTTTCTATAAATACCGGAGAAGCCCCGGTTGAACCATAGTAAAACACTTTTCCTGCCAAAAGGCATTCTGACAAGTATTCTTTATTGCCTGCATTAATAATAACCGCTAATTTTTTCGACTTTACTATTTCTTTTATTCCTTCACTGCAACTTTCTTTAAAGCATGAAACAAAATCTTGGGGATAATCCTCCGCTTGCAAAGCCTCTCTTACAATCTCAACAAATTTTTGTGTAAGTTTTTGTACTCTTTTTTCTGTTACAATAATCAATACATTTCCTGTTTTTATTGCCAACAGAACCGTATTTATCATGAAGAGCAAAGTATTTTTCGGTGATGGAATCAGAATGATCCCACCCATTGGTACTCCAATTTTACTTCCTCCCTCAAACTCTCCAATAACATTTTCTCCACAAACTTTGTTGTATAGGGCATCTAAAAATAATTTACTTATTTTATAAGTATCTTCATAATTCCCATACCCACTTTCTTCTACAAACATTTTAGAAAGCTCATGTAAATTTCTATCAATGTAATGATAAACTGAGTCAAAAGCTTTATCAAAAAATTTTGTTTCGTAGGCAAATAGCAACCTCTGTGTTGCTCCTGCATTTTCACTTAAAATCCTTGCTTCCTGAACAGAAGATAAATCCTTATCAATAAAGTTCATTCCCAACTCCTATTATTCTTGACTTGGTAAAAGGTCCTTTATGCTGTATTTTGCTAATATTTTTTCCAAATCTTCATGTGGTCTTGGTATTACCACGCTGCTGTATACTTCTGCGCCCATCTTTTCTACAGCCGCTACACCAGCCTCTACTGCTGCATAACATGCTCCAACATCACCTCTGACGATAACTGAAATATAACCAGAAGCTACATTTTCATATCCTATTACTTCAACATCTGCTGCTTTGCACATTGCATCTGCTGCTTCAAGGGCAAAGACCAGACCAAATGTTTCTATTGAGCCTATCGCTTCATAATTTCTCATTTTTTATCTCTCCTATGCATCTATGTCATGAACAGAAACTATATCTCCTACAGCTGGTATTGGTCTTGGCATCACATTTTTGGCTGTAAGTTTTCCAATTGCCGCTGCTGCTCTGGCACCTTCCTCTACTGCGCTGGTAACTGCCGCAACATCTCCTTTTACCATGATTGTAACCAGTGTCGATCCTACATTTTCATAAGAAACCAATTCTACATTTGCCGCTTTAAGCATTTTATCTGCCGCCTCTAATGCCGGTGTAAGCCCTAAAGTTTCGACTAAGCCTAAAGCTTCATTTCCGTAATATCTCATTTCAAATCACCTCCACATTATCTATATTGGGCCGGCACATATTTTTCAACAGATACCTTGCCGTCTTCTGTAATGCCATAAAATAAAATTATTTTTCCGTTTCCATCAACTTCATATTTTTTCAGGGTTGCATAGCCATTGGCTTCTAATGCCATCATATGCTCCAAATAATCATTATAATTAAATTGTTTTTCATGACCATATTCTGGCCTAAGTGCTTCCATCATTTGTTCAATGCTGGCACTTTCTACTTTACTTAATCTGTTTAAAACTGCCATTCTTGCTGGTAATAACATGATTACGCCTCCTTCTTTAAAAACTCAAGCGGATTCATTGTAACTAACACTGCTCCAACTACAATCACAACTGAGCCAATTAACATGGTAGGCGTTAATTCTGTACCAAGGAACAACACAGAAAGCACTACACCCCATAATGCATAAGTTACATTCAGGGACATTCCGATTGCACAGCCTACGGTTGAGTTTGCTTTATACCAGGTAAGAAAAGAAACCGCTGCACTTAATCCTGATAATGCCAGCCATACCATTGGCGATACCGAACTTATTGTCCCTCCTAAAAGATCCATTCCTTTTACGATTGGAACTACCACCACAAGGATTACGATCCCCGATACCAATTCTCTGATATTCACTGCAATATCACAATCTAAGATCGCTCCGCCAAAGCTTGAAACCACGCCTTCAAGTCCCCAGCTGATTGCAGCCACAAATGCACAAATGATGCCAAGAGTAAAATTAGTTGCTCCCTCCGGTTTCACTAAATTGATAATCACTGCTCCGGATACACAGATTATCATTCCTGCAATAACTCTGATGGTAAGCTTTTGTTTTAAGAATATCCATGCAAAAATTGCACCGAACAAAGCACAGGTTGCAGAAATAGGAATCGCTGCGGTTCCTGCTAATGATAATCCCAATAAATATGCTCCATTGGCAAGTGGGCCTCCTAATAAAGCACCTGCTATAATCATCATCCCGGGAAATGTTTTTACGCTTCTTCCTAATTCAGATAATTTACCTTTTTTGGCATTCCATATCAGTAACCAGATACCCGCTATTAAATCATTTAATCCACAGGTCACAAATGCTACTGCCATTACCAGTGCTGCTGCACCAAGCAACGGCTCTTTTTGCCCTGCTATTACTACAAATGTACTATAGATACCATAAGTTAAACCCGATAGGATTCCCATAATCATACCAGTTCGTCTAAACTTTTTTTGTAGTTCCTGCATTTTAACTGCCGCATTTACATTCATCATTCGACTTCTCCCTAATTCTAATTTTCTGCCACTATGTTATTTGGAAGTATTTCACTTACTTCGGAATGAGGTCTTGGAATTACATGTACAGATACAAGTTCTCCAACCTTTTTCGCCGCCTCTGCTCCTGCATCGGTTGCTGCTTTAACCGCTCCCACATCACCCCTGATGAGAACCGTTACTAATCCTCCTCCTACTAATTCCTTGCCAATAAGAGTTACATTAGCTGCCTTTACCATTGCATCCGCCGCCTCAATAGAAGCAACCAATCCCTTTGTTTCAATCATTCCTATAGCATCGTATTTCATAATTCCATCTCCTTTTCTTCATGACTTTTTAAAATTTAGTATTTTTTTTAACAAGCTTAGTTACACGGCCATGTAAATTAATCTTTGTTTGGAGTATATCATTCCAGTAAACTAGAATGTCAATAATATACAAAAAAAAATATTTTTTCCAAATTAAATAGTAATTAATAAATTTAAATTTTTAAAATTCCAGGCCGAATAAAAAGAATCGCAAAAAAAATATACTAATATCGTCAACAAGATCTAAATAGATTTATAAATATTAACAATTCTTCATTTACATACTTAATCGGAATGTTCCGTGTTTCTGTCCGGGGCATGTAATCTGACTTTCTTTGCCATCCATTTAACTTGCCCCTGAAAACACTTTATCCCTTTTTCAGGGAAGGCAAACGGCTGCAAGAAACATGAGAAGTTGAGTTTTTAAACTCAAAAAAGATCAGTTACAAAATAGTTTCTGAAAAATAAAAAGCAGAAATGAGAAATCAGGCAAAAAACACAGGGCGAAACTAACCAAACAAAAATAGAGCATTGCAAAATGATTTTAAAACCACTTTGCAATGCTCCCTTTGTTTTGTTTCGTTTCCTTTATTTTATTTCAATGGTAATCCGGCGATATTCGTCACTTTTTTCATAATCCTTGGTAATGGTAATCCAAACCGTATCCTGCGGAAGCAATTCCGGAACCCGGTTTGCCCACTCAATCAAAGTAACTCCATTTCCATAAAGATATTCCTCAAAGCCGATCATTTCCAGCTCTTCGGCCTCTTCGATCCGATAAACATCAAAATGGTAAAATGGCAGCCGACCATCATGGTATTCATTGACCAGAGTAAAAGTCGGTGAAGAAATATGCTCAGCCACTCCCAATCCTTGGGCAAAGCCTTTGGTAAAGACCGTTTTGCCCACTCCTAAATCACCGACCAAAGCATAAACAGCTCCCGCCTTAGCACTCCTGCCCATCTTCTGACCCAATTCTTTTGTTTCTTTATCTGTATTTGTTTCAATTATTTCCATTTTTCTTTTCATCTTTTTTTGATTTATCTGTTTCCTCTTGCGCACTTGACAGACTCATAGGTTCCTCTGCCAGCAAAATCGGCTCCTTGCCTACCCTAGGCTCAGACTCTTTTTTCTCTTTCCCTGTTTTTTTCTGTTCTTTGCTCTCCATTTGAAAAGATTTTACTTTGTCTGATGAGAAAGAACGATCCTTGATTGGCTTTTTTTCTTTGCCCGTCTTAGGCGAAACTTCTATTTCCTTACTTTCCTCGGCCGCCTTTTCATCCGGCACCTGCCCGGAACTGCCCTTGCTGATTTGCGCCTGTTTATCCAGCAGCAAAGTTGCAACATCTTTGGCATCAATTTCCTCAATAGACCGCTTTGGAATAATAAAAGCCTGTCTGCCGTTGACATACAGAAAATAAAAGTGACGAGTGATCTCAATTTTTTCCATTTGTGTCCAAAAAAGTTTGACTTCTCCGGTATACTGCTTAATTTGTAACATTTCCTCATATAATGTAAACACAATTTTATTTTTAAACACCGAATTCGAAATCATTTGCCGTTTGGCATTGGAATACAAAGACAGGGGTGTAACCAGCAAATACATGATCGCCACCAGTAAAAAGATAATGGCGGTAAAATTATCCTTCACCACCAGCAGCATGACCGGCGCTCCAATCAGGGCCAGTATCCCTAGTCCCCATGTTACTTTTCCCTGCCAGGTTGAAAACCCATGATTGATCAAAAACCAAAAAATATCATTGGCTGTCAACCTGACATCAATTTTCCACTGTTTTTCCATATTTACTCCATTTCTTGACTAGTCCAGCAACATTGACAGTGATATCCGTTTGCTTTTGGGATCAGCCGAAAGCACCTTGACTTCAACCACATCATTGACCGCAACCACTTCCAGCGGATGCTTAATAAATTTCTTGGACATTTGCGAAATATGGACCAATCCATCCTGATGCACTCCAATATCAACAAATGCACCGAAATCAATGACATTGCGAACTGTTCCCTTTAAAATCATGCCTTCTTTCAGATCAGATATTTCCAAAACATCCTGCCTTAAAATCGGCGCCGGCATGTCTTCCCGCGGATCGCGTCCCGGCTTTTCCAATTCCTTAATAATATCTTCCAGGGTCATGATACCGATTCCCAATTCTTCCGCCAATGACTTAATATCCTTGATTTTTTTCCGTTTTTCACGAAATGTTTCAAATTCTTTGCGAATATCCCCAATTTGTAAATGCTCTAACAAACGATGGGTCGCTTGGTAACTCTCCGGATGGACCCCGGTATTATCAAGGGCTTCTGCACTATCAGGCACCCGCAAAAAGCCGGCTGCCTGCTCAAAACTCTTATTGCCCAGTCCGCTTACTTTTAATAATTCCTTCCGGTTTTGATATTTACCATTTTCTTCGCGATAAGCCACAATATTTTTAGCGACCTTACCGGAAATTCCGGAAATATAAGAGAGCAGCGGTGCTGATGCCGTATTGACATTAACTCCCACCTTATTTACCGTATCTTCAACTACTCCAAACAGAGCTTCGCCCAAGGTTTTTTGATTCATATCGTGCTGATACTGGCCGACACCGATCGCCTTTGGCTCGATCTTCACCAATTCCGCCAGCGGGTCCTGCAGCCGTCTGCCAATTGAAACGGCACTGCGCAGGGCCACATCATAATCCGGAAATTCTTCGCTCCCCAATTTAGAGGCGGAGTAAACCGAAGCACCGGCTTCATTAACAATCACATATTGCATTTTATTCGGCAGCTCACTGATCAGTTCGACCACAAAGCTTTCGGTTTCCCGGGACGCAGTTCCGTTACCAATAGCAATTAGATCTGCCCCATGTTTTTGGATCAACTTGGTCAATGTGACTTTGGCCTCTTTCACTTTTGACTGCGGCGGAGTCGGATAGATCACTGCCGTATCCAATACTTTGCCGTATTCATCAATCACCGCTGTTTTAACACCGGTCCGAAAAGCCGGGTCAAGTGCCACCACCACATGACCGGCAATTGGCGCCTGCATTAACAGCTGCTCCAAATTTCTGGCAAATACCTTAATAGCGCCTTCTTCGGCTTTTTCGGTAAAGGCCGAACGAATTTCTCTTTCAATCGAAGGGAATAGTAAACGTTTATAACTATCTTCAATAGCTGCCTGAATTTCATTTACACAGCTTGGCTCTTCGGTTTGGATCCACAGCTTTGCTAAATATTTAATCATTTGCTCATGCTCGCCATCCACCTTAACTGTTAAGATCTTTTCTTTCTCACCACGGTTTAAGGCCAATACCCGATGACCGGCAATGCCTGATAAATATTCGCTGTAATCCGCATAATTTTCATAGACATCCAGCTCCTCCGTCTTGGCCTTCGATACGATTTTACCAAAACGGGTAAAATAATTGCGAATATACTTACGGCCATTGGAATCTTCCGATACCAGTTCAGCCATGATATCTCCCGCTCCTTGCAGCGCTTCTGCGGCAGTTTTTACTTCTAATTCCTCATTAATATAACTTTCCGCCATGGACGCAGCATTTCCCTGTCCGGCTAAGATCGCCTGGGCTAATGGTTCCAAACCTTTTTCTTTCGCCACCGTCGCTCTGGTTCGTCTTTTTTGCTTATAAGGTAAATACAGATCTTCAACTTCCACCAATGTTTCCGCTTGTAAGATCGCCGCTTTTAGTTCTGCTGTTAATTTTCCTTGTTCTTCGATCAAACCCAGCACTTGCTCTTTTCGCTCTTCCAGCCCTTGCAAGTAGGTCAATCTTTGATGCAGATCTCTTAGGACATCATCCGATAAGGCACCGGTCAATTCTTTTCGATAACGGGCAATAAAAGGAATGGTATTTCCTTCCTCAATCAATTTTAAGGTATTTTCCACCTGCCAATCTTTTAACTGAAATTCGGCTGCCAATTTTTGCTGAATATTTGCCATGTTTCTTTCTCCTATTTTCTCTCGCCGCAACAATTTTACAATTCGTTTCCACTTTCCATGTCACAGCGATTTTTATCATTCCTTTTCCTTCCACCATCGGCGAAATAACCTTTCTTATTATAGCCTTTTCCAAAGGACTTCGTCAAGGTTTTTTTCCTATTTTAGTCTTTAGAAAAAGCTCCTGACATTTCCTGATTTTTTCAATATCTCTGCCAATAAAACGGCTATTCCGACATATGCCTTTCGCAACTTGCTTCATAAGATTCCCCGGCGAAACGCATTTCTGTCCGGGCATGCGACCTGGTTTGCACTTGGGCCCTGCACTGTGTAAGATAGCTTTTGCAGCACATGCCTTAAAAAAAACTGTTCCAGAGAACGTGGACAGGTTGAGTTGCGAAGTGATTAACTTTGGACTTTTAATCTGACTGCAAATGTGGTATATTTAACTCGTGATATTCATTTTTATATTGAAAAAGCTGGTACTATTTCACATTTAATGACCGCTGATTCTGCAAGGAGGATAATATGTTAGAACAGCTTTTTGTTGAAATCTATGATAAATTTAAATTAAATTTTTATAAAAATATTTTCAAAGGCTTTGATCGACAAAAAGACCCTTTGACTGTAACCGAATCCTTTTGTTTGGAAGTAATTTATTCATTAAATAACCCAACAATTTCTGAACTTTCAACTTATTTAGGAATTTCTCAGCCTAATACTACTTATAAAGTAAATGAATTAATCCAAAAAGGATATGTTGAAAAAAAACAAGACCCTAATGACCGGCGCCGGGTGCGGTTATGTCCGACCGAACAGTCTGCTTGCTATTATTCCGTGAAGAATCAATATATTAACACAGTAATTGCCCGGATGCGCTCTAAATTTTCAGCTGAGGATATTCACACTTTGGAGCACATTTTGCGGACTATGTCTCATGAATTAATGCCGGAAGTTAGTCCAGCCAAAAAAAATCACAAAAATTAATTCCTATGAATTGTTTATCTGTTCAACTACCAATGATTCAACCAGACATCAAGCTAAATTGTCCGGTTTATCACCTGGAAACCACCACTTCCACTAATCAGCTGCTGAAAGACTGGATGCCTCTATGTGATACCGCTGTTTATGCAGATTTTCAAACTGCCGGTCGCGGGCAGGGTGATCATCTTTGGACTTGTGCTCAAAAGCAAGGTTTGCTGATGAGTCTGCTTTATTATCCGCAAAATGACATAACTGCAGAATTGCTTTTAAAAATAAGTGCCATTACTGTCTGCCGCTGTGTTAACCGCTATCTGCAAAATCACCCTGATTCGGCGGTTATTAAAAAACCAAATGATATTTTGATTAATGGTCACAAGCTGGGTGGGATCCTGTTGGAAAATTTTTTTCATGGCCATAAATTAACTGCTTCGATTATCGGTATTGGCATTAATCTCCACCAGCAGGAGTTTTCGGCTCATAACTTTTCCCGATCCCCCATATCCTTTAAGCAATTGGGGATTTCTATACACACTGAAGATCTGCTATTTGCTGTTTTAAAAGAATTTTATGAAATCATTTCCTGGGATGCTCAAAAAATTGAAGAAATTTATAGCGCAAAGGCTTTTTAAAATGCTGAAAACCTTGGCGCTATTATGATTTTCTGTTTTTAATTGTCTTTTTCGGTTTTATCCTGCGGCAATGGCCTAAGCAGAAACTGCCACTTTTTTCGATCAGATCAATACTTAATAATAGAATGAATATCATAACCCGGAAGAGCAGAACGGCCATTTAAAAATTCCAGCTCAATTAAATATACCAATTTGACAACTTGACCACCCATACTTTCCACCAAATCAATAATTGCTTTGGTAGTTCCGCCGGTAGCCAGTAAATCATCGACAATCACCACTTTATCACCGGGTTTAATGGCATCAACATGAATCTCAATGGTTGCCTGTCCATATTCCAGATCATAGGTTTTAGCCACTGTCTGATATGGAAGTTTTCCCGCCTTTCTAACTGGTACAAAGCCCTTCTGCAAATTATATGCCAATGGCACTCCAAAAATAAAGCCTCTGGACTCCGGCCCCAAAATCAAACTAAAGTCTTGTCCGGTCAACATTTCCTGCATTTGATGAATGGCTTCCCTTAAAGTTTCAGGATTATGCAAAATGGGTGTGATATCCCGAAAAATTATACCTTCCTGTGGAAAATTTTCAATGCTGCGTATTACTGTTTTTAAATCCATAGTATCCCCTTTTCTTTCTGGATCATTATCCATGTCATAATTATTAAGAGTGTAATCCCTGATATATCTGAGATTTTTCTAAATCCGCTTTTATTCCCTCTGTCAAAGCAAAGGTAAATCCTTGCTTTGTCCATGTCTGTCGGCACAGTCCCAGTTCCTCAAATATCACTAAACCGGCAATTAATTCCGCTAAGTTTCTCTTTTTGTTTTGACCAAATATTTGCGGAAAATTTTGCCAACTTATCCTGGTATTCTTTTGCCTGGTCAATTGCCGTAATCGTAGATATATTTGGCGACAGCTTTCTTTATTTGGAGCCGAATATTCCCAGCAATTGCCCTGATCTGCTTTCAGACGTTGATATAATGACAGGGCAAATTGAGCAATCGCTTCTTCCTGAGAAAAATAACTCAGCATCATCTGGGGCTTTTGTAGCCCTTTCCATTCATTGATTTGAATATTACCGGTTGCTCTAATCGGAAATTCGCCATACAGGCGCTCCGCTTCCTCTCCCTCAAAAAAAGCAACGGCTTCCATTTGAGCCTGCTCAGCTGCCAGCCCTAAACGCAGATGTTGATTTTCCTTACCCATTTGTCGAACCTCCGACAATCGTCCTTCTACCAAAAACTTCGGTTCAGGATTGCCAATCCCGTAAGGAGCAAGCATCCGCAATTCTTCTATCAGTGGTATTGTAATCTCCGATACCTCAACTGCAAAGTCAACGGTTTCCAGCGGAGTTAAGATCTCATCTGTTAATCGCGACTGCGCATATTCATTGATTCTTTGCTTAAACTGTTCAATGTTTTCAACTGGTAAAGTCATGCCGGCTGCCATCTCATGACCACCAAACTTAGTAAATAAATCCTGGCAACTGGTTAATGCTTCAAATAAATTAAAGCCTTCAACTGAACGAGCTGAACCAACTGCCTTATCTCCTTCCATCGCCAGTACAATCACCGGACGATAAAACCTTTCCAAAAGCCGGGACGCAACAATTCCGACGACCCCATGATGCCAGCCTGATCCGGCAACCACCAGTACTTTCGGAATTTCACCTGCCATTTGAATGTTGACCAAGGCTTCTTCCACAATTCGGCTCTCCATTTCCTGCCGCTTTTTATTTTCATCATTTAACTCAGATGCTAATTGACCGGCTCTGCCCGGATCACTGGTCAAAAACAGCTCAACTCCACGCGCGGCATTTCCCATTCGACCGGCTGCATTCAGCCTTGGGCCAATCCGAAAACCAATTGTGCTGCTGCTGACCTTATCTGCTTCTACTTCTGCTGCCAGCAGTAAGGCTTTTAATCCTTGATTTTGAGTTCTTCCCATCCTGGCCAGTGCTTCTTTGACAAATACCCTGTTTTCGTCAATTAATGGCATTAAATCGGAGACTGTACCAATCGCTACCAGTTCTAAATATTGGAAAGGGTCGACCGCCTTCTGCATAAACTCTGTCAAGGCGCAAATCAGTTTAAATGCCACCCCCACTCCGGCAATTTGCTTAAACGGGTAATCATCATCCGGCCGTTTTGGATCAATCACTGCATCTGCCGGCGGCAGTATGGCCTGACATTCATGATGATCTGTCACTACTACCATCATTCCCAGTTCTCTGGCCAATGCCACTTCTTTGACTGCACTGATGCCAGTATCGACTGTGATAATCAGTTTGACTGCTTGCTCCGCCAGTTTTCGGACTGCTCCTTCATTTAATCCGTAACCATCTTTGATCCGATCTGGTAAGTAGTACTGAACTTTGGCTCCGATTTCCTGTAAAAATAAATATAAAAGCGATGTGGCGGTAATTCCATCAACATCATAATCACCGTAAATACAAATATTTTCCTGTGTATTTACAGCCTGAGCAATTATTTTTACTGCCTTGTCCATATCCGACAACAAAAAAGGATCATGAATCTCTGCCCGACTTGGATTCAAAAAACGTTTAGCAGTACTTGCATCTTCAATTTTTCGGGTCAGCAAAAGTTTGGCAATCGGCAGAGAAACATTAAGTTCCTCTGCCAATTGCCTTGCCAAAGACAAATCATATTGTTTTGATACAATTCTAGCCTTTTTCATTAATATCTCTTTCTCCAGCCCTCTGAGAAGCTGCTGCGCAGCTTCTTTACGAGGGCGTAATTTCCACTTCGTTCCTTTTTCGCTGGCCTTTTCTTTCTCCAGCCCTCTGAGAAGCTGCCGCGCAGCTTCTCCACGAGGGCGTAATTTCCACTTCGTGGAAATTACTATATCAAAATTTATTAAACCGATAGCCAGCTCCCCAGACGGTTTCAATGATTCTTGGTTTGGCTGGGTTTTCTTCTAGTTTTTTGCGTAATTTTTGAATATGAACAGCTACTGTATTAATATCACCAAATTCATCTTCACCCCAAATCTTCTCAAATAATTTCTGCTTAGAGTGAACAATATCCGGTGTTTCCATAAAAAAGTTAAGCAAATCAAATTCAGTGGTAGTCAGCTGAACTTCCTGATCATTTAAAAATACTTTTCTTGACTCCGGTATCAAGCGCAAACCTGAAACTTCAAGCACTTCCTGGCCTTTATCTTTTCCTAATAATCTTTCATATCTGGAAATTTGGCTTTTTACCCGGGCAACTAATTCATTTGGATTAAATGGCTTGGTAATATAATCATCTGCACCCAGTCCGAGTCCCTTGATCTTATCAACATCATCAGTTCTGGCTGACACAACCAAACACGGAATATCCAGCTTGTCGCGAATGGTCATTAATAAATCAAAGCCACTGACCGTCGGTAACATCACATCAATAATAATCAGGGAAAAATCACCTTTCAGTGCTGTTTTCATTCCGCGCAGACCATCTGATTCAATTACTACCTCAAAATCATTGCTTTCCAAAAAATCCTTTTCTAAATTGGCAATGTTTTTATCATCTTCAATTATCAAGATTCTTTTTTTGTTTTCCATATTAATCCCTCATTTCTGCAATTGGCAACTTAATTGTCATCGTTGTCCCTTTACCTAAATCACTTTGAGCCGAAATCTCTCCGTGATGAGCTTCCACCAGTTGTTTGGCAATAGACAGTCCCAAGCCTGAACCACCAATATCCTTGCTTCTGGATAAGTCCGCTCGATAAAAAACATCAAAAATAGTTTGTAACTCGCTTTGGCGAATTCCCATCCCATTATCGACCACTTGAATCATGAGCCAATTACCTTGATTCCAAATCCGAAAAATAATTGACTTATCTTCTTTATCATTATATTTCAGGCTGTTTTGAATCAGATTGGACAGGACACGAGCAATCATTTTGGTATCAACCATAATCCAACAGTTATGGTCAATTCGGTCTTCAATCATGACATTCACGCCCTGTTCTTCTAATTCCAGCTGCTTTTCCAAAAAGAAATCTGCAAAAATTTCATTCGCCAACATTCGTTTAAATTCATATTCCTGTTCTTCAATATCCAGTTTGGAAAAAAGAAACAAATCATTGATCAAGTCATTTGTATAATGTGCATTTTTAGAAATTATTTCTAAATACTGTTTTTTCTTTTCCTCATCTTTGGCCACACCACTTTGAATTCCGTCAATATATCCAATAATTGAGGTTATCGGAGTTTTTAAATCATGTGAAATTCCGGCAATCAGGCGCTTACGGTTCCGTTCATAACGGAGCTTTAGCTCATTAGCTTCCTTCAATTCACGACTCATATTATTAAAGGAATCAATTAAATCCTCAACCATATTATTGCCAAAATCATCAATTGTTACTCCATAATTTCCTTTAGCAATCTCCTCTGTTGCCATTTTCATTTTTTCTAATGGCTCTAACAGTCGTTTTCTTACCTGGAAAGAAAAAATCAAGGTGCCAATTTCTTTAATCAACAGCAACAGCAAAACTGCCACAATAATAAAAAGTGGTAAATGTAAATTAATAATCAAATAAAAGAAATAAAACAGGACAATAGTTACAATAAAAAATACAATTGGAATCCACTTTAACACCCGCTGAATTTTTTCAAAATCGCTGACATTTTCCTCCTGCATTAAAGAATAATAAAGTCGTCCGATTCCTCTGCGCTGCCATTTTTCCAAATTGGCTTTTTTTTCAGGTTTCATCTTCCTCCTCTTTAAAAGTAAATATCATCCATATCAACAAATTCAGCGATCTCAGACATAATCTCCGTCACATCTGTCTCGGTTAAACCCAGCGTTTCCAGTGCCTCTGCATTAAAAGCATAGGCCATTCCGTCTGCCCCTAAATTAATCCCCATCATCATAATCAGATTATCTGCTAAGTGACAAATCATTGCCAGTTTTGGATTAATTTCAGCTTGTGCCGGGTCATGATGATGCCTGATGACTTCAACAATTTCCGCCGGCAAGTTCCAGCGCTCTGCCACCTGCGCACCCACCTCAGCATGGCTGATTCCAAATAGTTCCGTTTCTGCTTCAGAAAAGGCCATTCCTCTTTCCTCGACCAAAGCCATTACTTCATCCAGATTATTTTTGACATATTCATCCAAAATAACCTTACCGACATCTTTAAGCAGACCGGCAGTATATGCCAAATCAACCTCTTTAAAACCACTCTTTTTAGCAATTAACTGAGCAGTCATAGCTGATAATTGAGATTGCCGCCACAGCGCTTCCTTCCCTAAGTCATAACCGCCTAATTCTTTAGACATCATCGGGCCAACTGTTACAGAAAAGACCATCGACTTAACAGTCCTCAAGCCCAGCAGGATAACTGCATCCTCAATTGTTTTAATTTCTCTCCGCCCCCGATAAAAAGCCGAATTAGCTACCCGCAGCAATTTAACGGTTAAGCCTTCATCGGTTCGAATAACTTCTTTAATTGTCCCCACTTTTACTTCCGGATCATCCATCATTCGCAGCAGTTTGACCATAGTAGCCGGAAATGCGGGAATATGATTGACCTTTTGTAAAATTTCTTCCATTGTTATTTTTTTCATTTCTCACCTCTTTTGGTCGATAATGAATTTCATTTCAGATACCCTATGATTACTTTATCATCTCTATGATATATTTACTGACAACTTAAATTAATTTTTTTAACTTTCTTTTATCCTCAGAAGCCATCTTTTTCTTTTTAAGGATTGCCTCAAACAAAAGACCAACTCTCTCCTCACATAGAAGTCCAAACATATTTCAATAAAATCTGTAGTCCAACTTTCAAAGCAGTAATTATTTAGCTCTCTTAAAAATGGACAACACCAAAAAAGGCAGTCAGGAAGTTGAGTCAATTATATTTTACTTTATTTATCGGCTCTTTTCAAGTCTTTTATTCGTATTTTCGATGATAAGCCTATTTTTTTTCGTTTTTTTTCGGTTCGTTGTTTATTTTCATATTTTTCTTTACATTTTTGCTTTCTTCCTATATAATGACAAAATACTAAAGTAAATGGATTACTCTTGGATAGATCATTCCAATTTACTTAGTTATCAACAGTTCAGAATACTCATATTCCAGAAAACCATCTATCACTATTACACTGCAACCAATCTGAACTGAAAAAAGGAGATTACTATGAATAAAAAAAGAAAAGAACATTATTTGATTTTGTTGTTCTTGGTTATGCTGTTGTTTCAGATCAAAATTTGGGCTCAATCCCCAAACGATTCAACGGCTTCGGAAATTAAAGCTGAGTCTGTCAATCCGGCACAAGCAGAAATTCAATCAGCCACTGAAAATTCAGAGGCCGAAGCATCCGCCCAGCCAGAAACGCAGGTCGAAAACGAGCAAGACCAGAAAATGGATAATTCAGGTGAAACGAAAGATATGACCTGGGAATTGAAAGGCAGTACTGAGCCGGATAAAGCAACTAAGGACATTCTAGACACAATTTTAGCAGCACCATATATGCCGATCGATATTCTGGTCGGTGACCAATATCTGCTCACCAGCACAGACGCATTTTCATTTTACGGGATTATTTATACTCCCCTGCGTCCAATTATTGATTTAGTACAAGGTTCAACCTTAAGCTGGGATCAGGAAGATTTACGGGCGGATATTACATTGCCGTTAAATGGCGGGGTAAAAAGTTTGTCTTTCTTTGCCAATTCAACATTTTACCTGAATGATGGTGTACTTACTTCCTTGCCATCAGCAACCTTACAAAAAGACGGAAAAATGATGATCCCACTTAATTTTATGACTGACCTGCTGGGAATTACCATGGAATATGACAGTGTTTACCACTTTGTCAATCTAAACCTCGAAAATGTTTCGATTAATCCGGCTGTCCTGGAACATCGCTTTTATGGACCGGAAGAATTAAAAGCTTTTTCCCGTTTAATTTACAAAGAAGCCGGCGGTACTACCTATAAGGCCATGCATGCGGTAGCCAGTGTGGTTTTAAACCATGTTCGTCATCCACTTTACTCTAATACTTTATCCGGAGTAATTTTTGCTACTGCTCCCTCAGGGGCACCCCACTATACGCCAGCACATAAACCGGAATTTGCTTCAGTCATTCCAAATTATACCAGTGTCCTGGCTGCTAAATGGGTACTGCGTGGTGAAAATTCAATTGGCCAGGCCATTTATTTTAATACCAGGCCATTTAAAAACAAAACTATTTTAACAAAAATAAATGGCATTTATTTTTGTTATTAAATCCGTTTTCCACTGTCTTTTGACTCTGGACTGGCTAAAAGGCAATGTAGTCGAAACTTTGCCAGACAGTTAAAACAGGAAAAAAACAATTATAAATAACCCAATAAAATGCTCTCTTCCAGGAAAGCAAAGTAAAACTTTGATCCCCGAAAGAGAGCATTTTTTATTCCAAATTCATTATTTGGCTTTCCCTTGATTCGCCACTGATTCCATTTTCTTTTTCAGTTCTTCCTGGTCTCCTAAATAATATTTATTAATCACCTTAAAGTCATTATCAAATTCATATACTAAAGGTACTCCGGTTGGAATATTAACTTTCATAATTTCTTCCGCTGTCATATTGTCAAAATATTTTACCAATGCTCTGAGCGAATTGCCATGGGCAGCTACCAGTACTCTTTTGCCGGCTAACATATCTTTTTTAATGACTTCTTCAAAAAATGGCACTGCTCTTTCAATGGTTTCTTTCAAGCTCTCAGTTAATGGCAAATCCTTGGCATCTTCATTACGATAAGCTGCTTGATTGCGTGGATTTCTTTCATCCTCAACTTCCAATGCCGGTGGCATTACATCAAAGGAACGTCTCCAAATAGTTACTTGTTCCTCACCATATTTAGCAGCAGTTTCTGATTTATTTAATCCTTGCAGAGCACCATAATGTCTTTCGTTCAGTCTCCAGGTTTTATGTACCGGTAACCATTCTCTGTCCATTTCTTCCAAAATATGATTTAAGGTGTGAATTGCTCTTTTCAAATAACTGGTATAGCAAACATCAAAATCATATCCACCTTCGCGTAAAAGTCTGCCACCCTCTTTGGCTTCTTCTCTGCCTAAGTCAGTTAAATCTACATCCATCCAACCGGTGAATAGATTTTTTAAATTCCATTCGCTTTGGCCATGTCTTACTAAAACTAATTTCATTAAATTTTCCTCCGTTTTGGTCTTTTTCCTAATTCTTGCGGATGCTTGCTCAACAGGCAGCCGGTATAAATTATGAAAGGTTTGTCCTATCGTCATTAGTATATCTAAATTTTATCAAAAAATCAAGGCCAGTTTTCGCAATCTGTTGAATTTTCATTTTTCTTATAACTTCATTCAATTAAAGCAGTGGCTATCTGTTCCAGTAAAACCCAGCGCATTAATTGATGAGGGTAGGTCATTGCTCCAAACGATAACTCCTGATTAGCCCGCTGAATCACTGCCGGTGCCAAGCCCAAACTGCCCCCAATAATAAAACAAAGTCTGTCCTGTTGCAGCTGCTTCTTAAATTTATTCTGTTCAAAAGCCGGTCCTTCCAAAGTTAAGGCAACCACATAATCTTCGTCTTTAATAAAACGCAGAATTTTTTCCCCTTCTTTTCGTTTTACCTCAGCCTTTTCCTTTTCTGACAGATTTTCCGGACATTTCTCATCATTGACTGAAATTATCTCAATCTTTTGATGATGCTGGATTGTTGCAATTTTTAGATTTATTGCTTTTTTTATATACTCCTCTTTAATTGTACCTACTCCGATAATTTTAATCATTTTCAATTGTCTTTCTTCTTTTAAAATATTAGATCAGTTTATCATATTTTTACTAAAATTTCATGCCATTTTTTCTTTACTGTTTTCTTTCTTTATATTATAATATAGAAGTTTCAAAATAAGAAGGAAAAAATTCTTTTTTGTAAACTTAGCTTAAGGTTAACATCAGCACAGGAGGTCAACTATGTATTCCTTAATGTCAAGATTTTACTCTGAAGTCTTTCCACTTACTTTGGATAAAGTATCATTTGCTCAAAAATCTACTTTTTGGGGAAAAGCATACCGGATTTTAGATGTCGGCTGTTCAACTGGTGATCTATGTATGGCTTTGGCCAGAATTGGACATCAAATGACAGGAATTGATTTAGACGAGAGTATGATTCAAATGGCAGCCAATTCGGCACAAAATTATCCAGAGTTAACTATTGATTATCAGCAAATGGATATCATGACTTCATCTTCATAGCTACACTGCTGATATAAATCAATCAAAACAACGAGAATAGCCGCCTCACTTCATCCGAGACGGCTATATTTCCATATTCAATTTTTTCATTTGTTTCCTTTCTGCGAATTAACAGTAGTTTTCCAACAATCAATGGTTTTTTCCCCTATGCCAGCATCCATCCGAAAATCTATTTCCATTTTTTATTATGGTATTATCCTAATCATTAATTTGAGATTGTGCTTATGCATAACGCAGAATATTTCTTTACATATTCTTTGTATTGATTGTATCGTTTCCTCTTTTGCTACCTGAATTATCACTAATTCATTTTCTCAAAACAGAGATCTCATAAAATCTTTCTTTACAAATTTTATAAAATTAATGTCAAGAAAACTAATTCCTGTTTCATTATCAAGTATTCTGCTTGGCACTAATACATTTTAGATTCTGTAGAATAAAAGCATTCCAAGTCTTTTCGATGATCCATGACTCTTTTCATATGCTCTTCCGGATATTAATATCCTTGCCTATTAACGTTTAAAACCAAACATTATCATCTTTTTGCGATTGCCCTGATTGACTGATCTTAAATGCAATCGGTATTCCCTCGCATATGTATTGATAATCAAACACTCCAAAAGTCGAAAGGTACAATAATCATCCTTCAGGATTTTACTGCTTCAACATATCAGACATTTTCTTTACATCTCCTCGGTTTCTCTTGAAAGTAACAAAGAGGAGTTAAATCACTGCTCTGATGTACCTAGTTTGGAGCTTTTTCATGAACATCACTCCTTTCCGGTCATTTCGTCCCTTCATTTTTAACTGACATTTGTTGGTTACATTTCTCAAATCATCATATAACACTTACTACAACATTATATAATTTATTTGATAAGAACATTCCGGAGCTGTTCTTTGATAGTATATTACAACACAAAACCCAAAATGTCAATCCCTTTTTTCAAATTTTATCATTAATTTATCTTTTATTATTTTTAATACAAATAATCAGAATATTCTGTTTTTGATAAATAGATTTGCATTAACCCCCAATCTTCCGGCAAGCGACAATAATTAAACCGCCGGCAAGCCGACGGTTTAATTATAAAATAGCAGTTTCCAAATTTTGCTTTTATATCTGAAAAATCATTTCTTTAATATCGGCTTTTCTGCTTTCCAGTTCAATTAAAAACCAGAAGCCAGACTTTCCCTGACAATGCTTAGAAATTAAAGAAACTGAATAAATTATATTTTCCAAAAACTGAAACCAATATTAAAGAAATCACAGACATGATCTTAATTAAAATATCCAGTGACGGACCAACTGTATCTTTCAAAGGATCGCCCACTGTATCACCAACAACGGTAGAGGAGTGAACTTCACTGCCCTTCCCATGTCCCTTTACTCCACCGGATTCAACCAATTTCTTGGCATTATCCCAGGCGCCACCACTATTGGCTGTAAATAATGCCAGCATGATGGCTGATAAAGTCGTTCCAATCAGCAAGCCGCCAACAAAGTTAGCACCAAAGATAAAACCTGCAACAATTGGGATCAGAACGGAAATCATTGCCGGATATTTCATTTCTTTTAATGCACCCTCTGAGGAAATTTCAATACAGGTCTTATAATCCGGTTTTTGACTGCCATCTAAAATTCCAGGATATTCTTTAAATTGACGGCGAACCTCAGCCACCATTTTACCGGCTGCCTTGGCTACCGCTTCAATTAACAAGCCCGAGAAATAGAACGGAAGAGCTGCTCCCACCAAAGCACCTGCCAAAGTATGAGTATCGATCATATTCAGCACCAAATTAAAACCATTGACATCTCCAGGATTAGCTTGTGAATAAAGGAAGGAGGCCAGTAAGGATAATGCTGCCAAAGAGGCTGAGCCAATCGCAAAGCCTTTACCAATAGCAGCGGTGGTATTACCAACAGAATCCAGTTTATCGGTAATTTCACGCACTTGCGGTTCCAATTTACTCATTTCACTAATACCACCGGCATTATCAGCAATCGGACCATAAGTGTCAACGGAAACGGTAGCTGCTACAAATGACAACATACCGATCGCCGCCATAGCCACCCCATAAAGTCCGGCAAAAGCATTGGCTGCTAAAGTAGCCAGTGCCAGCACTAATACTGGCAGAAAAGCCGATTTCATACCAACTGAAAGGCCTTCTGTAATTGTCAGAGCTGTTCCCTCCAAAGAAGCCTGAGCAATATCTTTGGTCGGTTTATAATCATAAGAAGTATAATATTCTGCTAAAAAGCCAATAATAATTCCAGCTGCAATTCCGGCAATTGCAGAAAACCAAGGTGACATCGCACCCAGACGAAATCCCAGCGGAGTCATATCTGCTCCCTGAAAAACCAAATAAGTTAAAGCCCCGGTTCCAATCACAGTTAAGCCAGCCGAAATCCAGGTTGCATAATTCAATTCCTTATGCGGCTCTTCTGATATATTTCTGACTAATAAGGATAAAATACCAATAACACAGCTGATCAAGCCAACGGCTGCAAACATAATCGGGAACATAATCAGAGTTCTGGCTACGTCAGCCGGAAAACTCATGCCATCAACTCCACTTTGAGTGTAGAAAAAGTAAGCTGCCAATACTCCCGCCGAAATAACTGAACCCACAAACGATTCCAATAAATCAGCACCCAGGCCGGCAACATCACCCACATTATCACCCACATTATCAGCAATGGTAGCTGGATTACGTGGATCGTCTTCCGGAATGTGAGCTTCCGTTTTGCCCACCAGATCAGCGCCCATATCTGCTGCCTTGGTGTAAATACCACCACCAACCCGGTCAAACATGGCAATAATCGAACAACCCAAGGCATAACCGGAAATGGTCATAGTGAACGGAATAAAGTTGATACCCAGCCAGTTATCCACAATCACTAACTGCTCCGGACTTAACTGCCCCAATAATTCACCAAATACAACATAGACAATGCCTAATCCTAAAAGTGCAAAGCCGCCAACTGAAAGTCCCATCACTGAGCCACCCTGAAATGCAACTTTTAAGGTCTTGCCTAAGCTCTTGGTTTCGCGGGCCCGGTTTGACACTCTGACATTGGAAATGGTGGCAATTTTCATACCAATAAAACCAGCCGTTCCACTCATGGTTGCTCCCAGTAAAAATGCAACACCAACATACCATTGAACTACTACACCCAAAACCACCGCAATTACCACTGCAATTTTAGCAATCACTTTATATTCATGATTGATAAAAGCAGAGGCTCCGATTTGAATAGCTTCAGCAATTTCTTTCATCAGATCAGTACCTGAGTCAAGTTTTTTAACTGAATAAAAATTATAGGTAGCCAGCCCTAATGCCATCGCTACCGCTGCAAACAACAAAATATACATAATTTCCTCCTTTGTATATTGGTTTTGTTCGCCCTTGAATCCTCAATCCCACAGAGGGTTTAAGGAACGCAACAAAAATTGTAAAACACTTAAATTTTTTTCCAAAAAATCTTTTTAAGTATATCACATTTTAAATAAATATTATATATCTTTTAGCCATAAATTTATTTTTCTCTATTTTAATGGTTTATTAATATATTTTTTGTATATTTTGTCTAAGAACAATTGTTTAAGATTTGTTCACAGTCATCTTTCTCCCTATTTCCGGGTTTTTCTTACTTTATCCAGCCACTCCTGGACTTCGATATATTTTTTCAATAGCCTCTCCAAAATAATATAGACTTCCAAAATATCAAAATAAAAAAACAAAAGGAAAGCCTCTCTTGCGATATCGCTTTCCTTTAATCTTTATATACAAATACCTAAAAATACTTATTGCCCGATTTAAAGGGATTTGTTTTCATTTAACATTCAAAACAATTGATTTCCTGACTTCTATTGTGGATGGTTTTGATTCCAATTATTAACTTGATCTTGTGAACCATTCACCGGTTGGCCCTGAAAACCACCTTGCGGGCCATTCATCGGCTGGCCTTGAAAATCACCTTGTGGTCCATTCATCGGTTGGCCTTGAAAGCCACCTTGTGGTCCATTCATCGGTTGGCCTTGAAAGCCTCCTTGCGGGCCATTCATCGGTTGACCTTGGAAACCTCCTTGCGGGCCATTCATCGGCTGTCCCGGATATGGCTGACCATACATCGGTTGTCCCGGATTAACCGGTCGTCTGTTGGAAAACATATCCCAGGGTGCCGGAAAGCCTCCCATTGGCGGAACATTTGGGTTCAGATAACCATAACCATCATAAATTCCTAAATAACGAGCATCACCAAAGGCTAAAATCATAAAAAAGATCGCCGGCAAGAAGAAAAGACCGATCATAAAGCCGGTATCCTTACCAAAGCTCTTAGCCAGCTTATAACATGTCATTAAAGAATAGGCCAGCACAATCAGTGGACCAATGATCGGAATCGGACCGGCTAAGCCGATCAAAAAGAACCATCCATTGCCCCAGGCAATTTTGGTCAGTGTATATGCATTAAGAAACGGTACCAATGACTTCCAGCCATCTTCACCGGCTTTTTCAAATACTTTCCACCAGGCGACGATCACCACCAGCACTATGGCTATAATTAATATGATCCAGAATCCCATTGCAGCTGCAAATATGCTCCAAGCAGCATTATCACTCATTATAAATCTCCTTTTCTCTTTTATGTTAATGGATATTCATGCTGTCATCTCCGGGATCAACTAACTGCCTATCTGAAACACCAAGCCTTCCCATCAATGACCATTACATATTTTTCATTTCCGCCAATTATATCATGCTTTTTATTACAATTCAAGCTCTCGTTTATATAAATTTAAAATAAATTTAAAATATAAATTTAAAAGTACTATATTCAAAATTTAAAAAAGTTGTGGCTGTGTTTTAAGATTTTAATTCAGGATATAAGATAGAATCCTTGTAATATACTACAATCCCTTGTATGAAATCTATATTTTGCAGCAACTCCCTTCTAAAATCATAAAAAAACCGCTGCACCGAATCAAAATTCCGGTGCAGCTGTCTTTAACGACAAATATTATTTTATTGTGGCGGTCTTTGCTGTGGATTGCCTTGATATGGCATCTGCTGCCCAGGTTGTGGCGGCATTGGCTGCCCTTGATATCCACCCTGTGGCGGCATTGGCCTTGGCTGTGGTTGCCCCTGATAGCCTTGTGGCGGCATTGGCCTTGGCTGCGGCTGACCCTGATAGCCTTGTGGCGGCATTGGTCTTTGCTGCGGTTGACCTGGATAACCCGCTTGATATGGTGGCTGGCCATATTGAGGAAATGGCACTGCTCCTATCGGCATATATCCACCCGTCTTACTGTCATAAATTCCTAAAAACTCAGCACCACTAAAAGCCAGCAACGGCATAAAAACAATTGGCAGTAAAATCATTCCAATAACAAAACCAATACCCTTGCCAAAGTTTTTACCAAGTTTATAAATGGTAACCAATCCAATGAAAGCATTTACTATCGGAACCAACATCAACAGAAATAAAATTCCCTTGCCCCAACTGATCTTGTACATCACAAACAGATTATAAAATGGTACAATCGCTGCCCAGCCCGGTTCACCTGCTTTGGCAAAAAGTTTCCACATAGAAATGATCATCACTACCGTCAGGATCAATCCGAAAATTCCGGAAAGAACCCCTACCATCTGTGCTTGTCTGGCCGCTTTTTCATAATCAGCCATCGCAAGCGGCAAATTCATTGCCAGTCCATACAAAACATTCATTTTTCTTCTCTCCCTTCTAATAAATTAAATTGTTTCTCACTTTACATCTTTTACCTTAACTTTCCCATATTATCCCTTTTCTTGCTTAAACCGGCAGTCAAAGGAAATCCTCTGTCCTTTTTATTGCTACATAAAACTACTTTATATCCGCCTGTTTATTTATACATCAAAAGCACAGGTTACATACAAACATAAAGTCTGGTTTAAAAAGACTGTTTCAACAAAATAGTGGAAAGTTAATTTTTCTTTTTACATCAAGTTTTCATAAACATATTATAACATTTTTACAAAAACTGTCAACTGTTTTTCTATTCATCAACCATTGTTTTTCAGTTCATCAATACTGATCTCATATTTTTTATCACAAAAATGACATTCCACTGTAATTGGCTTATTTTCTGCCAGGATGTCTGCCAATTCCTCTTTTTGCAGGCCCCTGACCGCCCGGATAAATCGTTCTTTTTCACAATTGCAATGATAGCGGATCATTTTTTCTTCCATTTTTTCAGCCGACAAACCCTGTAAGATCAAATCGGCCATTTCAGCCGTTGACATTCCCTGCTCCAGAAGCTGTGTCACTGTCGGTAAGGTGGCAATATTTTTTTCCAATTGACTGATGGTTTCCTCAGAAGCAAATGGCATTAATTGCACAATAAAACCACCAGCCTGCCGGACACTGCCATCAACATCAACCAGTACACCAAGTGCAACCGCAGACGGCGTTTGCTCTGATTCTGCAAAATAAGCTGTAAAGTCCTCGGCAATTTCACCGCTGACTAAATTCATTTGACTGCTGTATGGCTCTTTTAAGCCAAAGTCTTTAACAACTGATAAACGGCCATGACCAATTCCGCCGGAAATATCAAGTTTGCCATTTTCTTTAATTAAAGTTTCCGTATCCGGATTGATAGTATAGCCTTTTAAATCACCCGCTTCGACTGTGGCCAACAGTCCGCCAAGTGGTCCGTCGCCTTTAATTTGTACTGTTAATTTGACACGTTCTGATTTTTCCATGCAGTACATCAAGCCGGTGCCAATCAACAAACGGCCCAGGGCAGCTGTAGCCAAGGGCAGAGAATGATGCAAATTTCTGGCCGTTTCTACTATTTCTCTGGCATTGGTAATGTAAAGCCGCAGCTCTTTTTTCTGGTCAGTGTATAATTCTACAATACTCATATCTTTTCTTCCTTTTCTAATTTTAATATACTCAACTTTCCCACAGTCTTTTTCGGGGCCATCCCATCCTCTTCTGAAAGCTATCTTTCACACCGGTTTCAGGTAGTGCACAAACATGTCTTTGCGTAAAAACCGAAACATTTCTGAGCAGTCAGAAAGTCAACCCGAAAAAGTCATTCCATGGAATATGACAAAACTGATTTGTCGCCAATCATCCTTATCCTTAAACCCTATTTCTGATACCATTTAATATCAGAATATTTCTTAAACATTATTATAATAATGTTTAATATCATACAGCTGATCATCATTACACAGTACAATAATCCTGTCACCACCTCGAATCACTGTATCACCCTGGGGCACAATTTCTTCGCCGCCACGATACAGGCCAACGATCAGTGAATGTTCCGGTCCGTTGATATCCTTAATTGCCTTACCGTCAATGGTTGAACCAACCCGAATATAAAATTCACTGAGCGCCCTGGCTAAATGCGGTCTGTCCTTATCTTCGGCATGCAGGCCATGCAGCAGTCTTTCCAGCAGCGATTCATAAATCGGCTTGCTCTTTAACAGTTCAGCTGTTAAATAAGCAGTAATAACCACCACCGAAAGACTGGAAATATGAAGGAAGGAGCCGGTCATTTCTGTTACCAACAAAACCGATAAAATTGGCGAACGAATTACTCCGGTCAGCACTCCGGCCATGGCAAAAATAATAAAATTAATATAAAATTCTGCTGGAATCCAGTTAAAATAAGCTCCGCTTTCCAGGAAAATCGCACCGGTTACTCCGCCAATCACCAACACCGGCAAAAAAATACCGCCCTGTGCTCCACTGCCATAACTGACAGAAGTAAAAAATATCTTCAGACCTAAAATCAGCAATAAAAATCCGATTGTAGCCGGATGCTCAGCCAGATTTTCCATTAACTCATGGCCGCCACCCAGAACATAGGGAAAAATCAAGCCAAACACCGCTGCTGCTACAAAGGCAATAATCGGCCAATACTCTTTTTTAAGCGGCAGTTTGGCATAAATGTCCTGTCCCTTTAACAACATAAAATTGAAAACCACACCCACCATACCACAAAATATCCCAAGTACAATCAGCCAGCCATATAGCTTAAGTGGCAGGGTTTCTTTCACCGTAAAGGAAAAGACCGGTGCCAGACCAAACACATTCTTAGATACATAATCGGCTGTCACACTGGCCAGTAAGGACGGAATTAACAAGAGAGGGGCAAAATTTTTATGCATTTCCTCAAGGGTAAACAAAGTGCCGGAGATCGGCGCATTAAAAGCTGCCGCCAAGCCCGCACTGGCCCCGGCTGAAATCAAGTATCGCTCCTCATTATTATCTCTTTTTAAAATTTGTGAAACCAGCTTTCCGGCTGCTGCTCCAAGTTGAATAGATGGTCCTTCCCGGCCCAATGATAAACCACCCAAATTAGCCAATGAGCCTCCCAGAAATTTAGCTCCAATTAACCGCCATGGCTTCATATTAACCACTCCCAGCACTTCACCCTGTACTTGGGGAATACCGCTGCCACTACTGAGCGGTACTAATTTGACTAAAATACCAACAGCCAGGCCTAATGCTGCCAGTCCTGAAAAAATCAGCGGAATCAGCCACATATTTTGTCTGGCTGCGGCATAAACAGTTTCACTGATATGTCCGATATAGCCCAGGGTCAGGCGATAGGCAATTGACACCAAGCCGGCAATGATGCCGACTAAAATACCATCAACCACCACTCGTCTGCGTAAACTTATAAAACTATGCATGACATCTGCTTTGGCTGAGTGTTTTTCTCTTTTCTTCACTATTTTCTCCTTTTCCATTTTTATACTTATTCCTTATTTAAATAAAATGATTTTTTCCGCTTTCTAACAGTAGGTATACTAACTCAACTTTCCCACAGTCTTTTTGGGCTCTATCCCGCTCCGGGGAGCGGGCACATGGGTTCCACCGCTTTCGCCACATACTTCGTAAGATGGCTT
>RQYD01000022.1 GCA_003858485.1 Clostridiales bacterium COT073_COT-073
CTCGGAGAGCCTTCAGCGATCTATATTTACAGTTTTTTAAGGGGCATTTGTCTCTTTTTTTATTGGCAAACTTTTTCATAAATCACTTGACACTACCCTTAGAGTCTTGATTTTGTAACAGCTCTTTAGCTTATCCTTTCTTTGTTTTTAAACCTAAAAAGTACTATCTGTTTTTTCTGATTGGATAGGGTTCCTCCCGCATCAATTGTTCTTTCAACTGTAAATAACTATCATATCGGCTTTGCCAAATCTGACCACTGTCTACTGCCTGCTTGACTGCACAGCCCGCTTCCTTATCATGCAGGCAATCCAAAAACTTACACTGCACAGCATAGTCGGCAAATTCCGGAAAGTAATGGCGAATTTGGCGATACTCAAGCTCCTGTAAGTCCAAAGAAGTAAAACCGGGGGTGTCAACAATAAAGCTCCTTTGATCGAGCGGAATTAAATTGACATGCCGGGTGGTATGTTTGCCCCGTCCGATTTTCTGACTGACATCACCAATTTCCATAATAATTTCCGATTGCCATAAGTTAACCAGAGTCGATTTCCCGACCCCGGAAGGTCCGGCCAGCGCTGTGGTTTTTCCGGCCAGCAGTTTTCTTAAATCATGCAGGTCTGACTGATGTGCCGAAAAAACATGAACCGGATAGCCAATTACCTGATATTTTTCAACAAAATCAATGGTTTGATTCTGCAAATCCGATTTATTAAAACCAATTATGACCGGCAATTTTTTTTGCTCCAGCATCACCAAAAAGCGATCCAATAAATTGAAATTTGGTTTAGGATTTTCCAAGGCAAACAATAGTAAAATTTGATCAATATTCGATACCGGTGGACGAATTAATTCATTCCGGCGGGGTAAAATCTGTGTGATATACCCCTTTCCGGCTTCACCGGATGGTTCCACTAATACATCATCTCCCACCAGCAAAGTTTCTCCGGTTTTACGAAACAATCCTCTGGCTTTACACTCAATCACATGATTTTCCGTTTGGACATAATAAAAGCCGCCAATTCCTTTAATAATTTTTCCGTTCATCCTATTCCTCAGTAAAAATTAATTGTCTGGTATATTGTTTCACTCCATCCAAATAAACCGTTAAAATCTCGGTACCAGTTCCCTCTGCAGATAAAGTCAGCGGAAATTCATCAATTTTTACTTCCCTCTCCAAAATAATTTTTTCGCTATTATTTTGAGTCAAAGTAACTTTGAGAATTCCGGATTCCTGAGTTGGTCCAAAAGGCGAATTCACCCGAAATTCCAATTTATTTTGAATAAATTCTTTGCCCAGACTAACTGACAGGTCAATTGGTGAACCTTTAACCACTTTATTTTTAGGCGCAATGCTCATCATAATGACACGTCCCTTTTCATACTGATCATTATAAGTTTCAATCACATTAACAATAAAGCCCAGCTCTGTTAATTTAGCAATTGCTTCCTGTTTAGGGTGATTAAGCAAATCAGGCACTTCTTCTAACTTCACTTCTGCGCCCTTACTCACATAAATGGTGACAATTCCCCCTTTGGGCAAAAGCGTATCGGCTGCCGGCAGCTGCCGGAATACATTGCCGATCGCAGCAATATCATCATTTTCTAAAATACGCTCTGTCACAAATCCCTGTTCCAGCAATTTCTTTTCAGCTTCCGTGTAATTGAAATTAAGAACATTTGGTACCGGTCGTTCTTCCACGCCTTTGCTGACGATCACCCCAATAATCGAATCTTCTTTTACACTTTCATTGGCATTTACATCCTGCTCTACAATATGTCCTCTTAAAATGGTATCATGATAAACATAACCATCAACAGCATACTTTAAATGAGGATAGCGGATGGCCAGATCCTCCACATTCATATTCACCAAATTAGGCACCTGAACCATATTAGGAATCCAGTTTTTAATATTGTTTGACACAATAACAGTGGTTGCAATTGCCACCACCACAAAAGCCAGGAGCACTGCCGACCATTTAATATACTTCTCATAGGGATCTTTTTCACCGCCAAAGTCCTGGTACTCCGACTTACTCCAAATTTGCTTAATGTCATTCTTAGGAATCATTAAGGTCGGATTAGAATCACTGTCTACATTTGTATATTTAATAATTTCCTCGGGATGCTGATAGGCTGTTTTTAAAGCTGACAGCATTTCTTTAGCAGTTGAGTAACGGTTAATCGTTTTCTTTTCGGTTGCTTTTTTGATGATGGTTTCAAAATTCTGACTAATTTCCGGATTACGCTCACAAATTCCCGGAATTTGACCATCAATATGCATTAACGCAATATTTACCGGATTATCTCCATTATAAGGAACCTCACCAATTGCCATCTCATACATGGTAATTCCCAATGAATAAATATCACTGCATTCTTTCGGAACCAAACCCCGAACCTGTTCGGGTGATACATAGTGAACCGAACCGGTCAATTCCTGATTCATATCCACTGTTTTATCAGTAATAATATGAGCAATTCCAAAATCCATTACCTTGATTTTATTATTTTTAGTCCAAAATATATTTTGCGGCTTGATATCACGATGAATAATATGGTTGTGATGGGCATGCGAAAGAGCCGCCAAGACACTGGAAGCCACATGGTATATTTCCGCTTCGCTTAATACCCCTTTTTCCTTAATTACTTTTTTAAGGGTTTTTCCTTCTAAGTATTCCATTACAATATAATGAAAATCTTCTTCATCACCAACATCATAAACAGCCACAATATTGGGGTGAGACAAACTGGCCGCTGCCTGAGCTTCAACTTTAAAACGCTTTACTAAATTTTCATCTTCACACAATTCCGATTTTAGGATTTTAATAGCCACAAAGCGGTTGAGCTTATGGCATTTAGCTTTATAGACATCAGACATTCCGCCGGTACCGATATTTTTTAAAATCTCATAGCGGTTGTTGATTAAATCTCCTTTTTTCAGCATAAGTCATCCTCGCTTTCCTTAGCGTTTTTTACCACTACCACTGTAATATTATCACTGCCGCCATTGGCCAGTGCAGTATCCAGCAACCTTTGTGCCAAAGCCGATATATTATCTTCCTGCCGAAAAATTTCTTCCATCGCCTGACGCCGGATAAAATTGCTTAAGCCGTCACTGCAAAGCATAATGATATCACCGTTTTTAATTGCATCGGTATAAGTATCGACCTGAATGATCGGTTCCATCCCAATTGCCCGTAAAATTAAATTCCGTTTTTCATGGCTAAATGCTTCTTCTTCAGTAATTACGCCTTCCTCCTGTAATTTTTGAACAAGCGAATGATCTTTTGTCAGTTTTTGCAAGCTGCCATCCCGGTACAAATATGCCCGGCTATCGCCAACATTAGCAATTTGATAATAATCATCAAAAATGCTGGCCGCAATCAAAGTAGAGCCCATTTCATACAGCTTATTAATCGTTTTGCCATAAACCTGGACTTCTTCATTTGCTTGCTCAAAAGCATTTTTTAATAAATCCGCCGATATTTCTGCAGGTGCATTTTGACAATAAGCCACTGTCGCATCAACTGCAATCTTAGATGCCATATCTCCTGCTGCATGTCCACCCAATCCATCTGCCACAATAAATAAATTCGGAAGCGCTCCAATGGCTGATGTACTTACAAAATAACTATCTTCATTGACCATTCGATGATTCCCGATATCCGTCAATCCTATTGCTTGCATATTTCTTCCTCTTTTTTCCTGAGTTGGCCACAGGCCGCATCAATATTTTTACCTAATGTTCTTCGTAGTGATACCGGTATTCCGGCTTTTTCCAAATAATTTTTAAATGCATATTGCCGCTTTTTATCCGGTGCCTTTTGATTTCGATCTGCAACCGGGTTAATTGGAATCAGATTAATATGACATAATAATCCTTTACAAAAACCAATCAAGGCATCGGCATCAACCATTTGATCGGTTTTATTTTCAATCAATCCATACTCAAAGGTAATTCGCCGATTTGTTTTACTAATATAATACTGACAGGCACTTTTTAATGTTTCCAAATCATACTTTCTGGCAATTGGCATAATTTCTGCCCGTTTTTCCTGCCTTGCCTGATGTAAACTGACTGCCAAATTAATCTGGGTTTTTAAGTCAGCAAATTCTTTGATTTTATCAGCTAATCCACAGGTTGATACTGTAATATGCCGGCTGCCCAAATTTCGGCCATGCGGATGATTAATCAATTCCACAAACCTTAAAAACTCAGAATAATTATCAAAAGGCTCACCCATACCCATAATTACTACGGAATGGACCGGTCCGGAATTTCTCTCAATTTCATAAATTTGCATCAGCATTTCAGCTGCACTTAAATTTCGATTTAGTCCACCCAAAGTAGAAGCGCAAAAAGTACAACCCATCCGGCAGCCGATTTGTGAAGAAATACATACCGAACTGCCATGCTCATATACCATTTTAACAGTTTCAGCATATTCGCCATCGCCAAATCGATACAACATTTTCTGTGTTCCATCCTGATGATCGGTCTGTGTCCGAACCACTTCAATCTGCGGAATTTGTGTCTGACTTTTTAATTTTTCCCGAAGCGGTTTGGACAAATTACTCATTTCATCAAAACTGGTCACCTGCTTTTGGTGCAGCCACTCAAAAATTTGAAGTGCCCGAAACTTCTTTTCCCCTAATTCAGTTAATACATCTTCCAATTCCATGAGTGTATAGTTCAGCAAATTTATTTTTGACATTGAATCCATCCTATCTTTTTTATTCTATAGTGTTTTTCGTAATTTTGCAATAAAAAATCCATGAAGACTTTGTGGCAATATCTGTAACATTTGATTTTGCCATATCATCTCTCCGTTCTTCTCCATTTGTTTAGCATTTTCTCCCTGAAAGATCGGATCATCAGCAATTGAACACAAGCTGAATTCCGGATGCTTTTGTAAAAATTTTTCAACCATCAGCCGGTTTTCAGCAGACAGAATTGTGCAAGTGCTGTAAAACAAAGTCCCGCCGTTTTTTACATATTTAGCTGCCTGTTCCAGAATTTGAGATTGAATTTGATTGAGCTCATTAATGGCTGACTGATTAATTCGGTATTTAATCTCCGGCTTGCTGCCAATAACTCCCAGGCCTGAGCATGGAACATCTGCCAATACACAATCGGCTTCTTTTTTTTCAGGGTCAAAAAGAGTTGCGTCTTGAACACTAATCTGTAAATTAGCCAATTTTAATCTATTCTTATTTTCTTTAATTTTTTGTGCCTTTTCCGGGCTGACATCTGTTGCCATAATTTGACTATCCGGTAATAAAACCGCCAAATGAGTCGATTTTCCCCCCGGAGCTGCACATAAATCATAAACTGATTTGGGCTGATCAGCCGCTGCCAAATGCCCCACCAACATAGAGGCTTCATCCTGAATTTGTAAATATCCTTGTTGGAAAATACTTTCTTGTTCAATATTTCCATAATATTTACAAACCCGATCAAATAAAATACCCTGACCAACAATCCGCTTGGAACTTTGCAAAAACCCCCGGACTGATGCAGCTGCCTGCTGATCCGGTGTAATAAAGCGCAAAGTCAATGGTTTTTCTTTTAATGATTCAGCCAGAATTTTTTCAACAATTTTCGGCGAATACTCCTTTAACAATAAATCAATCAATTCCTGCGGAAAAGAATATGCAACTTTCCAATTTTTTTGGTCTTTCAGTCGGGAAATTTCATTTAAAATTTTTGCTTTTTGATTGGCAATCTGATGCAAGACTGCATTAGTAAAAGCTACTGCTTGAAATTGTTTTTGCTTTTTCACTAACTCGACGCCTTCGTTGACAATAGAATATTCAGGTATCTTGTCCATATACATAATTTGGTAAACCGACAACCGCAAAATATTTAAGACATTGGCAGCAATTTTCTTTAAGCGCAAACTAGAATTAGCCCTGATCACATAATCCAGTGTATACTCTCTTTCTGCTACCCCCTGAACCAAGCGCTTGATCATTGCTTTTTGAACTGTATTTAAATAAGGATATTCTACCATTTTCCGCATATAAATAGTTTTAATAAAATGATTGTCCGAGCGCTCCATCAAAATCTCCAGCGCAATCTCTCTTTCCTTTTTTACCATCTTCCATCCTTACTTTCGTCATGCCTAAAATTTTCCCTTTACAAACGCCGAAAAAGAATGCAGATGCCGCATTCTTTTTGCTAAAAGTCAAACTAACGATTTAAAAATTGTCCGGCTGACATCTGGTGACCATTTAAAAAACTGGCAACACTCATTCGTTTTTTGCCCTCTTGCTGCAATTCCTGAATCAATAATGATCCTTTGCCACATGCAACCTCAATCCCGGATTCACTTACCTGCAAGATCTCTCCGGCTTCTCCCTTTCGGATATCAGCCGGCAAAGGCACAGCCTTCCAAATTTTCAAAATTTTCCCCTGCCAATAAGTGAAGGCACTTGGCCAGGGATTCATTCCCCGAATTTGCCGGTCAATTTCAAATGGTGTGGTACTCCAACGAATTTTTCCCATTTCTTTGGTGATTTTACCAGCATAAGAAACCGCTTCTTCCTTTTGCGGCTGGGCAATGATGCTGCCAACTGTCAAACCGGCTAAAGTATCCAGGCAAAGCCGGGCACTGATTTGGGCCAACTGATCATGCAGATCGCCGGCAGTTTCATTTCCATTTAAGTCAATTTCCGCTTTTAATAGCATATCTCCGGTATCAAGACCGGCATTCATTTGCATGGAAGTCACACCGGTTTTACTTTCTCCGGCTAAGATAGCGGCTTGAATTGGCGAGGCTCCCCGAAATTTAGGCAACAAAGAAGCATGTAAATTGATACAGCCGCCCGGATAAGCTGCCAGTACAGTCGGCGGCAAAATCAAGCCATAGGCAATCACCACTGCCAAATCAGCATTATGTTCAGTAAATTCCGTTACTGTGGCTTCTTCTTTAAAATTTACCGGTTGATAGATCGGTATATGAAATTCCTCAGCCAGCGCTTTGACCGGTGTAATTTCCATTTTTTTGCCTCGTCCTTTTGGTTTATCCGGTTTGGTATAAACGGCAATGACCTCATGCTCAGAATCAATCAACGCCTGCAAAGTCGGCACACTATATTCCGGTGTGCCCATAAAAACTATCTTCATCTTTCATTCCTTTATTTGTCATATGATATCCGTCAAAAAATCTTTTGACTCTATCACCTATTTACTTCCGCCTTTGCTTCATCCAAATTATCTCCCGGTACCGTCTCTTATTAATCATCTAAGATCTGCCGCTGATAAATTTTCCGCTCTGCTGCCCCTAACAAATTTCTCCGTCGTTTTCATCAATTTCTTCTTCCAGAACTGGTTCGTCCTCCATAATGTCAATAAAGAGCTGGCCATTTAAATGGTCATTTTCATGAAAAATTGCTCTGGCAAATAAGCCCTCCGCTTCAATGATTTCTTCATCACCATTGATTGTTTGCGTTTTCACTTTAACCCGCATTGGCCGAATCACATAACCACGTTCGCCAGGAATACTTAAACAGCCTTCCACTCCTTTTTGAATCTCCTCACTGACTTCAATAATTTCCGGATTAATAAAGGCAATTGGCCCTTCCCCGACGTCAATTACAAAAACCCGCTTTAAAATACCAATTTGAGGTGCCGCTAAGCCAACTCCATTTTCAGCATACATGGTTTCAATCATATCATCTATTAAAATTTTCAGTTTGTCATTTATTACTTTTACTTCCTTGGCGCGCTTACGCAAAACTTCATCGCCCATTGTTCTGACTATTCGTAATGCCATATTTTATCCTTTCTTGCTTCTTTATCATATAACTGTCTTCCAGGCATTTACCCTTTTAATTTAAAAACTGCGGATTAATATCCAAATACAAAGTAAAACCTGATTTCTCCACTTTCTTATTATATAGGTATTTCATTAGAAAAGTCAACTCCTTATGTCGATTGGCTTTTAACAATATTATTTTGCGGTAAGTATCAGCTATTTTAAATAAATAGGGGGTACTCGGACCCAAAACTTCAATTTCCCATTTGTTTCGCTCAATCAACTGCTTTAGCTCTTTGGCTAATTCCTTAATCATAATTGTTAACTCGTTTTCCGATCCATGCGCTACCATTATCTCTAATATTTCACAGTAGGGCGGATTTTTCAGAAGTTTACGATAAACGATTTCTTCCTGGTAAAATGCCTGATAATCCTGTTTCATTCCAGCTTGAATAGCAAAATGCTCTGGCGAATAGCTTTGCAAAAAAGCCCTGCCCGGTTTATTGCCACGGCCGGTCCGTCCAATTACCTGAGTCAGAAGTTGAAAAGTCCGCTCACTGGCCCGAAAATCATCAGTATAAAGTCCTTGGTCAACTGCCAGTACTCCTACTACTGTCACATTATGAAAATCCAGACCCTTGGCAATCATCTGAGTGCCCACTAAAATTCCACTTTCCGCCTTAGCAAATTCCTGAAGTTTTTTATCATGGCCATGCTTGGAACGAGTGGTATCATAATCCATCCGTATAATCGATACTTCCGGAAACTTTTTTTTCAATTCACTTTCAATCTTTTGTGTTCCCATTCCAAATGCTTTTAAATATGGGCTTTCACACTCCGGACATATTTTTTGCATAGTTTTTTGATAACCACAATGATGGCAAACCATCATCACCGGCTCTTTATGATATGTCATGGGCATTTCGCAATGTGGACATTTATAAACAAAACCACATTTCCGACAGGAAACAAATTTGGCATAACCACGCCGGTTATTTAGTAAAATTACCTGTTCCTTACGCTCCAAGGCCTCAATTATTGCCTTTTCCAAGGCCATGCTTAAAAATGAACGATTACCGGCTTCCAATTCCCGGCGCATATCAATCACTTCAACCATAAGCGGCCAGTTATTTAAGGCTTTGTGGTTCAAATTATGCAGTCGGAAGCGCTGGTTAAGGGCATAATAATAACTTTCCACTGCTGGTGTGGCACTACCTAAAATTACAGGAATATCATAAATTTTACCCATTTTAGCAGCTACTTCTGTAGTTTGAAATTTCGGCATAAAATCAGATTTATAGCTACTTTCATGTTCTTCATCAACAATAATTAAACCTAAATTCCGGATTGGGGCAAATAGCGCCGAGCGCGGCCCAATCATGATCCGACTTTCTCCTTTTCTGGCTCTTTCCCATTCTGCCAGCTTTTCTCCCTCTGACAACCGACTATGAAACAAACCAATAATCTGGCCAAAGCGCTGTAAAAAACGACGAACCAGAGCAAAAGTCAAAGCAATTTCCGGAAGCAACACAATTGCTGTTTTTCCCTGACTTAAAACATCTTCAATCAGCTTAAAATAAACTTCCGTCTTGCCGCTGCCGGTTACACCATGAATTAAATGAATCCCATGAAAATCATTTTTAATCGCTGAATATACTGCCAATTGTTCAGTATTTAAATCAATTGGTTCAATTTTTATTTCTGTATCTTGTAAATAGGGGCTCAGAGCTGAAGCAACGATTTCACGACAACCAATGATACCATCTTTCACCAAGGTATCCAAAATTCCTTTACTATAAAAGCTTTGCTCACTCAATGGCGGCAGTTCCCTGCCATGAACGGACATAAAATATTCCAGCAGATCTAATCGTTTTTGATATTTTCCATTCCTTAACTTTTGACAATATGTGTCAATCTGCTTAGCATCTGCTTTTAGATAATAACTGATCTGTTTTTTTGACCGAACCTGAAAAGATGGAGGCAGCATTAATTTAATTACTGAAGCTAGCGTGGCCACATAATATTGTTTCATCCAAAGTGCCAGCTCAATTTGTTCCGGTGTCAGAAAATGCTCCCCGGAAACCGATAAAATTTGTTTTAACTCGAACTCAGCTTCCGGCTTTTCTACCTCCGTTTCAATTACAAAAGCTTTTTGCACTGTATTCCTGCGTCCAAATGGAATTTGTACAATTGAGCCGATTTCAACTTCCGCATTCAAAGCAGGTGGAACTGCATAAGTAAACAGTCGGTCCAGTGCTTTGGCTGTTGAAATTGTTGCTACATTAATATATTTCATCATTTTTTCCAGCTCTCCTATTCCATGCAAATCCGCTTTAACTTCCTGATAAATATTTTTAAGGGATAGCCAAAAAGAGTGCCGCAGCACTCTTTTTTATTTTACACAATAAAATCGTTTTTGTCAAAACCAGAAAATTTTTCTTATTTGATTTCAGCAGCTGTAATTTCGGTTGCCGGTTCATAAATTTCAATCCGGCCTTTTCCCGCCTTTTTCGCCTGATACATCATATCATCGGCTAAAGTCATTAATTCTTCCGCATTTGTCATATTTAATTTACCTGAGTAATGAACCACACCAATGGAACATGAAAGTTGATTTTCAATTGGAATTTGAACTTCCTCACCCAATATCTCACCAATTTCACGGGCATAACCATTGACTTCTTGAATTTTAATTAAAATTCTTTCAGCGGTTGAAACTGCGGCCTGCAATTCCGGATGATTAATTAAAATAACAAATTCATCACCACCATAACGAGCAGATACGTCCATTGCTCTGACATTATTTTGAATTAATTCAGAAATACTTTTCAGAACGAAATCACCAATATCATGAGAAAAATTATCATTATATTTCTTAAAGTTATCTAAATCCAAAAACAGAATGGAAAAGTCCTTGCCAATATCCCGATTTGCATCCTGCATCAAGCTATCAGTCAAGGCAATAAATTCCTGACGGTTAAGTAGTTGTGTCAGCATATCAGTAGTTGCCTTATGCTGCAAACGATAATTACTGGCTGACAAAGAGGCATTGATTTCACTTAACTCCTTATTTTTAGCAGCAATCGTTGTGTTTAAATCGGATAAAGCCTTGGTCCTTTCCCGAATCAGACTTTCCACATTATAGGACTGTGCTACTACGGTATCTGTAACTTTGCGAATTTCATCAGCTAATTCAGCAGATTCTACCGTTTGTTTGGAACCGATTGTAAAATGACGGCTGCCGGCATTAAAGGCCATCAATGAATTTTTAAGTTGGTTAATCGGATCTGATATTTTCCGGCGCATATGTTCCTGCCAGGCAATCACTAAACCTGCAGCTGCCAATATAAGCAAGACTTTCCACATCCAGGAATGAGATAAAAATTCCCAATAACTAATTTCCAGCCGGCCAACCATGATTACCCAGCCATCATTAATTTTGGTCTTAACAAAAGATAAAAATAAATTTCCTTCATTTTTAATGGTATAACGAATAGTTCCGGAAATATTTTTATCAATTAAATCTCCTAATTGGTCAATGTTTTTATAGCCAAAATCTTCGCCATGGTCAAGCCTGAAGTTTAAAATCATTTCCTGATTATTATGTAAAATCGTTTGTTTTTCGGAATTTAAAATCCAGGTTGAGCTTTCATCACCTTCTCCTGAAGAATGAAAGCCGGCATTATTTAAGTAAGATTGCAGCGGATTCAAAGAAATAACCCCAACTAAAATACCTTTCAGCTCCTCCAATTCATTTCGAATAGGAGCAATCACTGAAAAAACCGGTTCATTGGTATCCTGATAAAATTCCACTTTCGTCAGTAAAGAATGTTTGCTTTCTTTAACCTTCTCAAATATTTTGGCAAATTCCTCTGACGAAACTGATCCTAACCCATTGGAATCAACTGTATTAAAGTTCCGGTCAACATAATACAATTTCCGGTAAATCTCCTGATCAACTGCTTCAAAGCCCTGGAACAATTTAATCTTTTGATAGTTCAGTTCAGCCACCGAAAAAACATCTGCTAAAATACTGAACTGTTCATATCGCTCAGCTACCCATTGTCTGGCCAACTCAGCTTTCACTTCTGTCTGACTGAAATTATGCTCCATCTCATGATGTAAAAATCGTCGGTATTCCCAATAGGAAAGAATCAAAAAGACAATAATAAACAATGCAAAAACTACTATGCAGCTTTGCCAAAAAGTAATATCTTGCTTTTGTCTTTTGTTCATGTCTTCTCCTCTGGTTTCGTTTATTTACTCAACTTTCCCACGCCTTGGAACAATCTTTTTGAGTTATTTATTTTTTTATATCGATTTTTCCCTGATATAATTCATCAACAGAAATAGAAATTGCTTTTCTATCCTTATTTTCATGGTTTTCCACCAACTGTCTGGCACGTTTGGCGGCTGCAATAATCACCGAATATCTACTCTTTAAATTTATATCGTCATTTCTCTCATTTATTACAGTCATTAAATCAGAATACGAAGGGTGCAGCATAATTATTCTCCTTTCAAAATATTGTCAAATTCCTGATGAAAGCGGTTCATAATTTTTTGTTTATCAGCCTTTTTTATTTTTTCGGCCCTCATGATAGCAATAATATCTTCAACACAAACTTCCAGCTTATCATTTTCAACAATATAGTTATAATGTATCATTTGGTCAACTTCAATTGATGATTTTTCTAAACGTTTGTGAATAACGTCCAGTGTCTCGGTATTTCGATTTAACAGCCTTCGTCTTAAAGTCTCAACTCTGGGCGGAATGATAAAGATTAAAATTGCATCCGGCTCTGCCTGCTTAACCTGCAGCGCTCCCTGCATTTCAATTTCTAAGATCACATCAAACCCTTCACTTAACTGCTCTTGTACAAATTTTTTTGGTGTACCGTAATAATTGTCTAAGTAAACAGCATATTCATATAACTCATTTTTGGTAATCATGTCCTCAAAAACATGCTTATCCAGAAAATAATAATGTTTTCCGTAATATTCCCCTTGACGTGGAGTTCTGGTAGTTGCCGAAACTGACAAGGCCACATCCGGAATTCTGTCAATCAGAGATTTTACAACGGTTCCCTTACCGGCTCCGGAAAAGCCAGAAATTACATATAAATGTCCCTTATTCATCTTTTTCTGAACATTCCTTTCCTTCAATTCTGCTGATAATGGTTTCTGCCTGCAATGCACTGGCAATTAAATAACCATCCGACATTACTACCAAGCTTCGGGTTTTTCTACCGGCAGTAGCATCAACAAAAGTTGAGCTTTCTTTGGCCTGTGCAATTATCCTTTTAATCGGTGCAGCATCCGGTTTAATAATGGCCGTTATTTTGCTGACACTGGCCACATTTCCATATCCAATATTTACAAATATCTTGTTCATTATTTAAATGCCCGTTTCTTTCATAAAATCGTTGTAGTTTCATTCATTAACCTAAACATGGCTTTTCTTCAGCTTCTATCGTTCTTTCTCTTCCGCCCGTAACCAGCCACAGGTTTTTTGCATCTTGACCTTCGCTTCGCTCAGGCACGAAACGCACTCTGCGATGCCGCAAACGCTGCCGCAGACGCACTCTGCGATGCTAAAAAAACTAAACGTGGCTGGTTACTCTATGTTCTGAATTTGTTCTCGGATTTTTTCGATGGTGTTTTTTAGTTCAATGGCTATATTTTTCATTTCCATTTTGACCGCTTTGGAGGAGATGGTATTGACTTCTCTGTTCATTTCCTGAATGATAAAATCCAGTTTTTTACCGATCCCGACTTCTTCAGCCAGAACACTGCGCATATGCAAAAGATGACCCTGTAAACGAACAATTTCTTCATCCACTGACAAACGATCAGCCATAATAGCGGTTTCTGTAATGATCCGAGCTTCATCAATGCCTTCACCATGCAATAACTCACTGACCTTTTCTGTCAGGCGATTTCGGTATTCTTCAACAGAAGCAATTTCTAAACCAGGCAGCAATTGACTTTGCCGTTCGATCTCATCCAACTTTTTTAAAATATCAGCCTTAAGCAATTCACCTTCCGTTTCACGAGCTGCTACTACTTTACGAACAGCTCCCTCGATCACTTCAGTCATAAAGCTCTCCAGGAAGTTCTCATCCTCATCTTCTTCCTCAGATACAAATAAATCCGGTAAAGTCAAGATCTTTGACACTGATAAATCATTTTCCAGAAACAAATCAACTGACATCTTTTGAATTTCGGAAACATATTTCTTAGCTAATTCCCGATTATAGCTAATATTTGTTTCTGTTCCATCTGCAAACTGATAGGTAACAAATACATCTACCTTCCCTCGCATTAAGTGATTCTTGATTTGGTTTTTTATACTATGCTCCAGAAAATAGAGCTTTTTGGGAAGCCGAATATTAATTTCGCAATAGCGATGATTTAATGAACGAATTTCCACAGTTAAGCTCTTTCCACCCTTTGTTAAAGTTTCTGTCCCAAAGCCAGTCATACTTCTTATCATGTCCACTCCTAACCCGAAATAGTTATTGCTTGTTCAGCCATCATACTACCGATATTGCTTTGGCGTTCAGCTTTTTAACAATCCCGTTTATCTTATCATAAAATCATGTTCAAGTCAATTATATCTATGTATTTTAGCTTATATAATAAATAGGAAAAGAGTCCTATTTGATAATTGATTATTCTATTTCCGGTAATTTCTCCGGCTCATCATATGTCACTCCAAAAGTATCAACTGTCACTTCTTTCATTCGCTCATCAGCATCCGGCTTATCTTTGTAATCTCTTGATACATTTGCGATTCGGTGAACTTCTTCAATTCCCTCTGTAACCTTGCCAAAAGCCGCATAATTTCCGTCCAGATGCGGAGCAGCTGCATCCATAATAAAAAATTGACAGCCAGCTGAGTCTTTTACCTGAGTACGGGCCATTGATAATACACCAACTTCATGTTTTAATTCATTTTTAAATCCATTGGCAGAAAATTCACCCCGAATCGAATACCCCGGTCCACCCATACCGGAACCTGCCGGATCTCCGCCTTGAATCATAAAGCCCGGAATTACCCGATGAAAAATCAAGCCATTGTAAAAGCCCTTTTGAACCAAGGAAATGAAGTTTTTAACTGTGTTTGGTGCAACTTCCGGATAAAGTTCAGCTTTAATTGTTGCTCCGCTTTCCATTAGAATAGTAATCATAGGATTTTGTGCCATTTTATTCTCCTTTTCTATATCCATAATTTTTCATTAAAAATTCGCTGTCACGCCAATTTTCTTTGATTTTTACCCATAAATTAAGTCTGACATGCATGCCTAAAAAGCCTTCAATATCACGCCGTGATAGAATACCGATTTGTTTGATCATACTGCCGCCTTTTCCCAGAATAATCGGTTTATGGCTTTTTTTCTCACAGACAATGGTGGCATCGATAATGATTTGACTGCCATCTTCCGTTTCATCCATGCTGTCAATGGTTACTGCCACTCCATGCGGAATTTCCTCCTGCAGAAGTTTTAATATTTTTTCCCGGATCAGCTCAGAGAGGATTTGTCTCTCCGGCTGATCAGTTATCATATCATCCGGAAAGAATTGTGGGCCTTCCTCCAAGTGCTGATCAATAATTTCCATAATTCTATCTGTATTTTCCTGCTTTAAAGCCGATATTGGCAAAATTTCCAAAAACGGATAACTATCTTTATAAGCATCAATTACCTTTAGCAAAAACGGTTTCTCCACTGTATCAATCTTATTGATCAGAAGAATTACAGGTGTTCCGGCTTCTTTTAATTTTTCAATAATAAATTGGTCACCGGCACCAATGGTATCATTTGGCTCAATCAGCCAAAATATCAAATCCACTTCTTTAAAAGTAAAAAGAGCAGCTGCATTCATATATTCACCCAACTTGCTTTTGGGTTTATGGATACCTGGTGTATCTACAAAAATCACCTGCTTGTCCTCAGTCGTCAAAATGCTTTGAATCCGGTTCCTGGTTGTCTGCGGTTTTGGCGACATAATTGCCACCTTTTGACCAACCAGAGCATTCATCAAGGTTGACTTTCCGACATTAGGCCGGCCAATCAAGGCTATAAATCCTGACTTAAATTTCTTTTCCATATAATCTCCTGTTCTTGGTTTTATACTGTCAGCATTGAGTAAACCGTATTTATTTCACAGTCTTTGGCTGATTTACTATCTCCGGCTTTAATTCGGAATGAATAAGCTGATAAGCCATTTCCGGATAAATACTGGACTGTGCAAATTGATATTCCCGATAACATGAGTAAATAAAGAAAATATGTGAACTATTTTTAGAAACACCGCTTAATTGAAAAATCAGCGGCCAATTTTTTTCTGTACCAGCTTCAGCTGGTTTCATTTCCGGACAGCCCAGCGCTAAGTAAGCAGCCTGCATGACCAGATAAAATTGCTGAATCGCCGCCGGGAAATCAGGCAGCAGTGGTGAAATTACCCGAAAAGCGTGAACTGCACAAAACAGATTTTTTAAGATATCCTCTTTCGTTTCCCGGCCAAGCCGAATTGCCAAAGCACGAAGGGTATAAATATTTAGATTTTCTTCTTCCAGTTTGGCAAAATCTTGCAAATATGCCCTATTTTGCGAAATATGACAAATTTTGTCATACAAATTTGTACCTTCAATTGAATAATTACCCTTTTTCTCAGCCAAACCCATAATTTGTTCAATGAAAACCTTTGTTTCCTGCTCCGGTAATTCAAAATGTAAGGGCTGATAACTGGCTGTCAAAAAGGCCAAGGCTCTTGCTACTTCTTCTTTTTGCCCTGATTCCAGTGCATAGGCCAAACGAATCAAACTATAAAAATCATTGGTATAAATTCCATCTGCTAATTGGCTGAAATACTGGCGAATATTTTCCGGCTCTTCTTCAATCAAAACTTGAAAAAAACGAACCAAAGCAGAATAACTTTGTTTTCGCCCAATATGCTGCTCCCAGTTCTGACGGGTGATTTCAAGGTCACTCTCATTTTCCGACAATTTCTGGGCTGGATTTTTTTTCGCTAATTTATTGAGCAGCTCACGAATTTTGGTACTGGATATTCCCATTTCCGTCATGGCCACAATCAGCGGATTGGTCAAATTAGCATCTCCATTTTCCGTCCATGGTGACTGATCCTGGTAACTAAAAAATAAACTATGATACGACATCTATATTACCTTTCTATTAAATTCTATTAATTGTCATCTTTTTATCTTAACCCATTTGCTTCCAAAAAGCAATTAAAAAAAACAGTCATATTTTTAAAAAGTTTCCGATTACAAATATCCAATTTGTGATATAATATCCGTGAAAAAGCACGAGTGCGACATCTGAAGTATCAAAACCGCTATGCTTGCATAGAAGGTTTTGATTACGAAAGATGGCATATGAGTGCCCTCACGACCAAAAATTACGAAGTAATTTTTGGCTCACTCGTGCTTTCTATAATATAGTATCCGCGAATAAACTGTGAGTGCGGCGAAGGAGCAAACAGACACGGAATGCTTGCATTCCGTGTGCAGGCTTTTCGCTAAGCCGAAGAGAATACCGAATGGGCAGAAACAATGCAGAGATATTTGAAAGGATATTCGGATTCGGCAAAGTGAAAAGCTGGCTAGGAGCGCGCTCCATAGGCAAGTTTGCGGATAAGACATATGAGCAGTAACTCGAATCAAAAAATGGTTACATTTTTTTGATTGTGTTGTGCTTTTGTGATATAATATTAATGTCAGTTTTGACATTTTAAGCAAGTGACTTTAACTAATCAAAGAACAGGAGGAATTTATGCAATATCGAATTGAAGGAACCCCTTTGCCAGTGGCAATTTGTCAATTAGCCCCAGGAGAGACCATGATTACAGAAAGAGGCTCAATGAGCTGGATGACCAATAACATCAGCATGGAAACAACCACCAACGGTGGTGTTGGCAAGGCTTTTGGCCGGATGTTTTCCGGCGAATCCTTTTTTCAAAATCGCTATACAGCAATGGGTGGCGTTGGTGAAATTGCCTTTGCTTCCAGCTTTCCTGGTTCTATCTATGCTATTAATATTCAACCCGGGCGCAGTGTTGTTGTCCAAAAAAGTGCCTTTTTAGCTTCCGAACAAAGTGTTGAATTATCGATTTTTTTCCAAAGAAAATTTGGAGCCGGCTTATTTGGCGGAGAAGGCTTTATTATGCAGCGCTTATCCGGGCAAGGCATTGCCTTTATTGAAATTGATGGTTATGCTATGGAGTACGTCTTAGCTCCGGGTCAGCAAATGGTAATTGATACCGGATATCTGGCAATGATGGATGATACTGTGCAAATGGATATTCAAACTGTCAAAGGTGTTAAAAATATGCTATTTGGCGGCGAAGGTCTTTTTAACACAGTGGTCACCGGACCGGGGAAAATCTTGCTGCAAACTATGCCGGTGTCTAAAGTGGCGGGTGTTCTCAGCCCTTATATGGTAACCGGAAAATAGTATACGGAAAGCGTGCCTGTGAAAAACGCAAGCGTTTTTCACTGCGCATCAGCGCTTATATAACAGCGAAACTTCCTTTCACCGGCTTTTGCTTTTGCTCCGCCAGCTCTTTAATACGGAAAGCGTGCCTGTGAAAAACGCAAGCGTTTTTCACTGCGCACCAGCGCTTATATAACCATTAAAAAAAGAAGAAATGCTGATATAAATATCGCATTCCTTCTTTTTTTATGGTTGCACGCACGCTTTCCTGCGACTATTCATTTCTGAGGGCTTTGAGGACAGACAGTTTCATTGCACGGCGGGCTGGCAGATAGCCGGATATCAAACCGACTGCGGTTGTAAAGATCATGCCCAACAGGTAAAGCCATAATGGAATAATTGATATCGGCGGTGATTCCCCATTCATCGAGGTACCAAAAATACCTGCACCCTGTGTCAGGAAATTTAAAAGCATTGAACCACCGGTGCTTAAAATCAATCCCATAATTCCGCCAATCAATCCAATTAAAGCAGCTTCGGTTAAAAACATTCCCTGAATATCCTGAAGCGATGCACCAATAACTTTCATTACTCCAATTTCCTTGGTTCTCTCATAAATTGACATCACCATTGTGTTGGAAATACCAATTGCTGCTACAAATAAGGATACTGCCCCGATACCACCCAGTACCATCTGAGCGATATCTGCAAAGCCATTGGCTTCTTTCAGCATGCCGATCATTGAATAGGTTTGAAAACCCATTTTTTTGACAGCAGCTTCCACTGCCTCTACTTTTTCCATATCTTCAACAAAAATTTGTACCTGATTGTATTCTTTTTTTCGCTTATCCTTTTTCCCATTTTCTTGTTGCTGTTGTTGATCCGGATACACTTTTTTTCGCCATTTTTCATAGTCTTTTTCAATTTTATCAAAGGTTTCCAATGAAGTATAAATGGATCTGTCGAACTGGAAATTACCTTCTTGAATAACACCACTAACCGTAATTCTAATCGGTTTAGGGATCTTTTTCTTAACATCATAGGGTAATCCCGGTTGGCCATAAGCAGTATCAGGATTTAACAGGATCTGATCATTCATCACATCAACTTTAGGCTTTGGCTTTTCTGTTTCTGATTCCTGAGGCATCCCATAAATATAATAGTCATCAAAATACTCAGAAGTGGAACGTGGATCTCTGAAATTATAAGCCACACGCCCGCCAAATAAAAAATCATTTCGGGTATTCTCATCAAAGAAAGTACCATCCGATAATTTAATATTTTGTTTCACCAACAGATCTTTTTTTACTGCGGTAATGTTAGCATAAGCATAATACTTGCCATGACGCAACATTACGGATCTTGACTTAACCGGCGAAACTACTGTTGCACCTTCAATCGCACTCATTTGTTCAATGGTTTCATCATTTAATGTAGCTTTCCGCTTATTTTCTTTGCCTCTTTGAAAGTCATACTGAGGCATTACTTCAATCACATTTAATGAGCCCCACTCTTTTAACTGGGCATTAATACTGACTTTCATTCCTACACCAAGAGAAATCATAATGATAATAGAGGCAGTACCAATAACAACACCTAATAAAGTTAAGATGGTTCTTAATTTGCGTCGCCACAGATTGCCCATACTCATAAATATTAAATCACTTTTCCTCATAGGAGCTCATCTCCTTTTTATGCTTCCGTTTCCGCAAGATACCAATTACAACACCTATTACAGCTAATAGTGCTAAAACACCACCAATAATCATCAACCATGGTATGCCTCCACTCTGATTCATATCCGGATTGGTTCCGTCCGGAACCACCATTCCATTTTCTCCCGGCATTGGCATCGGCATAGCTTCTTCTACAAAAATCGTAAATTCCTTCTCGATCTTATAGTTTTTCCCACTTTGGTCATCATAGCTGACTACAAATTTACCGGTTTGCTCTCCCGGCTCGCTAAAACGAATATATCCTTCATAGGAATTGCTTTGACCGGCATCAAAATTACCGATATACTGGTTATTCGGTTCAGCATTAAAATCACCAACTGCATTGATAATTACATTATATGCTTTTGCTTTTCCGGTATTAAAAATATTAAAACTAGCCGAAATTTCCTGATCTTGCTGTATTGTTTCAGGCAAGCTAAGTTCTGAAGTTTCTACTCTGGTTGTCTGCATTACCGGCACACCAACCAATTCCTTGGAGGACATTTGCTTGCCGTCTGCATCCTCATATTCAAAATTAACAGTAACTGTATAGCTTTTAGGCTCTGCATCCGGCACCACATACATTCTTAATGATTTGGCAATGGTTCCGTTAGCAGCAATCCGGTTAATATAAAAGGTATTACTGCTGTTGACCGGTGAAAATACATTTTGGCTGACTGTTTGGTTGCCGGTAGCAACATCAAAAGTTAAAAATGCTTTGACATTGAAAATTTCCTTTATTTCATTGGTATTACGAAATACCATTTCAATATCAAATTCCTGGCCGGCCTGAACAATTGTTGGCTCAATTTTGTAAGAGTCCAAAATAATTTTTGGCATGTTTTTTTCTTTGCTTTTATCATCATTTTCTTTAGCATCCACATACACACCTATAATTTGTGTATCAACTGTTGGCTGTGCTTCTGTGGCATTGCTTGATTTATAAGCAATCTCAAAATTCATTGGATAATTACGATCTTTTAATCCATCTCCGGTGGCCACAACTGTTACCGAAAAGTTTTTACTCTCACCTTGTTTCATCTCATCAAATTTGACAACAGAGGGTGTCTTTGGCAAAAACACCGGATTATCTGCTAATTTTACAGTCACATCCTTAACATCCTTGTCACTATTATTCATAACCTTAAAAGAAACCTGAAACGGCTGTTCCTGTGCAACTGAGCCAGGATACGCAAAACTACTGTAAGTTAATTTGCCGCTTGTCTTGCCGGTTTCTTCCGGTGATACAAAAATATTGTATTTCTCCTGACGGGCAATACGTTGACCAGCCTGATTATCATATTCATAAATTACGGTAAAAGGATAGCTTCCGGCTTTGATATCTGCTTTTAAATAATATTCCAAAACCGCTTCTTTAGCAATTAATGGCATAATATCCCCAACCTGAACTGTTTCGGCACTTGATTTTAAAGTAAATTCCGCCGGCAAACCTTCAATTCTGGTTTTAACATTGCGAATTTGATAATTTTCTTCATTTTTTATTTTATAACGTAAAGTTAAATCCTGATCAGCCTTAGGAGTAACTGCAGCAAAGTTTTCATCTGCTATGCTGACTTTTTCCAGTTTGGTTTCATCCTGTCTGACTTCATAATATAACAACAAACTAACTTTGAACAAATCACCAGCATTATTCTTATAGCTGACATCTAAAGTAATCGGATAAATTCCTTCTTTGGCAGTTCCATCAACCACCATTCTTAACTGGTATTGTTTTGAACTATCCGGCCCAATGTTTTGGTTGTTTGGTTCCAATAAAGTTGACAAGATGCGAACTCCCGGCACTGATTTCTCAGCATTTAAATCCGGCCGGACACTGACCCCGTTCGCAGTAAAACGTGAAGTATTATCAATGTTAAATTTAATGATATTCTCTTTTTGAGAATATACCCGATGGGTTTCCGTACTCAAAATTTTTAATTCCGGTTTAGCTTTTTCAACCGTTGGAACCTCCACCTGTCCATTGGGAATTTGCAATCCGGCTGCCAAAACCGGGCTAATGCTGGCCCATAATAAAAGCATGACACATAAGCTAACTATAAGTTTTCTTGTTTTTTTCATGATTTCCTCCACTAATTAATTTAATTGAACCGACTGATCCAGTTGATTGCTTTGTTTTTGTCTTTGTTCTTCCTCATATTCAGCCAAATATGCATCGGCTTTACTATGCTGATTCACTTCAATGCTCTGAATGTTTCCATCTCTGATATGGACAATGCGGTCAGCGTATTCTGAAAGTTCCTCATCATGGGTGACAATAATCAGAGTTTTTTTATCTTTCCGAACCATTCGTACCATCATCTTCATCATATCATCAGACGTCTTGGTATCCAGGTTTCCGGTTGGCTCATCCGCAAAAATCAACTCCGGTCGATTGACAAAGGCTCTGGCAATTGAAACCCGTTGCTGCTGTCCGCCTGACATTTCAGTTGGCTTGTGATACATTCGGTCACCTAGTCCAACTTGGTTTAAAATATCTTTTCCGGCCAAATTGCGCTTACGTTTGCCCTCCCCCTTAAAAGTCAAGGGAAGTGTAATGTTTTCCAAAGCAGTAAATGTATTGATTAAATTATATTGTTGAAAAACAAAGCCAATATATTTCCGGCGAAATTCAGCTAATTGATTTTCATTCATTTTATGAATGGGAAACTTAGCATAATAAATCGTGCCAGAAGTTGGCTTTTCTAATCCGGCCATCATATTCAGAAGGGTGGATTTTCCTGAACCGGATGGTCCAAGCAAACATATGATTTCACCTTTATAAACATCGAGGTCAATATGGTCAAGTGCCACCACTTTTTCCTGACCCATTTCATAGACCTTACGGACTCCTCTTAATTCCATTGCATTTTCCAAATTAATTTCACACCTCAATTCTGTTTAACCAAACCATATTTTTATTTTGCTTGAAATTACCTGTTTAAAACAGGCTACATGTTAATCATTATAAGCTCCCCAAAAAAAGATAACAATTAAAATCTTATTAAAAATTATTAGAATTAACTGGGTTTCCCATTATTTAAGAGCTTTTCTTCAGTATTGCTGTATTGTTGTGTTATTATATTAGTACAAAAGTTAATGTTTGTCAAGAATAGTTTTTAATATTTTTAAAAACATCTGCCAAGTTTTTTCATCTCAGCTCTTTATTATAATTATTTTAATTATTTTTACCACTACATTATGCTTACATTTTGCTTACAAAAATGTAAGTCATCTCTGTCATACCTATTCTTCAGTCCAAATACAATATGATATTTACATTCCCACCCTTGTGTCAAGTAATGGATACCTTTTTTCTTACAAAGATTTTTGATGTCAAAAAGACCGACTTCAAAAAATTTCAAATACATCAGATATTAAATCAAGATACATTAAATCTTAATCACAACAAAAAAACAGCAAATCACTCTGATGCGCTGCTGTCTTAAACGATTATCTTATTTTATCTTACATTTTATGTTATGAGAAATGAAATCATCAGAACTAATAGTGTACTGCACATGACTTCCATTATCTTTCGTTTCTTTTATCTTGTTTTTTATCTTCTCTACTATTTCTTTTGGTATACCCCTATGCCCTAATTTATTTATATCCATATTATCAGTTATATTTAACCTATATGATTTTGCACAGTCAATAAACGATGGAACTTTAAAATTACAAAGGGTACGCTCATTCCCAATTATCAGATAATATGTTGGATTAGGCATACCCTCTTTGTCATAAACTTTGTACTCTTTACCTGTGATTGAAGATATGGAATATAACTCCAATATTCCTTCTTCATAACAACCTACAAAATGCTGATGAGGAACTATTTTACCACTTGGGTCATTAGGATATTTTATCTTGCAAATTAGTACATCCACTATAAAAACACCAACTCTCCATTTATATTTTCCACAAACATAGGCTCCCTTTGAGGTTCCATCTTTTCAAGTATGGATACAACTTCATCAGACATATCTAAATTAGATTTATCATAATAATAGATATTACCACTGATTTTTTCCATAGCCATGCCATCAAAATCCATGCCTGCATATGTTGCATAAAGGTTTCTCATCAAACACTTTTCTTTTTCTGCAATCTTACTAAAATCAATATCTTCATTTTTTTCAGCATCAATCCATATACTATGCTCATGTGTTTCTTCTGACAGTTCTCTTGCTGTTTTATTTGAATATACAAAATTTACTATTTCCAAAAACTCAAGAACATCTTTATCTTCAATGTCTACCTTAGTGTCTGAAAATCTACTTAGATTGTTATACCTATACTTCTTATAAATTTCACGAGATACAGGCCCGTTATCCCACTTTTCAAACTTATCGTCTGTTAAGTTCCTGCCGGTTACTGCATAGTGCATAAGATAGGAGAAATACAAGAGTTTGTTCAGTTTTGTATTTTCATCAATATAACCACCACACAGTTGCGGATTTTTGCTCAAAAACCATTCGGCTAAAGTATCAATTCTCATATCCTCACTTCCTTTCTACCGAAATTATACCATAAAACAGGAAAAACATCTCTATCATACTTTCTTTACCCGTAAAAAACTTTATTCTTTTACAAAAACAGAGAAGTTTTATCATCTCTATCTGCCTTAATATTTCGTCATTGAGATATAGGTAGTGAGACACCTTCTTTGTTTTATATCCCTTCATATGAAAAACGTCTGACATTTACTTTCCTAAAGTATAACACAATATTTACTTCTTTACAATATCCAAAGTTTCAGTAAGGTGAAATAGCCACCGTGAAATTATTGCACCTCAAGTCATTCATTTTTCTGTAAATTTACAAATACAAAATATTCGTTTCCATAAAAACAAGTATCTCAAGCAGACCACAAGACCATCTGGTATATGTTAAACTATTTTTGTCCATTTGGACACCTCCTTTTGATATTTTAATGCGGTTTGCAGACCTGCACTGATGATATCACAGGAGGTTTTTCTTAAAGCGAAAACTTTTTTCTACTCCGGCACAGCTGGAGGTTTTTGTTGCTAAAGCATATAAAAAAGAAGAAACTGAACATTTGTCAATTTCTTCTGTTATCATTTTCTTCAATTATATTCTTTTGTTTGTTTCCCGGATCATCCGCTGCCTTCCTATCGGCTCCGCAAGGCCCGGAAGATCGGTCAGCGCCCGAAAGTTAAAAATAACTGTTTTCTCCGGCAAACCGGTTAAACCTTAAAGGCTGATACCTGGATTTGTAATTCGCCGGCAATTTGGGCTAATTCTTCACTGGCATTAGCAATTTCGGCAATCGAAGCCAATTGCTGCTGAATGGTCGATGATGCCTCCTGACTGCTGGCTGCATTTTCTTCAGCTATGGCTGACAAACTCTCGGTCACTCCAATCAATTCCTCTTTCTTTTCATCAATTACTTTAGCAATCTTAAGCAGTTTGCTTACTACTGTCTGGCTCTTTGTTAATGCCTCTGAAATCAATTGAAATTTTTGCTCAGTCACATCAACATTTTCTGCCTGATGACTAACCAGCGACGCCATTTCTTCCATAATCGAAACAGCTTCCAGTGATTTCTTTTTCAGATCAGCAATGACATTACGTATTTCTTCGGTAAAACCACTGGATTGTTCGGCTAATTTACGTATTTCTTCAGAAACAACCGCAAATCCCCTACCAGCCTCACCGGCCCTGGCTGCTTCAATAGCTGCGTTTAAGGCTAACAGATTGGTTTGGTCAGCAATCGACTGAATCATTGTACTGGCCTGTTCGATCCGGATTGCACTTTGATTAGTTTCCTGAACAACCTCATATACTTCTTGAGAAGCTGCCATATTTTTTTGTGAATATTCTTTCACTTCCTTTAGAACCATAAAACCTTCATTTTTTCTGGTATTGATTTCTTCTGTCGCCTCAGAAAGATCCTCTATGATTTTTACATTTTCTTCGATCAAATTACCGATTTCATTGATGTTTTCGGCCGCTGATTGGGTATCTTCTGCCTGTTGTCCGGCGCCTCCGGCTACTTCACTGATCACTCTGGCAATATCCTCAGAAGAACTTTGGGTCTGTTCAGCAGTAGCTGTTAATTGCTGGGAGCTACTGGCCACGTTCATGGCTTCACTGTTGATACTTGTAACCAGCCCTTTGATATTGTCAATCATTTTTTCAGCTGCCTTGGTGATCAAACCAATTTCATCTCCCCGGCTAATATATTGGTGTATTTTATCATCGGCGGAAACTACAAAATCAAAATCTGATAATTGTGAAAAAATTCGCTGCAATTCCTTAATTGGTACAATGATCATTCTTTTGAGTAAAATTGATAAACCTAAAATTCCCAAAAATAATCCCATACCGCCAATTCCGGCTACCATCCATATTATTTTTCGGGTATCTGTCAATAATATATTTTCTTCTACCACCGAGCCAACACTCCATTTGACTTTTGTTCCCTCAAAAATGACCGGTGCAAAATTGCGAATTATTCTTTCCCCGCTGATTTGCGATTTGGCATAGTCAGAAACTTCTTCTCCTTCAGCAATGCTTTGAATAATTGAGTCAGCTTTTTCTGGATCCAAGTCTCTCATATTTTTCATAATAGCTGCCGGTCTGGCACCATGAGCCACAAAGTTTCCTTCCGAAGTAACTAAAAACAAATAATCCTCTGGTGTGCTGACAGCTTCTAAGCGTTTCTGAAACTGACTGACATTAATATCAGCAAATGTCAAGCCAATTATTTCTCCATTGCGCTTAATTGGTTTGGACATCGTTACAAACAGTAACTTTTGGCCATTAATTTCATAAATAAAAGGTTCTGACAAAAGGTCTTCCCCGGTCTTTAGCGGAATTTCATACCAATCTTCTCCTTCATAGCCAGAAGTCCGCTCAGCTGCGATTTCATTTTCAGATTCATGGTATACATAAGGCAAAATCTTCCCATTGGCATCCCAAATATCAGAAGTTTTACCAGCAAATTCATGATCTCTTCCATCAAAACCATCCTTAATAAAAATGACACTAATTCCGTGAACAATTTCATTTTCTTCCAAATAATCCTGGAGCAAACCCGGCAACCGGCTTCGGTTCTGCTCCTGATTCTCAATGATATTCAAAACTTGTCTGGTCAAATCACTTAGTGTCTGATAAACTGATGTCTGCATAATTAAAATTTCATTGGCCCAGACCTGATTTTGTGCTTTCTTTAATTCTTTGCTCTTATTTATCATTACATTGCCGGAGATGGTAGCGATCAAACTTAAAATTCCTCCCAGCACGATTAAAAACACCACCGCCACCGATAAATTCATTTTAAAACTTAAATTATAATTTTTTTTGTTTTTTTGTTTCATTCTATCCTCCATCTTTTATTATATAATTTTCCGGCTATTTCCCAGCCCTATTCAGTAAAGCGGCAAATAAAGCAAGCCACCTTCTTTTTTTAACCAGCTTATTTTTACTGTCTTCCACTGATAAAAATTTTATACTTCATCTTAACTGCCCAAAGGCCCATGTCAGGCTATGTTAAAGTCTGAAAGATTATATTAGGCCGGTCTTTCAAAATCTTTTTAGTTTCAAAAAGTAAGCCTAAAAGTTTAAAAACTCTTTCCGGGCACCGGAAAAACAAGTTATTAACTCAACTTTCCCACAGTCTTTTTTGGCCCTATCCCGCTCTGTAGAGCAGGCACATGGGTTCCTCCGCTTTCGCCACATACTTCGTAAGATGGCTTTCGCGGCACACGCTTTCGCACTTTTTTGCGAAAAGATGCTTCCGCGGCACATGCCATAAAAAAGACTGTTCTAAGGAACGTGGGAAAGTTGAGTTATTAATTTCAAGCAATCTTTTTTATCGGCATTTTTTTGATTAAACTTAGCATTACATAAATAGAAATTAAAAATTATGTAAAAGGTAATTTATATATCTACAAATAAAAATGAATAAAAAAACAAAAATAAAATCATATCATCCTTTTATAATATAGACTTTTCCGCCTTGCTATGATATAATTTAGTCAATGATTTTATGCTTCTTTGTATTGATTAAATTTAACTTTTTCATTTTCATAAAATGACTGAAGTATGATAGGTATAAATTTTAATTTTACAGGCAAAATTAGGATTCTGGCTATGCTTTGCTGTATAAGTTGCCTCTCAGGTAATCTGCCAAAATCTGGTCACTTGACCAAGTTAAAGCCCCTATCTCCTTGGTTAGTAATGGTTTAAATTATAAAGTCTAAAATGGACATTTCGTGTATATTCAATATTCATATTTGGTCATGCCAGTGAACAGAAAGCTTTGCATTTGATTCAAATGGCCAAAGTCACGGAAAAGCCAAACGAAGCAAAAATCAAGGAATTATCATTAATCATTTTTTTAAGAAAGGAATAAAATATGCAAAAACTTTTCAAACAAAAAAGTACAAGTATTCACAAAATTTTTGCCTATCTTTTGGCCTTGATGCTGTTGCTGCAAAGTGGCGGCAGTTTATCAATTTGGGCCGAAGATACTAATGGGCCAGCAAAATTAAAAGAAATTAAATTTTTCGTTAAGGAAGCTGGCCAAGATCCAAAAGAAATTACTCCCGGAACTGACTTAGCTGAAGTATTTCCTCAGGATTCTTTGCTACGAATTGAATATATCATTGATTTACCAAAAGGAAATGATGATGCCAACTGGGTAGATCTGACACTGCCTTTGTCTGATGGCTTGGATTTATCGAGTCTGAATGAAACTTATCCTGATCCTGAAAACGGTTACTTCACTTACACTGTTAACTCGGTAGCCAAAACGATCAATGTGGTATTTGACCGCACTAAGATAGTTGCTGATAACGGTACGGATGGCGGTCTTACAATTGAACTAAATTACAGTTTGGATGAAACATCAACCACCAATACTCAGGAGTTCAGTTTCCCGATTTCCAGTGCCGAAACCAAAACATTCACTCTTCGTTTTCATCCAAAAGGTGACAGTGATAACATGGTTAAAACCGGTAAATTTGTTGATAGTAATTTTGCAGATAATTACAGTGACTATATGAATGATGATTTATCAATTAACCCCCATGAAATTGAATGGACTATTGATGTCAATAAACAATTGCAATTAGTACCGGAAGCTGATGCTTTTGTCATTGATACTTTTGATTCCACTCAATTAGCCTATAAACCTGGCTCCTTAAAAATATATCCATTAAATATTAAGTTAAATGGAGAAGTTGAAGTTGATGAATCAAATCCGCTACCGCTTAGTGACTATGAATTACAAGATCCTATTGGTACTCTTAAAATTTCTATAAAGAAATTTTCTGTTATAAAGGGAGAAAACTATTTAGATAAAGCTTACCGGATTAAATACATTACCTATATTAAAGATAATTTGCTCCCCTCAACTGACCGGGTGGTTAGTAATATTAATGTTGAAAATAAAGCTGAGTTTAATCAAGTGAAGGCCACAAAAACCTTGACAATTAAACATCTGGCTAAGCCGGAAGCCCATAAATATGCAGCTCACTATAACATCGGATATAATCCCCGCAAATTCATTTTACGCTGGACGATAGATTTTAACTTTTCTCAGCATCTATTACAATCTTTTGAAGATCAAATTCCGGCTGGACTGGAGCATGTTAATTTTGCCTTAGCAACCGGACCAAATGCCAGAAAGGTTCTTTTATCTAAAATTGACCCAGCTGCTCTTGAAAAGATCAATAGTATTAATCTTAATAATAATAGTTCTAATATTAGTGGAAATTATATAACAGATTTAACCAATGAAGAATTTGAAGAAAATTTTAATTTTGAGCTTAGCGGACAAACTTTAAAAATAACTCCAAAAAAACCAACCCGGGGAATTTATCGGCTAAGGTTTGATACCCAGGTAACTGACCCTAGTCATGATTTCTCTGCCAATCCGGTAATAAATACTGCAAAATATACAATTACTACACCAACCGAACCAAATAAAGTGATTAGCTCAAATCCTCGTACTGTTAATTATGGCATTAAAGGTACGGTTTCTAAAGCAGTTGATGAAGTTAGTGGCAATGACTTAACAGAACGTGGACACCATGTTAATTATAATGAAAACAAAGTCCGCTGGCGCATCCATGTCGAGCCTAAAGCAGCTGATATGGTTAATTTTGTATTAGAAGACACTTTCCCAAATAAGGGCCTGACTTTAATTGATGATGATAGCTTTAAAGTAAAAAAAGGAAATAGCTTTTTAACAAAAGATGCCGACTATACTGTAACAAAAAATGATAATGGTTTTACATTAAAATTTCTAAATCCAATAAATGATATGCTGCGTATTTACTACTGGACAAAATTTGACATTGCAACCTTTGACTATACCAAAACTCCTCAACGCTTTTTAAATAAATTTGAAGGTTCATGGGATGGCAATTCTGACAAGCCAAAAGCCGAGGTTGGTTTTACTCCAAATAAATATGTTTTCCCAAATGGTGGTAAAGACGCAAATCCGATCAACCCTGATCGCACCATTGACTGGGTTATTTATACCAATTACAATGAACAAGAAATTAGTGATGCAGTGATTACTGACATGATTGCAACCGGTCATGAATTAGTCGAAGACTCAATTAAAGTGGCTGAATATAAAAAAGATAATGATACTGGTAATCCCTCAACCTTAAATGAATTATTAAATGAAACAACGTTCCCACGCTTGGACCCTGATAAATACACAATTAATGTAATTGATGCAAACAAATTTAGTGTGGCATTTAAGGAAAATATTAATAAGCCATATGCTATCTTATATAAAACTAAATTAGTGGAAACAGCATTATCCATTGCCGACTATAAAAACACTGCTTCTATCCCAATGACCGAGCTTGTGGTACTGCCCGGAAGTACGAATCCGGAACCAAGAGTTAAGGCTCAAAATGTTGATAAAACGGTTAATTTCCCGAAACATGATACCTTTTTGGTAAAAAATGGTGTTCAACAAAATGTCCCCGTAACAGAAAGAATTTGGTTTGTTGATTGGACTGTTACTTTCAATGAAAGTTTATCCAAAATTGATAATGCTGTAATTACCGATATTCTTTCGGCTGGTCAGGAATATGATCTATCGAGTGTAGAAATCTATCGCCTTGATAATCCAGAAGTTGGTCAGTCAAAACCAAAAGAAACCTTAGTTGACAGCGGATATACTGTAGCAGTTGAGCAAACTACTGATGGTAAACAAAAAATGATAATCAACTTGGGAACAATCAGCCAAGCATATATTTTAAAATATTCAACTGTTTTACCTCAGAAAAATGTTAGTCAGGTTAATAATACAATCTCTTTTTCCGGTAATCAGTTGCATTCTGTGACTGTGCCAGTTACTAAAACTGTAAATGTTCTTCATCCTTCGACCACTGCTTTTTCAAATAAACGTCCAAAAGCTAATTGGGGAAGTATTACCATAGCCAAAACCAATGCTTTAACTAATCAGCCAATTGCTGGAATCGGATTTGCTCTGTATAAGGATCAGCCCGGCACTACTACTCCTTATAAGATTTTTGCTGATACAGATGAACATGGCATTGCCAAACTTACTGATATAGAACCTGGTAAATACATTATTAAAGAAGTCAAACACGATGGATACTTTAAGGCTGATGATATTTCAGTTGAAATCAAAACTGGTTCTCTCACTACCTTAAATCCCAAAGTTGAAGTAAAGAATAATCCAAAAGGTAGCATTACCATCACCAAGATCGAAAAAGCCAGCAATAAGCCGATCCAGGATATTGAATTTGAACTGGTGGCCGGAGATGGAACGAAAGTTGATTTTCCAAAAACCGACGCAAACGGAAAAGCAAAATTGGAAGATCTTGCTGTTGGTACTTATGTTCTAAAAGAAAAGCTATCCGGCAAATATTTACCGATCGCTGACCAAACAGTTGAAATTAATGAACATACATTAAATCTGAATTTGCAAATTGAAAATACCTTACATGACCCACTGCCTCCTTATGTGCCAGACACAGATAAGCCAAAAGAAGATCCAAAACCGGAAACTCCGAAACCGGACACGCCGAAACCGGAAACTCCAAAGCCGGACACTCCGAAACCGGAAACTCCAGGGCCGGAAACTCCAAAACCGGAAACTCCAAAACCTCGTATCCCGATCACTACCGTTGATGTACCGATCGTGGTAGTTATGGAAATCCCGGATGGCGATGTGCCGCAAGCCGGTCGTGATCCGAAACATGGTAAAATAACCTTTGATGGAAAATCTTATACCTACACCCCGAATAAGGGCTTTAGCGGTAAGGATGACTTCTCTGTTGTAGTTACCCGTCCGGATGGATCAACCTATGAAGAAGAAATTGAAATTGAGGTCGAGATCCCGCAAGGCGTTGGCACTTTGCCTAAGACAGACGGATTCCCACCGGTATTGGTATTCTTACTTGGCAGTATGTTAGTTGTCTGCGGATTTATGTTCAAACGTAAATACTAGAAGAAAATTAACTTTCCTGCAAAATAAAAGTAAATTAAACTATTAAAACAGATACTAAAAAAGACCACCAAAAATGGCGGTCTTTTTTGGTATTCTAAGGAAAAATGATATTGTTTGCAAGCTCTATCATGTTGACATTAATGAAAGAAAAGGTCATCTGCCGTTTTGGGGCAGTGACCTTTTCTGTTTTTCTTCACTTAAATTATTTCTTATTTATTTAAAGGTTTATGCGCAAACCACCAATCTTTTAAAGTGATCTCGCCTCTTTCTGCCGCTTTTCTGCGCTCTTCCATTTCTACTTCACATTTAGCCGGTGGTACAATAACGTCTGCACCCAGCCATTCATTGTTTGGATAATTTTCCGGAGCAGCTACCTTATTGGCATCTGATACCTGCAAAGCCTGAAGCGCTCTTAATACTTCATTAACACTGCGGCCAACTTCCTGCGGATAATACATTACCAAGCGTAAAATTCCATTTGGATCAACAATAAATACTGCACGAACTGTATTGGTTCCCTTCGCCTCATGAATCATTCCCAGCTTATTTGATACTCTGCCCAGTTCATCGGCAATTACCGGGAAAGGAACAGTTACATCAGAATTGGCATTAATCCATTCCACCCATTTTAAATGAGAAAATACCTGATCAACAGAAAGTCCTAATAATTCAGTATTTAATTCTTTAAACTTATCAGCATGTCTTGCAAAACCAACAAATTCAGTGGTGCAAACCGGAGTAAAGTCACCCGGATGACTAAATAAAACAAACCACTTTCCTTGATAATCGCATGGTAATTTTTTCATACCATGTGTGGTCATTACTTCCATTTCCGGAAATTTTGCGCCTAATAACGGCATTCCTACTTGATGTTCCATAATATAAAATCCTCCTATTTGTCAGACATAAATAGTTGCGTTGCTATTATAATATCCTAAATAAGAATTTTTATCAAGTAAAACTTTTTATCAAAAATTAACAAGCAACACTTGCTTATGCTCAAAGCTCCTTTAATTCATAGTTCTAATCTTTATACATAATTCAGAAATAATTTTAAAATCTTTTAAGCTGCTAATCAAAAAATCCTTTTTCTTTTACCTGGATCAATAATTCCGCAAATAAACTATTTGCCCAGGCAAACCAACTGCGTGTAAAGTCAGCAGGATTATCTTTATGAATCGATTCATGCATAAAATAGGTACCGGCATGACTATTTACCAGCATATCAATGCATTCTTTAATCTCTGTTTTGTCTTCTGAAGTCAAAGCCTGCATGATGATGGCAATCGGCCAGATTGTTTCCGGCTCGCTATGCTCACTGCCAATTCCTTTTAAGACACTACCTTCATAATAATTTGGATTTTCTCCGGATAATACAAATTTTCTGGTATTTTGGTAAATTTCATCTCCAATTGCACAAGCACCCAAATACGGAAGTGATAACAGACTTGGTGTATTGGCATCATCCATCAGCAAATAATTGCCCAGACCATCGGTTTCATAGGCATAAATCTTACCATATTTTTGATGCTCAATGATTCCAAATTTTTCAATCCCTTCAGCAATTTCAGCTGCTAGCTTTTCACATTTTCCAGCAGTGTCAGGGTCATGATAGCAGTCCCTTAATATTTCCGCTGCATATCCCAGGGTATGTACTGCCTGAAATTGTGCCGGAATCAAATATCCATACAGGCATCTGTCATCTGATGGCCGGAAACCCGACCAGGTCATTCCGGTATAGCCCACCGGATTCCCCTTCCCATTGCCCGGCAAAGTATCAATTTCCCGGCAATCCTTGCGCAGGAATAAATAATCTGAGTTTTCATGCCTTTGTTCCAAAGTAAATACATCCAGCATTGTTTCCAGCACACGCTTGACATTTGCGTTAAAGATGCTGTCTTTACCTGTGGTTTTCCAATAACGGTATATTAAATAAATAGGCTCACATAATGAGTCAATTTCATATTTTCGCTCCCATACATAAGGATCGGTTTTAACCCCATCATCTGAATAATGCTTACCATTGGGGCTTTCATTAAAGGCATTGGCATAGGGGTCTATTAAGATCATTTGTACCTGTCGGCGAATCACACCTTCTATAATTGTTTGCAATTCTTCATCATAAGCCGCATAACGGACATAATGCATTAATTGTTCGGAGGAATCCCGCAGCCACATGGCATAAATATCCCCGGTAATCACAAAATAATCCTCTTTGGCCTCTTTGACTGTTGTTTCAATTGTATTTAAAAAACAATTTTTAACCAGTGGTGCAACCGCCGGATAATGCTTTTGATAATACTTTTCCAAAGCATCGGCTTCATTTTTTAAAATGATAGGTATCTTCATTTGTATTTTCTCCTGTTTTTCCTTTTATTAAATATGGAATGATTATAGCATTGGGATGTTCCTCCCCATAAATCGCTTTTAACAATATCTCCATACTTTTTCTCCCTATTTCGCTTTCTCCCTGCTTTACATGAGTAAACTCCGAATCACAGAAAAATAATTCCGGACCGTCAAAACATACTATCATATCCTCTTGATATCTGCCTGCTTTTTTTAAACAATATTTTAATATTTGAGCCACATTGTATTCACTGGCCATAAAGGCCTCAATGTCACCATGTTGTTCCAAATAACTGTCTATTACTTCAATGTCTTGTTGCAAGTTTTCCTCATTCATCATTTCCGGCAAAGTTGAACATAAATCAGTAATCCATAAACTCTCATCGACTATCCTATTATAGTCCTGAAACGCCATTTCAAATCCACGTTGCCGATCTAATAAAGTAATGGTTTTATGGGCTTTTGGCCTAACCAATCCAACTTTACGATATCCCCTGTCAAAAAGTATTTTTGTTAAATCACGGGCAGCGGCAACATTGTCGGTTCCTACAAATGGCACCGGAAGCCCTTTCAGTTGACGATCAATGGTTACGATCGGAAAATGATCAATTACCAATTGTAAAATTCTTTCATTATAGTTTTCATCGTGAACACACATAATGATAAAACCGCATACTCCCAATTCAACCAATTCCTCTATGGCATTGGTTTCCCTTTGCAATGATCCGCCTGAGCAACGCAGAACCATATTAAACCCCTTTTCTTCGCATTCTCTTTGTATACTATAAAGGATATCGCAAGCAAAGCTGGGACTAAAGCCATCCAAAATCACTCCAATCAACTTTGATGAAGCATTGGTGCTTTTTTTCATAATTGTTTTTTCAATACATTTTTCTGAAACAAAAGAGCCCTTTCCACGTAATCGGATCACCCGATTTTCTTCTGCCAGCATTCCCATTGCTTTCTTAACCGTAATTCGGCTAACATGATAAAAGTCTGCAAGTTCTTTTTCTGATGGCAATTTTTGACATGGCCTGTACTTTCCGTTTTTAATTTCTTCCAAAATTTTTATATAAATTTGCTCATACAGCGGGACCTGTTTCATTATTTTTTGCTCCTTCATTTAATAATTTATGACTTTTTATTCAGGCAATATTTTTCATAATATAAAATTACTACATAAAGCATCGGTGTTAAAAGACCTGATCCGCAATTTTCCAAGATTAGAACATGATTTTTCCACTCGTGCCTGTATTACCCTACATTCTCCACTTTCCATACAAAATCCATTATCTGAATAATAAATCTCTTTATCCATGATTTCAATTATAACATCCTGCACAAATGAATCGGCATTTAATGTAATTTCCAGCAAATCATTGGCTAATACTCTTAAATGAACATCTAGTTTTGCTTTTGGTATTTGCACTTTATTCCACTCACCAATCTCAGTAAAATGAAATATATTGCTAATGTGATTTTCTCCATATGTAAATTCGGCATATATATAGCATGAGTTCAATAAATTCCCCTGTAAATATTCTTTTAAAACTGTGCTCATTTGAGTAGAACTATCCGAATAAATAACACACTCCTTTTGCTCTTGCCAAATTACTTTTCCATTATATTCTTTTATTTGTACCAGTAAAGTTCCCGGCCAGTCATTTTCGATTTCACTGCAACCATATATTTCAAGATTTCCTGCTGCATCTTCCCGAAATGCCAAAATAACATCTTCATATGCCCTTCTGGCATAATAATAGGCCAATTTAGGAAGATGGAAAAAGTCAATGCATGACATCAAAGAAGGGAAAAGCATATCCTCTCTATTTGGTGCTACCGGATCATTAAACTTCCAATACAGCGAACCACCGCAATGCCATTTCAAAGACCGCAAATATTCAATCCAATATTTTAAGCCTTGTGCATGGGTAAATTGTGAAATATAAATCATTTTAGATACATCGCCGCTTTCTCCAATTTTATGTACCCATTCCAAGGTACCCAGCCATGGATTACGCATCAGGTCCAATGGTTGTCGCTGATAATTAAAGCAATAATAGGAAACTTCCCATGGCAGACTGCTAAAACCATACTCACTCATAAATCTTGGCTTTAATTCAATAATCTTTTTATAATAATACGGATCCCCCTTCACAAATCGGGTCAGGTATAAATGCATATCTCCCTGCTTATCCGAATTGGGATTTTCTCCGCCTTCTTCATTTTCAAAGGGACTGCATGAGGAGCTGACAATAAAAGGACGGGTTTGATCATTTTCCAGAACCGCTTTTTTTATGGCCACCCGGTTTATTTTATTCAAAAGAAATTGCTCCGCCCGGTCATACCACTGATATGCCTCATCCAGTTCATTTCCTCCGGCCCACAAAACAATACAAGTGCGATTGATATGCTTTCTGACAACAGCAACCGTTTCTTCATAAACTTCTTGCATAAAAGCATCTGTTTGCGGATATATTCCGCAAGCCAGCATGATATCCTGAAAAATCATGATGCCGTTTTCATCACAAAGATCCAAAAACTCTTCCGCCTCATAGATCCCGCCACCCCACACTCGCAGCATAGAAAGATTGGAATCAATGATTCGTTTCATATAATAATGATATTCTTCTGATGAAATTTCTGCATATACACTATTTAAGGGGACCCAATTGGCTCCACGAATAAATAGTTTTTTGCTGTTAATTGAAAAAATAAAGCTCCTGCCGCCCTCATCTTTTTCCTGAATTAGCTCAATTTTCCGAATTCCATAACGAAAATTCTTTTCTTCCCAAATATTGTTCTTATCTTTTAAGCTAATCGACACATCATATAAAAAAGGCTCTCCATAGGGTCTGGGCCACCATAATCGGGGATTTTCTATATTAAAAATAAAATTTTCAGCCTGCTCACAAGCTATTTCCTTGGTATAAATTACTTTCCCCTCTGCTGAAATTTTGATTTCAATGCCGGTTTGAGGATATGATTGCATGGTTTTTCTTAGATTACAGCGTAAAACCAATTGGGCTGCTTTTTCAGTCAGGCTGACTGTTGATAGCTGTATTTCACTAATTGACGGCCCTGCACAACTCTTTAATGTTACTGATTTCCATATTCCGGTGGTCAGACAATGACCGCAAAAATCCCATCCCCAATTCATTTGTGATTTACGCAAGAGCATTCTTGTTGTATCATTTTCCGGAAAAATTTCTTTGCGCGATATTTGTTTGGTATCATTGACTGGAGAAATAATCTGCACGACTAGTTTATTTTCTTCTCCATACCTCAGCAAATCTGATACAACAAAAGAATGCTCCAAAAACATATTCTTACAAAAGCCTAACAAAACACCATTCAGCCATATTTTAGCAATGGTATCAATTCCTTCAAAACAAAGTTCTGTTTCCTTGCCCTGAAGTTCCGGACTGACAAAAAAGGAATGGTAATAAACCCAATCTTTTTCTTCAATCCATCTCTCTTTATCCAGATCTTTTCCATAATAATATCCATCCAGATAACCATAGCGTTTTAGTGTAGTCCGAACATCCTCCGGCACATAGGTATCCATCCAGTCATCAGGATAAAAGGTTTCCTGCATTATTTCTTCAATTTGAAATACTCCGTAATCATAATACTTCAGCTTATATTTCCCATTTAATCCTGTAACTGTCATGTGATTCCTCCTAAATAACCGTTATTGGGATATTCTCCTGCTTAATTCCGCTGCTAATTCGTGCCTTTTTGTTTCAAATATTCATTCATTTGTTTTTGATATTCTTCCACTACTTTATCAATTCCGGCTGCTTTCATTCGCTCCAACGCAGCTTTATAACCTTCTTCATAGGAAACAAGTCCCAGTTTGATCGGATAAACACTTTGCACCACTTCTGCCTGACAAGTTGCATATTCATCGGCTACGTTGGATGGGTCAAATACAAAATTAAGTCCAATGGCATTTTGGGCTTCCGGCTTTTCTCTCCCCATGATATCTATAAATTTTTCATAGGTACCTTTCTGATATCTTATGTAATTCAAATTACCAATCATCCAGTCCGGATTAAACTCAAAAGCCGGATCAACTTTTGTATACTGGTTTTCTCCTTCATTATTCCAGGTCATTCCTTCAATACCATATACCATTAAGTCATAATTTTCCTGGGAAGAATATAACCAATCCATAAATTTAACCGCTTCCTCCGGATGCTTTGATGTCGATGAAACAGCTGTATCATTTCTAAAAGAAGCCATTCGGAATACAGGTACTTTTTGATTCAAGTAAACCGTATCCAGTTCAACCCCCGGAATGCGCTCCTCCCAGATTGCTTCGGTATCCCATAACTGACATTGATCAACCCAAATAAAATCACCGGTAAGCATTGTTTTCCAACTGGACCAACCTGATGAGAGCACATCTTCCGGAACATAACCTTTTTCATATAACTCTCTAAAGAATATGGCACATTGCTTAAATTCGTCTGTTTCCAACCAATTTTTCACATTTCCTTGCTGATCAATAAAAAACAAATCCTTTTGCACTGTAAACGGATAAGTATCTAATGTGCGGAACAAATAATTAAATGGTTCTTTGTACATGGGAATAACCACTGGCTTATTGTCGCCTTTCCAGTTTTCCACAAATACCTTACAAATATTTAACAAATCTTCTTTGGTCTGAGGATCTTTTAAACCAAATTCCTTCATTTTATCTCTTCTGAATGTAATACAACAATTTTGGTCAGCGGTTTCACACCAATTGGCCGGAATTGTATAAATTTCACCATTAATAGTGGCTGACTCCCACATATAATCTGGAATTACCCGATTGAGATTTTCACTTTTCTTTACATATTCTGTTATGGGAATAATCCCTTCATTGGCAACAAATGATGTAAATGGTTTTTGGTCTTCCATAATGCACAAAAGATCAAATTCATCACCTGTCGATAACATCATATTTAATTTATCTTGAAATACATCAGAAGGAATATACATTATTTCTAATTTAATATTCATTCCATCTGCTTTCAGCTTGTCATTGATTGCCTGAATCAGTTTTCCATTATTCTCAACTTCTGTACCCGGCCGTAAATAAGTAATTGTCACCTCTTCCTTTTCCGTCTTGTTTTCGGATTCTTTTTTGGTTTCAGATTCGGTCTTGTTTTCGGGAGCCGGGGAAACCGGTTTGGTGTTTTGATTTCCTGAACAGCCAACAAATAACATTAAAAACATACATACACACACCATAAGAGCTCTTGCTTTTTTCATAAGTACCTCCTCATTATGATTCATTTTCTAACTGCCAATATTACATTACAACATCACAATATCGGTCTCCTAATTTATTAGTCTTAACCTTTAACACCCCCTATTATCAGCCCTTTTACAATATATCTCTGTAAAAAGGGATATAGCAATATAATTGGACCAATGGTAATTATCGCTGTGGCCATTTGTAAGGATTCAGTAGGTATAAATCCACTGCCTACCATTCCTGAACTTTGCAAATTTCGCATAAAACTAAGTTCCGATTTCAGTTTCATTAAATAATACTGAATGGTATAGTATCTCGGTTCAGAAACCAACATGATCGAATTCCACCAATCATTCCAATAGGCAATCCCATAAAACAAACCGATGGTTGATAAAATTGGTTTAGAAAGCGGAAAATAAATTTTAAAAGCAACCTGCAAATCATTTGCTCCATCTAATTTTGCCGACTCCATCAAAGACATCGGAATTGTACTCATATAATTTCTTACCAGAAATAAATTAAATGGACTAAAAATTAAATTGGGAATTAAAAGTGCCAGATAATTTTCGGAAAATCCTACCTTTTTGCAAATCATATACCAGGGGACCATTCCGCCATTAAAAATCATGGTTATAAAAAAATACATAGCAATTTGGTTTCTATATTTAACAAATGGATTGGCCAAGGCATATGAGGCCATTGCTGTAATAATCACCGCCAAAATGGTGCCGATTCCTGTAATAAAAACCGAATTGAGATAACACTGAATAACCTCTATACCATTCTCAAACAGCATTTTGTATGCCTCGATGCTTAATTCTTTTGGAAAAAAAGAATATCCATTTCTAACAATTTCTGATTCTGGTGTGAAGGAAACAATGAAAACAAGCAAAAGAGGCAATACACATATTAGTGCGGTTATTGTCAAACAAAAATAAATCAAAACTTTTCCCCAAGTCAGCTTTCTTTTCATTAAAACAACCCTCCTTCCTCAATTTTCTTTCTGGCAATATAATTGGAACCCCAAACGCACAAAAATCCCATTACCGCTTGAAAAAAGCTGATGGCCATTGCTTTGGACGGATCGCCAATCATCCGCAGAGTTCTGAATACATAAGTATCAATTACATCTGTCGCATGATAAAGCACACCATTATCTCCCACTAATGCATAAATCATTCCAAAATCGCCATAAAAAACCCGGCCTATGGATATAATGCTTAACATTGCTATGGTTGGAATCAGCATGGGAATCGTAATTTTAGTACACATCTGCAGCCGGGTTGCACCACTGACGGCAGCTGCATCATAAAGTTCTTCATCAAAGCCTGTAATTGTCGCCAGGTAAATGACCATATTCATTCCTAATTCTTTCCAGACTTTTAAAACAACTAAAATAATGGTCCAATATTTGGGTTCATTATAAAAATTAATTTTAGTTCCTCCAAAAAAGCTTATTATATAGTTTAATAAACCATATTTACTCCCTATAATTCCATATAATATATAATTTACAATTATCCATGAAAGAAAATAAGGAAGTAGATAAGTGGATTGTGCAATCTTTTTAAAATATCGGGAATGAATTTCATTGATCATAGTGGCTAAGATCACTGCAACTATCATGGTAAAAAATAAAAATAACAAATTTAATTTAATTGTGTTTCTAATGATAAGAGCAGCATCTTGTGACTTAAAAAAAAATTCAAAGTTTTTTAAACCAACCCATTTGCTATGTAAAATTCCTTTTTTTATATTAAATTTTTGAAAGGCAATTATCATATAAGGAATTGTGCAATAGCCAAATACAAATGTATATAATGCAGCCGGAACAAGCATCAAATAAGCTGCTTTATTCTTTTTAATATCCATGAATAATGTAACTTTTTTCCTTTTGTTTTTTCTCATTAGTCATCTCCATTTAAATATTATTTCAAATTATATTCTGATTTAATCATTGATCATCCAAATATTTTCCTTCTTTATAATATAACTTTACCATTATTTTTATATCTTATCAATATTAATATATAATATTATAAATTTTATATCTTTTATACCATTTATGATTGATTCTTTTTTTAATCAGTTTATTAATTACAATATTTTTTTCCTGCTCAATCAAAAAAAGAACCCTTGTTGTAAAACAAAAGTTCTTTCTTATTTTCTTTGCCAAAACATTCTGGTTTAAATTAAGTTTTAAAAAATCAAAGGCTCCTATTTCGCTTTTACCAACTCCACATCTTTGGTGATCTGCGCCTTTAATTCCTCGAGTGAAGCAAAGGAGATCTCCGGCCGCAAATATTCCAGAAAGCGAACTTCAATTTCCTGTCCATAAATTTTTTCCTGAAAATTCAAAATAAAGGTTTCTACCGAATATGGTCGATTTTCAAGGCTGGGGCTGATGCCAATATTACTTAATCCCCGGTATGCCTGGCCCTGATAAATGACTTCGGACAAATATACACCATTGGGCGGCAGCATTTTATCTGAATCCGGTATTAAATTAGCAGTTGGAAAGCCGATTGTCCGCCCTAGTTTCTGGCCATCCCGAACCTTGCCCCGGATATGAAAGTGGCGTCCGGTCAATTCTTCAAATTCTTTTAAATTTCCGGTTTGAATTGCCGACCGCAGTCTGGTTGAGCTGATATCCTGACCATGATCCTGCAATTTTTCCATCACTTCAACTGTAATTCCTTTGGTCATCAGAACTTCTTTTAACATAGCCGCATTACCGGCCGCTTTTTTACCAAAATGGTAATCACTGCCAACCACCACTGCCCTGACACCAAGCTTATCCAGCAAAATATCCTGAATAAAACTGTCCGGACTCATATTTCGATGTTCTTCAGTAAATGGAAATAAAATATAATAATCCAATCCTATTTCGGCAAATAAGGCTATTTTTTCTTCTTCTGTATAGATCAAACGAAATTCCTCACCGACAAATACTTTCAGCGGATGCGGAGCAAAGGTTAAAACTGCTGTTTTCAGGCCATTTTCCAGCCCGATTTGCTTTGCTTTTTCCACCAATAAATTATGCCCGCGATGAATGCCGTCAAAATTGCCCAAAATCACCACAATTTCAGACAAACGCAAATTTTCTGTGGTATCTTTAATTATCATTCATTCCTCACTAGCTTGATACAAAAATTTCAATACCTTTAACATATGGTTAATATAGCGGTAAATTCCAATAAATCTGCCATGACTATCATAGATATAATATAAGTCATGTGTTGGAAGCTGGCGGTCCATTCGGCTGATTTCCGTTAACTGGACTATTTTACTAAGATCCCCAGCCTGGATCTGCTCAAGCGGAATTGGATTTCCGGCATATAGCCATTTGCTGAAGCTGTCCTTAACCGTCAGCTCAGGTATATCAAACACTTCTGTAATCGGCAGCAAATGTTCTGCCAATTTGCCATCTGCCTTCAGCTTTTCTACCTCCGCCAGCTTTAAAGCAGTTTCCAGGCCAAATTTCCCTGACCGGGTTCGCTGCAAAGCGGTCATATGAGCTCCGCAGCCTAATTTTTGGCCAATATCATGACATAATGTCCGAATATATGTCCCCTTTGAGCAAGTGACCGAAAAACGATATTCCGCTTTTCCAATTTGCTCTAAATCGCTGATTGCATAAATGGTGGCCGGCCGCGGCTGACGCTGTACTTCTTTCCCCTGTCTGGCCAGTTCATATAGCTTTTTCCCATCCTGCTTAATTGCTGAATACATTGGCGGAATTTGCATAATTTGCCCCTGAAAAGAGAGAATAGCTGTCTGCACCTCCGCCGGAGAAACCAGGACTTCGCTTTGGCTGACTACCTTGCCCCAAATATCCTGAGTATCCGTACTTTTTCCCAGACAAAGAGCAGCCACATATGTTTTTTGCTTTTCCATCAATAGCTCCGATATTTTAGTAGCCTGACCAATGCAAATTGGCAGCACTCCTTCCGCATTAGGGTCAAGCGTTCCGGTATGCCCGATACGCTTGGTTTTTAAAATTCGGCGTAAAATCGCCACCACATCATGCGAAGTATATCCTTGCTCCTTATATATATTTAAAATTCCATTCATAGATAAACTAAACCTATTGCTCAGGCGGATATTTCATTACACCTGCACTTCCTGCTATAATCGGCTGATGATTTCTTTTTCAATTTGACGGAATAATTCTCCGGCCGGCAGGTCCGAACTGGCGCCGGCCGCTTTTTTATGACCGCCGCCGCCAAAAGCTCCGGCCACTTCACAAACATCCAAATGCCGCTTGGAACGAAAACTTAGCTTATAATTTCCTTTGCTAAACTCAGCCGCAAAAACCGCCGCTTCAATTTCCTCTAACTGCGCCAACATATGAACCACATCTTCCGTATCTTCTTTGCTTAAATGATTTTCCTGCATTTCCTGATAGCTGATCATTGTCGCCGCAATTTTGTCGCCGCCTAAAAAGCAAAGATTTTGCAGAGCTATTTTTTTTGCCATTAATTTATTGACCGTCTGCCGATGAAACAGACGTTTCATAATAAAGTTAAAATCAGCCCCGGCCCTCATCAGACGCCCGGCTGCGATCATCGTCGATTCCTGAGTATTAGAATGCATAAAACCACCAGTATCAAAGATAATGCCGGTATAAAGAGCATCGGCTGCTGCCTTGGAAATGACAGTTTCTTCTCCAAATAAATCATAAATCATTTCCGAAGTCGAACTTTTTTCCGGTTCAACCCAGTGTTTATCACTAATATATCCTTTTGCCAACTCATGATGGTCAATATTGATCACCACCCTGGCCCGATTGTAACTATCCAGAAATGGGGTGAATCGTCCTTGATCATTACAGTCAACGACAAAAAGCACCTCTACCTGCTCCGGATTTTGCTGAATAATTTCCTCATATCCATTTAAAAAAGAATAAACTTCCGGTGGATTTTCCAGCAATATTTTCGCCTTTATCCCATGAGCCAACAGCAATTCTCTCAAGCCAATAGCTGCACCGACACAATCACCATCCGGATGAATATGTCCGGTAATGTAAATTTCGGTATAACCATCGATCCATTGGATTATTTGCTCAATTGTCATTTTCATCCTCCAGACGCACATCTTGAATTAATTTTGACATTTCGATTCCTCTTTCAATTGAGGTATCCATGATAAAATGAAGATTCGGTGTATTACGAAGATTTAAGCGTCGGGCTAATTCCCGACGAATAAAACTGCCTGAGCTGCGCAGCCCTTCCATGGTCTCACTTCTTTTTAGATCATCACCCAAAACGCTGATATAGACTTTACATTCCTTTAAATCGCCGGTGGTATCTACCGCTACCACACTGACCAAAGAATCAATTCTTGGATCTTTTACTTCTCTTTGGATAATGGCTGACAGTTCCATTTTTACTTCTTCATTGACCCGAGTCATTCGATGACTGTTTTTTCTCATATTTTCCCTTTCCTATTTTATTTACCCAACCCTCCCGCAGCTCTATTTGACTAAGCTGCAAAGATTGCTTTCAGGGCACATGCCTAGCATATGCCTGGCACATGCCTAGCACATGCCTGAATGAAAACTTATTATCCGTGTCCAATCATCTTTCAGACACAGACAAATCGTTTGAATCCTAACGTTCAACCTCTTTCATCACATATGCTTCCAGAATATCGCCGGTTTTAATATCATTAAATTTTTCCAGCATTATACCACAGTCAAAGCCACTGGCCACTTCTTTGGCATCATCTTTAAAGCGCTTGAGCGATGCCAGTCCTCCTTCATAAATGACGATATTATCTCTGAGCAAACGTACCTTAGCTGAACGGGTAATTTTACCATCGGTCACATGGGCACCACCAATCGTGCCAAGTCCGGAAACTTTAAAGGTATCCCGAATTTCACAATGGCCCTGTACTTCCTCCTTAAATACCGGATCAAGCATACCTTTCATTGCCAGTTCAATATCTTCAATCGCATTATAAATAACACGGTAAAGCCGAATATCAATGCCTTCCTGTTCCGCGGTTGATAAGGCATTGTTTTCCGGCCGAACATTAAAGCCAATAATAATAGCATTAGAAGCCGAAGCCAGCATGACATCCGATTCATTGATCGCACCTACACCACCATGAATGATCCGAATTAAAACTTCCTCATTGGACAATTTTTCCAGACTCTGGCGAACAGCCTCGACCGATCCCTGAACATCGGCTTTGACAATCAGCTTCAGTTCTTTCATCTCGCCTTCCTGGATCTGCTGGAATAAATCATCAAGGGTTACTTTTTGCGGTGTGGCCTGAATCATTTTTTCTCTTAAATTCTTGCGTACCTTTTCCGAAATATAGCGGGCATCTTTTTCATTTTTAGCCACATAGAAAGATTCTCCGGCTAATGGCACATCATTTAAGCCCAAAATCTCAACCGGGGTTGATGGTCCGGCTTTTTTAATTGGTCGGCCCTTATCATCCATCATTGCTCTAACCCGGCCATGAGTAGCGCCGATAACTACACTATCACCAATTTTAAGAGTTCCTCTTTGAATCAACATGGTTGCCACTGCACCACGTCCTTTATCCAGTCTGGCTTCAATTACAATACCTCTGGCCAAAGTATTGGGATTGGCCTTTAATTCGCCCATTTCCGCTACCAGCACGATCATATCCAAAAGTTCGTCAATTCCTTCTTTGGTGGCAGCTGACACCGGCACCATAATTGTACTGCCGCCCCAATCTTCAGCAATTAAGCCATGCTCCGTCAATTCTTGTTTTACCCGATCCAAATTGGCACTCGGCTTATCGATTTTATTTACTGCCACAATAATTTGCACACCAGCCGCTTTAGCATGGTTAATTGCTTCAACGGTCTGAGGCATTACGCCATCATCCGCTGCTACTACTAAAATTGCAATATCCGTTGCCATAGCTCCTCTCAGGCGCATTGCCGTAAAGGCTTCATGTCCCGGAGTATCCAAAAATGTAATTTTTTCACCATGTACATCAATCGAATATGCACCAATATGCTGAGTGATTCCTCCTTGCTCAGTGGCCGTTACATTGGTCTTTTTAATAGCATCCAGAAGCGAGGTCTTACCATGGTCAACATGACCCATAACTACCACTACCGGCGGTCTTTTAATCAGATTCTTTTCATCTTCCGGTGAATCAGCAAAAAAACTGTCAACGATGTCAACTTCCGCCTCCTGCTCCACTAAATAATCATAACCCAGCGCCAATTCTTCTGCCAATTTAAAATCCATTTCCTGATTAGCTGTCATCATTTTACCTTGCATCATTAATTTTTGTACAATTTCTGAAACCGGCTTATTTAAAGCTTTGGCAAAATCTTTAACCGTCAAAGTGGCCGGCAGTTTAATCAGTTTATCATCAACATCACTATCGGCCGGTTTTGGCTGATTCACATCTTGACGCTGATTCTTTTTATTCCATTTTTTCTTATTCCCGCCCTTTTTACTGTGAAATTTATCACTTTCTTCTTCCTCATCATCAATCAATGTATTTTTATCAAAAGCATAACCGGATATTTTTTCGTTTCTCTCAACTTTTCCACTCTTCGGTTTCTTTGGTTTTTTTATTTCTTCAACATCTAACTCTTCTTCTTTAGCCGGTTTGCTTTCTTTTTTCTCTTTTTTATGACTTTTTTCTTCCACAACAGCATTCGCCTTGGCAAATTCCAGCTGAGCAAAATACTCAAGCACTTTATCCACTTGTTCTTCAGTTAACGAGCTCATGTGGTTTTTAACATCAATTCCCAATTCTTTAACGACTTTTACTAACTCTTTGCTATCTAAATCTAAATTTTTTGCTACTTCGTATAATCTCATTTTTGACATCTATTCGATTTCCTCCATCTTTTTCCGAATTGACTCCGCAAAATCTTTATTGGTAACTGCCGCACTGGTTCTTATCCCTTTGCCAATTGCCTGTCCCAATTCCTGGCGGCTGCCAATTTCCAAAACCGGAATTCCTCGATAGCCGGCTTTATCTTTAAATTGTTTCTTTGTATTTTCAGAAGCGTCTTTGGCCAGCAAAACCAGCCAAGCCTTTTTCGATTTAATTGCTTCCATGGTAGCAAACTCACCGCTAACCAGTGCTCCGGCTTTTTGACATAATGACAACAAGCCCCACTTTTTATTCAATTCCTGCTAAGGCCTCCTTTAATTCAGCATAGATTTCCGGCGTGATCTCACAGTCGAGTGAGCGTGCCAATGCCTTGGTCTTTTCTGCCTTTTCAAAACATTGTATATTCTTACAAATATAAGCACCACGGCCATTTTGTTTCCCGCTTTGATCAATTAAAATCTTATCTTCCGGCGTTTTTACTACCCGTAACAATTCTTTTTTGGAAAACATTTGTTGACAAGCTACGCATTTACGCAGTGGTATTTTCTTTGCCATCTGACTTCCTCTCTTTTCAGTCCTGACTGTCTGACATTTTTAGCATTTGTCTGCAGCACTCTGACTTATTCATCCCGAAGGGTAATATTTTCCTCATAAATAACCGGATTTTCTTCTTCTGTAATAAAGCCCATTTCCTTATCTTGTGATTCTGATTTGATATCAATTCGATATCCGGTCAACTTGGCTGCCAGTCTGACATTTTGTCCAACTTTACCGATTGCCAGGGATAGCTGATAATCCGGCACCACCACTTTGGCCGATTTTTCCTCCGGATTAACAACTACTTTAACCACTTTAGACGGACTGAGGGCGGCTGAAATAAAAGCTACCGGGTCTTCGCTCCAGGGAATGATATCAATTTTTTCACCATTTAATTCTTCAACAATTCCATTCACCCGAACACCGTTGTGACCAACGCAGGCACCAATCGGATCGATTTCCGGATTCTCTGAATATACTGCCATTTTGGTACGTGAACCGGCTTCGCGTGAAATGCCTTTGACCACCACCTGGCCATTATATATTTCCGGTACTTCCCGTTCAAATAAGCGTTTTACCAATTCCGGATGGGAACGCGAAACCATCACCCGTGGGCTTTTATTTCCTTGTTTGACATCCAATACATAAACCTTGATGCTTTGATTCGGGGTATAGGTTTCACCAGGAACCTGCTCATTTTCAGCTAAAATGGCTTCTACTTTGTCATACTCGACAATTACCATGCCCTTACTGATCCTTTGGACTATTCCGGTTACCAATTCACTTTGCTTTTCCTGATAATCATTATATAAAATATCTTTTTCTGCTTCCCTGATTTTTTGAATTACTAATTGCTTGGCTTTTTGAGCGGCGATCCGGCCAAAATCTCTGGGTGTTACTTCAATTTGAACTTTATCTCCCAGATTGATATTAACATTGTATTTAACAGCATCAGCCAGAGAAATTTGCAGCTCTGGATCTTCGACCTTTTCCACTACTTCTTTTTCTGCTAAAACCTTTAAGTCTCCCTTTTCTCTATCAAAATTGACTGTAATATTCTGAGCAGTTCCAAAATTCTTCTTACAAGCTGTTAGCAGCGAGTTTTCCAAAGCCTCAATTATCACTTCTTTTTTAATATTTTTTTCTCTTTCAATTTGATTTAGTGCATCAATAAATTCCGCGTTCAATTTGTCCCTCCTGATTTGCTATGGCTGTCAGTAAAATGACAGTTAAGTTATTATTTATCGGGTGTTTCCTCCCTGGCGATCCCTGCCGCTTCGTGCCGGTCACGCTCTCAGCGCCGTCATCTGACGCCGGCGCACCGCAAAATGTACACAGTCGCCTTCCTTTTTTACAGCTTACTTTTAATTTTTCGGGTCGTATAACTTTACGCTGACACGCCCAAAATCATGTTATCCTATCATACTTCAGATAAAGACTGTCAATCTGACAACTGCAACCTTATCCCGTTCAAAATTCATTTCCTGACCATCCGCTTCAATTGTAATCCGATCAGCATTGTAACTGATCAGTTCACCAGTAAACTCCTTTTTCTTATTGATGGCCTGATACAGTTTGACATCCACCGAATAGCCCAAATAACGCTCAAAATCCTTGTCTTTCTTGAGGACCCGGTCCAGTCCCGGTGAGCTGACTTCTAAAACATAGGGCTCAGCAATCGGATCAGCTTCATCCAGTTTGACCTCTAATGCCCGGCTGATGACTTCACAGTCATTAATGGTGATTCCTCCTTCTTTATCGGCATAAACCCGAAGATACCATTGTCCACTTTCTTTGACATATTCAACATCAACCAGCTCATATTGATGAGCCTGCATAATTGGTTCCAACATCTTTTCTGTTAATTCTACAATATCTTTTTTCAAATTACCCTCCTTTTGATATCGTCATTTCCCATTCTAATCTTCTTCTGCTGGCTGAATCCTGATATCACTGCCTGTCTATCTAAGCAATACATACAAAAAAGTGAGCGCTTGCTCACTTTTTAACAGTTTCTTAATTCCAAGTAATTATAGCATATAATTTGACAGGATGCAAGTAATTTTTGGAAAAAAGCTTATTTTTCGTGTTTTTCGTATTTTCGACTGGTAAAGATGCACAGAAATAGCACATCCGTCCCGCCAAAATAACCTGCCAGCAGCACACAATTACCATAATGCCAACAATAACTGAAAGAACGATTTTCAATACTTTGTTCAGATAATCCATACAGATTTTCATACTCAATTCCCCTCCTTTGCATATTTTTGAATATCATCATAGAGCGCCTGGTATTCCTGTCCCTTGGCTCGAAACGCTTCGTGAATTGGCTGTACTGCCTCAATAAAAGCTGACTTATCAATATCCCGATATACCGTCACCCCATAAGACTGTGCTTCTTCAATTGCTTCGCTCATCATTCGATTATATTGTTGAACAAAATTTTCATTTAGTTTAAGGAAGCATCCCATCAAATATTCCTTTTGCTTGTCGGACAGGCGATTCCATGTTTTCGTGCTGATAACATAGATATCCGGAGTGTATTGATGCTCTGTATAAGTGTAAGAACGAACGATTTCTTCATGTTTATCGACTGTTAGAGCAAGCTCTGTATTTTCCGCACCATCTACAATTCCTTGTTGTAAGGAAGTATATGTTTCACTGGAGGACATCGGAACCGGTGAGCCACCCATGGCTTCGATCATATCCATTGAAGTGGAGCTAACCATGGAACGTATCTTTTTCCCTTTCAGTACCGAAGGATCGGTAACGGCCACATTTTCTTTCAGATAGAAATTCCGTGAACCATTGCAGTAATAGCCGATTGCAATATAGCCGGCGTCTTTAGTAGCTTCAAACAGTTCACGAATCACTTCGCTATTTTCCATTGCTCTGTAATAGTGATCTTGGCTGACAAACAAATATGGCAGAGAAAAAATCCGATAGCGATCATCAAATTGCCCGACTGTATTGGCACTGATCTTTGCCATATCCAATACACCTGCCTGTGCCAGCTCAATCATTGCCGTTTCAGACCCAAGGACACCACCTGGATAAATCGATACTTCCATGCCCATGCTTTCATCCTCTGCCACCAGTTCGGAAAGATAGGCAATCGTTCCACCAATCTCTGAATTTCCCGCCTGTCCATGTGCCATACGAATATGGATCTTATCACTGCCAATGCTGTTATTGACTGAAAAAAACGTACTGACACCAATCACCAGCAAAACGGCTACGACCACGCTCAAAATGAGTTTGGATATTCGCTTCATTATCATTCCTCCTAAATTTTAATCCGATTTCTGTTTTTTCTTGTTCATGATACCATATCCAACCTGTATTTTCTCGTACTATCTTGCTTTTTCTGTTCATATTTCATACTTTCTTGCTATTTTGTGTTTTTTAGTATATTCGCCCATATTTTCAGAATATTCCGTCATCTTATCCCTCTTGATAAATTATTTTGTGTTTTTACTGTCATTGCAGCTTTATTCCTTTAAGAGATATTTCTATTTTGACGATGGTTTAAAGTTTTAAACAGAAAGTAATAACTTCTATCTGCTCAAAATTTATAAGGCATTTATAGTGCACTAACGCCAAATTTGTGATATAATAAATACATATAAGAAAGGAAATATTATTATGCCACAATTGATGAATTCGTTTAGTTCTCAGAACTTTTCAACCGAAGAAATTGATTTTTCTAGCCTAATTGATACTTCAATTCCACCAGAGAAGCTAGAGTTTACTATCCGTAACGACTATGCCTTTAAACGCATTTTTGGTGATCCAAACAATAAAGAAGCTTTAATCGATTTACTTTCTTTGGTTCTATCCTTACCCAAAGAAATGTTTGCTGAATTGACCATTGAAAATCCCTTTTTGCCCCTTCATTTTTTTGATGAAAAAAGGGAAATTCTGGATATGAAATTGACACTTCAAACTGGCGAAAAAATCAATATTGAAATGCAGAACCATTGGCAGTCCTATTTTGTTCCACGTATTCTCTACTACTGGTCAAAACGTTATTTGGAGCATTTTAAAGGAGGGGATGATTACCACAAACTAAAGCCCTGCATTACAATCAGTATTTTAAATGAACCCTTTCTTTACTCCAAACGCATTCATTCTGTTTATCAATTGGAGGAAACACAGGAGCATACTTTATTAACAAATTTTATAGAATTGCATTTTCTTGATTTAACCAAGATCGGTGATACCAATTTAACCCCTTTGGAGAAATGGCTGCTATTTATTAAAACCACTAAAAAGGAGGTGCGGGATATGTTAGCCAAGGAAAATGTTGCTATGGATCATGCTAATCAAACTTTGACTCGTTTTTATTCTGACCCAAAAGAACGTTATCTTTATGAAGCTGCTGAGCGTTACGAATCTGATCGCGTTTCCCTTATTACAGAAAGCCACAGCAAAGGATTGCAACAAGGATTGCAACAAGGATTGCAGCAAGGACTGCAGCAAGGAAAAGCTACAATCGCCAAAAATCTGCTGGCTCTTAATATTCCAATTGAAGATATTGTATCAGCAACTGGACTGAGTAAAGAAACTATTTTAAGTCTATAACATAAATTTTTATTTCTGATGGCGGCTGTTGTGTAAAATCTGGATTTTGCAACAGCCACTTGTTTTGAAAATAACCTTTATCAACCAATTAAATTATCCGAAAAGGGGGAAATTTACGGAACTTTAAAAAATCGCTTGACAAGTTTATCAATTTATGGTATTTTCATTATTGTTCGGGGGTATGGCGCAGTTGGGAGCGCGCTTGAATGGCATTCAAGAGGCCAGGGGTTCGAATCCCCTTATCTCCATAAAGGCACTTTCCAAAGAAAGTGCCTTTTCAAATTTCAGGATTAATGCTTGGGCATCCAAGCAATTTGTTAAAGTTATTTGTACTTTTGCTCAGGTGCATCATCTGCCTGCCAAAGCATTTTGCATTCCTATATGGTTCGCCCACTGCCTGTCAAAATATTTGATATTTTCACACTCACTGCCTGCTAAAACATTTCTTGTTTTTGCCTGGGCTGCGCAAACCTGCGCGTCAAATTACTTTGCACTTTTGCGCGGCATATAGTTTGACTTGTATTTAGATGCACAAAACACTGTTACAGACAGACTTCATCAACTTTTGGTAATGATTTGCATTTTTTTGATTTTTTAGGTATAATGATGTTAGAGAAATAACAAAATCATTCCATGACATTCGTCATATCTTCCCATAAAAAACTGTTTTTAAGGAGGTCATTATGAATCGTATTATCACTATCAGTCGTCAATTTGGCAGCGGTGGTCATGAAATTGGAAAGCGATTAGCTGCACGGCTGGAGCTTCCTTTCTATGATAAAGATATTCTTCGGCTGGTTGAAGAAAATAGTCATTACTCTGAAGAATATTTACTGGAAAATGAAGAACAGGTGCCATCCCTGTTAAATGGTCCTTATTATGGCAGCGGACACACCTCATTTTACCCACAAATTTCAACCGATAAGGTTTTCTTTACAATCAGTCATGTCCTTAAAGATATTGCTGCAAAAGGTCCCTGTGTGATTGTTGGACGCTGCGCTGATTATGTTCTGCAGGATTTTCACCCTCTTAATTTCTTTGTTTATGCTTCCACCGAATCTAAAATCCAAAGAAAGCTTCAGCAACTGAAGGATAATGGACAAACACTGGTCACATCTGATGAAATGAAAAAGCAGATCCGCTATGTTGACAAGCAAAGAGCCAAATACTATGAATTCTATACTGATAAAAAATGGGGCCAACCCTCTAATTATCAACTTTGTTTAAATACCACTGACTTAGATACTGATAAAGCTGTTGATGTCTTACTGGCATATCTGAAGTTAATTAGCTAATTGGGAGAAAAAACTAAAAAAGAAAAAGGAAATATAAGTTTTTTGGAGAATATTAAAAAAGAAAGATCATCAAAGACTGAAAAATAATATTTTAATATAAGTGACAAAATCAGGAGGACTTTATCATGATAAGAGTAGTTACCGGAGCCGCCGGAGAAGGCAAAAGCAAGAGCTTAATCGCAATGGCCAATGAAAATCTGAAAACAACCAAAGGACATATCGTTTTTATTGACCGTGATGGATCGCATATGTATACATTAAAACATCAAGTCCGTTATATTAACACTTCTGACTACCCCCTTGACAATCATAGTGAGTTTTTTGGTTTTCTATGCGGAATTCTCTCCCGCGATAGCGACATTTGCGATATTTACGTAGATGGCCTTTTCAAACTGGCTCATTTATCTCAAATTGATAATCCTGAAAAATTAGTTCAGAAATTAAAATTCATTTCCGAAAAATTTGGCATTAATATCACCATTGGTATTGGCTGTACCCCAGATAAATTGCCAGAAGCCTTAAAAGAATTCGAACAGATTGATTTATAATTTTTCTAAAAACAAGAGCACATGGACTTGGAATTCCATGTGCTTTTATTTATTATCTCATTTTTAAGGGGCATTTTGATATGCCCCCTATTTTACAGATAAACATAATTATAATATCCGGCATGATCTACCATAGCATTGCAATTGAAGATTTTTAAGTCATCTTCTATCATACCTCTAACGGATAATTTCCCGCCACTCCAGATCTCCACGCTCCAAGGCTTTAATCAGCAATTCTGCTGTTGCCAGGTTAGTAGCAACCGGAATATTATGCATATCACACATTGATACAATTGTTGAAATATCCGGTTCGTGCAATTGTTTTGTCACCGGGTCACGTAAAAAAATAACCATGTCAATTTCATTATGTGAAATTCTTGAGCTTAATTGCTGCTCTCCGCCCAAATGACCGGCCAGATATTTATGAACCGACAAATTGGTTACATCTTCAATTAAGCGTCCGGTTGTGCCGGTACTGTATAGTTCATGCTTATGTAAAATATTCCGATAAGCAATACAAAAATTTTGCATTAATTTCTTTTTGGAATTATGAGCAACTAGTCCGATTCTCATTTTTCACCCCTCTTTCTTTGCTTAAGCAATTTAGTCATACCTTCTCTTGTTTTTTACTCCAAACGAAAACACCTCCGGTGTTCCCGGTATTATCCAATGATCGATTGGTTTAGAAATTTGAGTTAATAAATATCAAATTCACCTTTTCTTCTCATTAACTCAGTTGTTCGCTGCATACTGATATTTAAAATCAGTCCCAATATAATCATATTGCTCCACATCGAACTAATGCCATAACTGACATATGGTAATGGCAAACCGGTATTGGGCACGATGCCGGTGGTCACCCCAATATTAATAAAAATCTGAGCAGTTAACATACCAACATAGCCCATGCCGATCAATCGGCCGGTCAAATCAGGACTGTCTTTGACTACTAATAAAATACGAATCAGCAAAAGGAAAAACAGTGCCAGCAGTAAGATACAGCCGACAAAGCCAAATTCTTCACCAATAATACTAAAAATAAAATCCGATTCAGCAACCGGTAAATAATCATACTGATGAAGCTTACCCTGATATAAACCTTTTCCGCTTAATTGTCCTGAACCGATTGCCTGCATCGAGTTAATAGTCTGATAATATTTATCTGGAAATTCCTCCGGATGCAACATAGCCATTACCCTGACATATTGATGAGGGCTGAGTAATTTTTGATCCGGTTTCTGAACATACTGAAAAACCAGTAAAAAACTTGGAACGGCAATCACCAGTACAGCTATGATATACTTATAACTTATTTTAGCTCCATAAATCATGACTACAAACAGAACAATAAAAATCAAGCTGGTTGACAGATCCGGCTGTTTTAAAACCAGCAAAAAAGGAACCCCGATCAATGCCAGTGATCCTAAGATCACCAGTGGATGATTAATTTTTTCTTTAAAAATGTCAAAATACTTGGCCAGCACAATAATCATAAACAGCTTTCCAAATTCAGAAGGCTGAATTTGGAAACCCGCAATCATCAGCCATCTGGTGCCGCCAAATTTTTCCTCACCAAAGCGCCATACTGCCACCAATAATCCAATATTCAGTAAATATACCAGAGGCGACATTTTGGTAATAAAGTGATAATCAATTAAAGCCGTGATCAGCAGCAAAATAAGTCCTGTGGCAAAGCCCAAAATTTGACGCTTGACATAATAATCGGTACCATAAGTGGCGCTGCTGATGGCTACAACACCAATACCGACAATGATTGCCACTGTTAGCAGCGTTAACCAATCAAAGCGTTTCCATTGATATTTCTTTAACATTATCTGGGTTTGTGAATATTTCGAATCGGAATATTGGCAAACAAAGCCGGCACTGGCGAATTTGAGGTTTCCGAATCAGTTGTTCCGATTTTAATATCCATTTCTCTTTCGTCATAATCCATATATTTTTTAATAACTTCCAAAATATCAGCCCGAATCATCTCCAGCAGCTCAGTATTGCAATCTGCCCGGTCATGAATCAAAACCAATTTTAATCTGTCTTTAGCAATGTCTTTCGAGGTGTCTTTTTTCCTGAAAAAGTCCATAATACCCATGCTGCACCTCCTAATTTCCTTTAAATGCCTTAACAATTCGACTGAATAAACTCTTTTGCTCAAATAAATTAAGGTATTCTACCTCATTTCCCATAATTCGCTGCGAAATATTTAAATAGGCTTTTCCGGCTAATGAATTTTCAAATTTCAAAACTATTGGATCTCCAGTATTTGTTGAAATTACAACATTTTCATCATCCGGCACAACACCGATCAAATCAATTGCCAAAATTTCGACAACATCATCAACTGACATCATTTCACCACGTTTGACCATATCCGGTCGTAAACGATTGACAATCAATCGATTATTTTTTATATCGTTCGCCTCTAATAATCCGATAATTCTGTCAGCATCACGAATTGCCGAAATTTCGGGAGTTGTCACAATCAATGCTCTGTCTGCTGAAGCAATTGAATTTTTAAATCCCTGCTCTATTCCAGCCGGCGAGTCAATAATAATATAATCAAATTCCTTGCGCAGTTCATCCGTCAATGTTTTCATCTGCTCCGGACTTACCGCATCCTTATCTCTGGTTTGAGCAGCCGGCAGCAAATAAAGATTTTGATTCTTTTTATCCCGAATCAATGCCTGCGCCACCCGGCAATTGCCTTCCACCACATCTACAATATTATAAACAATGCGGTTTTCCAATCCCAACACTACATCCAAATTACGCAGTCCGATATCCGCATCCACTAATACAACTTTTTTTCCGCTGATCGCCAGTCCTGCACCAACATTGGCTGAAGTTGTGGTTTTTCCAACGCCTCCCTTACCGGAAGTTACTACAATTACTTCACTCATTTTCTACTCCTTATATTTCCAAATCTTTTCTTACACTATGCGACATCGGCTCAATTGCGATTTGTTTCATATGAACATACGCAATCATTGGCTCTGAATCCACCTGCTGATTATCGTCAAAGCGACCATATACCCCATTAATCTGCAATAAAGTTGGCATCATCTCCAAGGCAAAAATAAAAGCATTAGGCCGACCGGACAAACCGGAATTAACCACTCCCCGGATTTTGCCTAAAACAATCACACTGCCTCCGGCATTAACTACTGCCCCATTATTGACATCACCTAAAACAATCAAAGCTGTATCCACTTCCAGACTTTGTCCGGAACGCAAGGTGCCATTATGAAAAGTTATCTCTTTTTTTTGCGCTTCCGCCAGCAAATAATTGAGTTCAACAACTTTGCTTTTCAGCTTTAAATCATCTTTTTTTCCATGCTCCACCACTGATACAATATCCATTTTAGAATGCTTGTGTATCACTTCTAAAAGTTCATGTTTCTCCAGCATGGATAAATCTTTTCCGGAAAAATCCAAAGTTACTTTGGTATTATCAAAATAGCCTTTGGCCTGCTCCAATTTTTTTTGCAGGGACGAAATCATTTCGGACAGCCCGGCATTTTCTTCAACATGAATAATCAGGCCGTCTTGACTCCCTTTAATGGAAACCGCCTCTTTGTTCATAAGTAACTTATCCTCTCTTTCCGAAAAAAATAACATAATTTTCCAATCTTCTTTCCCATTATACAAAAAAACCTTAGATTTGTATAGTAATTTTTAAAAAAACTTTCCTGAATCTGTTATTATCAGGCTCTGCTGTCATCTTTCCGCAATAACCGGCACATTAATTGTCGGCAACCGCTTCTGGCTGCAATCCATGCACCCTCTCCAGTTCATAATAATAAGCATAAATATCCTTGGCAACACTACCGGTGATACCGGCCGAAGCAATATATGGAGTACTGCCAAAGGGGATTACCACCACTACCGCCGTTTCCGGATCGGACATTGGAGCCAGGGCCACATAAACTGAGTGGTCGGCTCTGGTTTTAGTTTGCTGGGCGGTGCCTGTTTTACCCCCAACTTCAATTGGAAATCCGGCAAAAACGCCACGTCCGGTACCACTGGTATTAACATCCCGCATTCCTTCATAAACTGCTTGAAATGTTGACTCCGGAATTCCGGTTTCCACTTCCACTTTAGGCACTTGCTTATAATAAATACTGCCGTCCGGCTCATTGATTTGATGAATTAAAGTTAAATAGTGAAGTGTGCCCTTATTACCAACTGTATTCATATACCTGGCCAAATGTACAGCCGCATAAGCATTCTGCTCTTGTCCCATGGCAGCAGTAGCCGGATTAGCAATATGCGTTGACGGGTCTAAGCTCCCCGGCGGGATTGGCATTGCTTCCGGCACTTCTACTCCTGATAAAGTAGTCAGTCCAAACATGGCTGCATACTTGCGCAGGATTTCTGTTCCGGCGGCCGCATCATAATTTCCATTTTTGGTACCCATGCGATAGCCAACCTCATTAAAATAAGAATTACAGCTGACACCAATTGCCCGGCGCAGAGGAATACTGCCATGTCCCGGATAGCCGACCCAGCAGCGGATATTGGGATTAAGCTTGGTAAAAACTCCAGTGCAGGGCAAATGGGCATTTTTGGTAATGACGCCTTCCTCCAGTCCGGCAATAGCTGAAAATACCTTAAAAGTTGATCCGGGTGCAGTTCTTCCCTGGGTGGCCGTCGGATAAAGCGGATGCGCTTTATCATTAAGCAATGAGCGATAATAATCATTATCAAATTGATTAACCAGCCGATTATTATCATAGCTGGGATAACTGACCATTGCCAGGACTTCACCGGTATGAACATCCGTGACTGTCACTGCTCCGGTACAAGGGTCCAGTGCCACCTGAGCCGGCATTAATTTTAATTCAGCAATCAGTTTTTTCATAAAGTTAAGTCCCGACATACGGCCACTTTTCACCGCATTATAGGTTGCTTCATCTACTTCCACTACTTTTTGCTCAATCAGCAGCATTGATAAATCACGATAGGACAGCAGCTCCTTATCCAGCATTTCCATAAACAGCTTTTTATCAAAGGTATAATTGTCTGAATATCTGGTTAAAATATAATTCTCTGTCACTTCCTGATAGGAATGTTCTGCTGCAATAAAGCTTTCTTTAAGATAAAACTCCAATAAGCCTTTAAAGCTGATAGCATTTTTTTCATAGTCTTCATAGCCACTGGTTTTTTTATAATCTTTGCTTAAAATTCCGTCTTTAACTAAGGTTTCTAAATAATAGCTCAAATAGTCCGCTAAATCCGTATTGGCCGGAATATCCGAATCCGTCAAAGCTTTGGTGATCCGCTCTATCCGCTTTTGTTTATAGCGGCTGATTGCTTTATTTAATATCAATTGATATGGTTTATCCTTGTCTTCTTCAGAAGTTGCCAATATTGCCATTAAATCAATACTGTTATTATCCGTCAAATTAATATAGGCTTCCTTTAAAAGCGGTGCGGTTTGGTCCTTTCCACCCTTTCTTTGAACCAATCGGGTCTGGATCAAGTGAGCCAATTGCCTGACCAGTAAGTCCTGTACCTTGATCTGTAATTCCCGGTCAATCGTTAAAAATATATCATGTCCGCCTTTGGCTTCCTGCACATCCAAGACTTTTTTGATTCGATTAACACTGTCAACTTCCACTAATTGATAGCCTTTGCTGCCATGAAGCATCAATTCCATGCTCTTTTCAATACCGATCCTGCCTACCCGATCCTCCCGGCTGTAACCATAGCTTTCATATTCCTGAAAAGTTTCTTCGGTAATCGAACCGATATAGCCAATAATATGAGAAAAATACTCCGGATAATGATAGACCCGATTATAATCCTCAACAATTTGAAACCCCGGTAATTTTTCACGATTTTCCTGTAGTTCAGCCATAGTATCCATAGTAATATTACGGGCAATTTTCTCCGGAATAAATTTATAAAAACCATTCGCCCAAATCGTATAGCGCAAAGAAATCACCGATAATTCTTCGGCCTTGGTCATGGCCTGAAAACGTTTTAAATATTCCTCCGGATCTTTAAAAGTCTTTTTAAACCAACGCTCTCTTAATACGGCGATTGCCTCTGTCGCCGAAATATGTTCTTTTTCAAATTCCAGATCCCTTTGAAAACGGACAATCCTGGTTTCGGAAAATTCCGGATTATAACTAAATTCGCCATTTTCATCCAAATAAATCGGAAAATCAATATTTAAACGGTCGCCATTGCGAATCAAAATTTGCGAAAAAGTAAGCAGATCCTGAAGCAGATCTTTGGTGTAAACGCCGGTATCATAAGTGACACTGTAAGAAATTTGATTTTCCGTAAGGGGAACGCCATTGCGGTCATAAATATTGCCTCGCTGCCCATCAATTGCTACTTCGCGCAAAACTTTAAGTTCAAATTCCTGATCAAAGCGCTTGCCATTGATAATTTGCATCTGAAACAGCCTTGCTCCCAAAATGCTGAAAGCAAAGATGATCAACAGCAGTAACACGACCATGCGGTGTGTAATCAAAGCCAAAATCTTTTTTAATATTTCTTTCATCTTAATTCACTTTCTTCCTGATTTTTCTTAATACTGAGCAATTTTTGATTGATAAAGACAAATGGCCGGTATACAACCGCTCCGATTAAAATGGTGTATACTGCTTCCGGCAAAATAATATGCAATAAAAAATAAAAGAAATCCATATTTCCCCGAAATAAATAGCCCAGAATATAAATTGCCAGATTATAGGCAACATCAGTCAAACCGATGACCAGCAAAGGAAACATAAAATTTTCCTTAGAAAAAACATAATATGTTTTGCCAGCCAGTAAACCAATACAGCTATATAAAAAGAAATTCGGCCCGATCACCGGTCCGAAAAAAATATCCGTCAATAAGCCCAGGGGTGCACCAAAAGCAAGCCCATAATATTCGCCTCTTAAAAAAGCCACCAGGGTAATAGTTGCGATCATAAAATTCGGTTTGATTTGATTGATGGCAATCCATGTAAACAAGCCAGTTTGCAAAAAATACACCACTAATATCAAAAAAGCAATAAATCCAATGCGTTTCATTTTTTTCTCCGATTTTAACTAATCTTTTAATCCTCAGACAAATGCTTGTCTTTATTCTTTTCAGCCATCTTTTTAATCTGCCTGATCAGCCGGTTTATTTAGAGGCTGATGCATCCGATGCTTCTGTCGCCGGCTCAGCCGGAGTTTCTACTGCTGTTGTATCGCCGATAATCACCAACACTTCTTCCAGATGTTTGAAATCAACTGCCGGCTCCAGAATTGCCGTTTTCGACAATTTATTAGGGTTAATATTAATATCTTTAACTTTGCCGATTAAAATTCCGGGCGGATAAATTTTGCCCAAGTGTGAGGTAATAATTTCATCGCCAATAATTAAATGAGTATCTTCGGCAATTTGCTCAATTAAAGCCAAACCCTCCTGAGCCAGCTTTTTGCTGCCGGAAACCGTACATAAATCAGAAGTTCGTAAAATTTTAGAACTGATGCCGGATAATTCGTCAATCAGCGATATGACAGTGGAATCCAGCTCCCGAACCTGAATGATCTTGCCAACCAGACCACCACCGGCAGTCACCACCATATCGACTTTCATGCCATGCTTGGCTCCCTTATCAATAATAAATGTTTCATACCAATTACCGGGATTTTTGCCAATCACTCTGGCACCGGTTTTGGGATAGTCGGCATGTCGTTTATCCAGCTGATACAGCTCCCTCAGTCGATCCAGTTCATTTTTCTCCTGCTCCAGCAATTTCTTTTCATAGCGCAGGGTATCGATCTCTTTTTTTAACTGCTCATTTTCCGCTTCCAGGGTCTGAACATCTTTCATCCCCTCCCAGGAACGATTTAAGCCGGCTGACACCTGACTGCTGATTTTTTGGACCGGTGTCACCACAAAGGAAATCACTTTACCAATCAAACCGGCACTGCCATTTCCCCAAGTTAAAAAAGTCATAATCAAGGCTAAACCGCCTAGTATCAATATTATATTTTTTACCTTTTTCGGTTCTTTCATTTTTTTGATCCTTTGTTTTTCCCATAGTTTATGATTTCTTAAAACAACTGTCTTTGCTTTAAGCTGACGAACTTATGCTTGCCGATCACGATATGATCCAGTAAATCAATATCCATTAATTTGGCAACTTCCGCACATCTTCTGGTCAGTAAAACATCTTCGGATGACGGCTCCGGATCACCGCTGGGATGATTATGCATCAATATCACCGCCACCGCTGAATTTTTTAAGGCATATTCAAATACTTCCCGCGGACTGACCAGCGATCGGTTAACAGTGCCAATAAACAAATCACGATCCGCCATGATCTCATTTTTGGTATTTAAAACGATCACCTTAAAATGTTCCTGTGTCAATTCACACATTTCTTCCATATAGTACTCAGCAATTTCGCTCGGACTTTGAATCTGATAGCGAATATTTCCGGCCTCCCGATGATAACGTTTGGCAATTTCCAAAATCGCCTTGATTTGAATGGCTTTAACTTTACCAATGCCTTTGATTGTTTGCAGTTCTGCAATACTCAACTTTTCAATTGCCCGAAACCCATAAGCCATTTCCAGTAATTCTCTGGCCAGATCAAGCGGTGATTTTTCTCTGGTTCCGGTCCGCAGCAGGATCGCCAATAGCTCTACATCTGTCAAATGAGCCGCTCCATACTTATCTAATTTTTCATAAGGCATTTCACATGCCAATAACTTCATCATGATATTCCCTTTCTATTCTTCATCATCACATTTCTATTTTACTGTGTTTGCTCAAAAATCGGCTGATAACAAAGGCGATTCCATAGAAAATAGGATAAACGAATAATTAATTGTGTCTTTTGAAATTGAGAAATATTTCTTTTTTGGGAATTCAAGAAATCAGAAATGGATTTTTAGATATTTTATCACAAGCCATGATAAAATACAATCGTTTCCAGAGAAAGAACATTAAAAGAGGATTAAATTCCAATTGAAGTTTTCTGTCTATACAAGAATATGCTTTTATGATAAAATATGAAAATACCGCTTAATTGCCATCAATCAAAGGAACTCCTGCCCTCCGGCAATGTTTTAAAATCGGAAGAACCGACTGATGTAACATGGAGATTATTATGAATCACAAAAAACTTTTTCAATTTGCCCTGGATCTTGGCGAATTAATGCTTAGCAGTGGAGCCGAGACCTTCCGGGTGGAAGATACTATGTTTCGGATCTTATCAAAATCCAATTATCAATATGTCGAAGCCTTTGTTACTCCGACCGGTATTTTTACCACCATGTCATCTTCGACCGAAAATTCTGAATTGCCACTTAGCTATATTCGCCGGGTCAGTATGCGCACGAATAATATGAATAAAATTGTGGAAGCCAATCAAATTTCACGGCTGTTTTGCAGCGACCAAATCAGTTTGGAAGAAGCTGTCCAGGCCCTGGAAACCTTAAAACATCAAAAAGAATATCCGGACTGGCAAATCATCCTGGCTACCACTGTAACCGCTTCCGCTTTTACTTTAATGTTTGGCGGTAATTTATATGATGCCATGGCTGCTGTAATTGCTGGGTTTTGTTTAGCATTAGCCAATTACTTTCTGGATAAAACCAAAACCTCCAAGTTTTTTCAGTTGCTTCTGGGAGGCTTTATTGTTGGTTTTATCTCCATTTTTTTAAATCGTTTCCTGCATATTGGTGACAATATGGATTTAATTATTATCGGCGGGATCATGCCCTTAGTTCCTGGGGTAGCTATAACTACCGGTATTCGTGATATTATCAATGGGGATTTGGTATCGGGAGTTTCCCGGGCAGCTGACGCTTTTATTATCGCTGCCTTAATTGCTACCGGTGTTGGTTTTGCCTTAAAACTTTATCATTTGGCTGGAGGTCTTTTATGAATTTGGGATTACAAGTTTTAGCTGCTTTTGCAGCCTCATATTATGCCGGAATCCTTTTCCGCTCAAGTAAAGCACAGTTATTTTTAGCCGGACTGCTGGGTGCCGGCGGCTGGGCGGTATATCTTTTTGCCCTGTCCCTTTCACTTAGTGTCTTTACTTCTACTTTTTTGGCCTCCGTTTTTATCAGTGCTTTATCCGTTATTTTAAGCCGAATTCGCAAAACTCCGGTCACCGCTTTTCAGGTTATCGCTATTTTTCCAATTGTACCGGGTATCGGTATGTATAATATTTCTTATTCAGTAGTCACATCCGACTACCCGGCCGCTATTACTTATTTTTTCTCAACCATGCAAACAGCCGCTGCTATTGCCCTTGGTATTTTAATTGTCAACGCCTTTAATCCAGCTGCCATTACCCTGCGTCTGAACCGGCTGCAACATCCTAAAATTGATAAATAGCTCAACTTTCCTGCCATTGCTTGAAATTACTCTTCAACATCCTCAAATTCTTCACTTTCATCACCGTCAACATCAGTCGCTGCCATGGAAGGTAAAGAATTGTTTTCAACTGCAAAATGAGCTCTGACTTTATCACTGATTTCCTTTAATAATTCCGGATTTTCTTTCAGGTAATCCTTAGCATTTTCCCGGCCCTGACCTAAACGGTCCTCGCCATAAGAAAACCAGGCTCCTGATTTTTTAACAATATCGACTTCTGTCGCCAAATCCAAAATATCTCCTTCAACCGAAATTCCTTTGCCAAACATAATATCAAATTCCGCTTGTTTAAATGGCGGTGCAATTTTATTTTTTACAACTTTGACCCGAACCCGGTTACCAACAAAATCTGTGCTTTGTTTTAAGGACTCAACCCGGCGAACATCCAGACGTACTGAGGCATAAAATTTCAGCGCCCGGCCACCCGGTGTGGTTTCCGGACTGCCAAACATCACTCCCACTTTTTCCCGAAGCTGGTTAATAAAGATCACCGTACATTCCGACTTATTAACAATGGCTGTTAATTTTCGCAAGGCCTGGCTCATTAACCTGGCCTGTAAACCAACATGCGAATCTCCCATTTCCCCTTCAATTTCTGCTTTGGGTACCAATGCTGCTACCGAGTCAACTACCACGATATTGACCGCTCCGGAACGGACCATAGTTTCTGTAATTTCCAAAGCCTGTTCACCATTATCCGGCTGCGAAATATATAAATTATCAATATCGACCCCAATTGCCCTGGCATATTTGGGATCAAGCGCATGCTCAGCATCAATAAAGCTGGCAATGCCACCCATCTTTTGCACTTCTGCCACCATATGCAAAGCTACGGTGGTTTTACCGGAAGATTCCGGTCCATAAACTTCAATTATTCTGCCCACCGGAATACCGCCTGCTCCTAATGCAATATCCAGACTGAGCGAACCGGTCGGCATGGTTTTAACATTTTTTTTGGCGGCTTCATCCCCCAGACGCATGATCGCGCCCTTGCCATAATTTTTTTCAATTTGAGCAATTGCTGCTTCTAATGCTTTTTCGCGTTCATCTCCTGTTTTCTTTTCAATTTTCGGAGCACTTTTTTTCTTGTCTGCCATTTTCTTTTCCTTTCTTCCTGCTATCAGATGAAGAATCCTTCTTCATAAAGCCAATAACGAACATTTGTTCTTTTGGCCATTGTAACATATGCAGCAGAATATTGCAAGTTATTTTTGGATACTGCCATTTACATTTCCAATACCCGCTTACAGTATTCCTGATTGCTTTTGGTAGTGGCAAAAGTTCGCAGCATTCCCTCAATCACGTCTTCTGAGCGCATATTATTGGTCATCCGACGCAGTTTGGCAGTTGCTTCCATTTCATCCGCCACATACAGCAAATCATCGCGTCTGGTACCGGATTTGGTAATGTCAATTGCCGGGAAAATATTCTTTTCCTGCAACTTACGATCAAGTACCAATTCCATATTACCGGTACCTTTAAACTCCTCAAAAATGACATCATCCATCTTTGAACCGGTATCCACTAAGGCAGTTGCCAAAATTGTCAGACTGCCGCCTTCTTCAATATTTCTGGCAGCGCCAAAAAATTTTTTCGGCATGTAGAGAGCTGCCGGATCCAGACCGCCTGACAGAGTCCGGCCACTGGAAGGAATAATTAAATTATAGGCCCTGGCCAATCTGGTAATGCTGTCCAGCAAAATCACCACATCTTCTTTTTGTTCCACCATCCGCTGAGCCCTGGCCAGTACCATTTCCGCTACCCGCTTATGATGTTCCGGCAACTCATCAAAAGTTGAATGAATCACTTCCACCTTTTGTCCATGAATGGAACGTTTGATATCCGTTACTTCTTCCGGCCGTTCGTCAATCAATAAAACGATTAAATTAATTTCCGGATGATTTTGAGTAATGGCATTGGCTACTTTTTTCAACAAAGTGGTTTTGCCAGCTTTGGGTGGTGAAACAATCATTCCTCTTTGCCCTTTGCCGATTGGTGCAATAAAATCCATCAACCGCAACGAATAATTATTGGGCTCGGTATTTAAATTAATCCTCTCATTAGGAAATATCGGGGTCAGATCTTCAAAGCGCGGCCGACCGATGACTGAGCTGGCTGGCTGTCCGTTGACGGTGTTGACATACAAAAGTGCCTGAAATTTTTCTTTTTCTTTGCTTTTGCGGATATTGCCGCTGATAATATCACCGGTTTGCAATTGAAACCGCCGGATTTGCGATGGGGCTACATATACATCATTTTCACCCGGCATATAATTATCACTGCGGATAAATCCAAATCCATCCGGCAGTACTTCCAGCAGACCATATGCTATATTACCACTATCCAATTTCATCATTTCTTCCGGCATGGCCGTCTCATCATTTTCATCTTTATATTCCCGACTATTTTTTTCTTCGCGCTGAGAAAAAGCATCCGTCAATTCCGGCTTTTCTGCTTCCGGATCCTTTTTCTCTTTCTCTGCTTTAGAGAAAGATTGTTTTACTTCTTTAACCGGTTTTTCAACTGATTGGCTTTTCGTTTCTACTTTATTTTTGGTCAGCAAATCTACCAATTGACTTTTTAAAAATCCTTTGGCATCCTGAATTCCTAATTCTGACTGAGCTAATGCACGTAATTCACTTACTTTTAATTTGGAATAATCAATATTCATGGTACCTCCTAGGTCTTGGGAATAAAGAAAAAGAATAGAAATAGATAAAAAAATAGACGATATCTCTTTAAGATTAATAAAATTATAACAGATAAAGCCTTGAAAGTAAATAAAAATCCGATTAAAATTAAAGAGAGCTCAGCCAAATAGCGACTTTATAAAAAGAATTTGTAAGAAATAAACATCCTGGTAACGTCCTCTTTTTATCACAAAGATCCCATTAAAAAATGGCTGGGCAATGATAAAGTAATCATGCTACAGCCACCCGTCTTCCGTCGTAGTACTATGAATATTCCGTAGTTTTGATTTTCCGAACAATTGTTACCACCGCAATTTATAATCGAAAACCCTTGATTTTTCTGTGTTTTTTAATACCTGATTCCAGGTATTTTTTTGTTGAAAAAATTTTTTGATTATGTTATAATAATAGTACTTCATAGTACTTTATTATAAGGAGGAATTATGGCCTATTTTTTAAGACAGGAAAAGAAAAAAAAGGATGTTTATCTTCAAATGTATGAGTCTTATTGGGATAAAGAAAAAAAGCAACCAAGAACAAGAAGTATCGAAGCCTTTGGCTACGTCAGCAAACTTGTTTCCGAAGCAATGCCCGACCCGGTCCGTTACTATAAAAATTACGTGGCTGCCAAAAACCAAGAGCGCATGGCTGCCCGGAACGAAAAGACCAGACCACGGGTTTTTTCATCCACTCCGGAAGTATATGCCGGACATTTTCTCCTACAATCTTTGATGGAAGAACTTCAAGTAAAAGAAACCATCGATATCCTTGCTTCGAGAATGCGCTTCCAATTTTCGGTTTACGAAATGCTTTCTCAACTTATTTATGCAAGAATCCTCTTTCCATGTTCTAAGTCAAAAACGGTATCGTCTGTTTTTCCATACCTTTACCATGGGATTCCTATTTCGGAGGATCAGGTCTATGATGGATGCGCTTTCGTGGGAGAATCCTATAAGAAATATATTGCAGGTTGCAGATAAAGGCCTTAATTGCGCAAGAAATATCTATGCGGCCGTCAAAGAATCCGAGGATGGATATATCTTCTCAAAATCGATACATGGAAGAAATTTAAGCGAATCCGAAAAAGCATGGCTTCTTCTTGAAAATGATGCCAACCTTTTCACGGATTATAAAGATGAAAAAGGACAGGTGATGTTTCGGATAAAATCCTGCGTGGATACGTTTACTTACCGTTTCAAGGAAACCGATTCGCAAACAGGAAGCGAAAAGACCACTACCTTTTCCGTAAGGGAGAAACGGATTGTTTCCTTTAACCCGTCCCTCGCCAAAAAACAAAAAGCCGAAATCATGAAGATGGCCGAAAAAGCCTCAAACTTTACTACTTACAAGAAGTTAACAAGAGAAGAATTGGGCGATGCAACAAAATACATAAAAGTCACAAGTAAAGATAACAATGGCAAAAAAATAAAACCGACCGTAGAGATTGATCAGGAAAGGATATCCGAAGACCTGAAATATGCTGGATATAATCTGATGGTATCTTCCGAACTCGACATGTCTCCTCTTAAAATCTATGAGACCTATCACAGCCTTTGGAAAATAGAAGAATCCTTTCGGATCACAAAGTCATACCTGGATGCTCGTCCGGTCTATGTACAAAAAAAGGAAACCATCTATGGGCATTTTCTGATCTGCTACCTTAGTTTGTTCCTTTTAAGAGTATTAGAAATAAAATGTTTTAACAACAAGGTGAATGCTTATGACCTTATCCATTTCATTCAGGACTTCCGTTTAGCAAACAGAGGTGATGGAACCTATATCAATCTATCACGCAATCAAACAGTTAACGAAAAAATGAAACATGTGACTGGTTTAACCAACCTGGATGCTTTGTATCTGACAGAAGACGAGATAACCAATCTCTTCCAAAACACTATGCTCATTGATCCCTAAAGTACTATGTTTTGAGAGAAACGACGGAAGTCAGGTAATAAAATTATAACAGATAAAGCCTTGAAAGTAAATAAAAATCCGATTAAAATTAAAGAGAACTCCGCCAAATAGCGACTTTATAAAAAGAATTTGTAAGAAATAAACATCATAGTGACATCCTCTTTTATCATAAAGATCCCATTAAAAAAGGGCTGGGCAATGATAAAGTAATCATGCTACAGCCATCTTTGATTTTTATTTATCCATATTTTTTAACATCAATTTCAATGCTCTAACTGATACCGATAATTCCACAATCAGTAAAATTAAAGAAATCAGCAAAGAGCCCAGGCCAAAGCCAAACATCCAAGTGCCGGTCGTCTCCTTATGAATAAAAAAGGAAAACATGGAAAAAGCGCAAAAGAAAAAGGCCAGTGCTCCCATTATTTGCATATATTGAATGATATTTAAACGAAAGGCTAAATTGTCAATTTGTAATTTTAAATTCTCGCTTGGTTTTTGATCATGCCTGGCTTTTAGATCCCGGACCAAACCTGCCAATGTCACAAAGCGATTGGTATAAGCCAGCATCAAAAGCGAGATGGCCGGAAACAAAAGAGCGGGTGTTGTTACCTCTAACATATATTCCTCATTTCTGTTTATAATGGGGCTGTTGCAAAGCACAGATTTCACATATCGTGACGAAAGATAAGATCTTATATCTTATGTGAAAATCTTAAAAAACAACAACCCCATTATTTTTAAATCTTTTTGTGTTTATCTACAAAATCCTTTAATGCCTGCCGATATTGTAAAAACCGCTCTCTTGGCACTAAATTTTTATTCTGCCAAATTTGATCCAGCTCACCAAAGCCAACAAATTTAGCATCCACTACTTCTGTTTCCTGTAATTTTAAATCTGATTCCTTTAAATTTTTTAATACTGCATAAGTGTCAACAAACCGATCCTTTACCCGGACACTGTTTAAAAGCTCTAATTCTTCCGGTTTGGCTGTAATTCCGACTTCTTCTTCCAGCTCTCTGGCTGCTGAAACACGGCTGCTTTCTCCAGCTACTGCTGAACCACCGGTACATTCCCACATATTGCCCCAAATTTTATCGGGATGACGTTTGGTAATCAGTACCTTGCCGTCTTCACGGACAGTCCATACATCGGTCACGATATGATATTCTCCATCCGCAATCTGTTCTCCTCTGACATGCGTTTTCCCCAGGGGTTGACGATTTTCATCATATAAATCCCAGATTTCCATAGTTTACTCCTAACCATAACCATTTCCGTTTAATAGGTGTCTTATCTATTTATAGCATATCATATCATTTCTTTCAATCCCATATTCTAAGAAATTAATTTGTTATTTTAAAAACAAAATCTTCCTTCTCTGCTTCAGCCAGTTTCTGATGATTTACAGCCAGCAAATAATCAGACAAACACCTTTGTCACCAAGCCTGTCACCAAAGCCTAACCCATAAGCAGCCCGTTAACTTCAACTTAATCCTTAGTATTCAAAAGGCTATTGCCTTTAAGACTTTCACCCCAAATCTCAGATAAAATCCTATGACTTGCTATAATATTGGGTATGAAATCTGCATTTGGCAACAGCCTTTTTTACTCAACTTTCCCACTGATTTTTTTGACTCTGTCCTGCTCCAGGGAGTATGGAAAAGATCAGTTTTTAATTGTTATTCCTTTTTAGAGATGATTCTGCAACCTCAGCCGGTAGAGCTATCTTTTGGAAAAGCCGATTACGCTGCTTGCAAATATTTCTCCAGCTTTGAAATAATTCCCTCTTTAATCAATTCATGAACATTGATCGACTTGACATTTGGAGTCCGGCCATCTTCCGACCGGGGAATGGTGATCTTTCCATCCCGGATCAGTTGCAAGATTTCTTCGGCCCGAGGATGTTTCAGACCCGGTGCCCCGATAATCTGCCAGTTATTATCGACCTTTGGCCCAATTTTTCCCTGACCGACAGTTTTGATATATTCAGCGATCAAAGTCCGAATCCGTCCATTATCCTGATAAATTTCATAGGAATCATAATATACATCATCTTTGGTTGCCAGTTTCAGATTCATCAATGTTCCAAAACGATAGTTATTAACCGCCAATTTATAAATTTGGTCATCTTTAATTGGTTGACCATTCAATTTTAGATTGGTGATTCGACTACCGGCTTCTTTGGAAATATCAATATCATAAGTCACACCGGCAAACATATCATAATTATAGCCTCTGATATTTTCATTAAAGCTAATGGTCACATCGCCATCTTTATGGGTATTATAGTAAGATGCTGACCATTCCATGTATTTCTTTAAATTTTCACCAGAAATATTAATGCCCATCAAAGTATTGGTATATTTATAAATATCGGCTACATTTTTCTTTTTGAATTCACCCTTTTTCAGGTTCATATCATTTTTAAAAGCTGCTGCTGCACTGATATCAGCCTTGGTATAATAAAGCTGAACTTCATTAATTAAATCAATTAAAGCAGTGTCCTGTACCTGTGAAGTTGGCATAGTTGTTACTTTTTCTGCACCGGTAATATAATCAACCTGAGGCAGAAAATCAGCGGTAATTTCTCCAATAACAGTATTGGCATCGGCAATTGACTGCTGATGCACATATTCAAATTTGGCCAATAGGTCCTTATCTTCTTCAACTTTTTCGGTTTTAATATTTTCTGTGGCAACCGACACAACTTCCACACCCTTATCTGTCCGCTTAACCTTAATTTCCGCTTTAGCCAGCGCCCAGCCATATGCCCCCGGCTCGATCAATTGCACGCCATTCACTTCTTTTTGATAGCGGGAATGGGCATGGCCCCCAAAAATAACATCAAATTGCGGGAATTTTTCGGCAATCTTCTCAATACCGTCAAAACCATGCTCTCCTTCCGGACCAATATGATAGGCACCCACCAAAACATCATATTTGCCTTCCAATTCTTTAATGGCTTTTGCCGTTTCCTCAGTAATATTATGGAAAGTCAGCCCGGCAAAATGTTCTGGCGAACTGGCTTCCCAAACCGGTACATGCGGAGGAATCATACCAATCACCGCTACTCTTACACCATTGATATTAAATACTTTATGTCCATCCACAAAACGTTCATTGGTTCCTTCTTTATAAATATTAGCTGACAGGACGGCTCCCTTAAAGGCAGCAATATTTCTTTCCAGGAAAGATTTTTCAAAATTAAATTCATGATTGCCCAGTGCCCAAACATCCACTTTCAAGTCATTCATCACTTCGACCATCGGATGAACCGGTAAATCATTAAATAATTCAGCACTATTGTCCTGAACGGTATCACCCACATCCATCAACAATAAATTGGGGTTCTTTGCTCTTTCTTCTTTTACTAGTGTAGTAATCTTAGCAAATCCGGCATCTTTATCCACTTCATCAATTGCATACTCATAGGCATAAATCCGGCCGTGCATATCAGCGGTTCCAAGAATGGTAATGGTTTCCTCCATCCCTGTGCTTTCAGGAGCTACCGGTGTCGGCTGGGTTATATTATCATTTGTCTGCGGTTCCGGAATTTCCAGAACTTGTCCGGTATAAATTAAATTCGGATTTTTTAAATTATTATGTTTGGCTAATGTTTGATAATCCATGCCATGTGCCTTAGCAATTTTCCACAGTACATCCCCCGGCTTAACGGTATAGCTGGCCGCTGATACATTAACCGAAGTAAATAAAAGTAAAATCGCCAAAATAACTGCTAATTTTTGTTTCATAAAATGCCTCCTTTTCCTTTGTTTGACTCAAACCTTACTTTTGCTTTCCCTGAAAATCGCTTCTCCTTTCTTGTCATGCTCAGAGTCGCAAAATTTAAAAACTCTGTACTCAGAGTTAATTAACTTTTTTTATTTTACCTTGCCTATGCCTCAAATATAAAAGGCAAGCCATAAAGGCTGTAAAAGGCACTGTCAGGACAATGCCGATACTGCCTGAAAGACCTTGCACCACTTCAACAGCAATAAAGGGTAAATTACTGATTTGCCGCAGAGTCATATTATAGCCCCATAATAGCATGACCAGGCTGAAAGAACCGCCCATAAAGGCCAGGATCAGAGTATTGGCCATGGTTCCCATAATATCCCGGCCAATATTCATTCCTCTTTTAAATAATTCCTGAAAAGAGATGGCCGGATTTAGCTCATATATTTCCTGCATGGATGAAGAAATTGACATCGCCACATCCATAATCGCTCCCAACGAAGCAATCAAAATCGAAGCATACATAATTCCCTTAACTTTAATCTTATAATCCAGTGCCATGTACACAATTTGACTGCCTTTTTCCAAGTTGACCACCGACACCCTGGTTAGTGAACTAAAAACAAATGATACCAAACCCGCTGCCAAAATTCCACAGATCGTGCCTAAAATAGCCACTAATGTCTTTTTCTCAAAACCGCCAATTACTAAAAAAGAAACTACCAGTGCCAAAATTGCACACACACTCGATACCAGCACTGTTGAATAGCCTCTGAAAATCAGCGGCACTAAAGCAAACAATAAAATTGCAGTGGTAAACAATAATGCAATAATGGCATAAACTCCCTTTTTTCTGCCAAAAAAAATAAGCAGTAAAAAAAATAAGGCAGCCAGTACATATAAGTAATTTTTGCGTTTATGATTATAAACCCAAACTTTAGGTCCTTCTTCTGCCTCACGGATACCAACGATCACTTCCATTCCCTCTGTAGCATATACCGTATGACTTAAATCAATGACATTAACTGTTTCCTGGATCAATCCCTGATATTTGCCTGATAGCACCTCAACTTCCAGGGTTTGCTTGCCAGTAAAAAAGCCCTCAATCACCCCATCTTGCTGAATATCTTCCTGAATCACCCGCAATACTTTTGCATCTTCAAAGTCTTGATTATAGTAATCCGGTTTAGGTAAACCTTCTTTTAATAAGGGTGATACCGCCGCCATTATAATAATCGCCAGAATTGCTGCCACAATTAAAATAAAATGGTAAATCTCTTTTGCATTTTCTTTTCTGGTTCTCACAAAATCCTCCACCCGAAAAAATATCTTCAGTTATATCTTACTTTTCCCATTTTTTACTCTCTTTCCCATTAACAATGGTTAATCACTGCTTTCGCAACTTGCTGCGCAAGACTTCCCTGTCGAAATGCTTCGCATTTTTGCTCGGGCATGCAACCTGGCTTGCAGTTACACCCTGCTTTCGCCACTTACTTCGTAAGATGGCTTTCGCAGCACATGCCAAAAAAAGACTGTTTCAGGGAATATGGAAAAGTTGAGTAAATAACTCTCAGTCCTAAACCACTCACAAAACACACTCATCAAAAAGGCTAAGGAACACGGAAATATTTCGTTAATACTTTAACTTTCGATTTCATTATAACTCTTTTTTCACAATTTTTCAATCAATTTTTAAAAAAACAGACCAATCGCCGGATGGTTCTACCAGCAATCCTGTCTGTTTTTTAAAATTTCCAAATTACCGGATAGCACTCAAAATCAGATATACATCATCTTTGTGCAACATATAAGGGTACCCTGTTATTATTTAAAATCCATATTTACCAAAAAATATGGTATCGGCTCCTCCTTTAGATAAATATACCTACCCTATGAATTTTACTTTTCCGACTCATTCAACGCATTCACCACTGTCTCATACAGTGGTCTGGCTTCCGGAGCCGCACCAAGCACTTCAGCAAGTGTCATCTGCCGTGCCATTGCAAGCAGCGGATTGTCCAGCATTCCCGGAGACATTTGATTGAATAACTCAACCGCCAAAGGCTGGGACAAAATTTCTTCCCATGTACTGTCCAGGCTAAATCGTTGACATGTCAAATTCGTTGTCGTTTCATACTCATATTCATATATTCCCGAACCTACAGTGATCTCATCTGCTTTCTCCGGCAAATGGATCTCCGCTGTTGTATTTACAGGCACTCTCACATACCCGCGAATTTTTCCTTCTTTACAGCTCCACTTGCTTTCAATCTTTCCATATACCGACTCAAATTCGACTCCTGCTTCTTCGATTCCTTTTACAAACATCGGCTGTACTTTAAACTTTTTGTATCCCGGTTTTAATTGACTCACACCCGCAATCTTCCGATACATCCAGTCGCCAATAGAGCCATAAGCATAATGATTCAGTGAGTTCATTCCCGATGTATCAAAACTGCCATCCGGCATAATGGAATTCCAACGTTCCCAAATAGTAGTCGCTCCCATGTTCACAGCGTAGAGCCATGATGGATAATCTTCCTTCATAAAAATTGTTGCTGCCAGTTCATGTTCTCCGTTTTCTGATAACGCGTGGCACAGATACGGGGTCCCGACAAAACCTGTTGCCAGATGATTCTTGTGATTTTCAATATTGGTCTTCAAAATCTGCAAAATACGTTTTTGGTCTTTTTCCCGCGCCAGATTAAAAAACAGTGACAAAACCGCTCCTGTCTGCGTTTCACTGACAATTCGTCCGGTATTCGTATAATATTCCTGACGAAATGCTTCTAAAGTTGTATCATATAATTCCTGATACTTTTTCTTTTCTTGCTCAAACCCAAGTATCTCCGCAGTTTGTTTCACCAGATCCGTCACATACAGATAATATGCATTTGCAATCATATACTTGTCTGTTGCACCGGTTCGGTCTGCGCTTTCCTCTTTGTCCAGCGCCAACCAGTCACCATACTGGTATCCGGTCTGCCAGAGCCCATTCTCTCCACAATGGTTTTTAATGTAGTCTACCCATTCATGCATGCATTTCCAGTTTTCTTCCAAAATTCCTTTATCGCCATAAGTCTGATATACGACCCATGGTATAATAACCGCCACGTCACTCCATGCTGCCGAGCTATATGAACCCAGAATATTTGGCACTACATGCGGCACACCTTTTTCTAACGAAGACTCTGCCACCACATCCCGCATCCATTTCCGGAAAAACAACGCTGTATTCCGATTGAAAGCAGCTGTCCAAGAAAAAATCTGTGCATCTCCTGTCCAGCCTAGACGTTCATCCCGTTGTGGACAGTCTGTCGGAATGTCAAGAAAATTGCTTCTCTGGCCCCATGCAATATTGCTTTGCAGTTGATTCACTTTTCCATTGGAACAATAAAATTCTCCTGATTTTTCCATGTCAGAATGTATCACACAAGCAGTAAACTGATCCAGTGTCAAATCGTCCAGCCCTTCCACACAGATATAACGAAAACCATGGAATGTAAAATGCGGCAGCAATACCTGATCTTCCCCATTGCAAATATAGCTGTCCTCTGATTTTGCCTGACGCAGTGTCTCCGGATAGAAATTGCCATCCTTATCCAACACTTCGGCATGACGGATCACTATCTTTTGTCCTTTTTGTCCATGCACTTTCACTTCTACGACTCCGGTCAGATTCTGGCCGAAATCCACTAGCTTTTCTCCTTTCGGAGTGATAATCAGTTCCTTTGCCGGTATTCTTTCAGTAATGCGGACCGGCTCATTTTCCTGAGCAGTCAAAGTCTGCTTGTCAAAGTCCATGACACAAACAGTCCCTTCTTTGATTTTTGAATCTCCATAACCGCTTTCTTTACAAACAGTAGTGTCAATTGTTTCTCCCATGTAAATCTCACTGTAACAGATCTCTCCTGTCTGGACTTTCCACGATTCATCTGTACAGATTACTTCTTTGCCTCCATCCTTATATTCGATATGGATCTCAGCAAATGCTCCAACCCTGTCTCCATAAATATTCGGTGCCAGCATAAAACCAAAAAAACCTTTATACCAACCGTTTCCAACCATGACTTCAACTCTATTTTCTTCCCGGAGCATTTCTGTAATATCATAGATCTGATATTGCAGACGGTGGTTATAGCTTGTCCATCCCGGTGTCATCCGGTCTTCTCCGATACGGTTTCCATTCAGATATGCTTCATAGATCCCTCTGGATGTCGCGTAGATCCTGGCTTTTTTCACATTTCCTTTTACTGTAAATGTCTTTGAAAAAATCGGACATGCTGTTTCTTCCGGCGGGAAATCATGTGTGATCATTTTTGCCTGAAAGACTTCAGGATTTCCAATTCCTGTCTCAAAAAACATTTCTCCTGTGGCAGTATTCCCATGATTATCAGTCACTTCTATTTTTACCTGGTAGAGCATCTCATCCTGTAGCTCTTGACCTGCATAAGCAATTAATATCGATTCCTCACTCTCCATTTTTGTTTCCCAGACAACACTCTCCTCATCCATCACCAGAATATGATAAGACTGTTGTAATGTACCTTTTTCTTCAGATTCCAGTTTCCATGAAAAACGTGGATGTTTCTCTGTGATTCCGATTGGATTTACTTTGTACTCTGTTCTCAAATCATAAAGTTTCATATTATATATTTCTCCTATTTTTAAATATTTTCTCCTTCAAGCAATGGTTTCTTTTCTGTATCCGCTTCTGCCTACACAATGTAATAATTTATAGCAGTCCGATACTATAATTATTCTGCTTTAGATAGTCCTCTTTTTATTGCAGATTTGTTTTATTTGTTTTATAATTTTACTGTAACTAAATAAAATCCCTTTGATCGACCTAACTATTCAGCTCAGATCGAAGCCCTTAATGCTGCGATGATCTGAATATGTTACAAAATGGAGAGTATAAATGATTTCCTTACAAGACATTCATGATTTCTGTCAGCTGAGCTATCTGGATTCCGGAATTCCGGTATACATTTATCAAAAAGAGAAGTTGTTACAGGCATTTCCTAAACAATCTCCCTGCACATATCCTCCAAAACAGTATATTGTAGAATTTACAAATATGACTGACACGATCGCACATATTTCCACTCCATATGGAGCTTGTTTTGTTGCTGTAAAACCAAAATACTTTCCAGAACTCCGCATTATTTTAGGCCCGACAAATTATATTCCGTTCAATGATGCCGATTTTCATTCTATGTATTCGGATTATGTAGTTGTCCAGGAAGAACGCATAAATTTTAAAACTTTTTTTCAACTTATTCCATCCATCAATTTAACAGGTTTATTGGCAAAGGCTGCTATATTTAACTATTTTCTAAACCATGAAATGCGTACTCATTTTGGCCTGTTGGATGCTGAAAGAACATCTATTTCACCGGTACAAGCCGAAAAACAAGCAGAATCCATTTATCAACAAAAAGAGGATTTCTATCATAATAATTCCTTTGAAATTGAATCTATGATTCTTCATCTTGTAGAATCAGGCAATGTAGATGGTTTAAAAAGAATGACATTACACCCATCTGCTATACATTCCGGTACATTCGCCCCAAATCAGCTTCGCCAACTTAAAAATACACATATCGTTATGACGACTCTTGCAACACGTCGCGCAATTTCCAGTGGAGTAGATAAAGATGAAGCTTTTCAAATGTCTGACTCCTATATTCAAATGGCAGAAAATCTAAACGACCCGGCTTCTGTTCAGAATCTGAATTTTCAAATGCTACTGGCATTTACTCAAAAAGTACAGGAAACTTTGATTCCAAAGACTTCGGATGAAATATTGCAGCGGGCGATCCATTATGTCTTGCAACATATCAATTGTCCCATTACTGCCGCCGATGTCGCTGATCATGCGGGCTTCAGCCGCTCCTATTTTTCAACTTATTTTAAGGAACAGCTTGGTTTCACAATCAGTGCATTTATCCTGCGATGTAAGCTGGAAGAAGGGAAACATTTACTGCAATTTACAGATAAACCGCTCAGCGTGATCAGTAATTATCTGTGTTTCTCCAGCCAAAGCCATTTCCAAACCGCTTTTAAGAAACAATATCATGTCACGCCGCTCCAGTTTCGCAAACACCCGGAGCGTTACAGGCGAGGATTGCTTAAAGATGAACAGTAAAACAAATGCATCTCTATGCTTGTTCCACACGCTGTCATTAAATCCAGCAACATTACCGTTACTTCTACGCTTCCTGCTGCACTTTACGTTTTGCAATTTCTTCTCTCAGCTGTGGAAGTTTCTTTTCCAAATCGAACTTCATACTTATTATAAACATGGCTGCAAACATCGCCGCTGGAATATATATGGAAAATGAGAAAATTGCCTGTTTTGTTGCCGCTGTAGCAGCTGTCATCATCGGATCATATGCCGCCAATGCCAGGCACCATCCAATAACAGAACCGCCGATACCGCCGCCTACTTTTCCACCAAAGCTAGATGCAGCCTGTGAAGATGCTACCATTTTCTTGCCATATTTGTACTCATTATAGTCAATAGACATTGCAGTCATAACTCCCATCAAACACATCATCGGAATATTGGCAAGTGTGGAAAAAGAGCCCATCCCCACGTTGAATGCAAAACTATATGGGTTGACGATTCGTACAATCGTACAAACAGCTCCGACAGCAAAAGACACTCTCAATGTCTTCGTAACACCAAGATGCTTAACCATTGGTCCTACAATAATAAATCCTATCAGTGTTGGGATCAAGCCGATCGCTCCCATAATTCCCATCAGATTATCATTTCCATAAATCCATTTTGCATAAAAAGCACCTGATGAACCTGTGATCGCGTACAAAACAGAACTTATAAAGTTCATGATCAAAATCATAACCCAATACTTATTCTGAAACAGTTTTGTAAGTGCTTCTTTAAACGGAACTGCTTCCTCCACGTCTTTTCCCTTTATTGCTGTTTCATCCAAAATCACTTCTTTGCTTGTCTTATAGCAAAGTAAAAACGCTAAGATTACAAGTGCTCCCGCAATTGCACCAAATTTGATCCAGGCGCTCTGTGTACCGCCCAGCATATTTGTAACCGGGATGATTGCCACTGCCATGATCATACCGGATACATATCCTGATGCCGCACGCCAGGTTCCCATTCGGCCTCGTTCTTCCTGACTATTTGTACGAACAATCATCAGAGAGGCATACGGAATACATACTGCCGTATAAGCAACTGCTGTAAATAACAGATTTGTAATCATCAAATAAGTAAGTTGCAGGCCTGCACTTCCTTTTGGCACAGTGAACATCAATCCGGTGAGAATACCTGCAGGTATACCAGCTTTCAAAAGCCACGGTCTATACTTTTCTTTTCCCGGCTTAGTATGGTCTACGATATTTCCCATGATCAAATCTGTAAATGCATCCACAATCTTACAGATCAGCAAAACCATAGCAACCGCTCCTGCTGCCACGCCTACTTTATCTGTATAAAAATAGGTTGCCTGCCCAATCAATCCACTCATCGCATTCAGTGCAAACTGTCCCAATGAATCCCCCAGAAAATCTCTTCTACGCATCGTCCGTTGTACGCCAAACTTATCTTTGCCTAATTCTTTAGCCATTCTTTTGCTCCCTCTCTTTCGCTCTTTTATTCGTTTACTGCTGCAAGGATCTGTTCTAATGCTTCTCTTGTCATTCCCGGCACAAAGCTCACCAACTGTCTAAGCGGCATGTCATTCAGCATCGCTGCCATCATTTTATCCGTGATTACTTCCTTATCCTGATTTGCCTCAGCCATCTTCGCTGCCTGCTGATTTCCGCCCATCATTTGACTGAACACGGCTTTACCTTTCTCATCCTGCATCAATTCACCTATACAGGTATTTAAATTAAATTCTTTCTTTATCTTTTTTGTGCCCTCCATCTGAATTACTGACTTTATCAGAATTGCTTCTGCATTTTTACCAACCTGTATCTCATAAGAACCGCTTTCCACATACCAGTCATGAATCTCGGTATTCCAATATGCAAATGCTCTTGCATCCAGTTCAAAGGCTACTGTTTTCTTTTCTCCCGGCATAAGCTCGATCTTATCGAATGCTTTCAACTCTTTTATCGGACGGGCTATCTCTGTTTCTCCCGGTGCCACATATATTTGAATGACTTCTTTTCCGGCACAACTTCCAGTGTTTTCTACATCAACCGAAACTTTGAGGATCTCCTCATCTGTCATTTGTATTCTGTCCAGTTTTAAATTGCTGTATGCAAATGTCGTATAAGACAACCCATAGCCAAACGGGAACAATACTTCCTGTTTTTTACTTGTATAGTAACGATAGCCTACAAATACTCCCTCACTGTAAACTGCTTCATCGACTCCTTTTCCATAGGTCAGATAACAAGGTGTATCCTCCAGTTGAAGCGGAAATGTCTCTGCCAGCCTGCCGCTTGGGTTTACATTTCCGTAAAGAACATTGACCACTGATCTTCCAACTGCCTGACCGCCTAAGTATGCTTCGACGATTCCTTTTACCTGATCTTTCCACGGCATTGTCACAGGAGAACCATTGTGCAACACAACGATTGTATTCTTTTGCACTTTACAAATCTTCTCGATCAAAATATTCTGATATGTTGGAAGATCTAAGTGTTTCCGGTCGTATCCTTCGGATTCAAAGCTATCCGGAAGTCCGGCAAAAATAACGGCAATCTCCGCCTCTTTTGCAATGCATACTGCTTCATTCTGTAATTCTTCATTTATTTCATCAACATCATCGTCAAAGCCTTTTGCATATGTCACTTCTGCAATATTCTTGATCGCTTCAAGTGCAGATTCTACTTTCCAGCTGTTGATGTGAGAACTTCCACCCCCCTGATATCGAGGTGTTTCTGCATATTTTCCGATAAAAGCAACTTTCTTGTCGGGCGCAAGCGGAAGAATCTCATCTTCATTTTTCAAAAGAACAATGCATTCTGCCTCTGCCTCTGCTGCAAGTTCATGGTCTTTTTGATATTCAAATGCAACACCCTGTTTCCGGTTTTCTGTGAATCTGAAAATAATATTTAAAATTCTCTCACATGCCTGATCAACGATCTTCTCATCCAGGCTTCCATCCTGAACTGCTTTCACGATCAAAGCATCATTGATTCCTCCTGAAGCAGGCATTTCCAGATCCATACCAGCTTTCAATGCCTCTACACGGTCATTAACTGCTCCCCAGTCCGACATTACATATCCGTCAAATCCCCATTCATCACGCAGAATGTCTGTCAGATATTCTTTGCTTTCCCCAACATAAGTTCCGTTGATACGATTATAAGAATTCATGACTGTCCACGGTTTTGCCTGTTTAACAGCTTCTTCAAACGCCGCCAAATAGATTTCCCGAAGCGTCCGTTCATCCACCTTAGAAGAATTGGTCATGCGGCGTTTTTCCTGATTATTTGCCAGAAAATGCTTCATACTGACCCCTACATTTTGACTTTGTACACCTTCTGTCAAGGCTGCTGCCATCTCAGATGTTACGAGTGGATCCTCTGAATAATATTCAAAATTACGACCACACAGCGGGGAACGTTTAATATTCATTGCCGGTCCGAGAATGACACTAATATCTTCTGCCTGGCATTCCTGTCCAATCGCTGTTCCGACCTTTTTTAATAGCTTTCTGTCAAAACTGGATGCCAATGCACAGCCTGTCGGAAAACACACAGCTTTAATGCTTTTATTGATCCCCAAATGATCTGCCTGCTCGTCCTGTGCACGAAGTCCATGTGGTCCATCTGTTACTTTTACTGAAGGAATTCCCAGCCGCTCTACACTTTTCAACTGCCAGAAATTTGCTCCGGAACACATCCCGGCTTTCTCTTCCAATGTCATCTGAGCAATCAAATTTTGAATTTCTTCCTTTCTCATTGCAAGCATCCTCTCTTTCTTTTTTAATATAATTGATTTGATTTATAGTCCTGTTTAACGCATTGACAAGATTATTAAACTTCTAATCTTTTAAGAAAAGTATAATAGATATGCAAATAAAAATATTATATATTTGTTTTCATTATTATATATATCTTTTATGTTTTCTTAAATCTAAGAATATATATTTTGGACTTTTTAGAAATTTTATATATAAAAACAAAAGGAAAAAAGGCATTTTATATAAGTACAATTCAGAAAAAAAGAGTAATATGTTTTGTGATAACAGCAAAAATTGCTGCCCCCGTCAAATATAAGGGAAACAGCAACTTTTAGCCAATGATCAAAAATAGAATCCTAACTCTTTTTTCACAATTTTTCAATCAATTTTTAAAAAAACAGACCAATCGCCGGATGGTTCTACCAGCAATCCTGTCTGTTTTTTAAAATTTCCAAAACCCAAAGGACTTAAAATTTTAAACAAAGTGTCTATTTGTGGCGTGGATTTTAAACTTTCAAGTCTGGCAATAGCTGGTTGCTTAACACCACTTATTCTTGCAAGTTCTCTCTGTGACAGTCCTTTTTCTTCTCTGGCCTCTATCAGTTTTCCAATCAGCATGACTTCAAACTCTATTTGTGCTCTTTCCGCTTTATCGATCTTTGTTTCATCATTCAGATAATCGCTTAAAGTCGTATAAGTTTCATTATTAATTTTAATACTCACTATTTCCACTCCTTTCAATAAAATCTTTCAGATTGATCCTTGCCTTTTCAATTTCTTTGACCGGTGTCTTAGTGGTTCTTTCTCTGCCTTTTTCTTTCCACTATGATCACTAAAATTATAAACCCGATCAGCCCCAGAATCAGGACACCCACAAACGCCAATATCTGAAAAGCTAAAGCCTTCCAATTCATTGACTGCCAAAGTTCTTCCCCTTTTTCATAATCAATTTTAATTTCTGTCTTTGGCATTTTGGGTTCTATTTCCATATTTCTCTTAAGCAGGGGAACATCCGCTGCAGGATCTAAAAATCTCTCCAAAGTATACACCATTTCTTCTAAATCCAAGTTTTTCCGGTGTTTATTTAAACTTTGCTCTAATTTCTTGATTTGTTTTGGATTAAATTGATCTGCCAAATCTCCATACATCCTGACTCCTACCCGTCCCGTTTGCTCATCACAAAGCACAAAAACTCCATTTTCACCTAGCTGATAAGTAATAGATGGAAAGTAATTTTCCAGATATTCTTCAAATAAATCCTCTCTTAAATTGGCTTTCCATAACAAATGAATCCTTTGATTTTTTTGCACTTCCCATTCTGTCAGTTCAAATGAGATATCCTTGATCATTCTGTCTGAAAGCTTCGATTCATCCAGGTCAGAAGTGACCGGATAAAGATAGGTAATCTCCAGATCTTTAATTGCCTGACATGCCTTTTTAAGATCTCCGGTTTGATTTAAAATATCCTGCGCCCGCTGCTGCAAGTCAAAAAGGGAATACAGAAAATAATCCTGCTCGACTTCAAATTTGGAAGTTAAATACACATTATACTCTCCCTGTCGGTTTTGATTGATAAAGGCAAAAAAACATAAAGCATTGCTGCCATCTATTTTTCCATAATCATATTTTTTTATTAATTCGACCACTTCCTGCCTTAATTCCGGCTGTGATGGCAAGTTATCCCAATTGGAATATATAATCACCAGATCTTTTTTTATGATCAATGCTTCCTCTGAAATTTGATATAAGGTCTGTTTCTCCTCCTCTGTTAAAGTATTGCTTTTATCATGAATATATGGCTTTTTAATATCAGCTCCATATGGTAAAGTTGAAAAGCCAAATAATAACATAATTAATAAAATAGTTTGATAAAACAGTTTGTATTTTTTCATTATTGCTTTATTCCTTCTCTTAAATCCAAATACATCAAATCAAAATCCACATATTCTGCCCCGATTTTAAAAAATGCCGGTGAAGTTCCGATGGTTTGAAAACCAAACTTTTGATAAAGATGAATGGCCGCCTTATTATCACTTCTGACTTCCAGATTGATAATTTCAATTCCATTGGCATTGGCATAATCAATCAGCTTTTGCATCAACATAGAGCCAATGCCCTTACTCCATTCTGCTTTTAAAACCGATATGCCAAGTCCGGCGCGATGGCTCATTCTCCTGGATAAGCCATTTAAATTGGCAGCGCCAATAATTTTATCATTCTTCCAAGCCAGATAAAATACCGAGTGCCTTTCTTCCGCATTTTTCTTTAAAAATTCCATCTCCTGTTCAAGACTGACGGTCAGTCCTTCCGCTCCATAGGTTAGGTTATCACTTTCCTTTCCAATCTGGTTGGCATATTCTAAAAGCTTTGCCGCATCACCCGGCAAGGCTTCCTTGATTATAATACCTGTCATAGCTCTTATATTCCAACATCCCTTTTAAGGGTGTGGACTTCCTCCTTTTTCACCTTAATCTGGTCTAGGATACTGGTGTCCTTTATCATTTCATCCTTGGCAAAGAGCAGCACTTTAGACATGATTTCCGCCGTTTTCGGATCTTCATCAATAAAGGGCAGGAAAATTTTACCACGCTGCTGTGCATGTACCGGCAGTACATTGATAACGGCTCCCGCCTTTTGATGAACAAGACCGCTGCCCAAATGAATACTGTATTCTGCTAATTTTCCTTTGATCAGAGCATGCTTATCAGTAAAACTGACATTTTGCAGCTTAAATAATGGCAAATTAAACTCAATAATTGCCCGGCGCATTTCCATAGTCGAATGGCTGGCTTCGGGGTCGACCCCACCAACATGCGCTATACTGACCGCCAAATCGACATCACGCATCACTTCAGTAAAGATCAAATCCGGTACCTGATCAATCAAAACAGGTTTAAAGTTCTTTCGATCAAAGAATTGAACCCATTCCAAAGTCGGTGCTTCGATATCGGCCGGTGAATACCAGTCTGCTAAAGCATAAATTCTGGCAATCAGATTTTGCTTATAATATACCTTTTGTAAGCCTTCTTCTCCATCAATTACCCAGCGTCTGGTTTTTAGGACAGCCACCGTTTTCTGAGGCTGAATTTGATGTCCAGCATAGCGCAGCGAATCATATTTCCCAAGCTCATCTTCGGTTTTGACATAAAGCTCCCGGAATACCTGTTTAAACGGCTGCTTAATTTGGCTTTCAAATAAATCCTTTTGAAATTCATGCCAGTTGCCACTCTGGAATAAATCAAGGGCATGAGCAATCACTAAAGGACTATCCCCTTTTAAAGCCAGCGCCTCTTCTACCGGCGAAAGCAGTTTCATATCCAGATAATATCCCAGATACTCTCCGCTTTTCATCACTAAATCCTTAAGCAATGGTGCAATCACCGGATTTTTTCGCATTAAGCTGTCAATTTCTTCTGCTGTAAAAGTTGTTCCTTCTTCCATAGCTGCTTCCAGCATTTTTTTAGAACGGCTGTATTGCTCTTTCAGGTTTTTCTGTATTTCTTTTAAAGTCTCGATATATTTGTCTTTCTTTAACTTGGCCGGTAGTGATTTCAATTCCTTGCCGGCTTTTTCATAATGGATTTCTGCTTGACCATCCGGCCTGATTTGGATCCAGGCACTAATATCTTCAACTGCTTTCGGTACAAAAAATTCTTTCATGCTGTCAATCAGTTCTGTTTCCATGGTCCAAATCAATCTGGTGGCATCGGCATAACCGGCATTGCGGGATAAGTTTTCCAATGCAATCTGAAAAGCTTTGGCTTCGCTTGCTCTTCTTTGAGCACCAAATTGCCTGCTCTCCTTCAAGAATTTTTGCAAGAACTGATACCGACGAAGCAAATCTTTCTTCCGGTTTTTTGCCAGCGGAATTAAACCATAGGAAGCTAAAAGGTCTTTATTTCTTTTGGCCGTGATTTCTTTTTCAGTTTCTGCCACTTTAAACTTACCCAGCACTGCATCTGCAAATTTTCTGGCTCTGCCATGCTTGGCGCCATCAGAAATATATTTGGCACTTTCATACAACATCTCAAATTTCTTGTCACCCAATTGCTGATAAGCCTCTTTAAACCAATCCACATCAAAAGCACCATCTTTTAAGTCCTCAATACTAATTGGCGTATATTTGGCAAATAATCCTTCTTTTTTCTTATCGGCATCACTGGTATGCGCATGAAAATAATAGCAGCCACTGGCCATTCCTTTCCAGCCCAGGTATTCTTCTAAAATCGGAATCCATTGCGGCGAATACATGGCTACTTCCGTTAAGCGCTGCTCGATAATGTCCGTTCCTTTTAGTAATTTCTTTAAGTCCCTGGCCTGGTCATTTTCCAGTGGATAGCTGACTTTTAGCAAATGACTTAATGTAGAAGCTTTGCTATCTCCGGTATTCCAGTACCAGCTGTTTCTGTCCAGTTTTAAATTGCCCATTGCTTTTAAGACTGCAATCATTTTGTCCATCCCCTCCATCCGGTCAATGCAGTGGATGGCAGCGGAATAAGGCAGTGGCATATCGCCGCGCTTTAGCTCCAATGCAATCAAATAATTAATTGCTTTTTTGCCATGCTCTTTTATCCAATTGATATTTTCCTCCGACATCATGAAAGGATTATATCCTCTCACCTTGACATCCGGAAGCTTCCCTGTAAGATAAGAAGAAATCGTTCGGACAGAATCCGTCACTCTTTGCTTCATATTGGAAAAAATCTTTTGGTAAAAAGCATCCGGCGAAAGTATGCCCAGCCGAATTGCATAGACTAATTCCGAAAAATGCAAATATGTATATTCATATACTATTCCTGTCTCGGCTGAAAGAGCAAGCATTTCTTTTTCCAAATGATATTTAAAGGAAAAGATTTCCTTAAAGTCTTTGTCATTATCACAAGCATCCAAATTTACCATTAATTCTTCCAGCATTGAGATATTACTAAAGCACAAATCATAGTACCGGCTTTTACTCCATGTTTCTTCTACTACTGCCAGATCTTGAACCTTGTATTTTTTCATAATTTGGGCAAATACTGTTTTGGCAAGGGCAATCAACTCGTTTTCATGCCCCTTCTTTTCTCTTTCCCATAAAAGATCCAGAATACGAAAGACATGATTTTCATTATATCTTTCTCCACAGTAATCCAGTGGCTCTTGCCCCAATTTTTTCCCAAGAGCAGAAAAATCCCGGCAAAATAAGCTTTCCACGTATTTTGTCAATTCCTGGCTGATTGTCTGATTGGTATCACCGTCCAAAGGGCAATCTGCTGTATTTAAAGCCGGCGCATCCTCTCCCAGCTCTGCCGCAAGTTCTGCTTCTATTTTATCCAGTTCATCCAGTTCACTTCTTTCCTCACTCTCCCAATTAATCATCGTCCTGAGCTGATATAGCACTGAAAAATCGCCAATTTCCTTATGATAAAAGTCTAGCCAAAGTTCCGCCAAAGGATAATATTCCAGTTTATCCTCATCATAATAATTCTTTTTTTCCATGGAAGCAAAGGAATTGCGCAATAATACTTCACTTCCATAAGCATTTTGATATTCATAATCACCATTGGCAATGACCAAATCGTTCAACTTTTTTAAAATGTTATAAAGCTCATCAGCTGATTTTGTAAATTGCTTTTGGAGATTTACTTCTGCGGTCAGTGTCACCGGTAAATCCAGCTGATAATCGGCATCATATAAATCATTTGCTAAGCTGCTATCTTCTGCCAACAAAGTATCAATCAACACCTGCTCAGCCGTTGTAATTTTTGGCATTTGCCCAACAAAGGCTTTGATTTCTTTGGTGGACAGTTTTTTCTCCTTTTTCCACTTTAAAAGCAAGTCCAGACCACCCAAACGCTTTTGCACATCTTTTTGAGCTAATAGATTTTGAATGGACTGCTTCCCTTTATCCTCTGGCAAAGAATAAATCAGCTCAATCACTGATTGCCTGATTTCCGGTGTTTTCAGTCTTAAATAACCCTCCAGGACCTCAATATATTCTTCTGCCAAATGATTATCCCTAATAATTTTATAAACCGCCTTGGTATTGACATTTCTATCCCCAAGCAAAGTAATCAGCATATCTTTTTGCCTTTTTGTCTCTGCTTTGGCATAAAAAACCGTCATAAACTCGGTCATATCCCATTCCAAAAACTTGATATAATCCGTCATTTTCTCAATATACTCACCTTGCAAATAAAGGGTGCAAAAAGCCATATTTCTGGCTAACTGGTATTTGCTGACATTGGCGCTATACCACGGGAAAATGCATGGTGAAAATACTTGTTCTTTCGTTTTCATGGAGAGTAAGGCTCTTTCCAAGCAAGTAAAGATTTGCTCAGCTTCTTCTTTACTTGCAAAGGAGTGTTTCACTTCTGAGCTATTTTTTTGAAGGTCAACTCGTCCCCGAAATCCACTGGTTAAAATAAGATGATAATGATAGCAAGCCAAAAATTCCAAACCATTTTCCTGCTCAAAAATTTGCTCATTGAGGCAATATTGTAAAATCACTTGTTTGGCAATTTGGGACGCATAAACCTTGTCGGATACCATATTTAAGTAATAGGAAACCATCAAGTGGCTATGTCTTTTGCCGGTTTTCAATATCTTTTGCATTGCCTCAAGCAAATGCGTAACATCCTCTGAACCCTTTTTCCAAAGCCCCAAAGAAGCAATTACATTATCTTCACTGCCAATCAAGTCTTCCGCCTTTATTTGGCCATGATTTAGACCCTGTATCAGCTCCAGCTCTTTTTGGGTAATCCGGTCGCCAAATTCCTCTCCCAAGCCGGTAAAGGTCGCAATTGCCCGCTTGACCGACGAAAAACGCATTAAATTATTTTCATAAATCACATCAAAGAAATGAACAAAATTTTCCTGCAACCCGCTATCCATATTTTCACAGATCACTTGTCTGAGGCCTTCCTGGAGCTTAGCTGCCAAAAGCAATTTTTCAAGTAATTCAAGGAGTTCTTGATTGCTGGACATAAAAATACTTCGTACCACATAATAACTTAAAATAGCGGTATTATTTTCACTTAACAGCATTTCCTTGATAGTTTCGATGACCGCTAAATTCCCATTATCAATTTCCATGGCATAATGCTCTGCCAGTTGCTGCTTGACATCATCCTGAAACTCTCCGTGAATCATGCTGCTAATATCATAGTTCATAATATGACAGGTGATAAAATGAGGAAGATAACTAAAACCAATCCGATAAAAGTGTTGACGATAATTGCCGGAGCGAATCATTTTGCGATAATATCCCTCTGTATAAGGATAACTTAACATTCTTTCACAAAGCTTTAAAAAATCATGGCGAAACTCCTTACCTATCAGCAAATCAAGTGCCGGATAGACCTCTTCCGGAAAAATATCCGATAAACTACAAAAGTCTTGGTTCAGTAATCGCTCCTGAACCCTCTCTTGCCAAAAATCAAATTTTCGACTATGGTCATCATCCGTATAAAGTATTTCTTCTATCATTTGCTTACTTTGCGGATTTAATTTCTTTTTACCCTTCTCTAATTCAATAAAGTATGCTTCTCTTTTTGCCCTTGGAACATTATAATGCATCATCAAAAAATCCTCCTACCACATTCTGCCTGCCAGCATGGTTAATCGTACAAAAGTTACACTGCTATCTTCTGTTAATTCAATTCTGTCACTTAAATTTTCTTTTTGTTCTTCTCCAATAAAAATACAGTAAATACCATCTTCAAAACTCTGCAAGGCATTATCAATCGCTTTTTCCAGATCCTGCTTCTTGTCATTGGCCAATTCACCAAAGCCAATTTTGCCCACATCTCCATTATCTTTAATGTCCTGCTTTGTCAAATAGTCAATCACTTGCCCGGTGCCAACCTTGGCATTAAAAGCCTGCACCTGCCTGGTCACAAGATCGACCAGCAACTCCCTGACTGTTTGCAGATCATCAGAGATGGTATAAAACTCTTCCTTGACAGCATTGCGCCTTTTTCCGATTTGCTTTAAATTAATTTTAATTTGCATCAGATTCTCCTTACTTTAAAGCATTTTTCTAAAAAGAATTTCTTTGTAACATCTATTTCATCCAAGTCACCTGACCAGTAATTCAATTTATTTTTTTCAACTCATATTGCCGAATTGGGGGATGAATATAATTCTCCATTTTTCTGGCCGCTTCTTCGTATACCGGATGATTTCCCATATTTGCTCCGCAATAAACAGTTATATTCATAATTTCCTCACTTTCACCCTGCTTCACAGATACCTACAACTGTATTCATTATACTATGACTCGAAAGAACTTGCAATGTCAGGAGAATATCGATTTTTCTTGGAGAAATTTACCTTATTTAACAATCAACCTTAATAATCAACATTTTATAAAGATAATTGGTATGTGTAAACTTGTCAAAAATTTTTCTATTAAAAATCTAATATCATTTCATCACTTTATATTATATACACTATGTTTTTTGCTTATGTTCAAAGAAACAAAAAACACTACCCAAATAAAAAATTACACAATGATTATTTGAATAATGTTGATGTAATAATAATTTTTCATTAATCCGTTTCTTTTCTGTTATAACTACTCCAAATTCCCATTTGCTCTCGATATTGAGTAACTGTTCTCCGTGAAATATAAATTCCTCTTTGCATCAGCTGATTAACTATTTTTTGGTCACTATATGGCTTACTCTTGTTTTCACTCTCAATAATGTCCATAATTGCTTTTTTTATAGCACATGGCTGCGTTAATTCTACTACTTGAACATTTTGCCATTTTTTTTCATATTTACTATCCATTGCCTTATAATTTGTTTTTCTTACAAATAAATCTTTTAACAAAATTGTTCCTTGTGGATATTGTAGATACTTATTTTTTACTGCTCTACTTACAGTTGATGAATGTTTATTTACTGCCTGAGCAATTACTGATAAAGACATGGGCTTCAAGTCTCCCATATTCTTAAAAAACAAATCTTGCATCATTAAAACCTGCCTTGTAATCTGAAGAATTGTTATTCTACGTTGTTCAACTTGAAAAATTAAATTTTTAGCTTGTTTTAATTTTTCCAAAAAATAGTGTTTTAATTCTTGATCTTGTGTTTCATCAATCATTTTTTCGTAATAACTATTAATTTTATATTCCCCCATCCAACCATCATTAAGTGAAACATCCCATCCATTAGGTGTTAATATCGCGATAATATCTGGTACCACATAATGCGTTTTATATTTATTCAAATTATCAATCAAGTGAACATTTAATTCCCCAATCTGTTCCATGTATCTTCTAACTTGAGCTGTTGAAATATTCATTTCTCTTGTAATTTTACTTATTTTTCCTTCGGAAATATCTTTTAAATGATAACGAATTATATATTCTAATTGCCAATCTTTATAAGGTAACTTTGACACCTGATAAAGCAAGCTACTTTTTAAATCTTTTTGAAAGATCCCAGCCGGTTCTATTCCTTGAAGGATTTGTAAGCATTCATTCACTTCCTCCGGAGACCAGGAACATAACTCAGCAATTTCTGAACTGTCCATTGTCAAATACCCTGTATCTTCGAGTGCCTCAATCATAAACTCGAAGATCTTCCATTTTCTCTGACTATATGAATTAGGCATTAATTGCTCTGTTATATATGCTCTTAACTCATTACTTTTGTCGACAAATTGATTTCGATTCTCTATACCTGAACTATGTTTAAAATAGCCAGTCCACGAACAAAGCCCTTCCCTCTCAGACTTTGTTTCATAATCCAACATTGGATTTTCAAAATATACTTCTCTTAATCGTTGGTTTAATTGTAAATTTGAACATTGTAATATTTCTAATGACTGTCTTTGTTCTAAGCCTAATATCTGAGCTTGTATTTGATTTTGACTTAATTCATAAACTGGCATCTTCTCTACCTCCTTTCTGATAAACATTAGTTTAATTTCCTAACAGCATCTAATGTTTAAAAGTTTTTCAACTCTTTGATCCTTTTGGTAAAGAGTCATTGTTGCTTCTCCCCAATCTTCAATTGCAGTCTTTTCACCACTTGCAATTTCTTCAATTTTCTTCAAAATAAGATCTCCTGCTTGATCAATACTCATTTTATTTTTCATTATATCAGAAACATCTATATCCATATCTTCATTGAATAGTTCTTCATTACCACTTACTCGAATAACGGGAACAATTGGGCTGTTAAAGCCAGCTGATCCGCATGTCCACAAAATCAAATGTGCTCCAAACGAAGCAAAATTAATTGCTGACCCACCACATAGCATTGTTGCTTCAGACAAATAAAATCCTGGTGTTGTAGGCTTATCAATAAAGTCCTTATTGATCTGCAAAACATTTTGAATTGGTTTATTTCCCATTTTATGCAAAGCTCCTAAAGATTTTTCTTCTATTGTTGTCAAACCACCAATGCTATTCCCAATGCTCATCGTTTCGATATCCGTTCCTTCAACACTCCATCTACGTCTTTCATTTTCTATCAACCATTCTATTTTTTCTGCAACATTAGAATTCACTGCACGTTTCTTTAAAATCTCATTACAACCTTGAAGTTCAAACAATTCTCCTCCTATACATGTCGCACCTAAATCAATTAATTTATCTACCGCATTGCCTACACTAGGGTTAGAAGCAATACCTGAACTGGTATCACTTCCTCCGCATTTTACTCCTACAATCAAGCGACTAATCGGAAATTCCTTTGGTTCAAGCTTTTCTATCATGCGATCCATTTCTAAGACCATTTTTATCCCTTTTTCAATAGTTCTTCTTGTCCCTTTTTCTTGCTGACAAATTATTGTTTCTACTGATTTCCCCAACATTTTAATTGGTTTAGCAATCTGTTCTGGCAAAATGCTTCCGCATCCCATTGCAATCACTATTACTCCTGCTACATTAGGATTCTTCCCAACTTCAATCATTTGCAAAAATGTTTCTTCATTTCCCCCAAGCATACAGGTGTACCAATTTGTTAAGACAATAGCCTTATCACTTGTTTCTGCAATCTTTCTGGCAATACCTTCACAGCATTCATCCACTGCAATAATACAAATTTTATTTCTGATTCCAATACTTCCGTCCGATCTTTCATAACCTAAAAATTTCATTTCTCTTCCTCCTCAATTTTAATGGTAGTGTCAAAAACTACCTATATTTTTGTTACAAAATCTTATAAGAAACTTAATTTTAAGGGAAATCTAAAATAAAACGAGCATTGACCTCCCTT
>RQYD01000023.1 GCA_003858485.1 Clostridiales bacterium COT073_COT-073
GCGTTTTTACGCCCTGCCCTGCTTCGCTCTTTCAAGCAATCTTGCTGAGCAACGAAGATGATTATAGCAAAGTTATTTCCCCTTGTCAACACTTTTTTTGAATTTTTTTAATTTTTTTTCATTTTATTTAAAAATCCTTTGTTTTATAGGTATTTCCAGCTTCTCAAATTTCCTGTGTTGAGACTTTTCGCCAAAAATATTCTTGTAAATTGGAATGATGGTTTAAGATTTCAGTTTTGGAAATATCCTCGATCAATCTTCCTTGTTTTAGTATCAAAAAACGTTGACACAGAAATTCTGCTTCCTGCATATTGTGTGAAGTAAAAATCACAGCTGTACCAAAATACCGGTTTAATTCCTGAATTAAGCGCAAAATCTTATGAGCCGAAACAATATCAACTCCAACCGTTGCTTCATCCAGTATCAAAAGTCTGGGCATATGCAAAACCGCTACTCCAATATTGAGTCGTCGCTGCATTCCACCTGAATAACTTTTCACCGGCAAATTGATTTTATCCTTTAAATCACAAATTGTAATTGTTCTTTCAATTGCCTCTTTAAGCATAGCCCCTTTTAATCCATAGGCTTTCCCCCAAAACTCTAAATTTTTTAACCCGCTTAATTCTTCAAACAGCATAATATTTTGAGGAACATATCCCATCTCCCGGCGAATTACTTCTGGTTTTTTAAATACATCACTTCCTTTGTAGAATATAGATCCGGAATCCGGTTTTAATAATGTAGCCACCATTTCAATGGTGGTTGACTTTCCGGCACCATTAAGTCCTAATAGCCCAACCATTTCACATTCATCTACAGAAAAGGAAAGATCATCTATTGCTTTTACTTTTTTATAGGTTTTATTAATATTTCGAATATCCAGTAGTTTCATTTTTCCCATCCTGTACCAAATAAATATGATCCTGTCAATCTCATCATGGTCTGTCTTCATATAAAACATTCAAAATTTTCTGTTTGGCCATCAATTCTCGACCAACGGCCCAAAAGCCAGGATCAGAAATAACCTGACTTAAATATTCTATCATGCTTTTATTTTACTGGCAACATATAAAAGTCAATAGCTCAACTTTCCCACAGTCTTTTTTGGCTCTATCCCGCTCTCCAGAGCGGGCACATGGGTTTCCCGCTTTCGCCACATACTTCGTAAGATGACTTGCGCGGCACACGCCATAAAAAAGACTGTTCCAAAGAACGTGGGAAAGTTGAGTCAATAATTATCAGCTGTTAAAATTTATCCTTGCTCTTCCTTTTCTGTATAACGATACCAGTCCAACCGCGCCTTGACATTTTTACAGGAAATTGATACACTTAGAAAAACAAAAGATATTCATTTATACATATTAATAACGCCATTAAAAGGAACTAATCATTATGAGTTTATCTAAAACCAATCATTTATCAATTTTACTTTCTGTACTTTACTTGGGTTTAGGCATTATTTTTTCGCTTGTTTTGCTAATTTCGATTATTCAATATTATTCTTTTAACCAAAGTTATTTTAAAAAACAATTCAAAAAAAATCATATTTCATCCGCAACCGGACTTTCTGAATCTGATCTGGATAAAGTGATTCAGCAAATGACCGGATATTTATCCGGTAGCAAAACTTCCTTTAATTTAACTTTGGAAATCAACGGCAAAGAAGTACTGGTTTTTAATGAACGTGAATTGGCACATATGCTTGATGTTAAAGTTATTTATATTTTATTGGATAAAATAAAGAACTTTGGTATTCTGCTTTTGGGTATATTCTTTATCCCATATTCTATCTATGTTTATTTTGCATGCCGTAAGCATCGCAACGCCAAAAATGTTTATCTGCGCCGCCACTACTGGATGAATTTAGGTAAAACTATGATTTTTAATGGAATTTTCACTGTGTTTTTTATTGCTGCTCTTGGCTATATGCTCCTGACTGACTTTAGTAAATATTTTGTGATTTTCCATGAAGTATTTTTTGATAATGATCTATGGCTTTTAGACCCGCAGACTGACCGTTTAATTCAAATGTTGCCGGAAGTTTTCTTTTATGATATCAGCGCACGAATGGTTAGCAGCTATGCCTTAATTTCATTAGTTTTAAGCTTAATCGGTGCATTCTTTTTCTTTCTTTTGAGAAAAGATGATCATTCCATCTAAGCCTTTGGAGGTGTTTCTATGAATGACCGGCGCAAAATCAAGACCACCTTTTTATTACAAGAATTAAGGGAAAGTAAGAGTATTTACAATTACATTCGAACCAATCATGAAATTTTTTCAGACGGAATCTTTTCCGAATATTTAAAAACTCTTATTTTAAAATATAAGATCTCCAAATCAGAATTGGTGCGACAAAGCGGCCTTTCCAAATCCTATGCCTATGCAATTTTAAACGGATCACGCCGCCCTCCTTCAAGGAATCGGGTAATTTTGATGGCTTTTGCGGTTACAGCCAATTTTGAGGAAACACAGAATTTATTAATATACAGTGAATATACACCACTTTCCCCTAAACACCAACGTGATGCTGCCATTATTTTTGCAATTGAGCAAAAATTAAACACAATACAATTATCCGAACTTTTATTTGATTTGGATTTGGATGGACTGGAAGAATAAAAAAATGATTATAAAAGCAACTGCTGCTGATATAATCATTTTTTATTCTTAATTCTCAACCGGAAATCTAGTCCTCATACACTTCAAAATCGTCTTTGCCAACACCACATTCCGGGCAAACCCAATCATCCGGAATATCTTCAAAAGCTGTACCTGGCTCAATTCCACCATCTGGATCGCCAACTTCCGGATCATATACCCAACCACAAATCACACAAATATATTTTTTCATTTATTTCCTCCTTAAATATAACTAAAATGATATTTCCACATCACTAAGCTCAATGTTACTCCTGTAACATATCATAAAACAGTGGATTCGTCAACTATTTCTTTGATTTTTACCTATTTAGATATTTTAGATATTTTCGGGTATTTTTTAGCTCTTTCTTATTCGTTTTTTCTTTGGGTTTACTTTTTTCACAATCTTAGTGATAGCTTTGGGAAATTTTTTTATAGGAAGTGCAGATTTATTCAAAACCCCTCTATTTTTTACAGGAGAAATCCTTTATTGTTGTCATTTTCACCCTCTGCCTGACTTTTAAGCTCTCCGGCAATTGCCTGTATCTCCCGCACTGCCTTTTCTGTACCGATAATACAGGTGTTTTGCCGCAAAAGGTCTGCCGGCTGACCGTCAACAGTTTCAGTGAGATAGCCCAGTTCTTTAGCGATCATCACTGACGGCGAGATATCCCAGGGACTGATCTTATAGCTGAAATATGCACAAACCTTGCCTTCAAAAACTGCTATTTCTGCCAGAGCGGATGAGCCAAGTGAACGAAAGGCCAATGTTTTTTGAAGCAGAGCCTTTGTTTGCGGGACATCACTGCGCATAACACAATCCGCCACAATAATAGGCAAATCCAGCATTCCCAAATTTCCGGCTTTTGGCAAGCGCATTCCATTCACATAAGCACCATATCCTTTAATGGCAAAACACATTTTATCACGCATCACATCATAAATATAGCCGAGCAGCCCAACTCCATTCTGAAACAAAGAAATCATGATCCCAAAATTATCCTGCTGCTTAATAAAATTCATGGTTCCATCAATCGGATCAATAATCCAAACCATGCCCTCCAATGATGAAAACTGATGATCCACACTTTCTTCACCCATAATCCGATGTTCCGGAAAACGGGCTTTGATATTGGCGATAAAGAAGTCCTCAATCTCTTTATCAACATTCGTCACTAAATCCCGAAAGCTTGACTTTTCCTGAATCTCCAAGTCTTGCTTCATGATCACTTTAATCCGATCACCAGCCCGATAAATCAAATCACTCATCCATAAATGTGTTTGCAATAAGTCCATATCTGCTCCTTGTATAATGAACCATAGGGAAATTCACTACAACTTTTCCTTTCCGATGATTTGCTGTATAATCAATTATAAACACTGCCGATCCGTTTTTCCTTTTACAGTCGCTTCCCTATCAGCTGGCTGTTCCCTTTAAGTGCAATAAACAAAAATGGGACATTGCACAATAAAAGTTCTGTCAAGATGATATTTCCGGCTATATCAACCAGATTTATCTCTTCTCAAAATTTTAAAATACAACAATCCCATTTCTGGTCACTTAACTTTTCCCTGTCTTTTTTGGATTAAGCTCATTCTTTTCTCAACTTATTATACAAGATTCAGGCCAAATAGCTGAAAAGACCGTTTCGGAAAACATGGGAAAGTTGATATAGTTACACTTCTGTAAATTCGTAGGTTTCGTTTTTTCGATCAAAACTATAATGGTATGTCTTATTAGCTTCAACAGTCAGTTCCTGCTTGGTCGGGCCATAGGTGGTACTAACATTGCGATACATCACTCCGGGACGAGTGGTCGTAAAGGTCGATTCTACCACATGTGTGCCTGGCAGTAAATAAAAGCCAGTTTTGGTTGTTTCAACAAAAGTAACCGGAATCTGTCCATCTACTGAGTTGATTTGTAATCCATTCGAACGAACCAAATTTGAATTATTGACAATATAAACTTTGGCAGCAGTCGGATTATTCGCCAGCCACTTGGCTGTCTTATTTTTCTTTTGTTTCATGTAAATGACTACTCCGATCGCATAGAGGATCATAAATCCTACTACAATCATAATATATTTTTTTGCTGTTGGATCCATTGAATTCCAAAATTCCATCTTATTTATTCTCCTTTTTTGGTTTGAATTTTCTGAACAGGTGCATTTTCTCCAATCATTCCCAAGTCAGCCAGTAAGTCCTGGAATTGTCCATAACCAATTAATTCACAATCAATTCGCTCTGTATGTCCATTTGCTTCAGTTACAGTCAGGGAGCAGCTGGTATCTCCGGAAGAACTGACCGACTTAGCATAAAAACTACATTCATCAATTTTAAATTGCTTTGTTTTTCTACCTTTTTGTACTGTTAAAAAGCCATCTTTAACTGTTATGGTAATGATGTTATCCAAAATCACCAGCCAAAGATACATCAGAAAAACAACACCTCCGACTACAAATGGTATTGGCGGCTCCAGCAACATAGTCGCAACAACCCAAGCCACGCCGGCTGCTAAAACACCCATTACCAGATTAATTAAAATTCGGTGCAATTTGCTTTTGTAGACCTTTTCCATTTCTACCTCCTTACATTTCATGAAATTTGCTACCTATGTCCAGATTTTTCTATTTTTTACTGTAAGCATCTGGCTTTTTCTTTATTTCTTCAATTACTTGGCCTGCCGGTTAAATATCCTTAACCACTTATCACTGCCATTAAAAACATATTTTTTCTGCAAAATACTGATCCAAATCCGCAATTTTAATCCGCTCCTGCTGCATGGTATCACGGTCGCGCACCGTCACCGATTGATCTTCTAATGAATCAAAATCAAAAGTAACACAATATGGAGTACCGATTTCATCATAGCGGCGGTAGCGTTTACCGATCGTACCACGTTCATCAAAATCAACATTATAGCGTTTTCCAAGCTGCATAAATAACTCCTGAGCCGGCTCAGATAATTTTTTGACTAATGGACAGACGGCAATTTGAATCGGCGCCAAAACCGGATGGAAACGCAGTACTGTCCGGACTTCACCACCATCTAACTCCTCTTCATCATAGGCCTGACAGAGAAAGGCCAGTGTTACCCGGTCTGCTCCCAGGGAAGGTTCAACACAATAAGGAATATACTTTTCTTTTTTCTCCTCATCAAAATAACTCATATCCTGGCCGGAATGATCCTGATGCTGTTTTAAATCATAGTCGGTCCGGTCAGCAATTCCCCAAAGCTCACCCCAGCCAAAAGGAAACAAATATTCAATATCCGTGGTAGCTTTGCTATAATGGGAAAGTTCTTCCGGATCATGATCGCGAATCCGCAGCACTTCTTCTTTCAATCCCAGATCATGGAGCCACTTAATACAAAACTCCTTCCAATAAGCAAACCATTCCAAATCGGTATCCGGTTCACAGAAAAATTCCAATTCCATTTGCTCAAATTCCCGGGTCCTAAAAGTAAAATTACCTGGTGTAATTTCGTTACGGAATGATTTTCCGATTTGACCAATACCAAATGGAATCTTTTTACGGGAAGTTCTCTGTACATTTTTAAAATTGACAAAAATCCCCTGAGCCGTTTCCGGACGTAAATACAGAGTATTTTTACTGTCTTCGGTTACCCCCTGAAAAGTCTTAAACATCAAATTAAATTGACGGATATCAGTGAAATTATGCTTGCCGCAGGAAGGGCAAGGAATTTGATGTTGATCGACATAATTTTTCATTTCTTCATTTGACCAACCATCAATCGAACCTTCTACCTGCAAGCCCTGTTTTTTATTAAAATCTTCAATCACCTGGTCGGCCCGGAATCTTTCCTTACATTCTTTACAATCCATCAACGGATCACTGAAACCGCCAACATGACCAGATGCAACCCAAGTCTGCGGATTCATTAAAATAGCGCAATCTACTCCTACATTATAAGGACTTTCTTTTACAAATTTTTGCCACCAGGCTTTCTTGACATTATTTTTCAGCTCGACACCAAGCGGCCCGTAATCCCAGGTATTGGCAAGTCCGCCGTAAATTTCCGATCCCGGGAAAATAAATCCCCTGGCCTTGGCTAACGCAACCACTTTTTCCATTGACTTTTCCATCATATACTCCTTTGTTTTATTCTCTTATTTCCTGACTACTTACGGCTTTTCGTTTTATGTTCGCCGTCTTATTCCCATCCTTGATAATTGAAGCACATAAGCGGGTGCACCGAAAGCCATCTTTCATGACAAGTGGCGGAAAGGGAAAATGAAAGCAACCGCCAAGCGGGTATTTACATTTTCCGGCGCTTCACTGTCAGGCAAGCTTTTGCAAAGCAAAATCTGATGTCCTCGTAGGCAATTCGCTTGTCGATTGCCAGAGGATGATAGCCAACGATTTAATGCCAAGCATTTGATCCGGCGGCAAAAAATCCCACAAACTCACTCCTTTTTCTATTGTATCTCTTTTTCATTTAATTGCAAGCATTTTTTATCCAAATAAAGGCAAATCAACTTTCTCACCGTCTTTTTGAGGCACTATCCCTCTCCAGGGAGCAGGCACATGGGTTTCATTTTCATAACTTGCTTCGCAAGATTACTTTCGCTTCCACCCACTTAATAAGCCTTTTGTGCCTTACTTCGTAAGGCTTCTCCGACCAAAATACTTCGCATTTCTGCCCGGATATGTGACTTAGCTTGCAGTTACACCCCTAAAATGCTACAGCCAGGCAAGACCCACTGTATATTTCATCAACATGCCCGGCGGACAGTCTCTGTTTCTGACTCGGATTTACTATCGCAATACTTTTTTTAAATAGATCCGTTCAGCCTTGGACAGCTCCCGATGCTTACCCACCGGTAAATTAGACAAACGAATTTCCCCAATCGCTACCCGTTTTAATTTTTTAATATGAAGTCCCGCATATTCAAACATCTGCCGAACCTGTCTGTTTTTGCCTTCATGAATTGTTACCACATAATGATAACCATTGCCTTCCCTCTTAATCAGCCGAATCCGACTGCCGGAAATTTCATATGGTCCAATATCGCAGCCTCTTTCCAATTCATTCTTTTTTTCGTAACTCAGCGGCCCATCAGCTATAACCTCATATACCTTATCAATCTCATATTTAGGATGAGTCAAACGATAAGTCAGTTCGCCATCATTGGTTACTAAAATCAAGCCCTCGGTATTGATATCCAGTCTCCCTACCGGAAACAAGCGATGATCTTTAGGAAAATAATCGGGTATTACCTTGCGGCCACGTTCATCACTGGCAGCTGACAATACTCCCAGCGGCTTATTAAAGACATAAATAACCTGTCTTTTATCAACCAACACAATTTTTCCATTATATTTAACCTTATCTTTCAGTGGGTCGATTTTCACCCCTAGCTCACGAACGACCTCACCATTGACTGTAACTTTTCCATCTGCGATCAGGACTTCCACCTTTCGCCTGGAGGCGATTCCGGCATCCGCCAAATATTTTTGCAAGCGAATCATAAAATTTCCTCCAATTTCATCTGCAGTTCATTTTCCGTTTCCTTTTGTATTTGCTCTAAAATCTTATCTTCCAGTACCGGCAATTCCTCTGGGCTGCTCAAACCAAAATAACGCAAAAAAACCTCGGTCGTGCCAAAGACGATCGGTTTTCCCGGTCCATCCAGTCGCCCTTTTTCCTCAACCAATCCATATTCAATCAGCTTATTAACTGCATGGTCGGATTTCACTCCCCGAATGGCTTCAATATGAGTTTTGGTGATGGGCTGTTTATAGGCAATGATCGATAAGGTTTCAATCAGTACATCTGTTAACTCATAACTTTTGGCCTTATTTGTCATTCGCCGGATATATTCATAATATTCCGGTTTGGTACATAACTGATATGCTCCCTCCAGTGAGATCAAACGAATCCCCCGATGATCCTGTTCATATTTTTCTTGCATCTGCTCCATAATTTTTTTTAATGTGCTCTTATCTATCTCAACAACTTCCGCCAATTTCTCCAGGGCAATCGCTTCGCCCATAGAAAATAACAAGGCCTCAACAATTGCTGTTACTTCCTCTATTTGCATGTCTTTCTCCACTAATTTTCACTCCATTTATTACTTTACTCCATCCATTTAAGTCATGCTTTTCCATAAATAAATGGATTAGCGCCTATTTTAAAGCTAATTAAAAGTAATCCTGATATCTTCAAATAGATTGCTTTGCTCAACCCGAATTTCGCCGGTTTTCATCAATTCCAGAATAGCCAAAAAGGTTACTACCATTGCCGGTTTGCTGGATTGCTCCGATAACAACTCTAAAAAGCTTAAATGCCGTCTGCTTTTTAACGCCAAAATTGACTGCATTTTATCTTCCAATGACACAACCTCCCTGGGAATTTCAGAAAACTGAGAGCGAATCGGATCAATTTTATCAGCTTTACGTTTCATGACCATTTGAAATACCTGATATAATTTATCAAAATCCAGTTTGGCTAAAATTTCCTCAGGATTCACTGGTTCTACATAATTTAAAACTTCTACCGGAATACTTGGCTCTTTAAAAACATTTTTAGCGGCTGATTCCGAATATTCACGCAGCCGTTCCGAAATTATTTTATATTTTTTATATTCCAGAAGCTGCTCCATCAGCTCCTGTCGCGGATCGACCTCTTCTTCACTTTCTATTTTCGGTTTGGGCAGCAGCATCTTCGCCTTAATTGCCAGCAAAGTAGCTGCCATCTCGATAAACTCACTCATAATTTCCATTTTTCCAACGGAAATGGCATTGATATATTCCAAATACTGATCGGTAATTTTAACAATTGGTATGTCCGTGATTGACACCTTATTTTTTTCAATCAAATGCAGCAGCAAGTCAAGCGGCCCCTCATAATGTTCTAATTTTAACTCTAAATTCATATTATCTCCATTTGTATTGGCTTAGCTTTTCCATATTCCCATTCCTCTATCACGCTCCTTCTACAACTTACTTTATAAGGCACTTGTAGCTGTGCCTCTGATTGAAGCGCTTCGTATTTTTGCCCGAAGGCAGGTAACCTGGCAAAAAACAGTTCCCGGTAACATGGAAAAATTGCATTACCAGCTTAACTTTTTCTGGATATTTGCCCCCAGCCAGCCGCTAACCCAACATTTGATACAATCGTCTGATAATCGGCAAAGATAACATTTGCAGGCCACCAAACGCCAAAAACAGCACAAAAACTGACTGAATCATCCGCCCATTCTGTAAAATCTTAAAATATGTATTAGGTGAAATCGCATAAATAATCTTGGTCATGTCCAGAGGCGGCACCGGCAACAAATTAACCACCATAATAACAATATTATAAAGAGCCAAAGTGACCATAAAATAAGAAAAATAAGCATACGCTGCCGCATTTGGTAAGGCCGTCAGCCAATACCGGTCTGCCAACAAACAAAAAATGGCGGTCATTAAATTCATCATCATGCCAAACACCGAAATGGCCACCAAACCATTTTTCTTATTGGTCAATTTGGAAGCATCTATTTTTAGCGGCATTTGCCAGCCAACCTTTATAAAGACCAACAAAATCAAGCCAATCGGATCAATTGATTTTGACCAGATATCTTTTATTTTTACCTCCCGGCGATAGGCTGGTCTGGTCAAAAAAATAGTCAAATAGTATTTAGGGATTTCATGCAGCCACATTGCTACAATTGCCGCAATTACATTGGCGGCCAGTCGAATTATGATATTCACGCTCTGCCTCCTGTTACTTTCTCAATGCTCTGTCATATGCCAAAATACCAGCAATGGTTTTTCCATCCATCAATTCACCGCAGGCAATCATATCTATCAGTTCCTGGACAGTATAGCGTTCAATCTCAATATACTCACCCTCATCCAATTTTTGAACGCTTCGTTTTAAATCTGTCGCCGCATAAATATGGATCACTTCATCGCAAATTCCAATACTGGAGCAATATGACAGCAAATAGTCGAGTTTATCTGCATAATAACCGGTTTCTTCTTCCAATTCCCTGGCTGCACAATGCTGTGGGTCCTCCTTAACACCATCTTTAATATCCAGCACTCCCGCCGGAATTTCCAGACTTTCGCCATCAATACTGCTTCGATATTGACGTGTCATAATAATCTTCCCATCCTGATCAACCGGCACAACCGCCGCCGCACCACTATGGCGAATCATATCCCATTTCGCCACCGAACCGTCCGGCATGGCAATATCCTGCACCACCAAATGAGTTCTCGGTCCTTGATACACTGTATTTTCTTTTAAAATTTTAAATCCGCTCATCATAACTCCTTATTCTTTCTATTTCTTTCTATTTCTTTCTATTTCTTTCCTATCTTCCCATATTTCGTTCTTGAACTTTGCTTTTCTTCCGGCTGCCGAATTTATATTTCCCATGTTTCTTTTTCGGTCATAATCGGTTTGCTTTAATAAAACACTTTTCTCTCTGAAGAAAAAAACGGCATCAATAATATCCAGGACAATATCCAAAATTTCTAAAAACATCTAAACCATTACCTGCCCTCTTAATCCCAAATCCATTTGATATCTTTCCAGAATCGGGTCAATCACTTCTACCATAAAATCATCGACTTGCCAGACAGCCGCTCCGATAAAATTGCTTGGTTCGAGCAATGCTTTCATTTCCTCTAAATCCATTGGAATTTCAGGTGCCACTGCCAGGCGTTCAATCAAGTCATTAGGCTTTCCTTCAATTTTCACAGTTTTAGCCGCTTCCATTGAATTTTTTCGAATAATTTCATGCAGTACTTGTCGGTCACCACCACGTTTGACTCCTTCCATCAAAATCATTTCCGTAGCCATAAATGGAAGTTCAGCCATGATATGGGAATGAATCACATTTTCATAAACCACTAAGCCATCAGCCACATTCATATAAATTTCCAAAATGGCATCTGTTGCCAAAAATGCTTCCGGAATAGCTAATCTCTTATTGGCACTATCATCCAGAGTCCGCTCCAACCACTGCTCAGCCGCTGTCATTGCCGGATTTTGTGCCCCCGCAATCACATGCCTGGCCAGGGCAGCAATCCGCTCTGAACGCATCGGATTGCGCTTATATGCCATAGCTGAAGAACCGATTTGACTTTTTTCAAATGGTTCTTCCATTTCTTTTAAACTTTGCAGCAATCGCAAATCGTTGGTAAATTTATGCGCTGACTGTGCAATTCCCGCCAGTATATTTAAAACCTTACTATCGACTTTACGCGAATATGTTTGTCCGGTCACTGCATAGGGCGGCATTTCTCCAATTTTTTCACACACCCGCTTGTCCAATTCCCGAACCCGGGCATAATCATTCTCAAATAAAGTCAAATAGGTAGCCTGAGTACCGGTCGTACCTTTGGCTCCCCGCAGCCGCAAACGGTCAAGACAATCATTTAAGTCCTCCAAATCCAGCACCAAATCCTGCATCCATAAGGTCGCCCGCTTGCCCACCGTGGTCAGCTGAGCCGGTTGAAAGTGAGTAAAACCAAGGGTCGGCAGATTCCGGTATTGGCAGGCAAATTTCTTTAAGTAGGCCAAAGTATTGATCAATTTTTGACGAATCAAAAGCAGAGCTTCCTTCATCAGCAACAAATCTGTATTATCACCAACATAACAACTGGTCGCTCCCAAATGAATGATTCCCTTAGCCGAAACCGCCTGATCCCCATAGGCATAAACATGGCTCATCACATCATGCCGGACTTTTCTTTCATATTCTTCGGCCACTGCAAAATTAATGTCCTCAGCAAATGCTTTTAATTCCGCAATTTGTCCGGCGGTTATCTCCAGTCCCAATTCTTTTTCTGTTTCTGCCAAAGCAATCCATAGCTTTCTCCATGTCCTGAACTTCTTCTCCGGCGAAAAAATATACTGCATTTCTTTACTGGCATAACGCCCTGTCAGAGGGGTAGTATAAGTGGTATAATCCATGGTACTGTCCTTTCGTTTTCTTTGGTCGCAGATTTTTATCTTGATTCTAAATATTCTTTAAGCCGTTTTAAGCCTATTTCCATCTTTTCAATGCTGATTGGGTAGGATAGGCGAATATGTCCGGCTATACCAAAATCATCCGCCGGTACAACTGCCACATAACTTTTCTCCAGCAGATCCTGAGCCATTTGTTTGGCAGTAATTTGGTGTTTCTCCAAAAATTCCCTTAAATCCAGGAGTACATAAAAAGCTCCCTCCGGCTCAGCAAATTTTACTTCCGCAATAGTTTTCAGGTAGTTTACCATATAGCTGCGTCTTTTGTCAAAAGTTTCTATCATAGCGGAAATATCCATATCATCAAGCGCGGCCAATGCTGCCTTTTGGGTAATCGAATTAATATTGGAAGTCTGATGACTTTGAATTCTGGTCATGGCAGCAATTACCTCCCGATCTCCGGCCGCATAACCCAAGCGCCAGCCTGTCATCGAATAAGCCTTAGAAAAACCATTGATAACAATGGTTCTGGCAAAAATATCCTCTCCTAAAGAGGCAATACTGCGAAATTTTCTGCCATTATAAATCAGCTTTTCATAAATTTCATCAGAAATCACCCATAAATCAAATTCATTGGCAATTTCTGCCAGCCCCTTCAAAATCTCATCCGTATACACCGCTCCGGTCGGATTGCATGGGGAATTGACGATCATTGCTTTGGTTTTATTGGTGATCCTGGCTCTGACCGCCTGCAAATTGGGATAATATTTTTCTGGCAAACAAGTATCGACCACCACCGGCTTTCCTCCTGCCAAACGAATCATCTCCGGATAGCTGAGCCAATACGGCGCAAACAGCAAAACTTCATCCTGCTCATCCAAAATCGCCTGAAGCACATTATAAAGCGCCTGTTTTCCACCATTGGTCACAATAATCTGATTGCCGGTATAGTTCAGTCCATTTTCTTTTTTCAATTTTTCTGCCAATTTTTCTCTTAATGGCAAAATTCCGGGAGTGGCTGTATATTTGGTAAAGCCTTCATTTAAAGCAGAAATGGCTGCCACCTTTATTGCCTCCGGCGTATCAAAATCGGGCTCACCGGCTCCAAAACTGATCACATCTTTGCCTGCATTTTTTAATTCTGCTGCTCTGGCGGTAATTTCCAAAGTAGTGGAGGGGGACACCGCCAAGGCTCTTTTTGAAATCTTTTTTTTCATTTTTTTCTCCCATTTCTGTTCTAAACCTTTTAGGATACCTTTATTTTCACCACTGCTTTTCTCATGGCTTCCGGCTGATTCCAGGCACAACTGGGTCGATGGCCATCACCTGGAAAGAAAATGGCAAACATTCCTTTTTTGACCAGCAGCTTGGTTTCAACTTCCGGTTTGGCATTATCATAAAAATAAATGTCTTTTTCTGCCGCTGCCTCGGTTTCTTCTCCCAGTACCTCCACCGGTGCATAGCCCATGATCTCACCACTTCCATCAATAACATACTGAATATCCAAATATTGATGATGAGCCTCAAAACGACTGGTCATCTTAGACTGATAACTCATTAGTGCCACAAATACATCCCGGCCATCCAGCTCATAGGTGCCATCTTCCAGTTTGCTGAAATCCGTTTGTTCCAGATATTGCAAACCTTTTTTAATATTTTCACTTAAACCATAGTATTTTTGCGCATTTTGTAAATTATCCAATATCATTTTTTTCTCCTTTTCCACATAATAGGTAATTACTCAACTTTCCCACGTTCCCAGGAGCAGTCTTTTTTAGGCATGTGCCGCGGAAGCATCTTTTCACAGAAAAGTGCGAAAGCGGTGTGTAACCGCAAGCCATCTTACGAAGTATATGGCGAAAGCGGGAGAACCCATGTGCCCGCTCTTTAGAGCGGGATAGATCCAAAAAAGACTGTGGGAAAGTTGAGGTAATTATTTTTGATTTGTTGGTTGTTTGGTTATTTATTATATTTCTATGATCGGTATTAAACAGTTGTTTAAACTGACAGTGCCCCATCATCATATTTATTTTCCTGTATTTTTCAACATATCCACATGTTTTTCACTTGCCTGATATTTATTCCTTTTTCCGGATCAGGCTTTCAATGATTTTTTCCGCTACCTTGATCCCGTCTAAAGCAGCCGACATGATTCCGCCGGCATAACCGGCACCCTCACCGCAAGGATAAAGTCCTTGGCAATTTAAGGATTGATAATCCCCGTCCCGCAAGATTCGTACCGGCGAAGAACTTCTGGACTCAACTCCGGTAAGCAGCGCTTCTTCATCATCAAAGCCTTTAATCTTCCGGCCAAAGTTTTGCATTGCTTCTACCAGGGCCTGATTCATATCCTCCGTAAACAGGCTGCGCAAATTGGCATAACTGATTTTACATTCCAATGAGGACTCTATCCCTTTACTTGGTCTGAAACCGGCCTTACAACCGCTCTTAAAGTCTCCATAACGTTCTACCGGCATAGCATAATTGCTGCCGCCCAGACAAAAAGCCTTTTCTTCCAGTTGCCTTTGGTATTCCATACCGGCTAAAATCCCCGCCCCATAATCTTTTTCATCAATCCCAATCAGGATAGCGGAATTGGCATTGTCCAAATCTCTGGCTTCATAGCTCATACCATTGCACACCAGTCTTCCCTTTTCCGAAGCACTGTTGACCACTCTTCCACCCGGACACATACAAAAGCTGTAAACTCTTCTTCCATTTTCGGCCTGATAGGTCAGCTTATACTCAGCGGCCGGTAAATGTGGATGCCCGGCATATCTGCCATATTGGTTTTGATCAATCAGGCTTTGCTTATGCTCCACCCGCAGTCCAACCGCAAAAGGCTTTGACTCCATCACAATCTGCTTAGTCAGCAGCATTTTAAAGCTGTCCCTGGCACTGTGTCCAATTGCTAAAATCACAATCTCTGCCGGAATTCGCTCCCCTTTAACCATAATTCCTTTGATCTTCCCATTTTCCGTAATAATCTCGTCCATCCGGCTTTCAAACCGAATTTCTCCGCCTAAACGCTCTATCTTTTTACGCATATTGGCTACTACTTGAATTAAATAATCTGTACCTATATGCGGTTTGGCATCATACAAAATATTTTCTCTGGCACCGGCCTCGACAAAGGTTTCCAGCACCTTACTCCGGCGGCCGCCGGCATCTTTAACCCCGGTATTTAACTTGCCGTCAGAAAAAGTACCAGCCCCGCCTTCGCCAAACTGAATATTGCTTTCCGTATTCAATTCTCCGGTTTGATTATAGCGTGCAATACTTTGCGCTCTTTTTTCAACCGCCTCTCCCCGTTCAAATATAATTGGTTTCAGCCCGCACTCCGCTAAAATCAGACCGGCAAAAAGCCCGGCCGGGCCGCTGCCAATCACCAGCGGACGTAAGTTCCCGCTTTGATCAAGCTGCTGCCCCGTTTCATAGGAACAGGGCAATTGATACTTCTCCGGTGTATAAACCTCACCATTGAGCTTGTTTAATTCCTGCGGACTGAGTCTGCCATTTGTTTCAATCAGTAGATGATAAACAAACAGCAAATTTTTTCTGGCATCGACTGATTTTCTTAAAATCTTACAGGATAAGAGCTTTTGGCCTGACAGCTTTTTTTCCAAACCGGCCAGCCATTCGTCCTCAGTCAGACGAAAATCGACTTTAAAATCCCGAATTCTGTATTTCATATTATCCTCTTTGCTTTATGATTGCTGATCCCTCTTGTGGCCGCCAGCCTGTTGCTTTCATAACCGGCTACACCACTCCCGCTGATATCAGGGTCTGATAACTTACCTCACAATCCCCGCCGATATCAGCAGTCCAATAACTTAATACACAATTTCCGCTGATATCAGGGCCGAATAACCACCTGAGCACCAGGTTATTGACAAATTGCTTTTGCCACCGCCATGGCCGAAGTCCAGGCCCATTGCAAATTAAAGCCACCGCAATCGCCGTCTATGTCCAGGACTTCACCAGCCAAATAAAGGCCCTTTGCCTTTCGGGATTCCAGGGTCTTTGGACAAACCTCCAGGCAGGATACCCCGCCGGCAGTCACCTGTGCCTGTTGCCATTGATAGGCTGATACCACTTCCAGACGTAAATCCGTCAAAAGATCAAGCAGTCTTTTAAGTTCTGGCATTCTTACTTCTTCTGCCGGTTTTGCACTTTCGATTTGTGCCAATTTCAGTAAAACGCCAATCAAACGATTGGGCACCATCATCTCCATTATTTGCTCAATCGTAAAATGCGGTACTTTTTCTATTTTATCCAACAAGAACTCTGCCAATTCCTCTTTCGTTTTTTCGGGAAAAAAATTGACGGAAAGCTCCAATTTTTGATGATTGGCCTGAGCATAGGCCACATTAGTTGATAAGAGCAACACTGCCGGCCCGGATACGCCGTAAGAAGTAAATAAAAATTCCTCTTCTTCTTGACGTATGATCTGTTTGCTGGTTTTATCCAAAAGCCTGACTCTGGCTTCGGTTTTTGTTCCAGATAAATGCTTATAATATGGGAATTGTTTTTCGTTCATCACCAGCTGAACAATGGCCGGCATTGGCTTGATAATGGTATGTCCTAATTTCCGGGCCAGTTCATAGCCGCTGCCATCAGACCCCGATACAGCATAACTCATCCCGCCACTGCATAAAATCACTTGATCAAAAGACAGACTAAGGCTTTTGGTTTTATCGCTTGTCTTTTTTCCGTCTTTGGCCGTTTTCGGATTCCGGCCTTCATTTACACCCTTGCTTTCGGCTTCTTCCACTTTTTGTTCGGCTTTTACCAGCCATTTCTCCCGCTTTTCCAGCTTCGTCACTTTAGTCTGGTAAAGTACCGGTACTCCCAAATATTCAAGCTCATATAAAAAGGCCTTGACCACTGACTTAGCTTCCAGCGAATAGGGATAGAGTTTGCCCTTTTCCAACTCTTTAACGGTAATGCCAATGCTCTCAAAAAACGCCAATGCCTTGGTCACCGGAAACTCTGACAGCAAATATGCCATCAGATTGTCTGTCCGGCTGAAATAATGCCTGCTCTCTGCCAAACGATTGCTGATGTTGCAGCGCCCGTTTCCAGTGGTCAGCAGTTTTTTGCCGATTTTATCTTTTTGCTCTATAATGGTGACGGAAAAACCTTGCCGGGCCAATAACACTGCTGTCATCAGACCGGATGCTCCGCCACCAATAATTGCAATTCTGGTATTATGGTTCATTTTTTTATCCTTAATTTGATGTTTTCCAATTTAAATACGGCGGCAAAGCCGGCCGCTCTCTTGACAATATTTTACCTGATCAGCTGCCTTTAATTCCTTGCGCCAACCAATGTCCACATATAAAATAGTATAACACAAAATCGCAGCGGTGTAATTAAAAATATCCGTATTTCTTCTTTTTTCCATATCTTTTTGTCAAAATACAGGTTTCATGGCAATTTCCTTTTGGTTCCTCCAAACACTCATTGACCTGCTATCTTATATTCTCTTTGTGTTATTTTAACATAACCCGTGATATTTCACAATTATAACCACACCATTTGTATTCCTAACTCCTGATATTTTTTGGTATTTTTTGTTTCTAATCGTCACTTTTCCCTTCTTTTATGCTTGTTTCATCGCTTATACAAATAATAAGCCAATCTTTGCTCATCAAGCACAAAGATTAGCTTACTATTACCTACTCTTAGTATTTTTTAATTTTCTGTTTTCCCTTTCCTGATTCCTTATATCTGATTGCCCAGCTCTCTAAGCTTTACTCTCAGTGCTAAAGGAATGGCAGTGGACATGATCACCCCGACAATGGCCGATAAGATAAAAATCATATCCGGTCTTACACCAGAGTCAAATAAAGCCCCGAATAATAGGATACCCAGTGGTTTCAACACCTGGGATAAAGTACCTAATAAGTTAAAAATCCGCCCCTGCATATTTTGTGGCACACTCTTGGTCATCCAAACCTGCATCGGGATATTGACCGCCGCCAGCATCCAGCCAAGCAATAAACTAAGTGCTGTCATACCAGTAAAGCTTAACCATTGTGTTAAGTTCAAAAACACCAGGCCGGCCATCAGGGACAGGTCTGCAAAAATCAGAAAGACCAGCTTCCATGCGGAATAAAGAGGATTATCAAATTCTTTTTTCCTGGCCAGCATTAAACTTGCTCCTAAAATACCAATGGAAAATGCCATTTCGGTAATGCCAAACTGGGTATTGGTAAATTTAAAATGCTGAATTTGAACAAAAGGTAAACCAATCATAAAACAGGCAAATACAACATTCATAAACATCGAATAAGTCACAGCGAACATCAGGGTACTGCTTCTCCTGACATAGGCCAGCCCTTCACCAAACATTCTCCAGATTTCTTTTAGCCCCTGAGAGGCTTGAACACGATCTTCTGCCTTTCTTTCTTTAAATAAGTAAAAATTGATACCCAGAATAATAAAAAGTGTCAAAATCTCCGAACCAATTTCCATCAGCACAAATTGCTCAAAACTAAGAACATTATATAAAACTGCGCCAATCATCGGAGCAGCGATCATCACGCAAGTCGACACAATTTGCATCTGTGACATCATCTTTTGCACTTCTTCTTCAGCCACCATGGAAATAAGAGAGGAACTGTATGCCGTTTCCAAAAATAAATCAGCAATCGTCAAAATAGTTAGTAAAATATAAATCAGCAAAAGCTTGGGCAATACCTGAAAACTATTGCCCAGCAAAAACAGAATAACCCCTGTAATGCTTGCAATCTGGCCAATAATCACAATTTTTTTATGATGAAATTTATCAACAATACTGCCAGTCAGCGGCAAAAGCAGCAATGCCACAATTGGTCCAATGATTTGCGAAAACCCAAAATTTGAGGCTGAGCCGGTTTCCCTTAAAATCATCAAACCAATTCCAAAGCTGAAAATACTGCTGCCGAGCTTACCCACCAAATGACTTAAAATAATTTTTACTTTTTGTGTTCTTGCCTGTACCTGAAGATCAGTGCTCATAATATTCCTCCTGTGCAATACTCAATAAAGCTGAATGAGTAAAACCCCTATTCCCGGAAAACTGCTGCCGGTTTACATCCTACTCAATTCCAATATAAACATGTTCATCTCCGTCTTCATCGTGGATATCAATTAATGGGCCGACATAGCCACTGTTGATATATTGCTCCAATTCTTCCGGACTGACCTGACTCATATATTTATTAAACTCCGGCGAGTTCATTTGTCCAATCTTTAATCCTCCTTTGATAAAAGGTACTACAAAACCCAGAGGGAGTCGCAGATTGACTACCGCTTTGCTTTTTTCTTCTACCCGAATGATCAATTTTCGGCCTCCACCAAATAACTTTCCGCCAAACCAGCCCTTTTTCTGCAATTTACCACCCGGTTTTTGTTCACGTGGCAGGATCTCAAATTCATTTTCCGATAATTTAATAATTTCTGCCTGTTTAAATTCTCCATTTACCTGATGTTTTAAATGCTTCATTTCTTCTTTTTTAACCCTGGCTTCTTCTTTGATCCTTTTGATCAGGGCTTTTTGTTCTCTTTCCTTCTGCTTTCTCTCCGTTTTTTCAATCTCGCTTTGTTTTTTTTCCACTTGCTTATCCAAAAGCGCTAACAAATTCATCGCTTCTTCAACTGTAATTATTTTATCTTCAACCATTTTCAATATTTTTAATTTCTTATCATCCATTGTTTTATCCTTTCTTTTTAAAGTCAATCCTGCTCAGTCCTTACTTTCAACGATGATTCAACTTTTTCACTTCCGGCCTGAGCTTTTCCGGTCAGTCGCTCCCTTGCAATAAGGGAATATTTCAGCCAAAACAGCCCTATGATCGGGGTAATGCTTTGGGCTAATTATCATTTAATTCATTCAAGAGCTCTATCGCTTCACTGCTGCTGATTTCACCTTTTGCTAAACGCTCCAATACTTTTTCTCTGGCTTTTTCAATATTGTCATCCTCATCTTCCACCGTATAGCCCAACGCCTCGATTACCTGATCCAAATTACGACGTACAGTCGGATAAGAAATTCCCAGTTCTTTTTCAATTTCCTTGATATTCCCCCGCTTTTTAATAAATACTTCCACAAAATATTTATCTTCCTTACTTAAATAAGAAAACTTATCCAACTCAAATTCCCCACTGATTTCTGTGTGACAATTATCACAATGTAATTTCACCACTTGCATGCGGCTACTGCAAATCGGACATTTTCCCAATACTGTTGCCATTTTCTACTCCTTTCCTTTCATGAAATAAACGGGTGACCAGATATTTTCCAACCCATTTATATTTTCAATTCACTTTCGTTCCAATAAATTAATTTATTTTGCAAACAAAATTAATTTTATTAATTTATGAATTAAAATTATTTTGTTTTTATTATATTAATCCTTTTTATTAATTTTGTCAACCGCTTTTTATTAATATTTTTAATTTCAACATTAATTATTTTAATTTATTCCATCACGCTGCATTTTAGACTTGTATTCCTAAGAATCACATGGTACAATGGCCTTATATATTTTGTATACAATGGGCTTCACTATTTTCATTATTTAAAACGAAAGATATAAAGGAAACTATGTTATGAATTCACAGACTTTACATTTTAATAATGATTATTTTCAGCATCAACTGCTGGATAAAAATATTGCTCTGGCACTGGAAAATCCCAATCCTGAAACGGGAATTGAAATTTTACTTGATTTTCTGGGTCATCACTATGCATGTGAGCGCACCTATATATTTGAAATCAATTATTCTAATCATACCTGCAGTAACACTTATGAATGGTGTGCCGAAAATGTTATTCCCCAAAAAGAAAATTTGCAGTCTGAACCGCTGTTTCAAATCAGTCATTGGATGGAACAGTTTAAACAAAAGCAGGTTGCTGTTATTTCTGATCTGGAAGAAATAAAATATACTAACCCCGCTACATACGCCATTTTAAAACCTCAACAAATTCACTCTTTAATTGTTGCGCCAATTTACAGTGAAGATTCCGTAATCGGATTTGTAGGCATGGATAATCCGGTTTTTATTCATACCGATATCTTAATATCAGCCTTGTACTTTATGGCAAATTTGTTGTCATACATGCTTAAAACCCGTGATTTAATCAAGCATGCGGATTATCTGGAATATCATGATCAACTGACACTGGCTCTTAATCAAAATGCATTAAAACGGGATTTGGAAAAAGCAAATGATCTTCGTTCTTTCGGTGTCATTATTTGCAACCTTTCTCATATACAAGAAATTTATGATCATGACTTTGAAGACCCTACAATTATTTTAGAATGGAATAATATTTTAAAACGAATTTTTCATCAATATAAAATTTATCGAATCGGCAATGATATTTTTGTAATTATGGGTTTTAATCTGGAAAAAAACTATTTTTCAGAAAGCATTGCTGCTTTGGAAGAATACATTGCCACAAATCAAAAAAATCTTATCTTTGGTTTTTCCTGGGCAGACACATTACCAATTAACCTTTTTCAGGTCTTTCTGGCTGCTAAGCAAGCAATGTATGCAAGTAGAACTCACTTTTATTATCAAATTGACCTAAAATCGTGTTCCAATCAGAATTCTCATTCCTCCGTCAAAACCGGAAAACTGAGTTGTCTGCTGCCCAGCCAAAATGACAGTGTTCTGAATAATTTTATTGCCAATAATTATTTTGATTTGGACATTTTTTTTAAATCCATGTCAATTGGCGGCCTTTACCCATATTTTGGGGATTTAACTTCTGATCTTTGGTATATTTCTGACTCAATGCGTGATTTTTTTGGTTTTAAAACCAATATTGTCACTGATTTATTAAAAAAATGGGAAAAATTCATTCCTTACAAAGAAGATTTAGATTTGTACCGCAGTGATGTGGAAAATATCATGACTCTAAAAAAGGAAATCCATGATCTGGTTTATCGGATCAATGATAAAGAAGGAAACGAACTGTGGATCCGCTGTTTCGGATTAATTACCTGGAATGCTGACCGAAGTGCGCCTTTATCTTTTTGCGGAAATGTTTTTCGCTTAAACCACGCTTTTATTGTTGACCCGATCACCAATCTGCCCAGGGAAAAACCAGCCATTCGTGAAATCGGAAAATTACAGCAACTCCAGCAGTCTTTTGTTTTGGTTTGTTTTCGTTTAAATGGTTTTAGTGAAGTAAATGAATTACGTGGCCGCCGAATCGCTAATAATCTGCTAAAAGATATCGGCTCCAAAATTTTAAAATCTTTTGATAAACAAATTCCTTTTTATCGATTAGATGGATTACGATTTTTAGCAATTATTCCTCCTGAGCAGGTCAGTACACAGGAAATTTTTTTACAAAAAATAAAGACTTTAATCTATGAAGTCTATTCCAGTTATAACTTACCGGTCAGAACTCCCTGCTCAATCGGAGTATTACATGATATTAATCCCAAAGTCTCTGCCCAGGAGATTATGACGGATGTGATGAGTGTCCTGGAAATTGCTAAAAATAGTCCCGAAGAAATTCTGGTTCATTCTTCACAAACAGTTCGTGTCCATCGCGAAAAAAAGCAAATGGTAATCGACCTGAGTGATGATGCACTTAATAATTTTCGTAATTTCCGGGTTTTGATTCAGCCAATTGTTTCTGCTAAAAATCACAAAATTGTGGGCGGAGAAATCTTACTGCGCTGGCGTTATGAAGGCAAAGACATTTCGCCCATTGTGTTTATTCCAATTCTGGAAGAAACCAAGCTGATTCTGCCAGTCGGACGCTGGGTCTTTGAACAGGCAGTTCGTCATTGCAAGAGAATCTGCGCCTATATTCCCGATTTTTTCGCTGATTTTAATGTCAGTTACTATCAAATAAATGATGATGAATTTCCGGCTTTTATGAAAAGCACCTTACAAAAACGTGAGCTCAGTAGTGATCACTTAATTATGGAATTAACCGAAACTCATTATAACGATAATCCTCTGAAATTACAGCAATTCCTTGATAGTTGCCGTAATATTGGTATCCAAATGGCTTTGGATGATTTTGGTGTTGGCTACTCTTCTTTGGAGATGTTGTTAAAATACCCGGCGAAAGTAGTAAAACTTGATCGCAGTTTAATGAAAAAGATGTCAGACTCTAAGGATATCAGTGATTTTATTACCAGTATCGTCTATGCCTGCCGCCGCTTTAATAAATTAGTTTGCGTGGAAGGTGTTGAAACCGAAAAAGAGCTGCAAATCGTTACCGAAGCCGGCTGCGATTTTATCCAAGGCTATTACTTTTACCAGCCAATGGAGCTGACTGATTTTTATGATTTATTGATCAAAGAATAACCAAATTTTCCTATTAATAAGCTGTGTTTACACATACTCTAGTTTACTGGCAATATGTGCAAACACAGCCTATTATTTTTTGGCAATTTATATTAATCACTCATCCTGATATTATGCCGATTTCGATAATAAACCAAACTTAATAATATACCGGATTTGGCTATACTCCAGCTTACCAGCGATATAGTCAAATCCGGTATATTATCTATTTATTCTCCTATCAGCCTCTTAAAAGCCGATTACAATTCATACCATTTAATTTCATTGGCGGCCATCTCCAAAACAAAACTGCTGCCATCCCCCCGGTAAACCGTAGTCATTTGAGGCTCATAAGTATTATTGACCACACAAAACTTCTTATTTTCCACATAAGCATGGACATCCACATTAAAGTTATCGGAATACCATTTCCGCAGATTGGCCTCATCATGACTGGCCCACATCACTGCCCGATGCAGCAGGCGACTGTTTTCAAAGCTATATGGCATACCACTGATATAAACACATCTGCCACTTCCAAAATGGTTACATGCCAACTGCACTTCTTGATTATGATGAATCAGAATTTCCGCTTCCGGTAAGGCATACATTGCTTTCTTGCCTTCTCCGAAATCCACCTCTTGGGTACAATCCTCCAAAATAAAGTGATCCCGATGCTCATCCCAATTATATTTATCTTGATTTAAACTAAAACCAGTTTCTTTCTCAATTCCCAGAGCTTGTGCCAATTGCAGAAAATGCCCTTGATACTGATGGCCACTTGGCTCACCGACACCAATAAAACCGCCACCTTGATAAATAAAGCCACGAAATGCCGCAATAATGGCTTCATCTTCCCAGACTTCGCCACCGGTATAAGCCGTATCGGCATCGCCAATATTAAAAATCACATCAAAATCTTTAAGCAGATCCGGATTTGTCTTGACATCATCAAAGCTGATAAATTTCACATCATACGGGGCACCGCTTAAAAACTCAATAATACCTGCATAAGAATAATTTTGCTGATAATAAAGAGCATGGTGAACCATATGATTGCCCCAGGCTCTTTGCCTGCCCCAGTGGTTAAGAACAGCTACCTTTTTCACGCAATAGGGAACGGTACCTTTGGCATTTTCATACAAGGTTCGGAATTCATCACAAACTTCCGTCACATAATCGACAAATTCCGGAAAATCAAGAGCCAACTTTAAATATCCGCCATAGCCAATCCGATCTATTGGCTTTCTAAGAATGGCCCGGCGGGCAGTTACCCAGTTAATTCTGGCTTCTTTAACCGGATCACCGCCTTCATGGAAAGTATCCGGGAAAAAATAAGGTAAGAAACGGCCTTCTGTATATTTTACCCCATCAATATCACTGATCAAGCGGAGAGTTGAGCCATTGCCAACACTGCCCACTACTGCATCCAGGCCAATCGTGGCAAATTCTTCTAAAAATGGCTCTGTTCCGATCCAATGGTCGCCTAAAAACATCATTGCCTCTTTGCCGTACTGATGGGTAATATCCACCATTTCTTTGGCTAACTTACACACTTCTCTGATTTGGAATTGCTGAAAATCCCGGAATTCCTGAGTGGGAATACGGTAATTATTATTCATATAGCCCTGGTCAATGATAAACTCCGGCCGGAACCGATAGCCGACTTCTTGTTCAAATTGCTCTAAAATATAAGGTGAAACACTGGCGGAATAACCATACCAGTCAACATATTTTTCTCTGGCCAATTCATCAAAGATCAAAGTAAATTGATGAAAGAAAGTGGTGTAACGAATCACATCAACATAGGGATGTTCTTCCAAAAAATGGCGCAGACGGTTCATGGAAAACTCCTTGGTCTTGGGCTGGCGCACATCAAAGGTAATTTGCTTTTCCACATCCTGCCAGTCATTGACCACCGCATTATACATATGTACCGGGTCCCACATAATATATGCCAAAAAACTGACGGTATACTCATGCATATATCTGGCATTTGAAATTGTAACATCACCGCTGGCTGGTTCATATGACCACTCACTTGTCGGTACAATTTCACCGGTCGTCCGGTCAATCACTTCCCACCATCTTTTGATATCATCATGATCATTCACTTTAAGCATATCAGGATAAAGATGATCCATTAAATGAATAGACAAACTGCTCTCTGCCGCCGTATGAAATCTGGTCATAATATACATTTGCTGAACTTCATCCAAATTGGCTTTTGCCCATTCATTATCCTTTCGGGTAGTGTAATAAGTTTTATAAATTTTGGCATCGGTCTTCCGCAGTTCTGGCGGAAAATCGGTACCATCACAATCGCGCAGGGCATCCGCACCCCATTTTTTAATAATTTCTAAAGTTTGCGGAATCACATCCAGATCCGTTGGAACTGTTACCCGACCTTTATTCATAGTATTTCTCCCTTATCAAAAAATAAAAATGGTATCCTAAGTTTTCGTTTTCACGAAATATTTTCCTTAGTATACCATATTGATATTTTTTTTACTATATTCTTTCTTTGGGTTTTATGGGAGTTTTTTTATAGATATTGCTTTTTTATACACATAATTAAGCACTCACTTCTCCCACATTCCCTGGAAAGTCTTTTTTTGCCATGTGCTGCAAAAGCCATCTGATGCAGCAAGTGGAAGGAGGAAACTTATGTGCTCACTTCCCAGAAGCGGATAGAGCCAAAAAAGACTGTGGGAAAGTTAAGTTAAATACTTTCATCATTTTCATCATCTTTGAGCACCTCACTGACCAAACTCCATTCACCGACCATCAAAAAACTGAGCAGGCCAAAAACTACTGCTAAAATCATTTTGCCGCTATTTAAAGCTGCTAATTTTATGGTAGCAACAGTACCCAGCTGCTCAGATTTCCTTTTCGTTTGTCTGATCCAAAGTCCAAACAGCAGGAGAATAACAGGCGAACATAATACAGATATTAAGGCAATCATTTCGATCATGATATCTCTACTACTCATTAACTCCTCCTTTTGATAAAATCAGCCGGCGGTAAGTACCGCCAAATATCCTTCTATTCATAGTATAGATTATCAGGCACTAGAAATCAATAAGAGCAGAATTAAAATTAAGATTCCTTAAAATTCCTGAGCTGCTCTGACCGCCCGTTTCCAGCCTTGATACAGTTCTTCCCGTTTTTCAGCTGATAACTCCGGTTTAAAGATATGTTCTGCTTTCAGTTTGCTTAACAACTCAGTCTTATCTTTCCAGAAACCAACCCCCAGTCCGGCCAGAAAAGCCGCTCCCAGTGCGGTGCTTTCCAAATTGACCATTCTTTCAACCTGAGTGTTTAAAATATCACTTTGAAACTGCATCAGGAAATTATTCTGGACTGCACCGCCATCCACCCGCAGCGTATCCAGTTTGATCCGGCTTTCTGCTTCCATTAAGTCCATAATATCCCGGCTTTGATAACAGATCGCCTCCAGCGTTGCCCGGATAAAATGCTCCTTGGTAATGCCTCTGGTCAATCCAAAAATCGCACCTCTGGTGGCACTGTTCCAATAGGGTGCCCCTAACCCAACAAAAGCCGGCACCAGGTACATGCCTTCGCTGCTTTCTACTTTGACAGCATATTCTTCACTTTGAGCAGCCGATTTGATCATGCGCAGCCCATCCCTTAACCACTGCACTGCACTGCCAGCTACAAATACGCTGCCTTCCAGCGCATATTCCACTTTTCCATCCAGTCCCCAGGCAATCGTGGTCAGCAGGCCATTATCAGACTCAACCGGTTTTTCGCCGGTCTGCATCAACAAGAAGCAGCCGGTGCCATAGGTGTTTTTCACCATCCCAACTTCAAAGCAGCCTTGCCCGAAAAGAGCCGCCTGCTGGTCACCGGCAATTCCGGCAATCGGTACTTTTTGTCCAAAGAAATGATATTCAGCCGTTTCTCCATAAATATAAGAAGAGGGCTTGACTTCCGGTAATATTACCTGCGGAATTCCAAATAAATTCAGTAATTCCTGATCCCATTCCAGGGTATGAATATTAAAGATCTGGGTCCGGGAAGCATTGCTGTAATCGGTGACATGAACCTGGCCGCCGCTTAACTTCCACGCTAAAAAGGTATCAATGGTTCCGGCCAGTAATTCCCCGTTTTCTGCACGCTCCTTCGCCCCTTTTACATTTTCCAGAATCCACTGCCATTTGCCGGCCGAAAAATAAGGATCAATCAATAAGCCGGTTTTCTCTTTGATCAGTTTTTGATACCCGTTTTCCCGCAACTTCTTACATATTTCTTCCGTTTGTCTGGATTGCCAGACAATCGCATGATAAATCGGCATCCCTGTTACCTTATCCCAAATCACCGCTGTTTCCCGCTGATTGGTAATGCCAATGGCTGCTACTTCCTCCGGCTTAACTCCGGTTTTAGTAATGACTTCAGCCATCACCGCCAGAACACTCAGCCAAATTTCATTAGCATCATGTTCCACCCAGCCCGGATTTGGAAAATATTGAGTGAATTCTTTTTGAGCCATGCCTACCACTTCTGCTTGCCCATTAAAAAGAACAGCCCGGCTGCTGGTTGTTCCCTGATCAATTGCTAACACATATTTTTTCATACCTTCTCCTCTCCGGCTCAACTTCTTGTTATCATTGAAAAGCCTGGAAACACTTTTTGTTCACTATTTATAATATCATTATTTACTCAACTTCACCCGTTCCTAAAAATAACCTTTTTTTGGCATGTGCTGCGATAGCAATCTTACGAAGTAAGTTGCGAAAGCAGGGTGTAACCGCAAGCCACCTTACGAAGTAAGTGGCGAAAGATAGGTTGTCCACCTGGATAGAAAAACGAAATTTTTCAACAGAATATGTTAAATAGGCGGTATATGTCCGCTCCCTGGAGCGGGATAAAGCCAAAAAAGATTGTGGGAAAGTTGAATTATTCAAAAATAATTTTTAAAATAAGCAAATGAAAATTTCCGATATTCTGGAACCTCAAACTTCATCCTTACCGGTATCATACTGCAAATATTCCTGCACTAATTTACGGTTGGAAACCGTCACCGCCTCTGCCCCATAATCAAAGCAGGCTTTAATTTCCTCAACTCCGGACAATAGACCACCACTCATCAATTTTTGTCCGGTTTCTTTTTTAATGGTCGGTAAAATCTGCGGGGCGATCGCCGGCAATACCTCGACAAAATCCGGCTGACATTCCCGGCATAGCCGAATTCCTTTACTCAGCGATTTACTGTCAATTAAAAATAAGCGCAAAACCCCCAGACATTTGTTTTCCATGGCCCTTTGCACCACCTTGGGTTTGGTAGAAATAACCCCATCAGCCTTTAAAACCTGACAGGCAAACTCACAGCCGGCTTCATCATTGGACAGGCCATGCAATAAATCCATATGCAGCAGGACTTTCTTACTACGCTGATGCGCCTGCTCAATTAAATTTTGTAATAGAGCAATGTGAAAATCAATTAAGACACAATATTGCACCTGCATCTCCAGAAATTTTTCAAAATCTTTGCCACTTGAAATCGCCAGGATAATTTCTCTTTTTTTCATATTTTTCCCATTTCTCTCTTGACTCTGTTTGAGCTCCTAAAAATGCTACCTCCACATTTTCACAGTTACTGCTTATCTTGCCTGCACAAGGTTTTTTCACTGATGCACTTCCGCCATACTTCGGCTGGCAATGATATCCGCTGACAAACCGCAAACATTTTTAATAATGATCTGACGCAGCTCAACCGGAGCCTCAATCTTAACCCGGTCAATTTCTGACATTACCTGGAAAATCATATCTTTGGGAATGCTGGCTGAAGTAATTACCGGTAATCTTTGATATAAAGCCTTTTCAATCCGCACCGTTGAAGTCAGCATCCGCATTGGTGTTTTGCACTCCTGCTCAGCATAACTTTCTCCACGTTTACAGCGATTGCCGGCAACTGCTGTTAAATTACCCTGCTTATCGGTTTCAGCAGTCAGTTCGCAGCCCATTGGACAAACAATACAAATAAATTTTTTCTCCATGTCAATCCTCCCTTATTTCCAATACCAGCTCCGATTGCAGATCGTTTAACTCTTCTGCCTTTAAAGTGATTCGCTCCATTTCCGCCGGTATCATCTGCCGCTTCTTTACTGATTTTACCACTTTTCCATCCACTTTGACAAGCAGCTCCGCATTTTTTTTGACATCTGTCACCCGAAAAGAAAAGGTGACCGCCTCCGCCAAAGTTTTACGAACTCGCTGAGGCAGAACATAGCCAATACCCGCCCCAGCCGACACATTGGCTTCTTCAGCCCGCATTAGCTTATTCTGTAAATAGGCAGCTGCATTTTTACCAGTATGCAGCCCTTCTTCACTAACAAAATCAACCACATCATGAACATGCAGCACATTACCACAGGAAAAAATTCCCTCCGTTTCCGTTTCATTGATATCATTGACCAAGGCGCCTTTGGTTTTCGGCGACAGTAAAACACCGGCATTTTGCCCCAATTGAGTTTCCGGAATCAGCCCTACTGAAAGAAGTAAGGTATCACAATCAAATCGCTTTTCTGTACCGGCAATTGGCTCAAATTTTTGATTAACCTGACTGATTTCAATTCCACTGACTCTATCCTTGCCAAACACATTGGTAACAGTATGGCTTAAATAAAGGGGAATCTCAAAATCCCGCAAACACTGCTGGATATTTCTGGGCAGGCCGTTGGAATAAGGCATGATTTCTGCCACCCCCAATACTTCCGCCCCTTCCAGTGTCATGCGCCGGGCCATAATCAAACCAATATCGCCGCTGCCCAGGATAAAAATTCTGCGGCCAACCAAATATCCCTCCATATTCAGATAGCGCTGAGCCGTACCAGCCGTCCATACTCCCGCTGGTCGAAAACCGGGAATATGAATGGCTCCTCTGGTCCTTTCCCGACAGCCCATGGCCAACACAATCGCTTTTGCCCTGACCTTGGTATAACCTTCTACCGTATTGGTATAAGTAATCACTTTATCCGCTGTAATATCCAGCACCATAGTATCCAGCCGATAGGCAATCCCATACTCTTCTATCTTTTTTTCCCAGCGCTCGGCATATTCCGGGCCGGACAACTCTTCTTTATAATAATGCAGGCCAAAGCCATTATGAATGCATTGCAGTAAAATACCACCCAATTCCTTATCCCGTTCTAAAATTAAAATATCTCTTACTCCAGCTTCATATGCGCCGCAGGCTGCTGCCATACCGGCACTGCCGCCACCGATAATTACTAATTCAACTGTGTTCATGTTACTCTCCTTTCGCCTGCTTGGTCTCACCCACAAAAATCGGACTGCGCTGACTATCAAACATTACTTCCATTGGCGAAATCCCTAATTCCCGCGCCAATATCTCTACCACTCTCGGCTCGCAAAAACCACCCTGACAGCGGCCTGCTCCCGGCCTTGCTCTTTTTTTAACAGCTTTAACTGTTCTTGCCCCCACCGGCCGATGGATACAATCTATGATTTCACCTTCACTAACCGATTCACAGCGGCAGATAATCCTGCCAAAACGGGCATCGGCCTGGACATATTTATTCTTTTCATCAATGCTTAAACCGGCCAAGCGCAAAGGCTTTCTCCGATTTTGATAATTTGTTTTTAATCCGTATTTGGTAGCTGCAGCAATGATTTCATCAGCAATATACTTGCCAATCGCCGGTGCTGCAGTCAGACCCGGTGATTCAATCCCCGATACCTGAATAAAACGCGGATGCTTCTCTTCTTCCCGGATAATAAAATCACCAGTACTGGGCGTTGGTCGAAGTCCGGCAAAACTGCGGATGATTTTATCAAAAGGAATATTTTTAACGGTTTTGGTCAATGCCTGCCGGATAAAAGCCAGTCTGGCCCGATCGGTGTCCACATTTTCCTTATCTTTAATTTCTTCTGAATCCGGCCCCAAAAGTACATTTTCATGAATACTGGGAATTGCCAGAATTCCTTTTCCGACCGTAGACGGAACCGGATAAATCGGCCGCCCGACCAGCGGTGCAATAGTATTATCCAGCACAAAATACTGTCCCTTTCTGGGCGTGATAAAAAAATCCAGCTCCGGCTCCAGCAGTCGGTAAACATCATCGCCATATACACCAGTACAATTGATCAGATAACGAGTTTGCAATTTGCTGATCTGACCATTGTTTTCTGATGTGACTTCATAAAAATCCGGTCTTTCCGTAATGGCAACCACTTTTTCATTAAGCCGTAATTCGCAGCCATTCAGGACTGCTTCTTCCATCATTCCTAAAGTAATTTCCCATGGATCAACCACACCGGTAGTCGGTAAGGATAACGCCCAGATCACATCATCACTTAGGTTTGGTTCTATCTGCCTGGCTGCTTCTCCATCCATTTCCTGACATGGGATCTGCCGGTCAAGCGCCTGCTCTTTTAATACCTGTAAAATCTGCTTTTCTTCTTCATTAACTGCCACTACAAAGGCACCGGTTTGCTTAAACAACACATGTAAATGGGCGCACAAATCCGGATACATTCGATTTCCCTCAACATTAAATTTAGCTTTTAAGGTGCCAGGCTTGGGGTCATGACCGGAATGAACAATACCGCTGTTGGCAATGGAAGTGCCCTCAGCCACATCATTTTCCTTTTCTAAAACCACCACCTGACAATTATAGCGGGACAGGTAATAAGCCACCGCTGCCCCCATCACACCAGCTCCGATAATTGTAATATCAATCATTTTTCCTTTCCTTTCTTAACCGCATCATAAAACTGAAATGAAACTTCCGCCAACTTCTATTCCTCATCTTACACAGGATTTACCGGCATTTTGAATGTTTTCGGCAAACGAAAAAAGAGCACAAAATAAGCGTTTTGCTTTTTCGTGCCCTCTATCCTCTTGACATTTTTCTGACAAAAATTTGCCTATTAACTTGCAATTATTATAGCATTTTAAACATTTTTGTCAAGTAGCTTTTTTCTTGAGTTTCTGTGTTTTTTCTGAAACTCTTTAATAGAGCTGGCTTCAGCCTGATTATGGTAAACAAAAATGATTTAGATTATAAACCTCTAAAATATGTTATCAGATGACTTTAAACTGAAATTTTTACGGAAACTCAAGGCTTTTTTAGTAAATAAAGATTAAACTTACAGTCAATGAGAGGAAAATTTCTTAGCCTGCCAAGCCCTTAATGTGTCCCATTGCCGCTATTGACAATTTGATAATAGGTTTTGGAAGTCCATAGATATACCGTAAAATAAATGACCGCAAAAATCACAATGGTCAGTGCCAGATATGGCGTCAGCAATCCATAATTACCACCAAAACCAACCAGCAACAAACGCTCAATGATAAATCTGGCTACTGTTACATGGATAATAGCTGTGACCAGTGGCAGGAAAAACATCATTACCAGCTGCTTATGAATCACCTTTTTGGCTTCGGCATGCGATAATCCAACTTTCATTAAGATTTGAAAGCGTTCTCTGTCTTCTTCCCCCTCTGACATTTGCTTAAAATAAATAATCAACACTGTCAGCAGTAAAAATAAAGACCCCAGAAAAATACCAATAAAGTACAGGCCACCGGTAAATCCATAATATTCAGCCCGGTTCCATTCTTTACTATCCAGCCTGAGCCTCTCATCCTCATTTTCATTGTTGCGGGTAGCCATCACCAGTCGGTCAAAAGTTGCTATATTTTCCTTATTGCCCTTGATATTAAAATACAAACTTTCTTCCGGAGTCGAGGCATGCGGATTTTCCTGGTCCTGCTTTTGCAGCTCAAAAACTTCTTCGATGTCCGCTACAAAAACCACTATCTGCAATAAATCATCCAGCACATTGGCTTCCTCCAGGCCCTTTATTTCCTTCATCGGCACTATTTTTTTGATCCGATACTCCTTACCGGCAATATTTAAAATTTGTCTGTTATTTACTACCGGATTCTCTGATACAATGACCTCATCCTTGGCCAGGCTGATATCTATTTCTTCCTCAAATATCACCGAAAAATCCTGGGCCGGATAAACATTGACCCATAAAAAGCCATCTAAGCCCATGGCATCCATCGTATTAAATTCATTTGCGTCCCTGACTAAAACATCATTTATCGGCATGGTCATAAATCCCAAACTGCGGGTGCTATATTCATCTGTAATAGTAACTCCGGCCTGATCTGCATATTTGCCAAGCAAGCTCTGATAGATCTTCAGCCGATCTTTTTCCTCCCTCAATGTCCATTCCATTTGATAATCCCGGGGAAATCTTTTATCCAAAGCTTTTTCCATACTGCCATAAACGGTGGCGGTGGTGGAAACCGTGACGATCACCATACAACTTAAAACGCAAATATTAGCCAGTCCGGTGGCATTTTTACGCATCCGGTAAATCAGGGACGAAGTCGAAATAAAATTCGTTGGCCGATAATAAAATTTCTGGTTTTTTTTCAGCATTTTCAAAAACACTACACTGCCGGCTGTAAATAAATAATGGGTACCAACAATCACCAGCAAAACTGCGAAAAAAAACATCAGGATGGCTTTCAGCGGATTGGTAGTGGTAATGGCAATATAATAACCGGCACCAATGCAGAAAAATCCGGCCATAGCGGTCAGCCTTAAAAATCTGGGCTGTTTTTCACCATGATTTTTACTTTTTAAAAGCTCAACCGGCTCGGTTAAATGCATGGTAATCAAATTAAACACCAGTACCAGCAGAAATAAAACTGCAAAAACAGCAATCGTCCACCAAATCGGCCCGGTATAAATCGTAAAAGGCATATTGACCGCATATTGGATCAGTTTGGCCATTGCCAAAAACAACAGTTTACCAAAAGCCATGCCCAGCAAAAGTCCACTGATAATACTGCTGCCGGCAATAAACAAATTTTCGATCAGCAGCATCAGAGCCACATGGCGTTTTTCCAAACCCAAAATTCCATATAAACCCAATTCTTTTTTCCGGTTTTTCATTAAAAAGGAATTGGCATAAAAGACAAAAATGGCGGCCAATATGCCCACAATCACTCCACCAAATCCCAAAAAGGAAGCAACTGTCGTATTTCCATAAACATCCTCACTATGCTCCACGATTTGCTTTAAATTGAGCATATTAAAGAAAAAAGCAACTACGATCATACAGGACAACCAAAAGGGAATGAAATTCCTTTCATTTCTTTTGATATTGCTTTTAGCCAGCTGAACATAAAAGAAATTTCCTTTCATTACTCACCTCCGTTGGTCATCACCGCTAAAGTATTCATAATTTTTTGGTAAAAAGCATCATCCGTCTGTTCAGCTTTGTAAATTTCATTAAATACCTGGCCGTCTTTAATAAACAAGACCCGTTTTGCCTTACTGGCCGCTCTGACACTATGTGTTACCATTAAAATAGTTTGACCGGTTTCATTAATCTGCTGAAATAAGCGCAAAATTCGTTCGGAAGCTTTGGAATCCAGGGCACCAGTTGGCTCATCAGCCAAAAGCAATTCCGGATTGGTAATAATTGCCCGGCCAATAGCTGTTCTCTGTTTTTCCCCGCCCGAAATTTCATAAGGAAATTTTTCCAGTAAATCGGTGATTTTAAGAAGAGCTGCTACTTCCTGAACCCTTTGCAGCATCAGATCATATGGTTTTTGAGCCAATACCATGGGCAGCAACATATTATCTTTGACGCTGAAATTATCCAGTAAATTAAAATCCTGAAAAACAAAGCCCAAATGATCACGACGAAAGGCAGATAACTGGCTGTCTTTGATCTCCGCAATATTTTTGCCGGCTAAGCCAACATAACCCGCTGTTTGTTTCAATAATGATGCAATAATATTTAATAGTGTACTTTTACCGGAGCCTGACTCGCCCATGATTGCCACAAACTCACCTTGTTCGACTGAAAAGCTGACACTGCGCAAGGCTTCGCATTTATTTAAATTAAAGCGGGTAGTATATACTTTTTTTAAATCCTGTACTTCCAATATTTTCATAATTACCTCCATTTTCCTTTTTCTGTTTCTAAGTGGCGGCTCCCTGTCAGCCGCTTGTTAAGACAATTATAAAAGAAAATGTCCACTTTGTCCTTTATATAAGCTTACAAAACAAGAAAAAAACTTACAAAGCTGTAAGTTTTTCTTAGTAGTCCTCTAACTGACATTCTGAAAAATCCAAAAACACTTTGGTGCCCCGACCTAATTCTGATTCCAAACGCAGGCCATGACCCAGGGTTTTCATCACCTTAGCTGATAAGTAAAGCCCCATCCCACTGGCCTCTTTTTGTAAGCGTCCATTATTACCGGTAAAACCCTTGCGAAAAAGTTTGGGAATATCTTCGGCCCGAATTCCCAATCCATTATCTTCAATCACCAGCTCTTTGTCGCATACATAAATCCGGATCTGTCCGCCGGCCGATGTGTATTTCAGAGCATTGGTCAAAACCTGGGCAATCACAAAGCTCAGCCATTTTTCATCGGTTACAATTTTCAGCTCAAAATCGGCCAATTCCAATTTTATCTTTTGATTAATAAAAAGCAGAGCATACTTCTTCAACTGTTTCTTGACAATATTCTGCAGTTCATGGGTACGAATCTCTAAATCGGCGGTCATATTCTCCATCCGGATATATTGCAAAGCCAACTGCGAATAATCCTTGATTTTAAGAAGTTCGGCTTTCATCTGAGCACTGGCCGGCACCTCTTCGGCTTGTCTTAATAAAAGTTCCAGAGCAAAAATCGGAGTTTTCATTTGATGTACCCATAAAGTATAATATTCCTGATATTCTCTCAGTTTCGCCTGCTCCTGTCCGCTTTGCTCCTGTAAAATAGCATTTTGCTTTACTAAAAGCTGATCACAAATTTCCAATATTTGATTGTCATATAAATTAAGCCGTCCGGCCTGCCAGTCCAAATATTGGCTTTTTTCCAAGGTTTTGGCCAGCAGCAGATATTGCCGCCCATATCGCCATAGACTGATTCCAAAAGCAAAGGCAAATAATAAAAGATGTAAAAAGACCAAGTAACCAGTAATATCTTTGGGCATATCGCTAAAAGCCAGAACTGCCCACAGCACCAAAAATTCTACCCAAAACAGCACTCCTCCGATCCGATAGTCAAATAAATAGCTCTTCAAAATTTGCCAATATATTTTCATTCTGCTACCACCTTTCTAAGCCGATAGCCAATTCCCTTTTTGGTTTCGATCATATCAGGAATTCCTTCTTTCTCTAGTTTTTTACGGAGTCTGGTCATGTTGACGGTTAAAGTATTATCATCAATAAACAGCTCACTTTCCCAAAGCCGGCGCATAATTTCCTCGCGGGCGGCAAAACCGCCATCATACTCAAATAGCACCTGTAAAATCCGGTATTCATTTTTGGTTAATTCCACGCTTTTATCCTGATAAAATAACTTAGCTTCTGCTAAATTTAAGATCAATCCCTGATATTCCATAAAATTATGACCCTCGCTAAAGTCATAGGTCCGGCGGAGCAGGGCATTGATTTTGGCCACCAAGACCGATAGATCAAAGGGCTTGGCAATAAAATCATCGGCCCCCTGATTGATCGCCATAATGATATTCATATTATCTGCCTGTCCGGAAATGAAAATAATCGGCACTTTGGAAATTTTACGAATTTCCTCACACCAATAATAGCCATTATAATAAGGCAGATTAATATCCATTAGCACCAGCTGTGGCATTGCCGCACAAAACTCGGTTAAAACTTCCGCGTAATTCCGCACCGGAATCACCTCATAATTCCAACTCTTTAAAAAGGATGCTAATCCTTCTGCAATCACCGGATCATCTTCAACCAGCATTATCTTATACATTCCATTCCTCCTGTATGACTAATATCAGGCTATCTTTCTATTAGAACCAGCTTTTTACCTTCCGCAAAACTTTTTCTGAAGCTTTAATTTTTATTATTATACCGAAAAAACATTTTAAAGTAAACCTTAACATATAAAAAAGCACTTTAGCAGCTCAGTTCCCGGTGAACTGATCATCATTTCTAAAGTGCTTTCTATTTACATATTCGGCCCAAATCTTTTTTGATCTACGCCATATTATTTTCCTTGGTAAAGGCAATTAATTCATCTACGGTTGTAAACGCCAGCCCGGTCACAGTATCGGCACAGCCATAATAAATGGCAATCCGGCCGGTATCTGCATCAGTCAGTGCCGCACATGGAAACACGACATTAGGTACATCGCCGACACATTCATAATACTGATGTGGGGCCAGCAAATAATCTTTGCTCCGATACAGCACTTTCCATGGCTCATTCAGGTCCAGCAGAGCAGTGCCCATCCGATAAACAAAACCATTACAGGTGGTAATTACACCATGATAAATCATCAGCCAGCCTTCATCGGTTTCAATCGGAATTGGTCCCGGCCCGATTTTCGTTGACTGCCAGGCCGAAAGATCACCTTTGACTGCCCCCATCATATAGCGATGTTTGCCCCAGAATTCCAACTCCCTGGACTGACTGACAAAAATATCGCCAAAGGGAGTATGACCATTGTCACTGGGTCGACTCATCATCATATAATTGCCGCCAATCTTCCTGGGAAATAACACTCCATTACGGTTAAACGGCAAAAATGCATTCTCCAGTTGAACAAATTCTTTAAAATCAAAAGTATATGCCATGCCGATTGTCGGCCCATGATAACCGTTACACCAGGTAATATAGTAGCGGTCCTCCATAAAGCAAACTCTGGGGTCATAACGATATTCCCGTTTTAAAATTTCTTTATCGGCACCAACAAATTGAATCGGTTCATCTTCAATTTGCCAGTGGATTCCATCCTGACTTCGCCCCAAGAAAATATCCATACTAATAGACAAGCTATCGCAGCGAAAAACACCGACAAAACCATCAGCAAATGGAACCACTGCACTGTTAAATACACTGTTTGATCTTTTGTTGGCATCTCTCCCGATAATAGGATTATTGCTGTAGCGCCAGATTGGTTTTCGGCAATCAGCCGGTTTTTCTTCCCAAGGAATGTTGGGTAATGAATTTCCAATAATTTTGGACATATTTTCTCTCCTGATAAAAAGGAGAAAAGCACCATTATCCTTATTATTTTGTACTTTTCTCCTCAGTTGATTTCTTTAACTTACAGCCAATGGTATTTTATTTATATGTCTCATTAATTTGAGCCTGAACTTTTTCAATAATGGTATCAAGGCCTGCATCTTTTAATTCTTTTTCCAATTTCGGGAATACTTCTGCCGGATCACCTGCTCCGGTAATGATTTGATTCATATACTTATTATTAACTTCTCTGCAGTTAGCCAGTTCATCTTCAAATTCTTCAGTACTAACATTAAAGCCTAATAATACAGAAGCTACTGCTTTTTCGTTTAATGCTTTTACTTCATCCCATTGATTGAAGTCAACATCATCCACCATACTAACATTAAAGAAAGTACCTTGAGCATAACCAGCCATTGACCAATCGGAATTATTCTTATGAACTTTCTTATCCGAAGTATAAGTGAAGTTGTCACCTTCCAAACCATAGTATAAAGCGTCCCGTACATAAGTATCGGTATTTACTAACTCCAATAATTGCAATGCTTTTTCCGGATGCTTGGAATTGGCAGAAATACAGTTGATCGATCCCCGAACAGTATCATTGGTTAAAATGGTTTCACCATTTTGAATAGCTACCACTTCTTTGCCCATGTTCGGTCCCCAAACAGTTTTAGCCGCACCGCTCCAGCCTTGTGCCCAATAGAAAGCACGATATTTCGGAACTTCAGTTAAGGTTAAAGCATCGGAGTTAATGATTCCTTTTTTAAACATCGAATGTAAATGATCATAGTGTTTTCTGACATTTTCTTGATTAAAAGTGTAAACTACTTTACGTTCCGTATCATCAACTTTAACACCGATCGGCAAACCTAAGCCCATTTGATCATAAAATTCAATTGGGGCAATGCCTTGGCCTTGTGCCAAAATAAGTGCCGGCTTCTTCTCGCCATCAGTAATTTTTTGTAAAGCTGGTTCTGCTTTTTCTAAAGTATTTAATTCTTCAACATTTTTAATTTCATATTTATCCAGCATTTCTTTATCCCAGATAAAATATCCGGTCATTGAGCTGTCTTTATAAGTTGGTACTCCATAAATCTGACCATTAACTTTTACAGAATCCCAATACATATCAGGCATCAGACCTTTTAAATCAGGAGTTGTTTCCAACAATTCAGTAATATCCTTAAATGCACCTAACTCAACATCATGCACAAATGTTCCCATATTGGTAAACATAATATCATAAGGCTCATTGGTAGAAACCATTACACCTCTCTTGGTATCCCAGTCACCCCAGGAAATGATTTCAACATCTAATTCCACTCCGATTTTTTCAACTAAATATTTATTGATATGTTCTTTCCAAGCATCATAGTTAGCTGGTTGAGAGCCACCGATCAATACCCATTTCAGCTTTACAACTTCCTTATTTTCAGTTGCTTCCTTTTTTTCCTCCGGCTTTTCCTCCGGCTTTTCCTCTTTTTTATCTTCTGTTTTAGCCGGTTCTTCTTTTTTCTCAGCAGTTACGGCCGGTTCTTTCTTTTCTTCTGCTTTTTGGGTTTCTGCCGGTTTACAAGCAGCTAAAGAAAGCAATAATACTGCTGATAACAATAATGCTGTTAATTTTTTCATTCTTGTTCCTCCTTTTATTTTGGGTGTTGCCATAACATTGATACCGAAAAAAAGGTCTGGCACTCCTCTTTTTCGTTTTATAGAAAGAGTGCAAGCACTGCCATCTATCTTTAATCATGAGGCGGATTCAAAATATCCCTCCGCTTGACGATCTGTGACGGGTCTAACCTTTGACTGCGCCAATGGTCAAGCCGGTAATAAAATATTTTTGGAAAAATGGGTAGGCCGCAGCAATCGGCACCACCACCAAAATGGCAATGGCCATTCTGACTGACTCCGTTGGAATCTTATCTTGCAGCGAAGTTGCATATTCCGGATGTTTGGCAATATATTCAACACTACTTAAAATACCATTCATCATTGCCTGAAGTGAGTTCAGTTCCGGCTTAGAAATATACAGGGATGCCTGAAACCAGTCATTCCAATAGCCAAAGGATAAGAATAAGCCAATTGTGGCCAGTACCGGCTTAGATATTGGTAAAACGATCCGTGTAAAAATTTGCAACTGTGAAGCTCCATCAATTTTACCAGATTCAATAATCGAATCCGGAATGGTATTTCGGAAAAAAGTTTTACAAATAATGATATTAAAGGATGACACCGCAATTGGTAAAATCAAAGCCCAAACACTATTTTTTAAATTTAAGACTTCGGTCATCACCACATAGCTGGCGACCATACCACCATTAAAAATCATTGGGATAAAAACGACAGTCGTATAAAAACCATTGAGTTTAAAGTTTCTCCGGGACAGGACATAACCCATGGTGGTGGTCAAAACCAATCCCAGGATAACACCGACCACTGTAACAAAAACTGATATCCAAAATGCTCCCAGGATGATCTGTCTTTCCTTCCATAAAAAAGCATAGGCCACCGACGAAAATTCAGCCGGAATAAAGCGATAACCAAAGTCATTTAGCGATGCTTCCGAAGTGATCGAAATCATAAACACAAAGATGACCGGAATAATAGAAATTGCGGCGGCAATAAAAAAGATAATATTAAACAAAAAATTAGTCAAAGGCTTAATTTGATTTAATGCTCTTACTTTCTTTAATTTCATAATTCTTCTCCTATATGATCGCGCTGTCGCTGTCAATTTTAGTTACAATGTAATTGGTCAGTAAAATTGTCAGACAGCAGGCAACGGATTGGAAAAGCCCGGCTGCCGCTATACGCTCCAGCTTCACTCCACCACCACTGGTCAGGGCCGCATAAATATAGGTATCAAAGGTGGAAGCTACATCATAAAGCGGAGCTGGTATCCTTCGTGTGACATGATAAAATAATCCGAAATCCGAGTAAAAGATCCGTCCGGAACTTAAAATAAACATCATAATAATAATTGGTTTGATCGATGGCAAAGTAATATATTTAGCCTGCTGAAACTTGGTGGCGCCGTCAATGACCGCTGCCTCATACAGGCTTTGGTCAATCCCGGTAATACTGGCCAAATAAACTACCATACTATAACCGGTTCCCTTCCACAGAGCCATAAAAGTTAAAATAAAGGGCCACAAGCCTGCTTCATCATACCATCTGATCTTGTCATAACCCATACTTTGCAGTATCACATTAAAAAAACCTTTGTCTGGATTTAAAAATGCATATGCAAAAAAACTGACTACCACCCAGGACATAAAGTGGGGAAAAAACATCAGGGTCTGATAGGTCTTTGATTTCCATTTGGAGTACAACTGGCTGATCATCATCGCCAAAACAACCGGAATTACAATGCCCAAAATAATAAAGACAATATTATATAAAATCGTGTTTCTTAATACCAGGGTAAAGGTATTCGATTTTATAAAAAAAGTAAAGTTGCGAAAACCCGACCATTCACTGGCAAACAAACTTTGTAAAAAACTTTTCCCGGCAAACAGTTTGAACTTCTTAAAAGCAATAATCAAACCAAATAGCGGCAAATAACAAAATATTACATACCAAATAAAAGTCGGCAAGCCCAGGAAAGCCAATTCAGTATCATCTCTGGTCCACTTTTTTTTAACTACTTTTGGCATTTTTTTCTTTTTGTCCAGCATTTCGCTCCTCTTTCCTTTTCCTGATTCACGGGGATCAATCACTCTTGTTAACATCCCAAAAAATGTTAACAGTTTTTTATTAACATAATATTAACATTCTCTCAATAAAATGTCAAGGATTTTTTTTATTTCTTATCTTATTTTACTATATTTTTATTTTACACAATTATTTTTTTATGCATTTTTATGTTTCATCTGTATTTTTGCTTTTATTTATTACAAAATAATTACATATCGTCTTTATTTTCCTGATTAATCATTTAATAAATGTTGCCATGCTTTTAATAGTATTGTAACTTTTTTCTTGTGTTTTGATTTCAATTCATTAATAGAGTTGTTTTTATCAAATAAATATGTTAAAATCCAAATAAAGATCATGTATCATCAAACTTTCTATTTATCTTTTACCCAACAGGAGAAAAAAATGAAAAAAGTAACAATGCAAGATATTGCTAACGCCATTGGCATTTCGCGGATTTCCGTCTGGAAAGCTTTTCATGATTATCCCGGAATTTCTCCACGGCTAAAAAAAGAAATATTTGAAAAAGCAGAAGAAATGGGCTATCGTAAAGTTAACTCTCAATCAGTGACTACTCAGCCCGAGGACAGTGCTAAAACTGTGGCAGTCATCGTATCCCGGCCCGATTCTTCAAAATTTTGGCTGGATATTATTCATCAAATTGCCAAGGAACTGACTAAAGAAAATGTTAACCTGATGTATACTTATGTTCCCAGCTTTTATAAAGAAAATTATCAACTGCCTGCTATCTTGACCGCCAAGCAGGTTTCCGGTGCAATTGTACTAAATGTCAATGATCCGGCTTTAACCCGGCTGATCAACAAACTGGACATCCCCCTGGTATTCCTGGATATTCCGCCGGCGGTCAAACCAACTGAGTTAAACGGTGATTTGATTCTGATCGAAGGAAGATGCGCCACCAAAGAATTAACCAAACATATTTTAGCCAAGGGCAAAACCCGAATCGGTTTTATTGGTGACATCAACTATGCTCAAACCAACTTTGAGCGTTATCATGGTTATTTGGATGCAATGGCTGACTATTCACTAAAAGTTGAGCCAGCCATCTGTTTCACCGAGCCTATTAATATCTACCGCTATGAAGAAGAGATCCATCGTTTTTTAAAAGGATTAAAATTAATGCCGGAGGCCTTCGTCTGCGTCAGTGACTTTGTTGCTCAATATGTGGAAACTTTTCTGTCAGCCAATGGCTACCACATTCCTGACGATGTTGCCATGACCGGCTTTGATGGCCGGCGTGAATATGCCAATGTGGCTGATATCTTAACCACTGCTCTGGTGCAGACTGATCATTTAGGCAAGCGACTGGCCAATCAGCTTTTATTTCGGATGAATCATCCTCAGGCCTCCTACTGCATTACCTATGTTTTATCAGAACTGCAATTTAATGCATCTACCGGTGATCAAGGAGGCTGATATTTTCAACTTTTGCGCTGTCTGCCCGGATGCTCTTCGGCTCCAGCAAACAGACAAATACCAGTCCGCTAAATCAAAACCATAGTGGTAACTAATCCCACAAAAAGGCGGTTCTGAAAAAGCTAAGAAAACTGAATTATATACAAAACGCAAAAAGGCTGTTGCAAAACGAAAAAATCATGCAACAGCCCCTATTACTTTACAAAACATTTAAAATGGCTTAAAAACTATTATATATTGGACTTAGAGAAAAATGCACTATGGATCGACTGTACTGCTTTGGCTTCATCTTCAGCATTAACCAGAACTGAGATCTTAATTTCACTGGTCGAGATCATATTAATATTGACTCCGGCATCATAAAGAGCTTCAAACATCCTGGAAGCCACTCCGGCATTGGCAGCCATGCCTGCACCTACTACCGAAACTTTGGCTACATTATCCTCGGCATCTATTTTATCAAAACCAATCGTCTGCTGATGCTCTTTCAACAATCGGATGACTTCTTCCTTATCTTTTTTGGCAACTGTAAAGGAAATATCCTTTTTATCTTCCCGACCAATCGACTGCAAAATAATATCAACATTAATATTGTTTCTCGCCAACAAGGAAAAGATCTCATAAGCCTTACCCGGCTCATCCTTGATATTGGATACTGACAAGCGGCAAACATTCGTATCACTGGCCACACCGCTGATTAACATTCTTTCCACTTTTGCTTCCTCCTTCACATAAGTTCCGCTATGATTATTTAAACTGGAACGCACAACCATATTGACTTTAAATTTCTTAGCCAATTCAACAGAACGATTATGCAAAACTCTTGCTCCTAAGGAAGCCAATTCCAGCATTTCATCATATGTAATCTCTTCTATTTTTGTCGCTTCCGGCACCATGCGTGGATCAGCGGTATACACGCCATCAACATCTGTATAAATCTCGCACACATCTGCATTTAAAGCCGCAGCCAGAGCCACTGCCGTAGTATCTGAACCACCCCGTCCTAAAGTCGTATAATCTTCGTAACGATTCACTCCCTGAAAACCAGTCACCAAAACAATACTGCGCCGTTCCAACTCATTTTTTAAACGTTCAACATCAATATTTTTAATTCTGGCATTTCCATACACTCTGGTGGTACTGATCCCGGTTTGAAAAGCATTAAGCGAAATCGCCGGATATCCGGCCGCTTTAATTGCCATCGCCATCAAGGCCACCGACTGTTGCTCACCGGTTGACAACAACATATCCAATTCCCGTTTTGACGGATTTGACGAAACCTCCTCCGCTTTCTCCAGCAAAATATCAGTTGTATCCCCTTGGGCTGATAATACAACTACAATTTGATGACCTTTGTTATAATCCTCAATAATCCGGTTTGCCACATTTTTAACTTTGGCAGCATCTGCCACCGAACTTCCGCCAAATTTTTTTACAATTAACATTTTCTTGCTCCCATTGTCCTGATCGCCTCTCCGAAAAATTAATTCCTGTTAACTATCCGTTATTTTCTTCAAAAATCGTTCCCAAAGATAATCTTTCTTCATCTTCTAAAATCAAATCTACATTCAAAAGCACAATCATCCGCTCCCCAACCTTAGCAACTGACTGAATATAACGGCGGCTGACACCGGTTACAATTCTGGGAGCAGCCTCTAACTGCGATTCTTCAATATTAATAATCTGTGATACCGAATCAACAATAAAGCCCATTTTCATATCACCCAAAAACACCACAATAATTTTGGTGTTATCATCAATTGGTTTATTCGCCAGCTTAAATTTTTTACGCAAACTGAATATTGGCAATATTTCCCCACGCAAGTTAATGATTCCTTCAATGTATTCAGGGCTATTGGGGACTTTAACAATTTCCTGATATTTTTCAATTACATTGACCTTCATAATATCTACGCCATACTCTTCGTTATCCAAATGAAATACTACTTGTTTGGTTGCTGCCATGATTTACCTCCTTGCAACATGGTTCTGCTACTTTTTCTGACCGGTTGATTTCCAAATCAGATATGTATTCATGAAATGATCTAAATATCCATCCATTATTTTATCGACATTTCCTGTTTCTTCATTAGTCCGATGATCCTTGACCATACTATATGGATGCATAACATAGGAACGAATTTGGCTTCCCCAACCAATTTCTTTCATTTCACCGCGAATATCCTGAATTTTTTCCAAATGCTCCCGCTCTTTAATTTCATAGAGTTTGGCTTTTAACATTTTTATTGCCCTATCCCTATTCTTATGCTGCGAGCGTTCATTTTGGCACTGAACTACGATCCCGGTAGGCAAATGGGTAATCCGAATCGCTGAGTCGGTCTTGTTAATATGCTGCCCGCCCGCTCCGCTGGCCCGATAAGTATCTACCCGAATGTCTTCTTCTTTAATTTCAATATCCACGTCTTCTTCCATATCCGGTAAAATATCACAAGAAGCAAAGGAGGTATGTCGTCTGCCCGAAGAATCAAATGGTGAAATCCGTACCAGCCGATGTACTCCTTTTTCTGATTGGAGATAGCCATAAGCATTTTCCCCATTAATCTGAAAAGTAATCGACTTAATTCCGGCTTCTTCGCCATCCAGATAATCCAGAACTTCTAACTGAAATTCCTTATTTTCTGCCCATCGGGCATACATCCGATAGAGCATTGAAACCCAATCACAGGATTCCGTACCGCCAGCCCCGGCATGCAGGGATACAATTGCATTCCCACGGTCAAATTCTCCATTTAAAAGAGTTTCCACTCTTAAACCTTCCAATTCTTCCTCAAAGACAGCCAGCATTCCGGTGACTTCTTTTACCATTTCCTGTGAATTTTCTTCCAATCCCAGCTCGATCATGATTTCCATTTCTTCAAAATCGCTCTTGAGTTTATCCATTCGGGCTACTTTGGTCTTTAATGCTTTTAATTCCCGATTGACTTTTTGTGCTTCTTCCGGATCATCCCAAAATCCACTTTCCATCATCCGGCCATCCAGCTCTGTAATTCGCTTTTCTATATTAGCGAGGTCAAAGTGAAACACCCAGTTCTTTAATTTTATCAGTGTACGCTTTTAAGCTGTCGTTTAATTGCTCCAACTCTAACACAAAATCACTTCCTTTTCTTTTTAAAGTATATTATTTTACATTTATTAGCTCAACTTTCCACGTTCCTCAGAACGGTCTTTTTTGGGCATGTGCTACGCACCGTCCTCTGCAAATCGGCTACGCTATTTTGCTACGAGGACATCGAATTTTGCTACGCAAAATCGATTGTCTGTCGGTGAAACATACGCAAAATGAGAAGCTCATTTTTAGTTTACCGGCTTTTCCCGCCGACAGACCCTGACACTTCGTGTCAGCCAGATTTTGCTGCGCACCGTCCTCTGCAAATCGGCTACGCCATTTTGCTACGAGGACATCGAATTTTGCTGCGCAAAATCGATTGTCTGTCGGTGAAACATACGCAAAATGAGAAGCTCATTTTTAGTTTACTGGCTTTTCCCGCCGACAGACCCTGACACTTCGTGTCAGCCAGATTTTGCTACGCAAAATCAGCTGTCTGTCGGTGAAACATACGCAAAATGAGAAGCTCATTTTGCGTATGTTTCACATTATACAGTAATTTCATTGAATAGTCAATCTTTGGCTTTGGCAGAGGTGATCAGCTTTTCGATTCCACTGACCGTTCGCAGTAACTTTCGGTCAATCTGGGTTATTTCCAGAAAAATTCCCTGGTCTTCCAATTCACTGAACAACTCAATCAAAGCCAGCGAATCCAAAAGACCACTGGCAATCAAATCGGTTTCTGGTTGATAAACTGCCTGATCCTGACATATTTTATATAATAATTCTGTTACATTGATCATAATCCGGCTAATTCCTTTCGGTTGATTTTACCATTTTGATTGAGCGGCATTGCCAAAATAGGCTGTAGCGATTTGGGTAGCATATAATCCGGTAACCTTTTTGATAATTCCCGTCTGATTTGGTCAACTGAGTAACCAGCTTCTAAAACGACAAAAGCCTTAACTGTCTTAACCACTCCACCAGTCGAAGCACTACTAATGACTGCGCATTCTTTGACTCCCTCCAATTGCCGGATATTGCATTCAATATCATCCAGTTCAATCCGGTAGCCTTTCCATTTAATTTGCCGGTCTTTCCTGCCCCGGCAATAAAGCCGGCCGTTTTTCCAAAAGCCCAAATCACCGGTGTAAAAGCAGTTTTGACCATTTTCCAAATAATGTCTGGAATAACCGGCCTGTAAATATCCGGCAAACACACTGGCACCTTTTAAGATAATTTCACCATCTATAATTTCAACATCTGTTGCCAAATGCTCTTGTAAGCCAACCGGCAATTCCTCCTGAGCCAGCAGCATCTCCGGATCAATCAAAACCGCTGAAACAGCCGATGTTGCCTCTGTCGGGCCATAGGCATTAATGATTTTCAGATCCGGAAAGGCCTGCCATAATTTTTGCACAGTTTTCTTTTGTAATCTTTCTCCACAAAAATAAATACAGCTTAATGCCGGATAATTCTCAGTCCGCCAGCCGGAGTTAAGCAAGCATAAATCAGCCAAAGTTGGTGTCATAACGGCGACCTGAATCTGCTCTTGTTGAAAAAGTTCAAATAATCTTATATAATCAGCCACACCATCATTGATCCACGCATATAAAGTATGACCATTGCAAAGTGCATAATAAAAATCTGCTACACTCAGGTCAAAACTAAAACTGGCCTGATTTAAGACCTTAGCTCCGTCATATTCACTCAAGGGAGATAATTGACTGATCCAAATAATAAAATTATGTAAATTAGTTCGGGAAATCGGCACTCCTTTTGGGGTTCCGGTAGTACCGGAAGTAAACATAATATAGGCAATCTCATTTTTCCAAAGCTGAGTCGGTGCATCTTCATATTGCTTTAAATCCTCTAATTTACATATACTGGCTCCAACACCATCAATGCTTTGCTCTGTTAAAATCAAAGTGGCCGCTGTTTGTTTTAAAATTTGCCCTAGTCGTAGCCGTGGAGTATTTAAATCAATTGGCACATAGGTTCGATCAGCCAGTAAGCAGGCCAGGATGGAAATTACCACCCAAATCTCCTTTTGCCCATAAATAATGACCGGGCTCTGACCCTGCTTTTTCAATAACTTCGCATAATGTTCAGCTCTGCTCCATAACTCCCGATAAGAAATGCTTTGTCCCTCTGTTTTATAAGCGATTCGCTCCGGATACCGGCAAACCGACTGATAAATTAATGATATCATATTTACTCCCTGAATCGCCACTTTAAACATCCATTCCAATCTTCCTTAAAAAGCAATCGGACTTAAATCCGCTCTGATTCTCTTATCCAGTATCAAAGCTAAACTGGTTTTACTGCCGGATCTGCTCCTTTGGTATCAGCTCATAATCATACATTACTTCTGAGTGATTATCCAAAATTAATTCTTTTTCTAATTGTTCGCCGGTGATCCGGTCTTTTTTTATCCGGTAAACCTTGGAGATCCGGTAAAATTTATTATTTTCTTTTCTAAAGTGATGATCTTCTTCAATCAGCTTATATCGATAAGGAAATTCTTTTTCACTTCTTAACTCACCACATAGTTCTTCTGCTTCCATCCACACTAAAATTTGGACCTTTTGCCCGGTCGTGTTTTTAAAACGATAATCAACATAATTATAAAATACCGATGTGCCTGTACCAAAAGGCACTCTTCTTCTCTCATCCGGAAATAAGGCATCTGAATGATGATGAAGTTCTGTCACTTCAAGCGGACTGTTTAACACCAGCCAATGAATCAGATTACCCATTTGGCATAGACCGCCGCCCACTCCTGCTCCAACCTGACTTTTACTGATCACCAGTCCAGGCAAATAGCCTTTTGCCTGGCTTGGATTGCCAATGGTTTTCCAAAAGGAAAAGGTCTCTCCCGGCTGAATCACAATTCCATTAATTTTTTGGCAAGCCAATGCAATATTTACTCTTTTATTTTCCTGAAGCTGTAGATCCACCCCATGTAATTTTCTGACTAAAATGGAGCTATGCCCCTTGACAATATTAGGCAAAATCTCCCGGGAAATGGTATTGGCAATTTTTTCGCTACTCCGCCAATCTTTCAGCCGTCGCCGGCAAATTTCTTTTTGGACTGATATTTTATAAAACAACGGATTCATTTCATAAAAATGTTTTCGGACCATTATAGCCTCCCCCTCAGCAAATGCCGTTTATCCTTATTTTTATCTCCCTTTCCGGCAGCTGAACAATATCAGTTCCGGAAAATCCGGTTTTTTCTGTTATAACCGGTAGTTTCTGTGTAAAAAAGCCGGTTGTGCTTAACCGGCTTTTTTACATTTATTTTCCGCAGCATTGTTTGTATTTTTTACCACTGCCGCAGGGGCAAGGATCATTACGCCCAACTTTCTCAGTAGTCCGGCGCACTGGCTTTTTCTTAACATCCTCACCACGATTGGTAGTGATGTTTTTAGCCACCTGCTCCCGTTCCAGTTTCTCTCTGGGTACTACCCGATACAGAACTTTGACGGTATCCTCCTGAATACTTTCAATGGTTTCATCAAACATTTCAAAACCAATGAATTTATATTCAACCAATGGATCTTTTTGACCAAAGGAGCGCAAGCCAATACCTTGGCGCATTTGATCCATATTATCAATATGATCCATCCATTTTTGGTCAATTACCTTAAGCAGAATAATCCTCTCCGCTTCCCGGAATTCTTCGATATCTTCAAACTCCTGCTCTTTCCGGGCATATAATTTATGGGCTTCCTCCTTCAGGAACTCAATAAAGCCCTCACGGGTAATATTATCCTTTTCCGTATCCGACATGCCTAAAGTTTTAAAGGGAATAATTTCCCGGAGATTATCATTTAAACCGGCTAAATCCCATTCATCCACCTCATCAACACCATTGGAATACTTATTCACCAATCGGGTAATCACTTCATCCATCATTTGCAGAACTACATGCCGAAGATTTTCGTTTTGCAGGACTTTTAAACGCTCTTCATAAATAATTTCCCGCTGATCATTCATCACCTGATCATATTCCAGCAAATGCTTACGTACACTAAAGTTATTGGCTTCAACCTTCTTTTGTGCACCTTCAATCGTATTGCTTAAGATTCCGGCAGCAATCGGCTCCCCTTCCGGCATCCGGAGCTTTTCAATCGCCCCCTTCATTTTCTCACTGCCAAACAGGCGCATCAATTCATCATCCATCGATAAGTAAAAAATCGATTCACCCGGATCACCCTGACGGCCAGCCCGGCCTCTCAGCTGATTGTCGATCCGCCTCGATTCATGACGCTCGGTGCCAATGATCCGTAAGCCACCAGCCTCTACCACATTTTCGCCCAATTTGATGTCGGTACCACGCCCGGCCATGTTAGTGGCAATCGTTACGGCTCCATATTGTCCGGCATCGGCCACAATCTCCGCTTCTCTTTCATGAAATTTGGCATTTAAAACATTATGCTGAATCCCCTCCCGGCGCAGGCGATTGCTTAACTCCTCCGAAGAATCAATGGTAATCGTACCAACCAGCACCGGCTGTCCCTTGGCATGGCTTTCCTTAACCGCTTCGACAATCGCATTGATCTTTTCTTCATGGGTTCGGTAGACCTGATCATCCTGGTCAATCCGAATCACCGGACGATTTGGCGGAATCACGATTACATCCATTCCGTAAATTTGTCTGAATTCTTCTTCTTCGGTCAGGGCAGTACCAGTCATGCCGGCCTTTTTGGTGTAACGATTAAAATAATTCTGGAAAGTAATGGTGGCCAAAGTTTTGGACTCTCTTTTGACCTTTACTTTTTCTTTGGCTTCAATCGCCTGATGAAGTCCATTGCTATACCGTCTGCCCGGCATTAAACGGCCGGTAAATTCATCGACAATGATGATTTCATCCTCTTTAATAACATAGTCTTTATCCAAAAACATTAAATTATTAGCCTTTAAAGCTAAATTAACATGATGCTGGATTTCCATGTTTTTAGGGTCAGATAAATTATCAATTTGGAAAAAGCTCTCTACTTTTTCCACACCCTCGGCCGTCAGGCTGACTTGCTTTGATTTCTCATCAACCACAAAATCCCCTTCTTCGGTTATTTCTTCATTCAGCACTGCTGCCAGTTTACTGACTTCACCAATAACCTTACCTTTTTTCAGGCGCCGGACAATCATATCGGCCTGATCATACAAATGTGTTGACTTGCTGGAGCTGCCGGAGATAATCAGCGGTGTCCGGGCCTCATCAATTAAAACCGAGTCGACCTCATCAATGATGGCATAATGCAACTCTCTTTGCACCCGGTTTTCCTTATAAACCACCATATTATCACGCAGATAGTCAAAGCCGAACTCATTGTTAGTGCCATAGGTGATATCACAATTATACGCCGCCCGGCGGGTATCATTATCCATATCATTTAAGATCACCCCAACCGAAAGGCCAAGAAAGCGATAAATCGCCCCCATCCATTCTGCATCACGAGCTGCCAGGTAATCATTGACGGTTACCACATGCACCCCCTTGCCTTCCAGGGCATTTAAATAGGCGGCCAGCGGCGCAACCAAAGTTTTACCTTCACCGGTTTTCATTTCCGCAATCCGGCCCTGGTGCAGAATAATACCACCAATTAACTGTACCCGATACGGAGTCATCTCCAGTGTCCTGGTAGCGGCTTCGCGCACAGTCGCAAAGGCTTCCGGCAAAATATCATCCAGACTTTCTCCCTGAGCCAGTCTTTCCTTAAATTCCGCTGTTTTAGCCTGTAACTGCTGGTCTGATTTCTGACGATACTCTTCCTGCATCTCTTCAATTTCTTGAACCAACGGCTCTATTCTTTTTAACTCTCGGCTACTGTGTGTGCCGAATATTTTTTCCAGTAGTTTCATGTTCTTCCTTTCCGGCTTTTTATTTTCTTTTTTGCTAAAAATAGCAGGTTCAGGTTTGGGCAAGCTCTGCCTTCCTTAACCATGACATTTTCAATCCCAAACTTTCTAAATCTAATTCATTCTATCACTATCCGCACTGACTTGCAAGCAAAAAAACAACTTAAGTTTCCGCAAATTTATCCACATATCCTCATTTTTAGATTCCTTCATCAACAAATTTCAAAAAATGGCAAAAATATAAGGAATCTTCTTCCTTTTTGATATAAAATTAAACTATCAACCCAAAACCTTACCAAACAAAAAGGCACATGGTTTGGAATCCTTTTCTTCATGTGCTTTTGCTTATTGTTTCATTTGGCTTTTTCGTGTTTTAGGGGCTATTTTGCAACAGCCCCTTTTGCTTTTTTATTTAATTTTTTCCAAGGACTATTTTGCAACAGCCCCTTCTAAAAAGATAAATGTTATCGACCGCTTATCCCAGCATCTGAAAAGAAAATTATAACCGGTAAACCACTGGCCGGAAAATGACCGCTCCTCAGAAATAAATGCTTATATTTGATGATTTGACCGGTATTTAGTAAGTTTTATGGCCGATTATAATGCTGGCCATAACCTTGGTCATTTGGGGCCGGATATGGCTGGCTATTTGCCTGATGATAACCTTGGTCATTTGGTGCCGAATATGGCTGACTATTTGCCTGATGATAACCTTGGTCATTTGGTGCCGGATAGGGCTGATCATTTATCTGATTATATTCTTGATGATTTTGCTGACTGGACTTTTGTTTCGGCTTTTGCTGTTTTTGCTGATGCTGCTTTTGTGCTGCTTTCCGTTTTTTTCTCTTATTGCTGGTCAATGTCCTTTTGCCAATTAAAATCACAGCTGCATGCGCAAAAATCACCAGGATATAGACAGCTTCCAATAATCGGTTATTAAAGCAGCCATGCAGAGTATAGGTGCCCATAATAATTTGCACCACTATGGCCACACTGCCAACTAAAATTTCCTGCCCTTTTAACTTCCGATTATTTAACTTGGCACTGAAAAAATAAGTAATCACCGGTATTGTAAAAATACCAACAGCAATGGCCCACGGAGTATTTCTGTCTGCAAAAAGATAAATTCCGGTCACAATGGTAAAGAAAAAATGTAGTCCAATCAATCCCAATGTTCCCACCACCGTATACACCACATAAATTAATTCAGAAAAAGCTCCGCCCACTCCAATTAGCGCTAAAACAGCAATTACTATCAGTAAAAGTTTACTATATAACGGTGCCCGTCCATAAAAATGATTGTTTTCAAAAAAACCTTTGCCCAAAGGAATTTTAAGGCGTAGTCCTTGCCCTCTCTCAATTTGACTGGCCTGAATGGTTAAGATATTTCCTTCTGCCTGCCAGCTGATATTTTTATCTTCCGGCTTTAAGCGTTTTTCCTTTATCTTATCGGATTCTTCTTCCACCCATTCTTCATAGCGTTCTTCATATCTGCGACCGACAATCACTTCATGCTCTTGCAAATAAAGTTGCACCTTTTCCCATTTGGCCGGTTTGGGTAGTTCAATCCGGATTTCCGCATTTTCCACCCCTTCATTGCCATAAGCATTCATTAAAATTATATTATAATAATCATTGCCCAAATAATCCCGGTCATTTCTGGTTAAAACCTGATACTCAATCGTATATTCCTGAAATCCTCCGGCCTCTTTTGACTCCGGCTCAAAACTAAGATGATATAATCCATCGTTTTCTTTAATATCGACTGCACCCTTTGATTTGGCTGAAACATCGCTATGCAGGCTGGTATTATTATTTTTGCGGATCCTGACCTGAAAAGCTTTGCCTTTATTTTCCAAAACAAAATGCTCTTTAACTGTCGTTTGCTGCCTGACATCCACCACATACTCGGCTTGATAATTCTTAATTTTGTGGCTGACCCAGCCACTATATCCTCCTCCACAACCGCTAAACAAAAGACCAACTGCTGCCATCACTATAATGATTTGAATTTTTTTAATTATTTTCATATTTCTACCTATAAAATCCTTCCACTAATGTAAAACCATGTCTTTTATTGTCAGGAAATGCCAATAGTTAATTGCAATTGATCAGGATAATACCTGCTCACTTGAGCTTTTAAGCATTGTTTCACTTATATAGAAATATGCCAGGATTTCTCAACTGCCATCTTTGAAATCTTCTGGCATATTTCTATTTCGTCACTCAAACCAGATTCTGCCAATTCCTGAAAATCATGATTTCACACTCAACTTTAAACTTTACTGTCATCCATAGCCATTTATCCTGTGATTTTTAATGCACTTATTATGTCCCTGAGGTTTTTATTTCAATTCATTAAATCTTTGGATAATGGTGGCCACTTCTGCCCGGCTGATATCGCCTTTGGGATTCAATTGGTTGGCACCAGTACCTTTGATAATACCTTGGTGAACTGCCCATTTCATTGGCGTTTCCGAATATTTTTCTAATTGGTTGGCATCTGCAAATTCTGACAAACTATCTTTTTGTGTCATCGGTTTACCAGATATTTTCGCATAATTATACAAAATAGTGATCATCTGCTCTCTGGTCAAATTGGCCATCGGTTCAAAGTAATTTCCTAAAAAATCGGCCGCCAATTCTTTCT
>RQYD01000024.1 GCA_003858485.1 Clostridiales bacterium COT073_COT-073
CGCGGCACACGCTTTCGCAACTTGCTTCGCAAGATTGCTTTCGTTCCCACCCATTTAACGAGCCTTTCGCCACTTACTTCGTAAGATGGCTTGCGGTTACACACCTAAAAAAGACTGTTCCAAGGAACGTGGGAAAGTTGAGTTATTTACTTGTACATTCGGTGATAAAGTCCAAAACTCCCTTGGCATAAGCTTCCTGGATTGTTTCTGCATCTTCTTTGACCAGACAGCCTTTCCAGAACTCTAATTCCCTGTCGCCTTCTAATGATGGAATACTGCTGTTGCCCGAATAAGTTCCGATATCTGATGATTTTACCTGAAATGCCGATTTAAATCCTTTTTCAGTCATTAAGAAATAAATAAACAATTTGGCGGTGTATGGTCTGTCGGTATTTTTAATCATTTGCAGATAAATCGGATACATAAAGCCGCTAAAGCAATTCGGCTGTTTTTCCGCATAAGCCGAAACAGTTAAATTCTCCTGTTTTACACTATCAGAGCGAAGTTTGGAATACACAATCAAACCTACATTTTCACCATTTCCATCAGCCAGTTCTGTAGCAATCTCTCCATCGCCTGAGCCAAAGCGAACATTTGGCAGATATTTTTTCACAAATTGATAACCGGCATTCGGACAGTCTTCATCCAGGACAATATCTTTTCCAAAATATTCCTTATATGCTTTCTCTAATTCAGAAGCCCATTTTTCACTGGTCAGCATGGCAAAGAAGTTTTTGTTAATCGATTCCTTACTGATGTCTTTCATAAAAATCTTGCCTTTATAATTATCTTCGGTCAATTGCCAAACATTGGTGATGCCTTTGGCATCATTTGTATTATTATAAATAAATAATTTATTGTAATAATAACAAACCAAAGGTTTTTTCTCATCTTCGTTAATTTTATCTGCTAAGTAAGGCGGAATATAATTCACGATATAATCATAATTTTGCAATTGGGTTTGAAATAAGTAAGAATCCTGCAGCAGCGCAACATCCGCAGTATCTTTTACTTTGGCTTCTAATTCGGTAGTCAGCTTCGTGTACAGATCCTGACCACTTTCATTATAAAATTCTCCTTGAATACCATATTCTTCTGCAAATGCCTTAAGTGCCTTTTCCACTCTGCTGGTCGGCGAATAAACCATAAAGGTTCCGGCTTTATCGGCGGCCGCTTCTGCCTGGGCTGCCTTCACCAGCTCTTCCAAGGTCATTTCTTCCTCGGCTGCCATCTCTTGCTTGGCATTTTGTTTGTCATCCATTGCCTGGTCTTGCTTTTCCTGCGTATTATTACATGCAGCCGTAGAAAAAACAAGCAATACCGCTAAAATAAAGCTAGTCCATTTCTTTTTCATAAACTCCTCCTTAATCAAAGGTTTGTCTGGTGCGTGTCCGGTTTTTAGAAAAAAGCAGAATGACTGAAACAAATGCGATCCTGCCTGGTAAGTTGCAAAGGCCAATCCATACTGATATGCTTGCAAGCCACAAATCTCTTAAAAACTGTGCGAAAGACAACGCATGGTTTTATCCTGTGCTTTTATTTTATCACAGTCAAGTTTATTTTTTTCTTTATTATTTTTACCAATTTCTTAAATATTTTGACACAGTTTTTTTATTTTTGACTCAACCGGCCCACTGTTTTGGTTTACCCCATCCCGCTCCAGAGGGTGGGACATTTCTCTGTCAAAATACTCTTTCGCTTTCTCACAAAAGCGCAAACAAAAACGACCTTTAAAAGTCAGATCTTTCCGGTCTGAATTTTAAAGGTCATCTCCGGCATTGTTCTTGGTTTTGCCATTAACGAAATAATTTTTCTTTTTGATACTCTCGGGGGGTCATTCCCATAATTTTTTTAAAAATCTGGGAAAAATAATTACTGTCCATAATCCCTACCTGCTCGGCCACTTCACTGACCCGAAGATCAAAATTGGAAAGAAGCCCGGCCGCTACATGAATCCGGTAATTGATCACATATTGCCCAAATGTGTAACCGGTTTCTTTTTTAAACAGCCGGCAAAAATACATAGAATTAATATTCAAATGCTCGGCCACTGTAATATTTGATATCTCATCGGCATAATGCTCTCTGACATAAGTAATTGCTTCTTTAACATAATTATTCCTGGTTGATATCTTATCTTCATAAAAGGCTGTTTCCTGATCCATGTTCTCCGGCGATAACTTCAGCCTGACTTTCTCAATGCTTTCTTTTAACTCCTGATACTGAAAAGGTTTCAGCAAATAATCCGCTACATCCAGCTTCAAGGCACTATGTACATAGGTGAATTTTTGATGGGCCGTCAAAAAAATATACTCCGTTTGTATATTTTTGCTCTTTAACATTCGCACCATTTCCACTCCATCCATGATCGGCATTTCAATATCAGCGATTACCAGATCCGGCCTTGTCCTCTCAATAACTTCTATTGCCGCTCTGCCATTTGCCGCCTCACCTATAATCGCGCAGCCAATTTCTTCCCAGGGAAATGACTCGATAATTCCTTTCCGAACATAATATTCATCTTCGACAATCACAATTTTTATTTTTTCCATTTTTCCTTATTCTTTCTATATCAAATTTGAAATGCGCAAATATCTGCCCGAAAGCCATCTTGTAAAGCAAATGGCGAAAGGGCAAAATAGAAATGATAAAGTCACTAATCTATTTAATCTTTTTCTATCGGAATCTTTATTGTTGCTATTACACCGGATTCATTCTCCAAAAATAAGCCATATTTGCTGCCATAAGTAAGTTGTACCCGGCGATTTACATTATAAAGTCCCAAATGTGCAGTTTTATTTTCCGCACTGCTTAAATTTTTTTGAATTTTTCTCAGAATTTCTTTGGCCATCCCCGGCCCCGTATCTCTGCAAATCAAATGGATCTCATCACCCACTTTCTCTGCCCGGATCATTACTTCAATTTTTTCTTTCCATTCAAATCCATATTTTATTGCATTTTCAACCAGTGGCTGTAATAGTTGCTTTAATACCAAGCATTCTTCCACTGCCTGATCGATCTCAATTGAATAATGAAATGCATCCCCAAAACGGATTTTTATAATTTCAAAATACATTTTCAAATATTCCAGGTCCTCCTGCAAGGACACTTTTTCATTCCGATCAACAGCGTGATACCGTAATAATTTCGACAGTAATACAATCATGCTTTCCGCCAGTTCCGGTGATATCCGGCAAATAAAACGAATATTATCCAGAGTATTAAATAAAAAATGAGATTTAAACTGGCTTTTAAGTTGTTTGATCTGTTCATAAGCAACCATTTCCGCCAATTCTCTGTTTTTTGTCATTTGTTTTTTTAAACTTTCCAGCATTTCATTAAAACCCTGGCTGATATTCTCCCATTCCTCGCTGCTATGAATATCCAAATCGATCTCCAGATTTCCTGAGGTAACTTCCAGAAAAACCTGATTCAACAAACGAATATCCCTGGTAAAATCCAATGCCAGCTTATCCACATTTGTTCTTCCGATCCAAAATAAAAATGCCAGAATAATCAGGGATGTCAGCAAAACGATGAGCAGAAGTTTCATGATCTCTGTGTAATCAAACATGGTATAGACTTGCAAAGGTACTTGCTTAAGAATAAATGAGCTGACTGCATATATTCCCCCCTTAAAAAAAGCGATCCCGCTCTGGCCCCTTAATCTTTCATTCAATCTTCCGATATTATCAACAAAATGAGAAGTATTGGAAAATACTGTCCAATATTCCTGACCGGCAATCACCACACCGGTCGGAAATTCTGAAAATATTTTTTTAAATTCCCGTTCTTCTATTTGCAAAACTAAGTATCCCGCTATGGCTCCTCTATTTTCAACCACCTTTCCCAAGAACAGATTTTTTTCCTTGCCTTTGGAAACACTAACTTGCATTTTCTGTGGATCTTGAAGAATTTTATCAATAATTTCCCATTGTAAAAAAATCGTACTTTGTTCTTCGGCTGAAATATACTCCCGATTACTGGCCACTACTTGTCTGTTCTTATCCAAAATATAAAAATCTGCTGATACTTTGGTCTTAAAAGAAGTCTCATAAAATTTTTTCAGAATATTATGTCGCCAGATGGTACTTGTCTTAGGCACTATGACATTGTCCATATCACACAGGGCTGTTAAAAAATCATCATAATTTTGCATGATCTCTGTCAGGGTATTGGACATACTTCTGTTTACCTGATGATTATGATAAATGCCCCAACTCAAAATAACCACAACTACTACCAGGATGGTAATAAATTCAACTTCCAAAACTTTCAAAAAAAAGTGTTTGATCAATATTTGTTTCAAATTATCCTTTAATGGTATTGTGGTCCTTACTTCTTTTTTTGGATTTTTCATGACTTTCCCTCTGTTATATTTCCTGTCAACTATAACACAAACCAGACAAAATTGTAAATCCGTGTCATTAAAATCTTTGAATTACATTGGCAAGCCTCAATAGAGCGCCAGGTCAGAAAAAAAGCTGAAGAGTCTGCTTTCTGTACATTCTCAACAGCTATTCAAATTTGTCTGCTTATTCTACTCCATATTTTTTCCTGGCGACTGTAAAATAATAAAAGCAGCCCAATCCCACCCATAAAATACTTAAAACAATTGACGGAAGTTGCAAACGGCTGGGTGAACCCGGCCAGAACAGGAGCAGCACAAATACAATACTCACTAATAAACCCAATCCGGTAAAGAACCGGTACATGCCTTTGGTGTACTTAATACCAATAAAACAAATATAGCCATATACGATTGCTGCCATCAGTGAGCACATATCGACCACATAAATGATCACTTCTCTTCCTAAAAATGGAGCAACTGCACTTATCACCGATACAAAAATAATTGCATTGCGATAGACACCGGTCTTATTTTTTTCCTGATATTTTTCCGGAATCAAATGATAATGCGACATTGCCCCCAACAGCTTACTGGAACTGATCATAAAACCATTGATTCCACCAAAAACCGCTCCAAACAAGGCAATACAAAGCAGGGCAAAACCAATTCCACCCATTTGATTTAAAACTGCCGCGCCCACTGCCCAGTTCTGTGCCTTGGCCTGTTCCGGCGAAAAATTTAAGCCGGCGATCCAATTAAGTGCATTATACAAAAATGCTCCCATAAAAATCGTCACAATACTTAAACGAATTGCTTTTTCCGCTTTAAAACCCAGATCAGTAGTCACCTGCGGCACTACATCAAAGCCTACAAACAAGAACGGAGTTATGGCCACTACACCACTGATCTGCCGCCAGTCAATGCTGGCATCTGCAAAATATCGCTCATAAAAAACTGTCAAATCAACTTTAAATAGCATATATATCAAGACTATAAGCACATTAAACATCAACAGTCCGCTTAAAGCCTGCTGCACTTTTGCACTAATGGATAAACCCCGAATATTGATATAGGCAAAGCCGGCAATCACCATCCCGGCCACGATGATTTCCGATAAATAAACCTGATATCCGGCCACATCATATAAATGACCAAACTGAATTCCGCCCGGAATTATTTCTTTTAAAATCAAGGCCGCCGCCGTCGCATTCAATGGAACCAAACTTAGATAACAAAGGGAAAGTGCCCAGCCAACCACAAAGCCATGAATCCGTCCCAGATGATGAAAGGTATAGCTGAATTCACCACCATCTTCCTTGTTATATTGCATCAGTGTCCGATACCCGATCACCACAAAAGAAACAAAAATTCCACCCAATAAAAAACCCAGCATGGTGTTGATGATACCACTCTGTGGCAGGAATTTGGTGCCGGGTAAAGTAAAGGAACCCCAGCCGATAATTGACCCTAAGACCAGAGCCATAATATCAATTTGATTTAACTTTTTATTTTGCTTCACAAAACTCTCCATTTCTGATTAACTCAATTTTCCACTGTTTGGCGCTATCCCGTTCCGAAGAGCAGGTATAATTTTTATCCATTCTTTTACCTACTAAAAATCAAGGCAACTGTTTCGCTGCCTTGATTTTAGTTTTTATTTTTAACTCAATTTTTTCCACCATCCATTATAAATTACGCTTAGGGATAATATTGCATTTTCCTTCAAAAAATTTAAGGAAAACAATGCCGCCCAGGGTCATAAATACCAGGAAGCCCCAGCCATGGATGGAAAACGAAGTGATCGCAGAATATAAAGCGCCGACATTACAGCCCCTGGCAAAACGTGCACCAATACCCATGATCAGGCCACCAAAGGCATAAATAAGACCATCTTTCCAGTTAAAATCAAGGTCTAATTTAAAACGACCGGCCAGCAGGAAGGAAATAGTCGCACCCAAAACAATACCAATATTACGGATGGTACCATTATGCGCCAATAAATTGGCAGCATCTTTAATTTCTTTTTCAAATCCGCCAATTGCTTTAAAATCAATGCCCAGATTGCTGAAAATGGCTACTCCAAGAGTGGTAAAAGCAGAAGTAACCCCCCACATTCTGCCGGTTTGAACCAATACAAAAATGAACATGATCGCCAGCAATAAGCCGCCACGCATAAATGACCAGCGTTTGATAAACAGGCGATGATAGGTTTCATAGCTGAAAAATGGCGCATTATCATAATCCAGATCTTTTTCAATCTCCTCATAACCCGGTTTGATAAAAGTCCCCGCCTTCTTTCTCTTATAACTATAGCTTTTGACCAGATAATACAGGAGCAGGAATAATCCGGCAGTAATCACAACTGCGCCAAAATAGCCGAAACTATCGGGCAAATACATAGTAAAGTTGATGACCTTACTCTCTGACTGATTATATATATGCCGGAGATAATGTCCGATTGGTGCACCTACAATATAAAAGACAAAAGCAATCAGGGAACGAACTGCACCTTCCCCTAAGTCAGTTAAAGTACCGGAAGCACAGCCACCGGCCAGGATCATTCCGCCGCCAAACAGGAAGCCACCGATAATCACCCCTAAGTCAAGCGGTTTAACCGATTGAGAGCCGGGAATGATCTTAGCTCCATCGGTCTTTAAGAAGTCAAGAACTGCGCCGCCGGCTGCTGCCTTCCACTGGATAACCGCAACCACCACTGCTGTAATGGTAAACATAAAGAATAATGCTTCATTTAAAGAGGTGTCACCTGTCATATACGGTCTTTTCACACCGCCGGCAAAACCAAAGCGGGAACGGGTTAAAATATAGCCAATGAATAGACCGCTGACCAAATACCAGGCTGATCCGGCGGGCATGGAAAATCCCCAAAAAATCATCAAGGCAATTATAACAACCGCCACTGCAATCTGTGTCTTTAATTTTTGATTCATAGTTCCTCCTAATTCGATCTTAAATGTTAAACGGATACCTCTTAAATAACTGCAACTCCGTTTATTTTTTCTTTATTTAATGTGTCCGGCTATCGTTTTTGTTTTCCAGATCTCTGCCGACAAGGCAAAACTTTGTCCTCGCCGGCAAAATATCTGATTTTTTATTTCTATTTAAAGTTATAGCCGGTGACGATCGGTTCACGACCGGTGGTTACATCATTAAAATATTCATAATAGCTCAGAGCCAGGAAAGAACCCTGAATATTGACCACATTATTAAAACCAAAACCCTTTAATGCCTGAATCACATAATAGCTGTTCCAGGAAGTCCGGCAATGTACATAAACAGTCCGGTCTTTTGGAATTTCATGATGACGCTCTCTGATTTCTTCAATCGGAATATTGACCGCTCCTTTAATATGGGATTGGTCAAAAGCACCCTTACTGCGGACATCCAGGATATATTCGCCCTTTTCCACTAATTCTCTGACCTTGGTCACCGGAACCTGATCATAAACTCCGTTTAAGTGGTTAAGTCCAGCTAACGCTGCAAAATTAACCGCATCTTTGGCAGTACCAAAAGCAGGAGCATAGCATAATTCCAATTCTTTTAAATCTTCCAGGTCACCGCCCATGGTAATCATGGTAGCCACCACATTGACCCGGCGAACGGCATCACCTTTACTGATCGCCTGAGCACCAAGGATCTTACCGCTTGGATATTCATAGACCAATTTAAAATGCATCGGATTTGGATTTGGCATCAGGCCAACTTTATCCATTGGGATAACAAAGGATACCCGATAATCAATACCATGTTTTTGACAATCTTTTTCATTAAGACCGGTGCTGGCCGCATTCAGTCCAAATACCCGGATACAGGAAGAACCAATCACCCCTTTGTTTTGGAAGGATTTACCAAATAATCCGTCCGCTACCATTCTGGCTTGTCTTTGAGCCGGTCCGGCCAAAGGTAATCTGGTTTTCTGCCTGGTGATGGAATTAAAGGTTTCAATTGCATCACCGACTGCATACACATCCTTTAAATTGGTTTGGAAATTATGGTCAACCACAATTCCACCGGTTTCGCCAATTTTCACACCGGATTTCCTGGCAAATTCAACGTCCGGAGTAACACCAATTGCCATGATCACCGCTTGCGCTTTAACGGTTTTACCGCTTTGCAGCACAACTTCATGATCTTTGATCTCCACCACTGAATCCGACAAAATAAGGTTTACCCCATGATCATGTAATTCTTTATGCAGCATTTGCACCATATCATAATCAAATGGCGCCATGATTTGATTGGCTGCTTCCACTAAAGTCACATTTTTACCGGAATGTTTCAGACATTCGGCTGCTTCCACCCCAATAAAGCCACCGCCGACCACACAAATGTCCTGGACTTCCTGTTCGCTTAAGAAAGCGTCCAGATCGCGAATGTTTTGCACATTTTTAATGATAAATACATTTTTGGCATCAATATTTTTAATTGCTGCCGGGCGAATGGCTTCTGCGCCGGGCGATAAGATCAGTACATCATAAGCATCTTCAAATTCTTCTCCGGTGAGCGTATTGCGGATCACCACTTTATGCTCATCCGCTTTGATCTGAATGACTTCATGATTTACTTTGGCATCTAAGTTAAAGGTTTGCTTAAATGTGACCGGATCATATAATACCAGGTCTTCGGTGTGCTTGACTTCACCACTTAAAAAGTTAGGCAAACAACAATTAGAAAACGATACATCCGGCCCTTTATCATAAATTTGAATATCGGCATTTTCATCTATCCGACGAATTCTGGCTGCTGCTGATGCTCCGCCTGCCACTCCGCCTACTACCACATATCTTTTGTTCATTTTTGACCTCCATTCTGTTTATTAATTCATATTTTTTTGTATTTTGTATACCACACCAATTTATTATACTGTGTTTTTACAAAAAATTCAACTATTCTTTCTTTTTTTTAAAAAAGTTTTTTATGTTTTTTTGATTAATTTTATTTTGTTCCTTTTAACGCCCGATACAAAATTACTATTGCTTCATGTCGTCTAACATGTTCCTGCGGCCGATAGGTATGATCTTCATATCCTTTCAAAACTCCCACTTCAAAAAGATAATCCACTTGCTTGCGATATTTTTCAGAAATTTCATGCCGGTCTTTATAGCTGCTGTCTTGCTTAGGCAAAGTTTGTGTTTGCATATCGAGCATAGCAAAATTATAAGAAAGCACTGCAATTTCCTGCCTGGTCAGCGGTTTGCTTAAATCAAGCGAAATTCCTTCCAGCAAGCCTTTCTTAACAGCCACCTGATAGTAAGGGGCAAACCAGTCCTTATCTGTTTCGGCAATTTCTGCTCCCATTGCTCTGACCAGCATTGTCAAATATTCTTGCCCGGTTACTTCTCTGGTTGCCCCGAAAGTGCCATCCTCATATCCTTTTACCAGCCCCAGTAAATGAATCACACCCAGTTCGTCAGCATACCAGTGATCCGGCTGTTCCTCCCGGAATACCTTGCCGATTCCCTGTGCAACTTGTTTCAAGCCTTTTTGACTGAACTTGCGAACAAATTCCTGTGCGGTAACGGTCTGTTCTGTCAATTTTTGTAGTAGCTCTTTGTCTTTGGGTTCATCCATTTTTACGGATAATTCTTTGATCTCCCGAACTTTCTTATCCCCCATTTTTTGGCCGACCCGCTCCTTAACTTCCATATTCGGCTTTTGTTCTACTTTTGGCTTTGTATGCTCTTGCGGAATATAAGGACTGCTCGGTGATTGCGGTTGCGGTTGCGGTTGTGGTTTTGGCTTTTCTTCATACTTTTCTTTCAGTCTTTGAATTTGCTGATTTAAAGTTTGATTTTTCTCATCAACCTCTTTCTGCATTGCATTTTCTTTTGACAGCAGTGCTTCTGCTTCCGCCACTTCGATATTCAAAACATTTTTCTCTTCTTCGCTTAATTTGTTCCAAATATCACCCAGTCGGATTTGCTTCGCGTTTTCCACCGCCTCTGTCAGCGCCGCTTTGTTTGTCGCTTTACCCATTAAGCTGTTCATTTGTTTCTTCAACTCTGTTGTCGCTTCCTCAACCTGAAGTCTTGTCGCCTCTTCATCCGCCAAAATATCTTCGGCATACGACAGCGCATAATTAAACGCCGATTTCTTTTCTTCTGTCTCATTATAGTATCGCGCCTGTTCCATCAGCTCCTTGGCGGCAATCACAGTTTGACTTAGCTCTTCTTTTTCGGCTTCGTCAATTGGCGGTTGTGGAGGTAATTCCTCATTTGGTGCAATAAAGCGGAATGCGATTTCTCCGATCTGCATGGGCTCATCGGCATTTTCCGTAATCAAAATGCGCACAGCATCCGATTTCTTCATATCCAAATCAACTGTCTGATCATCTTCTCCGGATATTGTTCCGACTTTGACCCATTGCCCATTTTCTTTTACTTCAACATCGGCATTTCGAATATAGCCTTCACCTCTTAAAAACTCAACATATTGAAGCATCAACTCCTGTAATTCCACTTCTTTAGAAAAGGAAAACATAAGTTCCTGTCCGATTTCTTGATTTTGCTCGCTGTATGCCGGTGTTTCCGGATCATTATCGGTTAGATTTTCTAAAAACATCATCAACGCCGCCGGACTGGCAGAAGTCATTACTTTCGGCGGTGCTTTTCTTTCTCCATCCAGTTGCTTGACTGAATTTTGCAGGCGTTTTATGATAAAACGAATCTGTTCACCGGTACTGCCGGAATAAGACAGAATCCTTTCTGCCTCTGCCAAATCTTTATCTACCCGATTTTTCAGCTTTTCTGTTGCATGGATATACTGATCCGTTTTTAAAATGTCTTTTGTTTCTTCTACCGCTCTGGCAAGATCATTCATCTCCGGCGCTTCCTCCGCTGCCGGTATGACTTTAATTTCCAGTCGCAGTTCCAGTCCAAAACCTTTTACCACAACATCCTGTTTTCCCAGCTTATTCGGATCATAGGATTTCACTTGAAACACTTCATCGGTCAGCGGCAAAATCACTTCCCGCACCGGATTTTCATATTTTACTTTTGCTTTACCGCCGGTCAGATCCAGCATTTGTCCTCTTTGATATTCTTTTTTATGAATATCCTCTGCCAATACCAGTTCTGACGGCATCTTGTATATTTTTACCTTTTCTACTTTGTTTTCATTTACCTGAACGATCTGATCAACCGGAATAATTTGCTTGTAGGAATCTTTGATAACATAACGATAATTTCCTCGTTTTAACACATAATGATTCTTACTTTTCGGCTCAACCAGCTGTTTATTTTCATCATACAGATCCACCATCACAGTTGATCCCATAGTGTCTTTATCCAAGCCGTCCAAATAAATAAGTTCAAAAGTTAAACTGACAAAATTATCATTTTTTATCAGCGAATCCAAAATTGCCTGAATTTCTTTCTCCAATTCAGCTACTCTGGCTTTTTCATCTTTTAATGATAGCAGAATCTTCTCCGCTTCTTTTAACTTCAGCGCCAGTCGATCCAGGATCTCATCCAGGTTTTCGTTCTTATACAAATCCTTGGCAGTTTTCCGATCCATAACCAAGGGCTTATACAGGCTCACCATAATTCGCAGTTTTTCTTTGTAGCTTTCATCAATCTCAATTCTTGTTTCCGCTCTGTTTCCGGCATAATCTTCTAAAATCGCTACAATTGTTCCGGTTACACTGGTAAGCTGTATCGGATCATGAAAATTTTGATCTACGCCTCTTTCTTTTCTGAAAATTTCTCTTGTTTTTGCAGTTTCCTTATCGGTAAATTCCACTATCACATAGCGCCAATCTTTGGTTTTTGGTGATCTGAGCGCCAATTTCCCGCCCGGATACATAATAATGTCATCAAGATCCAGTGGCTTGGCAAAGCCGTCATAAAATCTACCGCGATAGCTCTGTCCCTTCAGATATTTTCCATTTACTTTGGGCGATATCGTCAGATCATACTCATGACCCTCGATCATCTCGGGAACCATCATTTCCAGTTCGCTTGTATTTTGCGGTACCTCCATAAGGTATGCCTTGTACTCCGGCGAATTATTCTCCAGCCACAAAGGAGCCACCAAAATACGATATCCTTCGTTGTCCTGACCGTTATCCCAGTGAATGGAAAGCTTCCCTTTCTCTTTTGCCTGTCTGGCTACCGTCCGGGTGGCAGCGGTTTCTTCGACTCTAATGTTCTTTGGCATTTGTGCCATCGGAAACTCTAACTTTGCAGCCTCGCTTTCCATTCCGTCTTTCCCGACCGCCACCAGTTCCAGCCGCATCATAGGCAATCCTTGACTGAAATGATTTTTCACATATAGCATGTCATCATAAATTCCACCCAAGAAATTTCTGTTTCCGTTATTATCAATACTGTATACTCGATATTTGTCTACCAAATCATAGCTTTTCGAAGTCCAGCCCAAAATCATCTGACCATCGGTAAATATCTTTTGAATATAAAATCCGGTTGGGGCACTGTCTTTTTCTTCCTTATCGGTAAACTGAATTTGTCCGATATTCATTTGATAATTTGATACATCGGTATTGCTGACAAATACAAAACCAAATGCAGCAATTTCACGATTGGCATATGCCGATAAATCAACCACCGCTTCGGCCCAATCTCCTTTTGCCGCCGAATTTTCAATATCCAGTTGCACCGTTTCTTGCGGATTGTCTTTAAAAATTACTCCCAATTTCATTTCTGCATGATCCGGAGATGTTTTCTTAAAGCGAATTTTAGCTTTGCTGCTCGGAACGACTTGTAAGTCGGTTTTGTACAAATGCAGGAAATTGGACTTATTTTGTTCCAGATTACCATATACAACCAATGAGCTGCCGCCATGCCAAGCCCCGATCTGCTGATACGGTATTGTTCTCCAGTTGCCTTGCGTATTATTTTGCAGTTCTTTGGTACCAAAATCAAAATCCGCCTTTAATGCACTTCCGCTATCGGTTTCAAACCACCATTGCCATGTCGGCAAAATATCCTGATCATTTAAATTGGTCCATGCTTCATCATTGGCAACCTTTCCCTCGTAAAAGTACTGGACTCCTTTTCCGATATTAAAGGTACTGAAAAATTGCTTGCCGGAAATCACCGAATTTTCCGCCTTAAAATCTGCCACTCCAACCCAGCCGGAAGCATCATCTACGGCAACTTCACTTCGTGAATAGCCCGGCATCAAACCGGTCTTGGTCGGATCGCTTTTAACTCCGGAAAAATACATCCGTTCTCTCTCGGCAACCATCCACTGGTATTCCGGTCTTTGATGTGCCGGAAATTCACCTTTAGGAGTCAAATCGTCAATTCCTCTTTGATACATATCGCTAGGGGTAAAAAGGGCAATGCTGGCCTTGGGATTTTTATTTTGATCGTAACTGTCATAGACTTTGGTCAGATCATGATTTTCAAATTTTCCCTGATTTGCTTCAATTCCCAAAAAGACCGCTTCATACGGATCAACTCCAATTTCCTGAGCGTGAGCCAGGAAACTGTCAACTCCTGTCCAGCCATAATTAACAAACACCGAATCGTGAATTTTAGAATAGCTACCGTCTTTTAGATACTGTGATTTGTTCGCATCAAAGGAACTGTTGATATCATAAAATTGTGTCCACAAACCGGCAGCACTGATTTGTGCCATCAAACCTTTGAATTCATCTGCACCGGCTTCCTCATCATTTAGAAAATAACCGTCAATTCCATAGTAATTAGCTAATTCTATCAGCTTATCGGCAATTATATATTTTCCATTTTTGTCTTTGTCGAACATTTCCTGCTTGGTCTGCCCCGGACGGAAGTTCGGATCAAAATATACACAGGCAATCGCCTTTACTCCATTTTTATGTGCGGCATTAATATAGGCTTGATTCGGAATATTGACAATCCCGAACTCAAAGCCCCGCTTTCTCCAATCACTGGTCGCCGGATCATATAGTCCCTTTGGCGTACCGATAGTAGCTGCACCATGCCAAGGAGAGAAATAATCGGTATATTGCCAAAAAGGAAAGGCCAGATTCCCATAATCGTTATTGGCAATCGTACTGTCAAAAAACGAATTGCCATAATCCGACTGCATCAACATCACCTGTACCGGTGCAGTCAATTTCGGGTTGGCCTGTGTCGGATGAAATGCCGCATTTCTTTTTTGTAAAGGGACTTTTGCCACCATTAATTCAGCATGGTGATCCGTCTGCGGATTCCACAGTTCGATATCCCGAACCCGATAACCCGAAAAATGCGGCTGGGCGGACTTGATTTCACTTTCATCTCGCGCCGGCCAAGTATCCGCATTAACCTTTAATCCATTAAATCCGCTTAATAATAAACAGAGTGTCAAAAACAAGACCAGTGGCTTCCTCCTGTTTGACATCATTGATTTTTGATTCATAAAATACCTCCAATTTTTTCCAATTACCCGCTGTCACATTTCTTTCAGATTATCTCCCGACTAACTCCTTTCTTTCTGAGTATCAACCAAACTTTTTGTTAACATGTTAATAAACCACCATTTTCTTTTTGGTAAAAGATTACATTTTTTCAATGATAATTTATATTTTTTAGGATATAATATCACTTTTTCTAATTTTTTGCAAGTATTTTATTAACACAAATTATTTTTCACTTTATATATCAACTTTTTTGTTAACTATTTTAGTTAACTTTTTGTATTTTAATACAGTTAAGCAACACTAAGTTTAACTTTGATTTTGCTAATTTCTTTTTCCAGAGTAATACTGAAATTTCCTGCCCGGATATCTCTTTGGCTCCACAACCGAATGTTAATCGGATAAATAATTGCCAGACAAAAACAGGATAGCTTGTCCGCCGCCCCTAAAAGTCAGACTAAAATCCAACTTTTTGGAGGTGAGCCTTGCGCTATCCTGTTTAATTCCTTGATTTAATACCAGTTTCATTTGATAAAAACTGCTTTTTAGTTTTCTTTTTTCACAAACCAATCGGCAATAACAGCAGCGATCCGGCCGGCTGCTTTGCCATCGCCATATGGGTTAACGGCTGTTGCCATTTTATGATAAGCTTCCGGATCATGCAAAAGCTTTTCCGTTTCTCTGGTAATCACCTCAAAATCAGTACCCACCAGCTTCAGGGTGCCAGCTTCCACCCCTTCCGGCCGCTCGGTTACATTCCGCAATACCAGGACTGGTTTGCCCATACTGGGCACTTCTTCCTGCAGGCCGCCAGAATCCGTCAGCACCAGATATGAACGATTCATTAAATTATGCATATCCTGAAGGGCAAGCGGCGGAATCAAATGCACTCTGTCTAAATCCCCTAAGATCTGTTTGGCAGTTTCCTGCACTTTTGGATTTAAATGCACTGCATAGACGACTTCGACATTTTCATTTGCTTCAATAATATGGCGAATCGCCCGGCAAATTTGATGCAATGGTTCACCCAAATTTTCCCGGCGATGAGCTGTCATGGTAATGATTTTTTTGGTATAATCCAAATGATTAAGCAAATCATACTCAAAGGTATATTCCTCTTTAATAGTAGTTTGCAATGCGTCAATAACAGTATTTCCGGTCACAAAAATAATATCTTCGGCAATGCCCTCTGCCAATAAATTGCGTTTCGAATTCTCAGTTGGCGAAAAATGAAGTTCAGCCAGTCTGCCAGTCAGACAGCGATTCATTTCTTCCGGAAAAGGCTCATACTTGTTAAAAGTGCGCAATCCGGCTTCCACATGACCAACCGGAATTTGCTGATAAAAGGCAGCCAGAGCACCGGCAAAACTGGTAGTGGTATCGCCATGTACCAGTACGATATCAGGTTTAGCCTCAATAAACACTTGTTCCAGACCATTCATTGCCCTGGTAGTAATCTGCGTCAAAGTTTGACCAGCCTGCATTATATTTAAGTCATAATCCGGATGAATATCAAATACCGCCAAAACCTGATCCAGCATTTCCCTGTGCTGAGCAGTTACTGCCACCACCGACTGCAAATCTGGATGATTTTGCACAGCTCGTACTACCGGTGCCATTTTCACCGCTTCCGGCCTGGTGCCGAACACTGACATTACTTTAATTTTTCTGTCCATTTCTTCTCCTTTAAGAAATCCCTAATATGGTTTCCTTGCCATGGGTCAAAATCGTAATCATCTCACAATAAGGAGTTGATACTCCCTTTTCCCGGCCAAGTTTCCAGACATAGCCATTTAAATAGTCAACTTCTGTCAAGCGATGATTTTGCACTAAATCCTGATGCATGGACGGATAATGCAGCCCCTGCCTGGATGGATCAAAGGTTTGCTTTAATACTGTAAACACTTCTTCTGCATCCAGTTCCACCTGATCCTCAGTTTTGGCTGCCCAAACAAACTCATTTAATAAATTACGAATATAAATATCAGCATGGGGAATTTGGTTAAACTGCGCCAAATTACAGTCCAATATTGCACAGGTAGCGTTCATCGCCCCATTGATGCAGGCCTTCTTCCAAATCGAATATAGCACATTCTGACTATACTTAGCCTTTAAGCCGGCTGCATTAAAAATATCTGCAATTTTTTTGGCTTCTTCCTCCATCTCCGGGTCAATATTCTGTAATTCAATATTGCCATCGCCTGACAAATGCACATGTGCCGGTCCCAGCATCCGGGCCGTCCACAACGTCACTCCCACATAAATATTAGGGCGGGGAATGTACTGCTCAATAGTTTTAACATGGCCAAGCCCATTAAGCAGACAAATAACCTTGGTTTCTTTGGTAATAATCGGTTTTAGATCCCTCAACATTTCCGGTAGCTGCATTGACTTAACAAATAAAATGATTAAATCTGCTTTTTCCTCACCGATTTGTTTGGCATGATAGGCCTTCACCGGAATTTTCCGCTCTTGTCCATTATCATCAATGGTCAAGCCATCTGTCTTCATCTTATCAATATTTTCCTGCCAACTATCAATATAAAATACTTCCTGGCCGGAATTTTGCAACATATAGCCAAAACGTCCGCCCATTGCGCCGGCACCGGCAATTGCAATTCTCATATTTCCCCTCTGTTTCTCATCAGTCATCCAGTTTCTTCTATCCCTCTCCTAAGAGCTGACACATAAATTTTGCATACTTTTTTCGCTTATTGCATAAAAAAAGCTGCAATATTTTACTTTTCCGGCTTATGTTTACGATTTCGCAAATTATCACCAATCCAAACCGCAAACACCAAAACCAATATAACAGCTGCCATCCAGGCATCCTGGAGGACAATCAAAATCGCTGCCAAGCCAAATAAGCCACTGACAAAATACAGAGTCAGCACTGCTTTTTTTTGACTCAGTCCCTTGTCAATCAGACGGTGATGCAAATGTCCCCGATCACCCTCACTGATCGGCCGGTGATTTACTGTTCGCCGGATAATGGCAAATAAAGTATCAGCAATTGGCAGCGCCAACACAATCACCGCCACTACCAAAGTCAAAGCAGTATATGTTTTAAGCATAGTTTGAATGGAAATTACTGCCAGTGAGTATCCCAAAAAAGTCGAACCGGTATCACCCATAAAAATCTTAGCCGGATTAAAATTATATGGCAAAAAACCCAAACAGCTGCCAGCCAGTGCAGCTGTTAAAAGAATGGGCAAACCAGCCAGCATCGGGTCCCCAAATAAAACGGCAATAATCATCAAGGTTGTTGATGCAATCGAAGCTACCCCGGTAGCTAATCCATCCAACCCATCCAATAAATTGACAGCATTGGTCACACCAATGATCCAAATTACTGTGATCACATTACTTAAAATCCCAAACTCAATTGTTCCCAAAAGCGGAATGGTAATATCGGTAATTTGTGTTCCGGTCATAACTGCAATCAAAGCAGCAATTAGCTGAACAACCACTCTGGTTCTGGGGCGCAGCCCATAGATATCATCAAAAAAACCAAGCGTGGTAATGATCAATGCTCCCAGCAAAAGCCCCCAAATCGTTAATCTTTGGCTTGGCTGAACATTATTGATCAAAAACAAAACCGTCACTACAAATCCCGTAAAAATTGCCAGTCCTCCGGCCCGGGGCATAATTTTATTATGCATCCCTCTTTTCTTCGGTATATCCAAGGCTCCTACCCGATAAGCAATTTTCATACTGATCGGGGTAGTGGCCAGCGAAATCACAAATGCCAGTAAAAAGGCAATAATATAACCATAATAATCGGTCAGTATATCTACAAAAATCACTGTTTCCTCCGTTATTTTGTGCCAAACAATCGATCTCCGGCATCACCCAGTCCCGGAACAATATATGCATGGTCATTTAATCTTTCGTCCAGTGCTCCAATATAAATCGGAACATCCGGATGCGCTTCCTGTAATGCCTTTACTCCCTCCGGAGCGGCAATAATACATAAGAAATGAAGTTTATGCACCCCTTTTTCTTTTAGAAAATCAATTGCCGCAATTGCTGAACCGCCGGTCGCCAGCATTGGATCAAGGACAAAAATATCTCTTTCGCTGACATCACTTGGCAATTTGCAATAATATTCCACCGGTTGTAAGGATTCAGGATCACGATACAATCCGATATGCCCGACTTTAGCAGTTGGCACCAAGGTCAGCAAAGCATCCACCATCCCTAAACCTGCTCTTAAAATCGGAACAATTCCCAAATGTCGGCCTTCAATTTGCTTGACCTTAGTTTTAGCAATTGGTGTTTCAATTTCAATTTCTTCCAGCGGTAAATTTCTGGTTGCCTCGTATGACATCAACATGGCAATTTCACTGACCAACTCCCTGAATTCTTTAGGGCCGGTTTCAATTCTGCGTAAAACCCCAATCTTATGCTGAATTAACGGGTGATCCATTACAAATACATTTGACATTTTTTGCTCCTTCCAGGTTTCCATTATTTTTGTCTTATAGGACTGCTGCAAAATTAAATTTTTGCCAGGCTGTTTTATACATATTTAAAGTGCAGTTGCCCCTGCTTCATTTATTGTTTATTCAGCTTTCCAGCCATCTTTTGGAACTCCCTTATCATAGTCATGATTTTGGTCCATTCCAAATACCTCTCTTATGCTACCGGCCACAGCCGCAGCCTTGTCCGCAACTAACAATACCGGAGCCATTAAAACCCTCACCAAAAAAGGTCTTTTCCACCCGCCGGAGATGTCTGGTCTCCTCAGAAAATGGTGTTGTTAAAAAAGTATGGGTGATCTTTTTAGCCAGCTCGCCACCAATCACCCGACCACCCATTGCCAGGATATTGGCATCATTATGCAACCTGGTTGCTTCTGCCGAAAAGCAGTCATGGCAAAGTGCTGCTCTGATTCCGGCATAGCGGTTGGCAGTAATGGAGATTCCAATTCCGGTTCCACATATCAGAATTCCTCTTTCTGCTTCCCCACTTAAAATCATTTCCGCCACTTTTTTGGCAATATCCGGATAATCTACCGCTTTGTCATCATAGCTGCCTACATCTTGATATTCATAGCCATTTTGTTTTAAAAACTCTAAAATTTCTTGTTTCAAAGCAAATCCGCCATGGTCTGATCCAATCGCAATCATTTTGCTCTCCTTTCTTTCCAGCACCTTACCCCAGCTTCACAAAAAATAAGCCTGCCTTGCTGCATTAGACCGTTCAAGACAGGATTATATACCGAATGAAAAGGCTAACCGCTTTATGGCAATCGCTCCTTTTACCTCCCTAATTATAGCAAGCCATCTTTATTTTGTAAAGAATATTTGTGGGTAATTCCATTTAAATTTTGCTGACACTTCCGGCTGCTTTTTTCAGTCGGTTCATGATCGCTTCACCGATTCCTGTTTCCGGATAGGAAGTAGCGAAAATGTCTTCAATTTCGTTTAAATCCATAAATCGCAAGCCATCAAATAAATGACGGGCAATTTCTTCCAAAGCTTGCTCCGGTCCCAAATCAAAACAGATATCAGCCGGAAACTCCCGGGCATATTCGTCCGGCACCAATAGAGCTGTTTTCTTTCCCCTTTGCTGAGCTGTCGTCAGCTGTTTTTTCAGTTCCCTTAAAGTTGTATCAAAATCCGCCAACGGCAGTAAATGGATCTTTCCTTTAGGCGCATAGTGACGATATTTCATCCCCGGAGCCATTGGAATCTCTTGATCAGCCAACTGCCCACGATTCATATCAACCGGACCGATGACCGCTTCAATCATCGCCTTACTGATTCCGCCAGGCCGGAGTATTACCGGTCTGGCTCCACTCATATCAATAACTGTTGATTCCAAACCAACTTGGGCTGAACCTGATTTAATAATCATATCCACCCGGCCATCCAGATCTTCCAGCACATGAGCAAATTCAGTCGGGCTGGGCTTCCCGGAAATATTGGCACTGGGTGCCGCCACCGGCAAATTACAGGCCCTTAAAATCGCTCTGGCTACCGGATGAATTGGAATCCGAATCCCAACTGTATCCAATCCACCGGTTATTTCCCCGGAAATATTTTCCCGTTTTTTAAAGATCATAGTCAGCGGGCCCGGCCAAAATGCTGCCGCCAGCTGCCTGGCCTGAACACTGATATCGGTCACATATTCCGGCAGCTGCTCCCAGTCTGCCAGATGTACAATCAAAGGATTATCACTGGGCCGCCCTTTGGCTTTATAAATATTGGCCGCCGCTTCCTCCGACAGTGCATTGGCCCCAATGCCATAAACCGTTTCTGTTGGAAAAGCCACCAGTTTTCCGGCTGCTAAATATTCGGCTGCTTCAGTCACCCGCTCGATTTGCGGGTTTTTTTCATCAATTTCCATCACTTTCGTTTTCATGATTCCTGCTATTCCTATATAAAATTACTGCACAATGCAAAAGTTTGCCCGGCATTTGGTTTTATTTTGTCCTTCGGCAATCAGCCAACAAATTGCCGGACATCCATTGCCAAAAGCTTTTCTTACTATCCGGGTAAAGGCTCTGCCTTTGGATTTACTTTGTCCTCCGGCAAGCCGCTTCCCTGAAGGCACACCAGAACCTGGATTCGGCAAGCCGTGTCCAATCCCTTACTGTTTTAAGTAGTCGGTAATTGCTGCCCAGGCATCTTCATTTTCCAGTCCCAGTTTCCAACCAGCAATCCCGGCTAAACGATAGCCACTGGCCACCCGCAGCTTTTCTTCCAATGAGCGCTTATCTTCTATCCACATTTTAAAAGTTTCCTGGCCTTCTTTATATTCTCCGTAATATTGGGCAGTTTCGCCATCCCACTCAATTTTAGCTCCCTTATCAATCATAATTTGCTTGCCATAACCCATACCATAAGCCTTGGAGCTGACTTTAACATTATCGCCGCTGCCGCTTTCTTTCCATAAACGGGTATAAAAAGGCAAACCCAAGACCACTTTACCGGCCGGTAAATAATTTAAGGTATCAGCCACCCCTTCCCGGACAAAACCAATGGATGCCACCGATCCGCTTTTAGGCGAAGTGCTCCAATGTTCATCGTAGCCCATGATAATTAAATAATCAATGTATTTTCCGATTTCTGCCCGGCCGTAGTGCTCAGTCCAAGGCTTGGGCACATACATATCAACAGATACCGTCACGCCCTTTTGCTTTAAAAAAAGCGATAACTCTTTGACAAATTGGACATAGCCGGAACCATCTTCTTTCGGCACTTCTTCAAAATCAATATTAATTCCATCCAGTTCATATAAATCAACAAAACTGAGAATCTGGCGAATTACTTTTTCCCTTTTGGCAGTGCTGGACAAAACTGCATGGGTAATTGCCTTGTCAAAAGAATTACTGAATAAGGGCCACACTTTATAACCATTTTGATGTGCCCATTTAACATAGGCAATATCAGCCAAAGAAGAAACCGTACCTTCTGTATCGGTAATATGAAACCAGGTTGGACTGATTACATTCACTCCTTTAGTTTGAGCCATCTTCTCGGCCAGTGAACCATTGGCTGTCATATTAAACACCTGATGCCAAACCAAATTAACCTTGCCGCTTAAAGCCGGCTTATGAATCAAGCTCATTTCCTTCACGGTATTGGATTCCAAAATATGCTCGACTGTGCCGATCAATTCTTTTTTTACATAACCTAAAAAACCTTCATGACTTCTGACATGATAATATTCCCCGGATTCATCTAAAATAACAAAAGTCATCCCCGGATAAACCGGATAGTAGTACCGGACAATTTTTCCCTCCTGCGGGATTTCATCATATATGTATTCTTTGATTTCTTCAATCTTTTTCGGTTTTTCAGCCTCCTCTGCCTGCGGAAAACGAACCACTCCGATCGTTTGCGGTTTTTGCGGATTATCAATGGTTAAAATATGATATTCTCCATTATAAGATAGCCTGAAATTGGCAAACTTGGCCAGCAGATCAGTCGGCAGATAAGCAACTCCATTGATTTCGATCAGACCAATTTGCAGATCGACCGGTTCATTATTGTAGTAATATGTTTTCTCTCCCGGCTTTAACCGGATGACATCACGGTTATCCGTATAGGTTAAAGTCTTTTCTGCTGCATCATAATGCAGATCATCAGTCAACAAAAACGCCAATTCGAGGGGTAGATAAAACATATCTCCCATTTTTTTACTGGGCGCCGCTAAATTTAAAACCTCTTTTTCAAATACTGTCACTAGATTTTCATCATTATAAGCAGAATAAACCTCTTTCAAATTAATCGGTTCTTCCTTGATCACTTCTTTTGCTTTATAGGCAGTAAAGTATTTATACGCAAAAAAACCAGCAGCGGCTATAGCTAGAATTAAAAATATTACTAAAATAATAACGGCCTTGTTTTTTTTCATTCCATTCCTCCTCGTCTGTTTGATAGCATTGTCTTAATGACCATACTATATGTCGCCTTTGATTTTCTCATAGGAAGAACTATTATGCAAGTAGTTTTTACTATTTTAATCTATTTTTAAGGTCTCCATTTTTTATTGTCGATATCTCCATTGTCTTAAATCAACAAATCAGGATCTTCTTAATTATTACTTCCATTTTTCCACAGTCTTTTTTAACTATTCCCCTCTTTACGAAGCAGATACATAGGATCCCATCCGTTTTCGCAACTGGCTTCGTCAAACTCCTTTCATTCCCAACCATTTAATAAGCTAAAAAAAGGCTGTTCCAAGAAATGCAAAAAAGTTAAGTTACTAAAGTATAATTCCATCAATATCAACCCTTAACCGCACCAGCTACCAGCCCACTGACCATATATCTCTGGAAAAAGAAAAAGAGAAAAATCATTGGTAATGTACCCACAATTGAAATTGTATTAATCAATGACCAGTCATAAGAAAGTTCGCCCAAATAGCGAAGCGCTACTCCAGCTGACAGTGTCCGTAGTTCATCTTTTTGAATCAAAGTGGTAGAATGTAAATAATCATCCCAGGTCATTAAAAAAGCATAAATACCAACTGCCAAAATACCCGGTTTGACCAGCGGCATTACCACTTTAAATAAAATCCCCAATCGACTGGCTCCGTCAATTCTGGCCGATTCCTCAACTTCTTTAGGCACCGCATCAAAGAAACTGGACATCAACATAATTGAAAATGGTAAAATAGCCGCCGTCAACGCCCAAATCAAGCCAGTCAAAGTATTCAGCAAACGGACATCTTTCATGATTTTATAAAGTGAAATCAAACGGCTGATCACCGGAAACATCTGAGCCGAAGTAAAAATCGCCAGAATTACCATATTCCATTTAAAATGAAAGCGGGACAAAGCATATCCGCCAAAAATCGCAATAAAACAAGCTAACGCTGCCGTGGTACCTGATACAATAAAGTTATTTCGGTAATACATAAAAAATTCATTGTTCTTTTGGTATAAGTCAAGATAACTGCGGATCGTAAATTGCTCCGGCCAAAAAGTCGGTGGATACCTATAGGCTTCCATATTACTTTTAAACGAAGTCAGTAATACCCAAAAAATAGGAAACAGCAAAAAGCCTAAAATTAGTATTAAGAGTATCATTCGTAAAATTTGCCATATAAATTTTTTCACTTTCATTATTTCCCATCTACCTTTCTGTTCGCAGTGCTTTATTAAACAAAAACACCACCATAATCATCAACACCATCCACAGAGTAGTCACTGCTGCTCCTGAACCCAGATTATTTGATACAAATGCTTCCCGATAACTCAGGACTGCCAAAGTAGTGGTTGCTCCATTTGGTCCGCCGCCAGTCATAGTCCAAAACAGCGGAAATTGTTTGAAATTTTCAATAATTGACATAGTCAAAGTAACTTTAATCACCGGTAACATTGATGGGATCACCACTCTTATTAATTTCTGCCAGTAATTGGCACCATCAATGGCAGCTGCTTCCTGCATATCCATCGGTACATTACTTAACCCGGCCAACAAAAGCAAGGCACCTAATGGCACCTGTTTCCATAAAGCAGCTATCATAATCCCGATAATCGCTGTTTTTGGATCATTTAAAATAGCAAATTCAGTAACCCTACCCCCAGAAAAAAAGCTGACCAAATATTTCAGCAAACCATACTGCGGCTGATAAAACCACATCCACACCAAACCGGAAATAACTGTCGGCACCACCCAAGGAATCATCATTATGCTCCGGAAAAAGCGGCTGCCCCTGATCTTTTGATTTAAAATCAAAGCCAGACTCATACCAAAAATAAACTGCAAGACTACCACTGCTACAACAAAAATTAGATTGACAGCAATCGCCCGGCCCAGTTTCCCGCTTTGAATGAGCCGGGTATAATTCTGGAATGAATTCCAAGTACCGGCTGTTCCGGAAATAATATTTTTAATTTTAAAATCCAGAAAACTTCGATAAACAGAATCCAAAATCGGAACAACAATAAAAAGAATGGTTGTGATCACCGCTGGCAACAGTAAAATTAACGAAAATAACTTATCTCCGGTTTCCTTTTTTAACCCCATCTTTTTTCTTCCTTTTCCTTGTAACACAATTATTCCTCCTGAGTATATAATATAAGGATTACTAATCAAAAAGGCTCTCCTCCTTGCGCTATCAGTCAAATATTGATGACAGCGCAAAGGAGTACAGCCTTTCCAGATGCAATGGCATTTTACCCCAAAACAATATTCTCTGCCTGTCAATCATCTGTCGTCTAGTCTTTAATACTTATTGGTTTAAAATCGTTTCAGCCGTTTTTTTGAAATTCGTCAGCGCCACATCTACCTCTTCACCACCAACTGTAATTGCCTGGGCCAGTCCACTTACTTCCAAGGCAAAATCATTTAAATTGGAAATCATTGGCAATGGTGCCAGATTGGTATTAGCAGCTTTAGCTTTCTCCAGCAGCGGATTGATTGCGTTTTCCATTGATTTGCAAACCGCAAAGGCCGGGGTAGTATTTTTCATATAATCAGCCAGCACCTCAGGCGAAATCATAAATTGAATGAAGTCCTTGGCCGCTTTCATTCTGTCTTCACCATTATCAAAAACGGTAAAGGTATGGGCCTGTAAAATCGACTGTCCACTGCCATTTTCACCTTTTAACGGAACAGCGACAGCAGTAAAATCGGCTGCTGCCGGATTAATTGACTTAACTCCATTAAAGCCCCAGGAATTATCATAATACATGGCTAACTGACCAAGCGCAAATAAATTACGCAGATCTTTCAACTTGGCATTTTGTGGATTATATCCTTTATCATTTAATTCTTTCAGGGTAACTAAAGATTCTTTTAAACCAACATTATCAACACTCAGTTTGTTTTCCTGATTCAGATACTCTCCACCAAAATTGGCTGTATACGCCAATAAGGTAATTCCGGAAACCGGCACCGAGGCCGTTGTTTCCCCAAAGGCATAAATTTTATTGCCATCATCCGTTTTTAACTGACTGATCTTTTCAGCCATTTGCAGCATTTCCTGATAGCTGGTCGGAGCCTTGTTTGGGTCAATTCCGGCTTTTTCAAATATTGTTTTATTATAAAATAAAATGGATGGTGAAGAATACAGCGGCAAACTATATAAATGCCCATCAATAGTGAAAGCTTCTAAAATTTCAGGATAATAATCAGCCAAAAAATCTTTGTCCATCAAATTTTCCAGTGGTACAGCCAATCCTGCTTCAATCATTGCAGGCATCCAAATCATTTCACCAAACATCAAATCTACTTTATCCCCACCACCAGCCATATTGATGACTGTATTTAAAATCTCACCATAAGGAGCCGTTACCCATTCAATGGTGATATTGGGATTTTTTTCTTCAAAAGCGGTTTTGGATTTTTCCCAAAACTCAGTATAGCCTTTTTCCAAAATCGCATAATTCGCAATTTTTAAAGTGATTTTCTCAGCTACCGGCTCAACCTCCTTATTTTCATCTGTTTTGCCATCTTTTTCTCCGCTTTGAGTAGAATCCGACTTTGGCTCCCCTTGCTCGGTTTGTTTGCCACAGCCTGCCACACTAACTAAAAGCACCAACACCAACAACACACCGATTAATTTTTTCATCTTATTCTCCTTTTATTTCTCATGCTTGATTGACTGACCTGCCCCGATGTCTGCCTGCCGAATTTAGCTGTCTGCCACTCCTGTGCTTTCCCGCTCGATCAGTTTCGTTTCAAATACCCGATGAATCCTTTGCTGAATGTCTGTACCGTGGTTCATCTTTTCAATCAATTCAATTGCTGCTTTACTCATCGCCTCCTTTTGTTGTTCAATGGTAGTAATACCCGGGGTCATCAGATGCGAGATACTGGAGTTATCCACCCCTAAAATCATCATCTGTTGAGGAATTTTTTTGCCCAAACTTTGAACAATTTTAGCCGCAATGGCTGCCGATCTGTCATTCCTGGCAAAAATCGCATCAACTTGCGGATTTGCCTTTAAATACTCCAAAAAATAAGCCGGCCATTGCTGTTCTTCATAACCGGCAAAGGTCTGCGCTGAAATTTGCACCTCTGCTAAACCATGCCGCTTGCAAACTGCCTGAAAGGCTAAAAAACGAATGTCCTTTTTTAAATTCCTTTTTTTCAGAGGTTCCGCTAAATATACAATATTTCTGGCTCCTTTTTGCCAAAGCTTTTCCAATCCCGCGATCGCTCCCTGATAAAGTCCGGAATCAATAGTGGCAACACCAGCCGGAATTTGCTCATATTTTTTGGTCAGAAACAATACCACCGGAATTCCGGCCCGGGCAATTTGCTGGATATATTCTTCTTTAAAACCGGCTGAATTAATAATAATACCATCAAACTGACTGCTCAAAACCCGATCCAGATAAGAGTCAACATTATGATATTTACATAGTGACACCAAATAACCTTTATCATAAGCAAATTGATCCAGTTTTAATAAGATTTCGCTGTAATACTCATCCAATACCACATCAGCAATCAATAAAATTTGATGACTGCTTTTTTTGCGCAAAGCTCTGGCAATGGCATTGGGGCGATAGTTCAAATCAGCAATCGCTTGCTCGACCCGTTTGCGTTTATCAGCTGCCACATAGCGATTGTTATTGACCACATAAGATACTATGGTTTCGCTGACTCCGGCATGTCTGGCTACATCTGCTCTGGTCACCCTGAGTTTTTTTTCTGTACTCAAATTCTTTTTTGCCTCCAAATTATTTGCTCTTTGTTTCACATTGATCCTTTCTATCATTTTCGTAATAGCCAGGCACACAGTTTTCAGGAAGCTGGTACAGGCAAGCCCGCCGACATATACCACCATTCTGCATTTCTCTAAAAACTAAATACCTGCCCGACTATCTTCGGGGATGCCCGTTACGCAGTTTCAGGAAAAGGCGGCAGACAGGCCACTAAATAAATAATAAAAAAGCCTGCTTTTCATTTTCTGTTGTCAGCAAAATTTCCAAGCAGGCCTTCCGGCTATCCTTTTTTATGACTTAATATTTACGGTTGTATTCGGTAATCGGTAAGCCGGTCGAGTATCCGTATTCGCCTACTTCACCTTCTTCCCGACGACGGCTTCTGGAGTATCCGCCACAATTCCATGATACTTTTTGACGGTCTTTTCTCCATGGTCTCTTTTCCCAATAATATCCTCTGAGCGGATCTCTGGTATCATTTTGCCAATCTAAGATCAACTCATGCAGCTGATTGCGAATTGTTTCATAAGCCGGATCATTAATTAAATTGTGCATTTCATTATAATCATCCGCCAAATTATATAATTCATCCTGAGTCATTAAATTGATGACCAGTTTCCATTTCCCTTTAACTACACAGCGAACCGGCTGAAATCCGCCCCAACCATCATGGTCCACTTCATAGCGGTTAAATTCGACAAATACTGGCCGGCCTTCTTTCTGCTCAGCAATATCTTTAGCTGTAAAACTGTTTAATAAGCTTTGACCTTCTAAACTCTTCGGTACCGGTAAGCCATAAAAGTCCAAAACTGTCGGTACAACATCAATATGCGAAACCGGCATCTCCGAAGTGATATCTGGTTCAATTTGATCTTTCCATTTCACGATTAAAGGAATATTGGTAATTTCCTCGTACATCGCCGGCCCTTTGGAGTAAATTCCATGAGAACCCTGAGCATCGCCATGGTCGGAGGTATATAAAATAAACGCATCCTCAGCGTTTTCCTCAGCCGCCTTTAATACTCTGCCAATTTGTGAATCAATATAGGAATTAGAGCCCAACAGACCAACCGAAAAGCCATCTCTTCTACTGCCCTGTATTTCTAAAAATTTCTCATGCCAAACTTGAATGTGTTCCGGCAATTGGGAAGTATCCATATGTTGATTCGGTTTTTGTAAGTGCGGCTCATAAAATGGTTGATAAAAATGCTTTGGCGATAAGAACGGATCATGTGGTTCATCATAAGAGACGACCAGGAAATAGTCTTCATCCTTGTGCTTTTCAATAAAGTCAATTGCTCTTTGGGTGCAGCGATATCCATAAGTAAATTCTTCGGTTACACCCTCACCATCTAAAGCAGTCAACAAGTTACGAGAACGGAACCGATCTTCATCACTCTCCAGTTCATCCAGATAATTGCGCATATCATACCAATAATCTTTATCCCATCCATCCGGACAAATGCCATCTCCAAAATAATCGCCGCCATCCAAATGCCATTTACCAATATAGGCTGAGTGAATTCCTGCCCGGCTCAGACGTTGGCCAATACTGAGGCTTTGCTGTGATAAGGCCATACAATTACCCAGCATACCATTGGTATGCGGATAGGTCCCGGTGAAAAGTCCTGCTCTGGCCGGACCACAAACCGGCTGCGTGGTGTAGGCCGCTTGAAACGCTAACCCCTGCTCACACAGATGGTCCAAACTTGGGGTGTGCATATCCTCTCCACGCTCATTGCATTTGCTGATCATATCACGTCTTTGACTGTCCGTCATAATCAGAATAAATTGTTTCTTTGCCATACATACCTCCTGTAAATATTTTATTTTTGTTGACATATCCCTATCACCCGGTGTCATATAAACAGATGTCTTCTGTGTTCAAATCTTCTTCCTTGCCCCGATCCGATATTTCGATATACACACGAGTGTATATAGAGGATAAAATTCGAGCATTGACATGCCCGATTTCTACTAAAGTTATTTTAACATACTTGATTTAAAATAGCAATCAAAAAGCTTACTCTGTGCATTATTAAGATTTTATCCGCGTTTCATATTACCTATCATTTGTTCAGGTATATTTAATATAGGCCAAACACATTGTTCTGTAAAAACATACCGGCACCAAAAGATATTATATTGGCCACAAAAGCATAAACCACCGCCCAATCCGCTTTATTTTTACTGACTCCCATTTTTCTGAATTCTTTTACATAATAGTGAGCTTCAATCAAAAAAACCGGTATTTCCAGGATAAAGCACAAAACAAAAGCCATCCCAGTACCCATTTTAAATTCAGCCAGCAGTACTCCCAAATTCAATCCAATCTGTGTCCAAACGTTTATTTTGGCAATAATCCACAAATATTCCTTTTTCCTAAAGCCAAAAGCCAAAGCCAGTAAGACCTCAATTGCCAATGTTGCCAGCAGGCGCAACAAAAAAGATAATAGTTCCCGGCCATACTTATAATGCGAAGTAATCTGGAGGATTTGTGCATCCTTTATCCGAATTTGAAAATAACTGCGAAAAGTGTACCGTTTAAGCACTTCCGAGCAAATGACAACTTTATGATAGCTTGGCCAATAAATAGCTACCCGAAATTCTTCCGGCGGATGGTAAGCCCATTCTATTTGCTGATTTTTAAGTTCTCTAAGTGGATACACATATTTCCAGCCTGCCTTTTCATACCCCTCATCCTGAATGGCGTTCCATAAAAGTGAAACCGCCGCTTCTTTTTGCTGGCTAAACGCATATTCGGTCACAGTTGTCATGCCAATTTGCTTATCGGCAGAAATCAAAGTAATCCGGCAATCCTCAATATCAGTTCCAAATAATTCTATAATTGTTGATGGTTTTGGTCCAATATCAGCCAATACCTGGCTGGAAAATAACCATATCCCAAGTACAACCAGAATCAAATATTTCTTCATACAAAAGCTCCTTTTATCAGCACTGCCCTTGAGCAAGCCGCCAGCCTTTCATCCTTAAATAACTCTCTTTCGGCATTTTAAAATCAGGGAGCTGCAAAATATTGTGGCAGAGCACAGGGATTTTATCTTAAATTTTGTGTGAAAGTCTTTAAATCATAGCTTCCGGTTTAGTTAATTAAATGGATGGTGTTTTCAATAAAGGTATTGGCATAATTATTCTTCCAACATGATTTTTTCCAATTCCAATGGTGCAATGTACTCTGAGCCACGATATGCCCGCATATTTCCACCAGAAATTTCATCAATCAAAGCAATCTGCTGCTCTTCTCCAACCCGTCCAAATTCAAATTTAATATCATATAGTTCCAAGCCTTTCCTGGCCAGCTCATCTTTGACGATTTGACCAATTTTTCTTGTCATATCGACTAAAATGGTATATTCTTCTTTGGTCATAATGCTCAACATAGCCAAAGCTTCATCGGTAATCAACGGATCATTGCGGTCATCATCTTTGAGGGTCACTTCCACATAGGCATCCAAAGTTTGACCCTCTTTGGCATACTTGCCATAGCGGCGAATAAAGCTGCCGACTGCCCGATACCGGCAAATCACTTCTACTCCTTCTCCAAATACTGTGGCAGGTAATACCGTCATGGTTCGTTTGGCAATATCGGCATCTATATAGTGGGTAGCAATTCCGGCTTGATTTATCTTTTCAAAGAAAAACTTGGTTAATTTCAGTCCGGCCTCACCGGCTCCTTCCATAGTTAAGCCAACCGTATTGGCGCCTGGATCAAAAACGCCATTTACGCCGGTCACATCATCTTTAAACTGAAGCAAATAGGTTCCGTTTTCTAAATCAAATACATCTTTGGTTTTTCCCTGATATACGCTTTTCATGCTTTCCTCCATTTGTTTTGTTTCATTTGCTGATAAAAGATTATCTGAACTTCCCCGCCGTCCTGTAAGACTCTCCGGTTTGCCACTGGTGCAGCCTCCTGCACTTGCTGTCCGAGGCGCTGACCACTTATTCATTTCCATTTAAATACCTGACCAAGTCATTTTGGGGAATATGGGAAGGTTGATTGATCCCCACAACTATCATAAACGAAAACATTTAAATTATCAAGAGTTTTCCGAACAAAAAATCTTTTTTTTGTATTTTTGTTCGATTTTCAGGAGCAGACAGTTTCTTCCAAATACCGGATCCCTTTCCCATGGTGCCTGGCATATTCAATCTCTGACTTGGTACTACTGCCGATATAGCCGCCAACATTGATCACAAAGATTTCATCCGACATGTCGATTTTGCGTTTATGCATATCATCCAGCATTTCTTTCGTTCGGGTCAAAGTTCCTTCATCCATATTCTCCCACACTTCATTATCGCCGGAGTGCCCAAAAAGACCAACACTGATCACAATATTTCCCTCCAGGGTCAGCTTTTTCTGCATTTCCATAAATTCATCCTTAAACCTGGTGCTGCCGCATAAGGTTATAACTTTGTATTCTCCTACCATAATTGGTCCTTTCTGTTATTTGTAATTCCCTGCCTCCGATAAGATGGTTACCTAACCACTAAGCGTCAACCTGTTATTACCTGACTTGTTTTATGCTGAATTCAGCGATTTTTTCCATAATATACCTGCAAATGTGAAGGTAATACCTGAACGTTTACCGGTAGAGGATCTCCTTCATCTCCATCAGCATTTACCCCAAGCTCAGCTTTACCCCTCATTTACCGTACCATGTTTTTCAGGTTTTGGCAATATTTTTTGAACTCTGCACTACTCAAAATTAAAAATAGTGAAGCAAACAAATAAAATTCCAGAAAAAGATACCTTTAATTTCATCTAAGAATCTGAAAATCAAATATGGATCCGCTTGACTCCTGGCTTTTAATAGCATATAATAAAGAAATCAAATAATCGATTGTTCACTAGCAAAATCTTATGACATAAGACTCATTCAAAATAAATATTTTGACAGTTTCCTATTCAAAAAGAAAACCCAAAGGAATGAATGCAGATGGATAAAGAGAAATATCTTCCCATGACCTCTGAAGAACTATATGAACACCTGATTTCTGACATTCTAGCCAATGTCTCTGATGGTTGGTGCCTGGTAAATGATTTAACTGCAGCTGATCGTTATCAAAGCGATTATGAATTTCGTGCTTTTATTGATACTGCCAAAGCGCTTATTTTTTCTTTGCGCCGAGATCATGCCTCTTTATTTCCGCTTTGCAATAATATTATTGAGCGGGCAACTGCCTTAACCCTTTGGAAACTGGTTGCCATGAATCTGAATTTAATGGGCGGCGCTTATTTTTTAGTTGATGCTTTCGAACGCGCTTTAAGTTGTTTTCAAAATATCATTAAAATTGAAGCTGAACACAATTTTTTAGCAATCACTTCCATTGCCTATCATAATATTGCACTGATTTACATGAAATTAGAAGCTCATGATAAAGCCCATGAGTATTTTGACCTTGCTTTAAAATCTCTGGAATCCGGTGGAACCAACCAGCCCCGCTACACTTCAAAGCTAATCGCTTACTTAAGTAATTTAATTCCTCCCCTTTGTCAGGATAATCGAATGGATGAAATTCCACCACTGCTGGCCCGAATCAATGCCCTTGATATGGATACGGCCCATCCGGCAATGATGTGTTCTTATCATGTTGCTAACATGTATTATGCTTTTTATACCGGAAAGTATGAAACCGCCAAAAAATCTTATCAGACTGCCAAAACTTACTTGCTTGAGGATGATACTATCTTAAATGCGGATCTGCTGTTTACCTATGTTTCCTTATGTGGTTCCTTTAAATTAAGTTATGAATTTTACATTGATGAATTATTGTCTATTTCGACAGCCCTCAAAATCTCCCGATATACTTCAACCAATCTTCAGGTATACAAACAGTTACTTAAGTATTATGAATTAACAGGCAATACCGAACAATTGGAAAAATCAACTAAAAAATATATTGAAATTCTGGAGCAACATGTTCGTGATATTCGTACCAATCAGCTTAATTCCCTGCAAGTAGTCCATGATCTGCTGATAAAGCATGAAGATTTAATGGAAATCACCTCTAAAAACAATGAACTAAAACTCATTGCTGAAGAAGCAAATCGTCATAAAAATGCCTTAGAGGAAGCTTATCAGCGCATTGAAATCATTAATGAACTAGGACAAAAAATGACTTCATCTTTAAAATTAAATGAAGTAATTGATTTGATTTACCGAAATCTCAAAAAAAATGTACCTGTAACCAATTTTGCATTGATGGTAGTCGAACCGGAAGAGCAAATGCTGCGAACCGTTGCTTATTACGAAAATGATCACCTGCAACCGGAATTTTGTCTTTCGCTTGATAATCCCAACAGTATTTTTGTGGAATGTTATAAGCAAAATAAATTGATCCTATCTGACAATATTCAAACCGATGAGCGTTTTACATCGCGTCAGCTGATTCAAAATGGAAAAAATCTAATTCACTCAGCCATTTATATGCCTTTAAATGTCGGAACTCAAATAATCGGCATCTGTACTATTCAAGACCAAAAAGCACATGTTTATACCAGCAAACATCTTTTATTTTTAAAACAGATCCTTCCTTATTTGGCAATTTCCCTGAATAACGCCATTCGTTCCCGGAAATTGGAGTACGAAATTCGCTCGCACCTGAAAACCCAGGTCAAACTGGAAAAAGCCAACCATCGTCTGGAACTTTTATCAACTCTGGATAGCTTAACACAAATCAGCAGTCGCCGTGACTTTGATACAAAAATTGTTAATTTACTGTCTGCAGCCAGAAAACAACAAAAAAATCTTTCTGTATTTATGTTTGATATTGACAATTTTAAAATTTACAATGACACTTATGGCCATTTAGAGGGAGATGTTGTCCTCAAAAAAGTGGCGCAAGTGATTCGCCGCAATCTGGATACAGCTGGCGGCTTATCCGCCCGCTTTGGCGGTGAAGAATTTATTGGTGCCTGCATTGGTCTGAGCATGGCCGAAAGCCGACAGTTAGCGAATCAAATTCGTCAGGATGTTTATAATCTACAAATAAAAAATACCGGTACCACACCAGGATTGGTCACGCTTAGCTGTGGTGTGGCCTTTGCTGAAAAATTGGCACTTGTTCAAAAATCAGAGCTGATGCGGCTGGCTGATACCTGCCTTTATCAGGCAAAAAACACCGGCAAAAATAAGGTTATCATCAAAAAAATAAATGAAAAATAAGCAAGCAGAAAGTTTTGATTCTAAATTTACCATCTGACTTCCTTTCTTCTATATCTTATAAATTTGAGTGTAAATTTTGTTAAAAATGCCAAAATTCAGAAGAATTTCCTATTATTCCTATTTCAGTATTGATAAATTTACAAAGATGCGCTATCATAAAAAGTGTGCTCGAGCAAATTATAGAGTATAGTAACTTTTAGGATGAGGTATGCCGCAACATACAAGAAGGGAGGGATGCTCTGTTGACGATTACAGAAATTGCCAAAAAAGCCGGAACCAGTCGTGGAACCGTTGACCGGGTGATCAACGGGCGTGGCAAAGTCAGACCGGAACTGGAAGCTAAAATCCGGCAAATCATCAAAGAAGAAAATTATCGGCCTAATCGATTGGCCAGAGCATTAATCAACTCACGCCGCCGCATTCATATTGGTGTAGTCATTCATTCTATCGGCAATCCTTTTTTTCATGATGTTTTAAAGGGAATTAACCAGCGAATGGAATGGCTGGAACCATATGGGGCTATTAAAACCATTATTGAACTGCGGGGCTACCATCCTGAGGAACAAATTAAGGCCGTCTATCAATTACTGGAACAAGGGATTGATGGCTTACTGATCATGCCTCTGGATACACCAGAAATCCGGAAGTTGCTTAACTCTCTTACCATTCCGGTTGTCACCTTTAATCTGGATTTAGCAATTGAAAATAAAATCGCCTTTGTTGGTTGTGACTACTATAACAGTGGGGCTCTTTCCGGTGATTTGGCAAGTCTCTTGCTGCGCCAGGGTGGAAAAGTGGCAGCAGTGATTGGCAGTTTTGAAATCGCCGGTCATCTTCAACGGTTTCGCGGTTTTTCGGATAGTTTAAAAAATTTTCCGGATATTGAAATCATTGCTGTTCTGGAAAATCAAGATGATGAAGAAAAATCTTATACCGCTGTCAGAAAACTTTTGCAAAAGCAAAGCCCTGACCTTATTTATTTTGGAGCAGCCGGAATTGCCGGTGGAATCCAGGCCGTCCTTGACTCTAAAAAGCCGGTTCACATGATTACCGTTGATGAAACCACTTTAGTGCGTAAATATCTGGAAGAAGGTGTTATTTCAGCTACCATTACCCAGCAGCCGTTTTTGCAGGGAAACATTTCCATCAAAATATTATTTGACTATATCGCTGATAACATCATCCCAAAGGAACGATACTGTTACACCGAAAACCAGGTGCTGCTCAAACATTCCAAAACAAGCAAAAGTCATGACCTGTACTCTGTCATGCAGGCAACAATATAATTTTTAGGAGGAGATAAAAAATGCAAAAATTTGAAACCTTGACCCATATTCCATATGCCCCTGAGACAAAGGAGCCTTTTTCTTTCCGCTGGTATAATCCGGATGAAGTCTTAGCCGGCAAGAAAATGAGAGATCATTTAAAATTTGCCATGGCCTACTGGCATACCATTGGCGCAGAAGGAGTTGATATGTTTGGTGCAGGCACACTTGACAAAACTTTTGGTCAAAAAGAGCCAATGGACATTTACCGGGCAAAGGCAGACTGCTTTTTCCGGATGATGGATATTTTAAATATTGATTATTATTGTTTCCATGATGTGGATATTGCACCGGAAGGGTCTACTGTGAAAGAAAGTCTGGCTAATTTTAATGAAATGGTCAACTATGTATATGAACTGCAAAAAAAATATAATAAAAAATGTTTGTGGGTCACTGCCAATAATTTCAGCGACAAGAAATTTATGGCCGGTGCTGCCACCTCTTGTTGTGCGGATGTCTTTACAGTGGCTGCCGCCAAGGTGCGGGCCTGCATTGATGCCGCTATAAAGCTGGGCGCTACCGGCTATGTTTTCTGGGGCGGCCGCGAGGGCTATGATACCTTGCTTAATACGGATATGGGTCTGGAACTCGATAATATGGCCCGTTTCCTGACAATGGCCCGCGATTATGGTCGTAAGAATGGCTTTAAGGGCGATTTTTATATTGAACCTAAGCCAAAAGAACCAACCAAGCATCAATATGACTTTGATGTGGCTACCTGCATGAATTTCCTGAGAAAATATAATTTAACCGCAGATTTCAAAATGAATATCGAAGCCAACCATGCCACTTTAGCCACTCATACCTTTGAGCATGAGCTGCGCACTGCTATTGTCAATGATAGTTTTGGCTCCATTGATGCCAATCAGGGCGATTTGCTGCTGGGCTGGGATACTGACCAATTCCCAACCGATGTCTACAGCACCACTTATTGTATGCTGGAAGTCCTTCGAGCCGGTGGTTTTACCAATGGTGGCTTGAACTTTGATGCCAAGACCCGCCGTCAATCCAATACCTTTGAAGATATCATTCTGGCTCATATTTCCGGTATGGATGCCTTTGCTCTGGGTCTGAGAAAAGCTTTGGAGATCATGGCCGACGGACGAATTGAGGCTTTTGTCAAAGAACGCTATTCCAGCTATAACAGCGGGATTGGCCAAAAAATTGTGGAGGGCAATATTACCCTTGAAGAACTGGCTGATTACGCCTGTACACTTGGTGAAATCGAAGTTCCAAGTGGTCGCCAGGAATACCTGGAAACTGTGGTCAATCGAATTTTGTTTCGTTAGTAACACTTAACTTGCTCCATTCCTTCAAACAATCTTTTGGGATATGTAATACAAAAAGTATCCACAAGCCAGATTGCATGTCCAATCAAAAACGCCCGGTGTTTGGGCAGAGCAAGTTGCCCGTCCGGGCAACAGGGACGGAAGAAAATAATAGTAATCAGAACCAGAAAAAAAGGGAGAAAGCGATTATGAAACAATATCTTTTAGGCATTGATCTTGGTACTTCCGGAACGAAAACCGTTCTGTTTGATGATGCTGGCAAAGCAATTGCTGCCCATACAGCAGAATATCCCCTCTATCAGCCGAAAAATGGTTGGGCCGAACAAGACCCCAATGATTGGTGGCAGGCAGCCGTAAAAACCATTCAATCTGTTCTGCAAAGCAGCCAAATACCAGCAGCGGCAATTACCGGCATAGGCATCTCCGGTCAAATGCACGGTCTGGTTATGCTGGATGAAAATGGGCAATGCCTGCGTAACAGCATCATTTGGTGTGATGGCAGAACGGCTGACGAATGTCGGGAAATTACAGAAAAAGTAGGTGCTGAAAAACTGATTGCCATTACTGCTAATCCGGCTTTAACCGGTTTTACTGCCGGAAAAATTCTCTGGGTGCGCCGACATCAGCCGGATATTTATCAGCGCTGTCGCCATATCCTTTTGCCCAAGGATTATCTTCGTTATAAATTAACCGGGGTCTTTGCCACTGAGGTATCGGATGCCTCCGGTATGAATTTACTGGATGTGCCAAATCGCTGCTGGTCAAAAGAAATCATGGATATTCTGGAATTGGATGAATCGATGTTTGCTCCGGTTTATGAGTCGGTCGATATTACCGGCACTGTTCATGCTCAAGCTGCTGAGCTTACCGGCCTGACAGCAGGTACTCCGGTGGTCGGCGGAGCTGGTGATAATGCGGCTGCCGCAATTGGTACCGGTGTGGTCAAAGCCGGCCGGGCTTTTACTACTATTGGCACTTCCGGTGTGGTATTTGCTCATTCCGATCAGGTGGCGATTGACCCCAAAGGACGAGTTCACTCTTTTTGCTCGGCTGTTCCCGGCAAATGGACAGTGATGAGCTGTACTCTGGCTGCCGGTCTTTCTCTTAAATGGCTGCGTGATACTTGCTGTCAGCAGGAATGTGCCCAGGCCAAATCACAGGAACTTGATCCTTATATCCTGATGAATCAGCTTGCTCAGACTTCTCCCATTGGTGCCAACCGGTTATTGTTTTTGCCTTACTTAATGGGCGAGCGTTCACCAATCCTCGACCCTGATGCCAGAGGTGCTTTCATTGGTTTGTCCGCCATTCATTCAAAAGGCGATTTGATTCGGGCGGTCATGGAAGGTGTGGCCTTTTCACAAAAGCAATGTATTGAAATTTTAACTGAAATGGGGGTGCCCACTGATTCGATGATGATGTGTGGGGGTGGTGCCAGAAGCGAATTATGGCGGCAACTCTTAACTGACATTTATGATTGTCCGGTCAAAACCAGCCGGGCTTCTGATGAAGGACCAGCCCTGGGCGTTGCCATTTTAGCCGGAGTAGCCACCGGAGTCTTTTCATCGCTGGAAGAAGCCTGCGAAAAAATAGTGATTGCTGATACAGAGCATCTGCCTGATGCCGGTGCAACGGCGGCTTATAAGCCATATTATCATCTATATACCAAACTTTATCCAGCCTTAAAAGACTCTTATCAAGAACTGGCCGGAATGTAAATTAGAGGTTAAAATCTGTAAGCCAAATAGAACTATGCAAAGACAAAGAGTTCCTTCATCTTCTCAATAGCAGCTTTTTGCTCAACCAGCATTTCTGCAACAGTTTTCGGGAGGAATACCTTTCTAACGTTAGCACCGACAACAGGAACGTATTTAATGAATGACTTATTCTATTGTCGAGGTACAACCGGCTAAGTGTTCCTTAACCTTGATTAAATTGTACCGAGAATAAGCCTTCTTTTTTATGGTCTGGCCGGTCGGATTTTCCGTGAAGATATTTGCCCTGTTTTACACAATATATTGATATTCGAGTTTGTGTTGGTTATAATATAGATAAGTGATTGACATGAATGTGATTTTAAGTACGGTTTTACAGGAAGAACAGCGAATTGCCACAAAGATATTGGAGGGAAATCTATGATTTTATATCACGGAAGCAATGTAATCGTATCCGAACCAAAACTGATTCCGCAAAATCGCTTTCTGGACTTTGGTTTTGGATTTTACACAACAACAAATAAAACGCAGGCAGTCGGCTTTGCCGACAAGATATATAAGCGCCGGAAAGAAGGCAATCGAATTGTAAATATCTACGTGCTTGATGAAGCAAAGACATTTACCGCATGTTCTGTTTTGAACTTTGATTCTGCAAATGAAGCCTGGTTAAATTTTGTATCTGATAATCGTGCTGGAAACTATAACGGCGAATCTTTTGACATTATCTTCGGACCAGTTGCGAATGATGACGTTTATACAACCTTTAACTTATACATTGCCGGTGTATTATCAAAAGAGCAGACATTGGAAGCATTAAAGATTAAGAAGCTCTACAATCAGATGGTTTTTACATCAGAAAAGGCATTAAGTTACCTGAAATTTATCGGGACAGTTCCAGAGGAGGAGTTTTAATGGAGAAACAAAAATTTGAAGCAGTGCTGACACTTCTGGTTCCGCAGGTAATTCGCTTGATTACGGAGCATTATCCATACGATGAGGTAACTGCTTCCAGAGAGTTTTATGAATCGGAAGTCTATTCTGCCTTAGAGCAGGAAGATACGAAAGTATGGCACCTAAGCCCTTTAACGCTGTTTAACATGTTTGATGAAGAAAAGAAAACCGGTACATTTACATTTCCAGAGGAGGTGTGATTATGAGTAAAGAAGGAAATTTCCTGATCTATTGTGTCGAAAAATATAAAAGCGAAAAGAATTTAACCGGCAAACAGGTTTCTGCACTTTTTACCAAATACCGTGTGTGGGAATATATTTATTCCTGCTTTGAGGCACTTCACACCACCGGCGAAAAGTACATTGTAGCAGATATTGATTTGTATATAGAAGCCAAACAATCCGCATAAATCTAAAATGCCCTTTGCCATCTGCCTGTCCTCCTTGCAGGCATAAAAAAAGCCGAAGTAAATTACTCCAAGCTCTCATTCATGCCTCTGTACTAATTATGGTAAGAGATAGGCAAGTATAATCAAAACCGCCAACTCAGCCGACGGTTTGCTCTGCCCCTGTAAGGGGCTGTTACTGGCTGCGCTTGTAAGCGCACCGATTCCACCAAATTTTTTTAAGCGATATGGTTTTTCTTGTATTTTGTCGGGCTAAAATCTGCTTTTTGGATTTTTGAAAGTAAGGTATTGAGATTTAACCCAAAGGCAATTAAGTCAATCTCTGCCTTGATCCCCGCAAGCCCTTTGCATGGAAAACGGTGATAGTTAGGTGTAGCTGTCTCGTTCTTGCAACTGTTTCTGATAGTTCATACAAAGCGATATTTATTGCTTACCAACTCTATTTTTGTTCCATCAATATACACAGAAGATAAATCCACCAGCCCGTTTTCTACCAACATAAGGGGAAACTGTTCCAAGATTCCTTCCGGTAAGGGAGCAACTTTCTTGCGAAAACGATGGATGGTAGCGTGGTCAGGAGCTTTCTGCCCATTGAGAAGATACCACACTCTTAGATCGTATCGACATTTATCCTCTATGTTTCTTGCGCTAAAACATCCTTCCGAATAACAAAACAATTAGATTTCCAGCATAGTTATCGGACCAAGATGGGCTTTCTGCCTTTTGCTTGGTACAGCTTCAAAACTTCTTTTAACGCCATCCTTTCTATGATATTTTGCACCAGCAGAACCTTTCCGTTATCTTTTACATATACTTCGGTATTTAAATTTAATTGCAATGCCTGCGATTTTGTAGTAAAATCTATCTCAGATATATTGTATGTCATAAATAGAGCATATCACAAAAGCACATGGTTTGGAATTCTCTTCCCCATGCGCTTTTGCTTATTGTTTGGTTTAAATCTTGTTTTTTTAGGGGCTATTTTGCAACAGCCCCTTTTTCCGTCCCCGGCGGGAGTCGAACCCACGGCCTTTCGCTTAGGAGGCGAACGCTCTATCCTACTGAGCTACGAAGACCTGTCATTTGATTTTCAGCAACTGGGTAAATGCGCTTAAACCGCTATTATATTAGCACATTGTTATAAAAAAGTCAACCAGTTCCGACATTAGAAATTCCGAAAAAAGTAAATGTCTGCTACGCAGTCGCTTCCATTTTCCCCTTTCGTCACTTACTTCGTAAGATTGCTTTCGGGGCACATGCTTGCGCTTCATAGTAATGTTTTCGTAGGCAATAATGTAGCTAATTGCCCACGAAAACCTGAACAAATGGCCAATAATCCATGATATAAGAGCCTTACTGGTCAAACTTCACTCCCGAAACTAAGATAACATTAGCATAAGGTGTGCATTCTCCGGTTCTGATCACTGCTTTTGCTTCTCCTGATTTGATTTTAAAATCTGCATGACTGATATATTCGACCTCTGCATAAGTCTTTACTATTTTTAAAATTTCCCTGTGAATCTGCGGAGAATGTGTTTTTATCTCCTCGGCCATAATCACTTTTTCAATATAAAGCTCACTTAATACAGTAACCAATGTTTCCATAAATCCAGGTACTCCGCGTTTTAAAGCCAGGTCAATTCGCTTTGGTCCATCTTTAATTGGTAAACCGCAATCACTGATAACCAAAGTATCGGTATGACCCATTTCTGCTATTGCTGCCGATATTTGCGAATTTAAAAGCAGTGTTTTCTTCATTTCCTCTCCTTTCTTGCTGCTGGGCAAAACATTTTTTCTATGAAAATGAAATCTGATTTTTCAGTCTCCGCTTATTTCCCAACCATCTTCAACAGGCGCTGTTTCTTAATGTAATCCGCATAGACCGCAATTAAAATGACAATTCCTTTGGCAATGTATTGCCAAAAGCTATCCATTCTCATTAAATTCAGGCCATTATTAATAATTCCAATAATGACTGCCCCAATAATTGTACCAAATATACCACCCTGGCCTCCGGCCATACTAGTCCCCCCCAAAACTACTGCGGCAATTGCATCCATCTCCACTCCGGTTCCCAGACTGGGCTGCATAGAAGTATTTCGGCTGGTATAAACCAAACCGGCCAAGGCCGCCAAAGTACCGGAAAGTGCATAAATAAACAGTTTTATTTTTCGGGAATTAATGCCGGCAAAAGCCGCCGCCTTAGGATTGCCACCAATTGCATAAATATGACGTCCCATTTTTGTTTTATTTAAAATCAGGTAAGAACCAAGCATTACAACAATCATATAAATCACCGGCCATGGTAAAAAGCCAAGGGAACCACCGCCAAAAGTCAAAAAATTTTTATCAGTCAATCTTAATGTTCCAGCTGTAGTGATTACATAAACCATACCTCTTAATATACTTTGGACAGAATAGGTAACAATAAAAGGTGGCAAATCAGTATATGCTAAAATAGCTCCATTAACTAATCCAGCTGTCATTCCGGCTAACAGGCTAAGCAGCAGACAAATGCTAAATGGCACTCCCGCTAGTGAAAGATAACCGGATATCATACCAGCCAAGGCCATCACTGCACCAATGGAAAGATCAATTCCGCCGGTAATTAATATCATGGTCATAGCACAGCTGACTATCATATTGGTTGATATTTGACGGGATACATTCAATAAATTTTGTCCGGTTAAAAAAGTTTTGGACGAAAATGACAACAATACAAATATCACTGCAAAAAACACCAGTTGTCCCATGTACTGAGAGAAAAAACTTTTTGATTTTTCACTAAGGGCTATTTTCTTTTTCACACTCATATTGCCTCCCACTGTTATATACTGACAGCATAGCTCATAATCCGTTCCTGTGTAGCATCTTCATGATTTAAGATCCCGGATATTTGACCCTCACGCATGACAATTACCCGGTCACTCATATTGATGATTTCCGGCAACTCTGAGGAAATCATCAATATGGCAATACCTTGAGCTGCCAGCTGATCCATTAATTGATAAATTTCTGCTTTAGCTCCGACATCAATTCCTCTGGTTGGTTCATCCATAATTAAAAGTTTCGGGTTGGTGGCCAGCCACCTGGCGATTACTGCCTTTTGCTGATTACCACCTGACAAATTTTGCAGTAAAGTATTTTGAGAAGCTGCTTTAATCGAAAGCTTATCCATATATTGCTGAGTTAATTCCTTTTCTCTGGCCTGATCAACCCGAACTCCCCGAATAAAATCATGTAGCGCTTTCAGTGAAATATTAAATTTAACTGTTTGCAGTGGGATAATGCCTTCACTTCTTCGATCTTCGGGAATATAGCCAACTCCTAACTCATATGCCTGAGCCGGTTCATGAATCATCACTGGCTGTCCGTCAATCTTAATCTCTCCTGATATCAATTTATCAAATCCCAGGATCGCTTTTACAATCTCAGTCCGACCAGCTCCAACCAATCCAGCAAAGCCGACAATCTCTCCCTGACGGATTTGGAAAGAAATCCCTCTGACCTTATGGCTGGTGATATTTTTTACTTCCAGTACCGCTTTCCCCGGCTGGCGATAACTGCGGATATAAAAATGTTTCATTTCCCGGCCAACCATTAGTTTTACAATTTCCTCATGACTGGTCTCTGATACTTTCATACTTTTAATTGTTTCACCATCTCTTAAGACTGTAACATAATCGGAAATTTGCTCCAATTCAGACAGACGATGAGAAATATAAATAATCCCAATCCCTCTTTGTTTGAGCATTTTAACATATTCAAACAAAGCCTCTATTTCTTTATCTGACAAAGAAGATGTTGGCTCATCCATAACAATAATTTTAGACTGAAAAGAAATGGCTTTAACAATTTCAACCAGTTGCTGCTGGGCAATCGTCAGCTCCATTACTTTCTTTTTTACATCCAGAGAAAGTCCTAAATCATTGACAAATTTCTGGGCATTCGCAAACAGGGATCTATAATCAACCATTCCTCCCTTGCCTGGTTCCCGATTTAAAAAAATATTTTCGGCCACGCTTAAATATGGAACCAACACTAATTCCTGATGGATAATACTGATTCCATTTTTTCTGGCATCCAAAACATTATTAATTTGACATTTTTTTCCTTCAATAAAAATTTCACCTTCTTCTTTTTGATGAATACCTCCTAAAACATTGATCAAAGTAGATTTTCCCGCTCCATTTTCGCCAACCAGGGTATGAACCTCACCCTGGTGCAGAGTGAGATTCGCTCCCTTTAAAGCATAGACACCAGGAAATTTTTTATGGATGTTTTTCATCTCTAATAAAATTTCTGCCAATGTTCCTCTCCTTTTTCAGTGATTTATTCCCAGGCCTCTAAATTTCTTTCTTTAATATTTTCCGGACTGATCAGCCACATATCAACCAGAGTTTCCTTTTCATATTTTCCACCTGTCACTGCTGCATAAGCTGTATTACATGATGCTTTAGCTAAATCAATCGGCGAATAAACCATAGTTCCGCTCATTTCTCCATTGGCAATTGACTGTTTCCCGGCAGGCGATCCATCAAATCCATAAACCAGGCAGTCTTTATGGCCCATTTGTGCACAAGTACCATAACAAGATAAAGCTGTATTATCATTTAAACATACAAATGCACTGATTTCCGGGTTGGCCATAAACATATCCTCAGTATAAGTTGCAATTGCATTTAAATCAGTACAGGTTTTATCAATAATGGTAATATCTTTCCGACCTTTATCTTCAAATGCCTTCTGCAAACCAATGAAACGGTCAGCAATAACCGCAATCTGGGGATAATTCAGAGCTCCTACCACCGCATTTTCCGGTAATTTATCAGCCAAATATTCACCTAAAGAGTATCCACCTTTATAGCAATCCGCTGTAATAAAGGATTCAACCAAATCTCTATCTGCTTCATCCACCTTTGAATCCGCATTAATGATTTTTACTCCAGCATCGGCTGCTGCTTTTAATGCCTGACCAAGCGCTGTACTGTCAGCTGGTACAACCACCAGTACATTGATTCCCTGAGCCACCAAATCCTCAATATTATTTACCTGAGTAGCAGCCACCGCATTGGCATCATTCCATGTTACTTCCGCTCCCAGCTCTTTGGCCTGCTCCAAAAATGTATCCTTAAATTTAACTGCCCAATCTGCAGTTTGGTTATGCATGGATAAACCGATTAAAATCTTTTTATCAGTTTTTATTTCTGCCTTATCCTCTGTTTTTTGAGTTTCAGTGGCTGTATCTTGCTTTACTTCCTGTTCAGGTGGAGTATCTGCTTTTGGGGTTTCTTTTTTTTCGCCGCAACTGCCTAATCCAATAACCATGATCATTACAAATAGTACTGCTAAAATTTTTTTCATTCTAATTTCCTCCTTTGATAATAATCCAATCTCCATGAATAAGGTATGACTGGCGGAACACTCGCTTGTTTTTTACTATTTTTGCCACATATTCTTTCTGGTCTAATAAAAAGTTAAAAGTCAGATCAATGTCACACTCACAGTTTATTTGCAAGTAGTATGCGTGTTCATTTTAAAAAATCACAAATTTGATCTAAAGCCGCAAAGGTTTCCTCATATGTTCTTAAAATAAATGCATGCGGCATTCCTTTATAAATATGATACTTTACCTTAACTCCCGCATCCTGCAAACATTTTGCATAAATCAAACCATCATCCAGCAAAGCATCACATTCCGCATTAATCAACAGCATTTTCGGTAAATCCCTGAAATCATCTGCTAATAGCGGACTGATATACGGATTTCGGGGATCAGTTCCCCGCTCCGCATAAATCTCCATCAACCAATTTCCTTTCTTATCCCCATCCTCTGTACCTACCATTGGATATGCCCGGGCAGACCCTTTTTCAACTGCACCAGCCATATCTGTTACCGGATAAATTAAAACTTGCTTGTCAATTTTCACCTCTTTTCTGTCTTTGGCCATCAGAGTTAATGCTGCGGCAAATGTACCACCGCTGGAATCACCGCCAACTGCAATTCGGCTGGGATCAACTGAAAAATCATCAGCATGTGCTGCCACATATTTAAGAACAGCATAACAGTCCTCCAATCCTGTTGGAAATTTATATTCCGGTGCCAGACGATACTCAACCGAAAAAACCATTACGCCGCTATTGGCGGATACATAAGCCGGCACAAAATCATGAGTTTCCACCGAACAAGTCTGAAAACCGCCGCCATGTGCAAAAACCCAAGCCGGTCGTTTTCCTGTTGATGACTCTTTGGATTTATATACCTTGACTTTAATTTCTGCTCCATCCATTGCTTTAACAACAATATAAAATTTTTCTATTTTTTCATCTACTGAATACGGCTTGGTAATCTCATGATAGAACTCTGCTTCCTTGGCCACTATTTCCTCTCGTTTCTCCGGATCAAAACCTGTGAAAAAATCCGGCTCCAAATTTACTTTTGAATGCAATGGCCCATAATCACAGTCAACAATTGGTTCATACCCCATAATATCCTCCTTTACATAATTTTTATTTACTTGTTTTCTTTTATCTGAAATTATTGATCCTTCATCAGCTCATATTTATCCTTCAAAGATACTACTCCGTTTGAGCTTAATCGATGATTATCATAAAAGCATCCATTTCATATCAGAAAATATCAAACTGTTCCCCGCATACAAATTGTAAAATTTAATTTCTTCTTAGCCAGAGGTTTTTGATACAAAATATTATCAATCAACATTTCCGCCGCCTGTGCCCCCATTTCATAGGCCGGCTGCTTTATGGTCGACAGCGGCGGAACCATATACTGCGAAAAATACATGTCATCAAAACCCATTATCTTCACTTGATCCGGGATTTTTATGCCTCTTTCGCTAAGCGCTCTTATTACCCCAATCGCAATTAAGTCATTGCCACAAACAACCCCGTCCACTTTATTTGTTTCCAGAATTTTATTGATTCCCTCATATCCGGTGTCCACATTGTATTGATTTTTATAAACCAATTCTGCCTGTACCTGCCTGCCAGCTTCCTGCATGGCCTCAACATAGCCGCTATACCGGTCGTATTCTGAATGGTACTGGGCTGAAATATAGGCGATTTTCTCACATCCTGCCTGAATCAAAAGATTAGTCGACTCTTTAATCCCCTGCCTGGTATCAATAAATATTTGGCCAAATCCCAGCTGTTTGGTATTCACCTCTCTGTCAACGACCACGATCGGTATCCCCGATTCAAAAACTTTATCCATATTCGCCCGACGTAATGCTCTGGTAAAAATAATACCATCAACTTGCTGCGCAAATAAAAACTGAAAACTTTGATATTCCGCTTCTGCTCTATCGTCCGTATTGCAAATCACCACTCCAAACCCCTCTTTTTTAGCTTTGTCTTCAATACCCTTGGCGATCTCCGGAAAAAAAGGATTGGATATATCTGGTAAAATAAAACCAATCATCCTGGTTTTTTTTACCTTAAGCCCTCGGGCCATCGCATTTGGTACATAACCCATTTGTGTAATACATCCTAAAACTTTCTTCCTGGTTTCTTCACTGATATAGCGATCACGCCCATTAATAATTTTTGAAACAGTTGCTTTAGAAACACCTGTTATTTCAGCTATTTCTTTCATTGTTACTGCCATTTGCTGCCTCCAAACTTTAGTATAGGTAATCGATTGCCTATAAATAGAAAGATGTAGTTAATCGGTTTCCTAACTACATCTTCAGTCTACTCTTTTTATTTTTGATTGTCTATTGTAAAATTTCACAAGTTTTCACACAATTTTTAGCAGTATGCAACAAGCTTATCGCTCTGATTGAAACCGGTAAAGCCTCAAGCCATACTGTTCATAATCTTCCTGTCTTTGCTGCAAAATTGCTTTTCTTTTCACTAAACTAATAATAAATACCAATGTTGATGGGATCAATACCGCTGGTGATATCAGTAAGTAATAGGGCACGCAAGAGGAGCCGATGCTCAGGCTGATAATCACAGCCACCGAAAGCGGCAGGTTTTGAATCATTAAAACTAAGGAAATACCAAAAGCCGCCATCCATTTTATTAAATCATAGTCTACCAAATGAATGGAGCCAATAATGCCAATCCTTTCAGCCAAAGCAAATTTCTGATAATAAGGGCTAAGTCTGGGAATCCGACGACCGGCATCCTCCACCAGCTCCAAACTATCCCGCTTAATCCAGGAAATCCCCAAATGGTCGGTTACTTTAATATAGCGAAAAGTTGAACCGCATTTTTCAGCAAAGTTTTTCATATCAAAATATCCCGCCTGAAAAGGTAACTCTTCTCCTTCAAAAATCAGCTCATGTAGCCTGACCGCTATCCGATTTCGGCCACTACCTTGAATTTGCCGGGTATAGTAATCAGCTAAAACCGCCGTGTGTTCTTCCTCTTTTAATTTTTCAGGAAATAAATGCTGAATAAAAGACGACGCCCGAAATCGGGCATAATGCAAAAAATCAGTCAGCATCAAAGTCAGCAATCCGCCAACAAAACTATAAGTCAACAAAGGCTTTGCCTGTACCCCTTGTTTATAAAAATAAAAAGCCACTACTCCAGCTATGACTGCACCAAGTCCAAGTTGTAAAAATAATGGTAAACGCCTGCCATTATCCATCTCCCAATAGTTGATGGTGACAATTTTACTGTGATAGCGAATTTTGATCAAAAAAAGATAAACCGCCATCAGAAAAAGGGCTGATGGCCAGGTTTCCGGCCAGAAAAACACTAAAACAAGATCAGCGATAATGGCCGATAAGCTTAATAATACCGGTGGTGCATAGTGATATTTAGGATTCCATAATATCAAATAAAATAAAAATACAGCAAATGGAATATAATACATAAAAATCTCTCCTGCTACTCAAAGACATATCTCTTTTAATTACATGTCAAAAATCATATCTATAAACATCCAAACAGCAAATCTTCTTTTATTCTTTATTTTGTTTCCGATAAAGAGTGCTGCGGTGAATGCCAAGCACCTTAGCTGCTGCCTGTAATTGTCCATTACAACATTCTATCACGCTTTGAATATATTTTTCCTCAAACAATGCTACCGCCTTCTCTAAAGGTAAATTAGGCTCTGGTAATTGCCATTGCTTTGGTTTTGAATCAATCTGCTGATTAAGGTTATCTTCCTGATTTAATACCGTATATAAAGCCAAGTGAGGACTATGAGCCGCCGACATCAAAACAGAATGCTCAATTACATTTCTTAACTCACGAACATTTCCCGGCCAATCATATTTTTTCAAAAAATCTAAATTCTGAGGACTAAGTACAGTTTGTTTCCCATATTTTTTGTTATATTTTCGTAAAAAATAGTGACTGATGGCTTCAATATCTTCCGGCCTTTCTCGCAAAGGAGGGATTTGAATGGGAATCACATTCAAATGATAGTACAAATCTTCCCGAAAAGTTTTTTCTTTAATCATTTGTTTTAAATCCCGGTTGGTAGCGCAAATAATTCTTACATCCAATTTATCATGCCGATTATCATTTTCCAGTTCTTTTTTTTCAATAAAGCGCAACAGTTTCGACTGCATGGATAAGCTTAATTCACTAACCTCATCCAAAAACATGGTTCCTTTATGTGCCATCCGCAAAAGCCCCATTTTTTGTTTGCTCCCGGATCGGGAAAAAAACGTCCCTTGCTCACCAAACAACTCATTTTCAAAGTTTTTTTGTGATACCGACAGACAATTCACAGGAATAAAAGCCTGTTTTTTGCGGGCACTCATAGAGTGAATCAACCAGGCAATCAATTCTTTGCCAACCCCTGATTCTCCCAATAACATAACCGGACTATCGGAAGCTGAAAAATTAACGCAAAACTCCATAATCCGCATCATTTGAGGACTATTGCAAACAATATCTTCGCCCTTATAATTATTTAAATAATCAGCAATCGTCCTGTAATATGTGTGCTGTTGTTGTTCATATGCCAACTGATTGGCAAATTCATCCATAACCGTACCCGAACGATTATTGGTAATCACATATTCTAAATCCCCATTTTCGTCAAATAAAGGCAAGCTTGTTGATAAGCGTGGTTTGCCATGTACATTTACCAATCCGGTAACCGGTTCGCCGGTTGCAATTGCCTGTACAATTGTAGAATTAGTGTATATTCCCTGACTAATCAATTCCTGGGGTGTTTTCCCTAAGACTTCTTCTTCGCTTAAACACATAGATTCCAATGTTGTTTTATTAGCAACCACTATTTTTCCTTTGGCATCAGAAACCACGATAGCATCATAGGAATTGTCAACAATAATTTTATATAAATTACAATTCTTAGTCATTTCTATATCTATTTCTGCCATTTCGTTCTCCTTCTATCAATTACTCAACTTTCCCACGTTCCTTGGAACAGTCTTTTTTAGGTGTGCAACCGCAAGCCATCTTACGAAGTAAGTGGCGAAAGGCTCGTTAAATGGGTGGG